>JAESPD010000099.1 GCA_016756855.1 gamma proteobacterium endosymbiont of Lamellibrachia anaximandri | reverse complement strand
ATCAGTGCAGCCGCCAGAACTTGGAAAGGTTGTGCAATTTCCGGAAGTCGGTAGTTTACATCACCATTATGAACGGGTGGCGGCGTGATAGTGTGTGATATGAGTTTTCGGGAAGGGCACGTTGTTTTAGCCCTGGCTGAAATACTTCAATCAGGCATTCCCTGGGCGGTTAAATCTCTATTTCGTCTCTTTGGGGAAAAACTTGAGCGAAATCAATCATGAATCTTTTGGTTTTTTTATAATGCGGGGGCAAGACATGCCTTGCCCCTATCTGATACGTCAATCAACGCTCACGAAAGGCGCTGTCGAAACCTCTGGAGATGGGTTTCAGCATATAGTCGAGAATGGTTTTTGAGCCGGTCATGACGTTGGCCTGTACCGTCATGCCGGGGATGATTCGCATCTGTGCGAGCTGCTCACCCACCCAGCTTTTTTCCAGTTCGATCTCTGCTCGGTAGTAGGGCTCACGATTTTCATCCAGGTAGGTTGAGGCAGATATCTGTTTGATCTTGCCCTGTACGCTACCGAATCTGGCTGAATCGTAACTGTCGATCTTGACCTCAGCCTGCTGCCCCGGATGGATATGGCCGATCTCCTGGGGTGAGATGCGTGCCTCGACGATCAGTTCATCATCGATGGGCACGATCTGCATGATGACCTGGCCTGGCTCGACCACGGCGTTGATGCGAGTGATGGAGAGTCCCTGAACAATGCCGTCCACCGGAGCGTGAACATCGAGACGGGTAACACGATCCTGCAGTCGGATCAGTGCCTGATTGACCTCTGCCAGTTCAGCGGCGACTTCACCGGCCTTCAGTTCTGACTCTTTGTTAAACCGGGAGAGCAGTTCCAGTCGACGTTGTTTGGCCTCCTGCCAGGCAGACCTGGCGACGATAACGCTGTCGTAGATGGTGCGACGCTCACTCTCTGCTTCTGCCAGCCGAGACTGGGTAGAGAGCAGTTCTGTGCGGGCAACGATCTGATCCTTGGTCAATTGGGAGCGGATCTTGACCTGTTCTTCCAGCAGACTGAGCTCCTTTTCGATGGATTCCGCCTGATGCTGTTGGCGTGTCAGCTCGGTGTGACGCTGACGGATCTGTGCCTCGACGACCTTGAGTTCGTTCTCCTGACTATCCAATTGAGCAAGATAGATCGCCTGTTGCTTGGAGGCGAGGTTGAGGTATCTGTCGTCCTGATGAGTGAATTGGGGTGGACGATGCTCAATCAATGCCTGCAGCCGTTCTGCTTCCAGTTCCAGGGCAGTCTTGCGGATCAGTGTCTGCTCATGTTCAGACTGCAGTGCTGGAGGAGAGAACTGCAGGAGCAGGTCGCCTGATTTGATTTGGTCACCATTGCGAACCTTGATCTGTTTGACGATGCCTCCCTCAAGATGCTGTACGTCGTGGATCAATCCGGCGGGAACCACTTCGCCGATGGCGATGGTGACCTCACTGATTTTTGTCGACCAGGCCCAGATGATGGCTGCGATGAGTATCAATATCATGAAATAGATACTGGCCCGGATGATGGCAGAGGGGGGATGCTCCTCAAGCTGAATGGCCTGGGCGAGGAATCTGGCTCTGGCCCGTGGAATGCCTGATGCACCTGATGTACCGAAAATATAACTGTCCTCTTTCATTGAGCCGCCTCCAGTAATTTTTCTACCGCCTGATCGGCGGGGCCGATGAACTCTACTGATCCTTTCTCCAGCAATACGACTTTGTCAGCCAGCCGAATATGGCTTGGGCGATGGCTGACCATGATGATGGTTTTTTTGCCCTTGAGTTGTTTTATCTGTTCCATGAAGCGTCTGTCGCTCTCGTCATCCAGGGATGCGCCCGGCTCATCGAGCAGCAGGATGCGGGCGGGGCTGACGAAGGCCCGGGCCATGGAGAGTGAACGAAGAAACCCAGGTGGCATACGATCGGTGGTGCTGTCACCAACCCGTGTTTCAAAACCCTCTGGCAGATTCATGATCTCTTCATAGACGCCTGCTTCACGCGCCGCAGCAAAGAGATCTTCATCTGTGGCCAGGCCGTTGTTGAGACGCATGTTCTGGGCGATGGTGCCGCGGAAGAGTTTTGTTTCCTGGGGCACATAGGCGATTGCCCGGCGCAGATCCATGGCATTGAGTTGACGCATATCGAGAGAGTCTATGGAGATGGATCCGCCTTGGGGGCGATACATGCCGGCAACCAGTTTTAGCAGGCTGGACTTACCTGATCCTGTATTGCCGACAATGGCGACCATCTCACCTGGTTGGGCGTTGAATGAGACGCCGAGCAGCGCCGGATCCATATCGGGACCATAGCGAAAACTGACCCTCTCGATATTCAGATAGCCCTGCATATTGGCCAGCATCAGCCCTGATTTACCGGTATGGCGCTCAACCTTGAGTCGCATCAACTGGTTTATCTGTTGGATGGCTTTCAGGGTTTGCTGAAACTTTGAAAAGGAGAGAAAGGCACTCTGCAGAGGGGAGAGTACCCGCCAGACCAATGCCATAGTGGCGATCAGTGCGCCTATCGTCATGGTTCCGGCAATCACCGATGCGGTACCTGCCGCGATAACTGCAAGGCCGGAGAGGGTCATCAATCCTTGAGCGATGCTACTCATGACGCCGGTGGAGACCAGGGTCTGGTAGTTACTCATAACCGCCTCCCCTGAGACTTCCCGGAAACGTTCCCACCAGACTGTCTCGCCACCAATGGCCTTGATCTCCTCGCGGCCATTGAGGGTCTGTATGAGGATGCGTTGTTTGTCGGTGCGGGCCTTGCCAGAGCGCAGGATTTTTTGGTTCAGTGACGGCATCCAGAGAAAACCGAGTAGCAGAAAGGCCAGGACCATCACAAGTGGGATCAAAGCGATGTAACCAGCCAGGAGCGCGATCACCAGGATGAACAGCACGACAAAGGGCAACTCCAGAACAATCGCTGCGTTGGGGCCAGTGAAAAAGTTACGTACTGAGTCAAACTGCTTGAGTCGTGACAGTTGGGCGGCAACGGTGGAGCGTTCAGTAAATAGAGGGGGCAACAGGATCATCTGCTTGAAGGTCTCTACCCCGATCAAATAGTCGAGGCGGCCTGCCACTCTGCCGATCAGGCGTGAACGCAGCATGCGCAGGACGAGATCAGACAGAAGCAGTATGGCAACCCCTGAGACCAGGTAGGGCAAGGTGTCTGGGGATTTTGCCGCAATCACCTTGTCGTAGATCATCATGATGAAGAGGGGTACAGCCAGGGCGACCAGATTGACGATAAAGGTCATACCGAGCAGATGGATGATCATCTGTCTGAATCGTTGCAGTAGATTGGCGAACCAGTCGCCTTGAACCACCCCGGAATTTGAAACACCGTGGGTTGGATGGGTGTCGGTAAAGACGTAAGCGGTTCCTTTGAGATGAAATATGTCTTCACAAACATTTTTCTGGTGCCGTGAATCGAAATATTCGACTACGTAATCCGTTCGTTTGTTGAGTACGTAGATTTCGCCTGATTGGGAGATGAACAGACAGGGGTAGAGCTCTTCCTTCAGGTCAATAATGCGGGTTTTGAGAGGTGCGCTTTCGTAGCCCAGTGAGATAAGAACATTGCGCAGGTCAATCAGGTCGAACTGCTCTGCGAAGTGGGGCAGTGACTCGACCAGTTCTCTTGCATAGTTGTGCCAGCCCAACATTTTTAACAGAGGCATCAAACAGGCGGCGTAGGGGGAGGCTGCACTGAACTCTTCTGCCTGGTCACTGCGCAGGGCTTCGGCAAGTGCCTCGGAAACCACAGAAGGTCTTTTGCTATTGGCCTCACCGAGTGTCTGTGTAGTGGCCATATTCATGTGGTTGCTGCCTGTGCAGTTTGGTTTTGTGGGGTATTTCTCCGTGGAGTTGTGATGTTTCCTGTGGTCTCGATCAGCTGACCGCCCTCAAGATTGAAATGTCTGTCACAGATACGAAGAAATGAGGGGCGGTGAGAGACAATCACCAGGGTGCGACTGCCTTTGAGGCGTTTAACTATCTTGAGAAATTTATTGTCGTTTTTGATATCAAAATTGGCATTGGCATCATCGAAGAACATCACCGAGGGGTGACCCACCAGTGAGCGGACCATAATGATTTTCTGTCGGACTCCTTCTGAGAGTATATCGACTGCCGCACCGCCGACGTGGGTGTCGAGGCCGTCCGGTAACCGGGAGAGGATCTCCCCCAGTCCCAATTCATCTGATAGCTCGATGGCATGGTCGATGGCTGCTCCCTCCCGATAGAGGGTCATGTTCTCGAGGATGGTGCCTTCAAAGAGTATGCCGTGCTGGGGCACTATGCCGATCTGTGCGCGAAGGAACTCAAGTTGGTAGTCGTTGATATCGCGGCCATCCAGCAGTATGCGACCATGTTGGGGTTGCAGAAAACCTGACAGCAGGCCGACGAGGGTCGATTTTCCTGCGCCGTTGTTACCCGTGATGCCGATGGCCTGACCCGGCTCGATTTTCAGTGAAACACCGTTAAGCAGGGGCTGGTCAGTTGACGCATACTTAAAGTGGATGTTGTCCAGTTCAAGACAACCGGCAATGCCTTTATCAGCGATGAGGCTCCCGTGTTGCTCCTGTTCCAGGGCGAAGAGTTCGGTGATTTTTTTCATCGACAGTTTGACGGACTGAAACTGCGTCCAGAATCCCATCGCTTTGAGACCGGGTTGAAGTACCCGGCTGGAGAGCATGGTGCCAGCTGCCAGGGCACCCATGGTTAACTCTCCGCTGATGACAAACAGACTGCCGATGCTGACAAATGAAGCTACTGCCAGTTGTGAGAAGGTAGCGCCAATGCCCTGGACGACACTGTTGATGCGGCTCAGTTCAAAGACACTGGCAGCAGACTGGGTCTGCAGCTTTTCGTAGCGACGCAACATGAAGGCCTCCATCGCCATCGACTTGATGGTGTGTATGCCCTGCAGGGTTTCGATGATGAAATTTTGGCGTCTGTCCTCCACGGTGGAGCGGGTTTCAAGGGCCTCATGGAGATGGCGTCCGGTCCAGATGGAGATGATGAGAAAGATCAGTAGAAGGGTGATAGGAATAAAGATAAGCGGGCCGGCAATGATCCAGATCAGCACCAGAAAGATCACCACAAAAGGGAAATCCATCATCAGCAGAACCGACTGTCCTGAGTAGAATTCCTGAACCTGTTCAAGGGCCTGCATCTTGTCGAGATAGTAACCGGATGGCTTTTCCTCGAAGGCCTGGGTATCAGAATCGAGAATTTTGTTCATCGCCTTGAGACTTTCCCTGTGGTCAAAGCGGGCGCCTTCCCAGCTGAGAATCATCGAGCGAAAGATCTTCAGGGCCGTATCGATCACCACCACGCCGATCATGCCGGCAATAAGAAACATAAAGGTCTGGGTGGCCTGATTGGGAGTGATCCGGTCATATACCTGTAATATGACCATCGGCATCATCAGCGCCAGAATGTTGATCCCCAGAGATGCGAGCAAAACTACAGGCTTGCGCCAGGTTCCTGGTGTTTTAAAGCGGTGGTGGGAGAAGATGTTGGAACTTTTGCGACGCATGGTGACCTTTGGACTTTAATATGAATTCAGTTCATTAAACGTAGCGTCATTAAACTTGAGAACTTTAATCATATTTTAATCTGTTAATTCATCTTGTTAGTTAAAGTTAAATAATAGGGTGTCGATACAGGGTTCAGGTCAAGTCAGCTCGTAAGGGCAGGTCAAACTATGAACGATATAAAAAATGACTCTCCAGAACAGGTCCGGGAACGTGCGATAAAGGATCTGTTCGACAAGGATGCCACGCCGGAAGAGCAGCAACAGGGCAAGGCTGAAGCGCCGGGAAAATCTGCTGAAGTAAGGAATGAAGAGGAGCTGTTCAGACAGAATATCCAGCAGGGTAGCCGGGGTGAAGATAGATTGCCCAAAGGCGTGGATGAGACTGATCCAGAAGCTGAGATTGTTCCGGTAGAAACAGTATTGCCGACCTTTGACCATGCAGGGGAGGCTGAAAGTGTAGGCCCAATCGATGAGCTATCAGTGCTCGACTTGGAAGGAGCATCTGTTGAGGATGCTCCTTCAGATGATGACAGACTTGTAACCCCCAACTCTCTCAGACAACAACCAGGCGCAACCGAAGAGACAGACCTTCCCGCTGGTCGAACAAGCTCTGTGGGTGGTGTGTCCCAGCTCGATAACAGACCAGCTGAACCTGAGGTGGCTTCCCGTGGGTCTGCTGATGAAGAGGTTGTTATTGCCGGAGAAGGGGATGAGGCTGCAATAAAACAGCCAACTTCAGAAGAGGCGTTACAGCTTGCCCCGGATTCTTTGGAGTTATCCAGTGTCAGTTTTGATGAGAGCCTCGAGCCAGGAATGGTTATTGCAACCTTAACTGGCCACGATGCAAATATTCTGGATACGCTTACCTATGAGATTACCAATGACCCATCCGGTCTGTTTGAACTTGATGGTGACCAACTGATCCTCAAGGCAGATGCGCAGGTTGATTTTGAACAGGCCCAGAGCCACCAGATTACCCTCTCGGTAAGCGATGATGCCGGGAATCAGTTTACCCGGACATTTACCCTTGAAGTCAATGATATCAACGATGCTCCAGTCATAGAGGGTGATATTGATCTCTCAACCGATGAAGGGGCAGGTAGTCTACAGGGCAATGTGATTGCCACAGATCAGGATGCAGGTGCTCTGCTGAGCTTTGCCATCTCTGATGGAGGCAGTGCCCCAGCGGGTTTCAATCTAAATAGTAATGGTAGCTATAGTTTTGATACGACAGATTCTGCCTATGATCACCTTAAAGTGGGTGATTCGGCTGTACTGACCATCCCGGTTGCGGTGACCGATGATCAGGGTGTGACAGATACTGCGCAGATCCAGATCACGGTTAGGGGTACCAATGATGCACCGGTTGCCGGTGCGGATGTCACGACATTACTTGACGAAGGTGCCGCTTCTATCAGTGGTCAATTGACCTCAACAGATCTCGATGATGGCGCCACAGCGGCTTTCTCCATCTCGGCAGGTAGTAGTGCCCCGGCAGGGTTTAACCTCGATGCCAATGGTACTTACAGTTTTGATCCAACCGACAGCGCCTATGACCATCTCAATGTGGGCGACTCAGCGGTTCTGACTATTCCCGTTACTGTGACCGATGATCAGGGTGGTACGGATATAGCTCAGATTCAGATTACAGTCCAAGGTACCAATGATGCACCGGTTGCCGGGGCTGATGTTTCAAGTTCACTTGATGAAGATTCTGCCTCTATCAGTGGCCAGCTGACCTCAACGGATCTGGATGATGGTGCGACAGCGGCTTTTACTATCAGTGAAGGCAGTTCAGCGCCAGCTGGTTTCAGCCTCGATGCCAACGGTGCCTACAGTTTTGATCCTGCAGATACAGCCTACGAACATTTGGGAGTCGGTGACTCAGCGGTCCTGACCATCCCGGTTACGGTGACCGATGATCAGGGTGCAACAGATACCACACAGATCCAGATCACGGTTCGTGGCACCAATGATGCGCCGGTGGCCGGTGCAGACGTTACTTCAACGATTGATGAAGGTGCGGCCTCTATCAGTGGCCAGCTGACCTCAACAGATCTGGATGATGGAGCAACAGCAGCCTTCTCTATCTCCGATGGCAGCAGTGCGCCTGCAGGGTTTAGTCTGGATGCCAATGGTGCCTATAGTTTTGACCCTGCGGATACAGCCTATGAACACCTGGGAGTTGGTGACTCAGCGGTTCTGACCATTCCTGTGACCGTGACCGATGATCAGGGTGCAACAGATACCACACAGATCCAGATCACGGTTCGTGGCACCAATGATGCGCCGGTGGCCGGTGCGGATGTTTCAAGTTCACTTGATGAAGGTTCTGCCTCTATCAGTGGCCAGCTGATCTCGACCGATCTGGATGATAGTGCCACAGCGGCTTTCTCTATCTCAGCGGGAAGTAGTGCGCCGGCGGGTTTTAGCCTCGGTGACGATGGAAGTTATAGCTTTGATCCAACAGATTCAGCTTACGATCACCTGAATGTGGGTGATTCGACCGTACTGACCATTCCAGTTACGGCCACTGATGACCAAGGCGGTACGGATACAGCGCAGATCCAGATCACCGTCAGAGGTACCAACGATGCGCCCGTAGCCGGTGCAGATGTTACTTCATCGATCGATGAAGGTGCGGCCTCTATCAGTGGTCAATTGACCTCAACAGATCTCGATGATGGCGCCACAGCGGCTTTCTCCATCTCGGCAGGTAGTAGTGCCCCGGCAGGATTTAACATCGATGCCAATGGTACTTACAGTTTTGATCCAACCGACAGCGCCTATGACCATCTCAATGTGGGCGACTCAGCGGTTCTGACTATTCCCGTTACTGTGACCGATGATCAGGGTGGTACGGATATAGC
>JAESPD010000098.1 GCA_016756855.1 gamma proteobacterium endosymbiont of Lamellibrachia anaximandri | reverse complement strand
AATGCCGGGGACCGGCTGGGCAGAACCCCACTGCACCTTGCCGTCGCGACCCCTGTTGACATCACCCGCTTACTCCTCAAGGCCGGGGCCGACGTTAACCAACGCAATGCTGGTGGAGTCACGGCTCTCATGCTGGCGGCAGGCAGCGGACGACGCGACATCATTGAACTGCTGTTTAAAACCGATGCCAGGCTGGATTTAAAGATTATCAGGGCAATTCAGTAGTGGACTGGTCGCATCGAAGCAAGAACCTGGAACTCATTGAAATACTGGAAGAGAAGCTCGCACGGGTAAGCAAGGATACGCCGACGATGATTGGCGATAGCTTTGCTGAAGATGTGTTTGTTGATGTCCATTTTCCGGACTGGTTCAAGTCAAGCTTCCTGGATCTTCGAGAAGACCTGGAGGAGGCGACCAGCGCTGGAAAACAGGGTCTCATGGTCTTTATAAGCACGCGCCGCTGCAGCTACTGCAAGGCATTTATCCAGAATTCATTGGACCTGCCGGACATCCGCCAGCGCCTGCAGGGAGCATATGATGTTGTCGGTCTGGAAATCTTTGATGATAACGAGATGATCGACCCTGCGGGACGGAGCTACCGCGTTAAGGAGTTTGTCAGCGCCAACAAGGCGGCCTATACACCCACCCTGATCTTCTACGGCGCAAAAGGGCATAAGCTGCTGAAAATTGTGGGTTATTACCCGCCGGACAAATTTCGTACGGTTCTGGATTACCTGGAGGGGCAGCATTACCGGCGTGAACCCCTGCGCAGCTATTTCAGCAAAACAGCCGCCTCACCATCGAAGCCGGAATCAGGGATAACTACCGACGATACGCTGTTTTCCAGGCCACCCCATATTCTTGACCGACGTGCCGGACCGGCCAAACAACCTTTGATGGTACTGTTTGAAAAGCCCAATTGCAGCGCCTGCAGGCGTTTTCACAACAAGGTTCTCAGAGATAAGCCCATTCGTCATTTGATGGGTGAGTTCGAGGTCATACAGCTTGACGCGTCAGACACGAACACCCGGCTCATAACCCCGGCGGGCAAGCGCATCAGTCCAGCGCAATGGTTTGAGCAGTTGGACCTCACCTATAGCCCGGCAATCGTTTTCTTTGATGAGGCTGGAGAGGAAGTTATGCGCCTGGACTCCGAAACCCAGCGCTTTCGCATGGAGGGATCACTGCAGCTGGTATTGGAAAAAGGCTATCAACAGGACGCCCAGTTACAGCGCTGGCGAAGAAAAAAGGCAATACAGCTATTCAAGCTGAATAGCGGCAATTGATCCGGGTTGCAGCATTTATGAAATGAAAAGGAGTTGAGACGATGACACTGAATATTAAACGTAGAATCTTTCTGAAAACCTCATTGGCTGTTGGGCTGACCGGCGGAGCCGCTGCCTTTGCGCTGCTGACTCCCCGCGCTGTTCTTGCCACCTGGGATGAAAAAGCGTTTGACTCCAGAAGCGTTTCTGATGCGTTGCAGAACGGACTTGGAAGCTCAGCCATTGCAATTTCCGATGACATCCTTATCAAGGCGCCGGATATCGCAGCTAACGGTGCAATAGTTCAGGTTACCGTGGAGGCAAAGCTCCCCGATGTTGAATCCATTACCTTGCTCGCGGAAAAGAACCCGAGGCCATTATGCGGCATCTTTCATCCTGGTCCGGGCGTCAGACCAAAGATGGCAATACGCATCAAAATGGGCCAGTCGAGTGACGTCATTGCAGTCGCCAAGTCCGGTGGAAAATTATATATGGCAAGGCGAAGCGTCAAAGTAACCGCAGGTGGCTGTAGCTAAAGAGTGACTGGTATTTGCAATATTTCTCAGCATAGTTGGAGGCAGGTAAGATGAATCGAAAACCAATCAAACTTCGTGCACGACTCAAGAATGGTATTACAATTACCAAGGCATTGATGTACCACCCCATGGAGACCGGACTGAGAAAGGACAAAAAGACCGGAAAAACGACCCCGGCTCACTTTATTCAGGAAGTCACCTGCAGACATAACGGAGAACTGAAGGTATCAATGAGGTTAGGCATTTCCGTATCAAAGAACCCCTATTTACAGTTTGAGTTCGAAGATGGTGCAAAGGGGGATACCCTGGAGCTGGTGTGGAAAGACAACAGGGGAGAAACTGATTCCGCTACCACACAGATCAGGTAAAGCCAAAGTCCGCTATTGGCCGACTCCATAGGTCAATGCTGGCCCGATCAAGCTATTGATTGTAATTGCACAGCCCGGACACAACGAAGACGAAATGGAACAGTTGCCAACAGCAGGTGAATCCAGCAAAATTTCACAGCGGTCAGGGGGAAAAGCAAGGTGATCATCTCCCTCCGCACCGCCAGTACTTTGATTAACAATCTCACCGAAAATAACTTATGCATTATACCGTCAGTGAAACATCGCTTCAGATCCGCAAGAAAAATATCCTGCTGGGCGCCTTTTTCAGTCTGCTGCTGGTTGCCGCCATCGTTACCGGGCATATGCAGTATCCCAAAACCTATGATGGCGTACTGTTATGGTCCGTGGCCGCCTTTGTCGTCCTCGGCAACCTCATCAACTACTACCGCTACAACCGCTACCTTCGCCTGGTAAGGGATCACCGGATCGAGACAGATGGGGATAAGGTCTTATTCTGGACCAATGGTGAGAGATCGGTACTGGATGTGAAGGATATCACCATGCTCACCTTCTACCGCCGTAAAGGAGCGCTGCAGCATATTCAGCTGAAGCTGAAGAGTAACCGGGGTATACGCCTGGAGGGTTACGGAGAGCTGGAGCAGTTGGGCCGGACTATCGCCGACAGGATCCCCAAAGAGCAGGTGATCGGCAGAGAACCGTGAACGTTACGCTGATGCTTGGGGCAGGCAAGGGACGGATGGAGATCGGATCTAGCCTATCGATTATCCAACCGGTTGTAATCAAACAGCCCGGACTCAACGGGGGCAGTCTTTCTATAGGCGGTATGCAGCCGGTCACTGTAGTCCCAAAAGCTGTCACTGGTACGTCTGATGCCGAACCGGTCAAGCAAATCACTGTAGTCGGCCTCATTGCTTATCGCTTCAACCCGGTCGATGAAGAGTGGCAATCCCGCATGGTCGATCCTGAGAAAGCTGTTGGGATAGGCACCGATGAACCCCGGCACCACGGTCAGGGTATCCTCTTCCGGCAGTCGTGCCTTCTCCTCTTCGAACATGTGGGTGATGTTGATGTGCGCATTGTTGTGGATTAGGGTGAAGTAGCGGCTCTCCCCTTCATTCAACCTGATCTCCATGAAACTGACCTGGGGCAGTAGTGAGGCCGTTTGTCCGTCCAGGTCCTGCAGCCGTTCCATCTGCGTCGTAATGTTCAATCCATCGCGCGCCTTGTCCAACCGATAACGGGATGCGTTATTCTCACCAAGATAATCCTTCAGCATACCGAACAGCTCGGACTTGGGGTCATCCGTCTGGTAGGTGATCCCGGTATCCTGATCAAAATTGAGATGGCGCTCGTCGATAAACTCCTTGACCTTGTCGTGAGCACCGCGATACCAGTAGTCCCACTGCTCCCTGCGCACCTCTCTGGGCAGCAGCATGAGAAAGTTGAATTCGCCGTCCATACGCAGAAAATCCATATAGAGGCGGGTGTTCAGCTGGTGTCCCGCATTGCCATAGACATCGAAGCCTGCCACCAGCAGATAGTGAATCCGTTCGAACAGCGCATAGCCGATGGCCCAGGCGGTCTTGGGGTTCTCTCCCACCAGTCCCTTAACGACCGTCGCGCTGTCGAAATGGCGAAAGATCGTCAGCGCCGCGTTGCTATTGCCCCTCCAGGCAAGGTCGAGTTTGACATCTGCTGCATCGGGAAACTGCTCACGCATGTATTCCCGCTTCTCCTGCAGATAGGCCTTGCGGGATCTGGCGTACTTCAGCCAACTGAGCAGCGGGATCGAATTACTCTGATCCTGTGCAGGAAGACGAAGATTATTGCTCTCCTTGAGCAGCAGCGCATTGCCTTCGTTTTGCATCACCGGACTATCCGGGTCGATGAAAAAGACCCAGGAGTGGTCGTTGATTACGTTCAGGGCCACTTGTCCACGGCAGACCGGCCCTTTGATGAAACCATTGATGAAGTGGCGCGCATCATCCAGTAAAAAACGGTAGCGTGCGTCCACCGGCAGTTCAGCGAATGCAATGAAGGGATTGGACGCCACCTTCACCGCATAAGAGGGCAGCCGGATGACGGGATAATCCGGCTGAATAAACAGCTCGCTCAGCCGCACCAATCGGGCTGGACTCAAGGCGTAAGGCAGGTGGGTCTTTGCCAGGATGGTTGTCTTCACCCGCGCCAGGCGATAGTAGACCCGATCGACACCCGGGTCGTCATAAGGCCGGCGGGTCACGATCCGTTCAATGGACTCACCCGGCGGAGTGGCGGAGCGAACCAGCTTGAAAAATATCCGCCTGTCCAGATCCTCGAAATAGAGATTGGCAACAAAGAGATGCTCGAAAAGGTAGCGGCTCATCAACTGATGTTTCAGAGAATCACCGTTGAGAAAGTCCTCCCATGCTGAAATCCGCTGCTGAATCTGGTTCGACAGTGGCCTGCGCTTGCCCAGCCCAGCTCCTTGAGCGAGCCAGTTGAGTAGTGTCCTGTACTCATCATCCGCCAATCCGGGCAGTCCGTATGGCATGCCCCAGAGTGGATAGCTGGCACTGAAACCCGCGAATTCGCTCTGCTTGGGACACTGCTGATCGCGATCCAGTTTCAGGTCAAAACTCTCAGACAGACGTTTTTCGTCCGGCAGGGGATGCAACTGTTTGAGCGCCAACATACCGGCCATTACACTGTTTTCCAGATTGGCCCTGGCACTCTTTTCCGCCTCGTTGAGAACCGGGAAAAACCCCTTTTCACGCCACTCCGATGTTGTCTTGGCATCCTCGAAGAGGCGTGTGAGATTGGTAGAGATCAATCGAGTACCGTCATAGACCTCCTGCTTACTGCCGCCTCTTGTCACTCCTTCATAAGCGCTCAGCTTGAGCTGACAGGGGGCGTCGTAACAGCCGTGACAGACCACACAGCGCTGCTCCAGGATCGGTTTGGCCTGCTGCAGGTAATCGACCGGGGGTTGGTTATTCGTTGTTTCCAACATCTCTGCGAAGAGCGGCGTGAGGTCCGGCGTTTCGATTTGCGGACGCGATACCTGTCCACATGCGGAGAGAAATAATAGTGCAACAATCGGGTACAACCAAGGCATAGCAACTACCAGTACTTTTTCAAAGCGATATGTTGGAGACGGTATACAAATATCATTTTTGTCATCTCAACCGCAGGGAGATATCTTGAACCGCACTAAGCAGTGTCCGTCCGGGAACGAATGAATAATTATAGCCGGGATGAAGCACAGCGGAATCCAGGAAGATAAGTGGCTAATTCATAGTCTGTTCCCGGATTACGCAAGCTCCATCCGGGCTACGGCAATTGGTTTCCGGAAGGACGCTAAGTAGCAGGAGATTTCGGGTTCTCTTTAAATTTAACCTGCCGGAATATCACACAACCAACATCACGCCACTTCAGTGGGCGAAACTGCCTTTGCATCAGTCAAATCAGCAATCTGTTTCATATACTCCCCATACTGGGGTTCATCGCTGTCGGCATAGTTCAGGTTCTTGAACAGGCCGGTCAAGCGGGTGAAATGGCCGCGCGCCTCATCCTTGTCGGCAAAGGCATAGGAATTACCGACAATCTCATAGACCCGCTTAAATATCTCCGCCTGGCGCTCCAGGGTAGAATTGGAATCCACCTTGTCGAACGCATCCTGCTGCAGGAAAACCATATCGAGGAAAAGGGCCTTCTGCTGCCAGACAAAATCCTCCAGGGTAATACCCTCCTCGCCGGTCACCTGCATCATCTGGGTGACACGCTCCCCCCTTGCCAGCAGATCGGTCATCTCCGCCACCCGGTCGCTCCATCCCGGCGATATATTCGACTCATACCAGGGACGCAGCTGTTCATGGTAGCGGGACCAGGAGAGCAGGGGATCGACAGCCGGATAGAACCGTTTGTAGGCCCGTTCCGCACTCAGGCCGAGAAAACATTTGACGGTGCCCAAGGTCGACTGGGTGACCGGCTCCTCGAAGCTGCCGCCAGCCGGCGAGACGGTGCCGATCATGGTCAGACTGCCCACCGAGCCGTCGTTGGTCTGCATCATGCCGGCCCGCTCGTAGATACCCCGCACGGATGAATCGAGATAGGCGGGAAAGGCCTCCTCACCCGGGATCTCCTCCATGCGCCCGGAAGTCTCGCGCATCGCCTGAGCCCAACGGGAAGTGGAGTCGGCGATCAGCAGCACATCGAACCCCATCTGCCGGTAGTATTCCCCCAGGGTGATGCCGGTATAGATCGAGGCCTCCCGCGCCGCCACCGGCATGGAAGAGGTATTGCAGATGATGATGGTACGATCCATCAGGGAGCCGCCGGTGCGGGGATCGTTCATCTTGGGGAATTCCGAGATGGTCTCCACCACCTCGCCGGCCCGCTCACCACAGGCCACCACGATCACCACGTCCACAGCAGAAAAACGGGAGATGAGACTCTGCAGGACGGTTTTCCCGGCGCCGAACGGGCCGGGAATACAACCGGTGCCGCCGCGGGCAATGGGGAAGAAGGTATCGATCAGACGCTGCCCGGTGATCAAAGGCTCATCGGGAAAGAGCCGTTTGCTGCTGCCGCGCCGGGTCAGCCGCTCAGGCAGCGCCCGGCGCACCGGCCACTCCTGTGCCAAAGTGACTGCCCGCTCCCGACCCTTTTGATCCCGGATACGCGCCACCGGAATATCCACAGTGAAGGTGCCCTGCTGAATCCAGCTCACCGTCACCTCGTCCCGTTCACCGAACGGCACCATGATCTTGTGAGTAAAGCGTCCCTCCTGCACTGTGCCAAGGGTATCGCCGGCACGCAGCACCGCGCCAGTCTCCACACAGGGTACGAAGGACCAGTGGGAGGTCTGATCCAGGGCTGGGAGGTCCACGCCGCGGGGCAGAAAGTTACCGAAATTGATGGAGAGACCTTCAAGGGGATTTTGCAGACCATCGTAGACCTGTCCCAGCAGGCCCGGACCCAGGGTTACCGAAAGCATCCTGCCGGACTGCTCCACGGGATCACCAATACCGACAGCCCGGGTGCTCTCGAAGACCTGCGCCACTGCACGGCGCCCCTCGACCCGCAACACCTCTGCCTTGAGGCGTTCCTGGCGGCCCTCGACCTGCCTGTGCGGCAGGACATAGATCACTTCATTCTTCACCAGCGGCTGGCCACCGGTTTCCGGCACCTCGATGGTGATTATGTCCTCCTGGACGGCAGCCACCTCGGCCAGTTTGTCGGCATCGGTCATGTCTAAGATCCCATTTTTCGACAATAACTCACAGGTTGGCAATGAACCGTAGTCCGGGCCAGTACTATAAGGTACTGCCACAAGAGCGGATTTTCCAGCCACAATATAGACGCCGCGGGTTTTATCCGCCCATACACGGCAGCATTTCCGATCACGGCTCAAACAGTAATCTTACTCTTCCCCTGAAATCTTCCCAATTGACGACCCCGTTCACTAACTGACTCAATTTTGACTGCTACACTTGAGACTCAAAGGCTGCTTGCGGGAAGCAATTCAGTCGCTGAAATCAGCATATTTTCGAGGAATACCAAGGCAGCATCAATGTAACAGCGATAGGGTAATGAGCGTGAAAACCGGATTAATACATCGACTACTATGCATGCTGACCCTCCTCATGGTCACGGCAATCGCGGTGGCTGATGATTCCTCTCTCAAGCGGGATGGAGTGGGCGACAATGTGAGCAGCCTGCTCACTCCGGACAACGCCAATCTTCTCATGGACGACTACAACCTTCCCCTTTCCGGCTCCTATTCATTGCAGATCGACAGAACCCTGGGAAACTTCGAAGACGACAGCGTAACCGGACTTGGCGGGCACGTCTTCTGGAGCGACCCGCAGCAGGGTCTGCTCGATGCCAGCGCCTCCACCCTCCACTGGGGCAAGGCAAACGTCAACCGGTTTGGCCTGGACGGAAAGTGGTACAACTCCATTACCACTCTCAGCGGAGGGGTGGAGTATCAGACCGGGGATGTGGACAATCAATTCAACCTCTTTGCCGACATCGGCCTCTACCCATTCGAGATCCTCTCTATTCAGGGTGGTGCGGCGCAGATCAACGGCGAGCCGATGGGGCACTTGGGATTTGAAGTGCAACCTGCTGCTGACGCCATGCCGGGCCTGGCTTTAATGGGATCGGCGGCGATGGGGAAAAATGACCACGAGTCACTAGTGTCCCAACGTTACCAAACTAAATACGTATAACCAACTGTATTATCAATAAAAATCACCAAATCATGAAGGGCGTCGACTTGAACTACATGGAACCCTGTGAATACTCCACCGGCTAAA
>JAESPD010000097.1 GCA_016756855.1 gamma proteobacterium endosymbiont of Lamellibrachia anaximandri | reverse complement strand
GCATTAAGGCTGGTTCCTGAGTTGATTGGTGTGGGTTTGGCGATTTGCATCTTATCACCTGAACCAGCCTTTTTTATTGTTATATCAATATGTTAATCCTAAAGTAAGTGCCATTCAGGTCTGCGCCTTCATCTGTGGATGTGCGACAGCTGCCGTCTCTTCGAAAAACAGATGAGGCACCTGCGCCATGCTTTACACCGGGGATGGTCAGGTGGCGATTTACCCACGGACAAGCAGTTGCCCGAAGAGGCCCAGGAACGAATCCGCAAAGTTCTTAAAGAACACTCAGACGACAGCAACAACTCATCCACTTGAGACAGGCTGTCGTAACCATCTGCATAATCAATGATGGTGGGTATCTGTGTGCTGGAAGTATTTACGCAAAGAAAAGAGATCGCTCTTCTCAATCAGTCTCGGCACAAGAAAAACAGGAAGACAACTGCAACACCCGCAATCAAGCTGATAACACCCCCTTCCACCACCACGGTGCCGAAGGTAACGTAAAGATAGGTCAGCGGCAGCATACCAAGATAGGTGGCAATACTGAATTTTGCCAATGACATCTTTGTCAATCCGGCGCCATAACTGACGATATCGAAGGAGATCATAGGCATCAGCCGGGAGAAAAAAACAATTTTCGTCAGCAATCTGTCGGAACAGAGTGTACAGAAATTGATGTGGCCACTTATCAGGCGCTCTATCAGATCACGCCCAAAAAAACGGGCAATAAGAAAACTGATCATCGCCCCCAACAACGCGCCGACCGACGCGTACAGGGTTCCGGCAATTGGGCCAAAAACCGTGCCGGCAGCAATATCCAACGGCAAACTGGGAATCGGACTTATCACCACAGCGGACGCCATCACACCAATGAACAATAGTGGCGCCATAGGTCCTGCGTTATTCAGCCACTGACTGATCCTGTCAGGCTGCATAAAATCGCTGATCTCATAATAGGACTCAGCCCAATAGAGCAACACAACAACAGCCAGGACAAGGCCAATCTTCAGTATGAATTCAGGCCTTTTCATTAATCCAATTCTGCTTAGAAATTCCAAGATTCAGTCACGGAGTCACAACTGCCTTCCAACTCATCAGGTACCTCATTCCGACGAAAAGTAGATATCACCGTACCAGGCTGTCGCTTTTTCACCAGTATTATCCGTATCCGTCATGAGTGCTATCAGGTCGATCTGATGAACATCCTGACCAAACAGTTGTTTAAAATCCTCCTTCAGATTACGTCGCTCCGATTTCCAC
This sequence comes from gamma proteobacterium endosymbiont of Lamellibrachia anaximandri, assembly GCA_016756855.1. Taxonomy (GTDB): domain Bacteria; phylum Pseudomonadota; class Gammaproteobacteria; order Chromatiales; family Chromatiaceae; genus QGON01. The sequence continues at coordinate 7,235 of JAESPD010000097.1, read as the reverse complement.
AACAACACATCCGAAACACCTGAGTGCACAGCAAGCATCATTGATTGATCGGTATAGGCGCTTGGCCAGACACTGCCCTCTGCCTGACTGCTCGACCAGACATAGGTGATTGAGCGGGTACGCCAGGGCGCCCAACCACCCTCCTTCACTACGTAAACCCTTGCAGGATAGTCATCGCCTTGCCGACTACGTTCATCTGGACTGTCCAACACACCAGCTACCCGCCAACGCCAATTGAGGTACGGTGTCTTGTCCAGATTGATAGATATCTTCTTCACCAGTCCAGACGCAGACCCTATGCTTTCCGCCTTTACCACCTGTTTGCCATCCTCTTCGATCAGTTGATAACTCGTATGACCTTTAAAACTGTGTCTCTCCCATCCGGACAGGCCATCAATAGAGATATGTTCAACAATAAGCGACGCTGCATAAAGGATGACAGGGCCGCTCAGCAGACAGACCAGCAGGAAGGTTTTCATATTGATGTCCAGTAGTCTTTTCTATCTTGAAACAGGTATTCCACCGAGTTCATCGTAAGATAATAAATATTCGAGCACATGCCCTTTATTTACTCCAATGAGAGACTCACAGAACAGTACACGACTTGGTCGCACGAGAGTGCTATTTCCTTACTCGACCGATACTACGTACGACACTCACGGTTAAGAAAAACCTTTCTCTACTGAACGATGCATGATCTGCCAGATCAAGCACGGTCCGGAAACCAGTCTGTAAGCATTTTTCCTAACCGACGACTAAGAGGGACCATAACTGACCAAGCACACAGGGAGAGAAAAAAGTGGAAATCACGCCCCGCACGTTGCTCGCCTTAGGGATCCTCGCCCTCATCGGCGCCTTTTTCACTGTAGAGTCACTGACTGACATCCTTTCACCCGCTCTCCTTGCCTCACTCTCCTTGCTTGGCGTCTCCCTGCTGGTCGCCAAAAAGATCATGGCGTGGTTAAAGGTCAGAAAGGTTTATGCGAAATGGCAGAAGCCCTCCACATTCGATCGTAATCTGGTGATAATTGGGGCGGGATCAGCGGGGCTGGTGACCGCCTATATCGCGGCGACGCTGAAGGCAAAGGTCACGCTGGTCGAAAAACACAAGATGGGTGGCGACTGCCTGAACACCGGGTGTGTGCCCTCCAAAGCGTTGATCCGCTCGGCCAAGCTACTCTCCCACATGTCTCGTTCCAAAGAGTTCGGCATCCGCGAGGCCCGTGCTAACTTTGACTTTGCCGGGATAATGGAGCGTGTGCAACGTGTGATAAAGAGGGTCGAACCCCACGACTCGGTGGATCGTTATACCGAACTTGGCGTGAATGTGATTCAGGGCGAGGCGAAGATCACCTCACCTTGGACAGTAGAAATCAAAACGGCAGAGGGCATGCAAACCCTTACAACTCGCAACATCGTCATCGCCACCGGAGCCAGACCCTTTGTGCCGTCGATTCCGGGGCTTGATGAGATCGGCTACCTCACCTCAGACAATATCTGGGAGCTGTGTGAACGCCCACGACGTCTGCTTGTTCTGGGCGGAGGTCCTATCGGATCGGAGATGACGCAAACCTTCTCCCGCCTGGGTTCACAAGTCACCCAGGTGGAAAGACGGCCCCGGCTTCTGATCCGCGAAGACCCGGAGGTGTCGGAGATGGTCATCCAGCGCTTCCGTTCCGAAGACATCAATGTACTGCTGGAACACAAGGCAAAACAGTTCCTGATAGAAAACGGTGAGAAAGTCCTGATCGTAGAAGATCTGCAAAACGAGGGAGTGGAAGTACGCATCCCTTTCGATGCTGTGTTGGTGGCGGTAGGCCGTGCAGCCAACCTGAAGGGCTTCGGCTTGGAAGAGTTGGAAATCCCCGCCGGTCGCACCATTGAGACCAATAAGTTCCTGCAAACGATCTACCCAAACATCTACGCCGCAGGCGACGTGGCTGGTTCCTTTCAATTCACCCACACCGCCGCTCACCAGGCATGGTACGTGGCAGTCAATGCCCTGTTCGATCCCTTCAAAAAGTTTCAGGCAGACTACTCGGTTATCCCATGGGCCACCTTCGTCGACCCGGAGGTTGCACGGGTGGGTTTAAATGAACTCGAAGCAAAGGAGCGCGGCATTGCCTACGAAGTGACGCTGTATGACATCGACGATCTCGACCGGGCTATTGCCGACGGGGAGGCCCACGGCATGATCAAGGTGCTAACGGTGCCGAAGAAGGACAAGATCCTCGGCGTCACCATCGTGGGCGAGCACGCCGGAGATCTGCTCGCCGAGTATGTGGTGGCCATGCGCCATAGCATCGGCCTCAACAAGATCCTGGACACCATCCACATCTACCCGACCCTGGCCGAAGCCAACAAGTATGTTGCCGGGAACTGGAAGCGTGCCCACGCACCCACCGGTCTATTGCGTTTGAGCAAGCATTTTCATTCATGGCGGCGTGGAAAAAATGCAAAAGGGGCAGCGGTAAACGAGACGTTTTCTTCGGTTGGAGAGAAACACAGTCGTTAGATTTTTATGTGTGTGGTTCGGACTTAATCCGGCAGAGAGTGTCAGATTCTGAATAGCCGCTAAGGCACGAAGCGGAATCTCGCAATTTACCTGAAAACGTGGTGGAAAACGTGGTGCGTCCCCTATTGTTTGCCACATACCGATGGCATTACCCCGGGTCCCCAACAGGTTCACTTGCCCTTTCTATCCCCTGTCGGCACGGCCTTCCCCAGCAACGTAGAGGGTCGGCGTGTAGCCCTCCTTTCGGAGAGTTTATCCCTTAACCGGACTCTTTCAGCTATCGTTGTCCGGCGTGATTTCACGAGGCTGCACCATTCGCTTTATGCTTCGGTCTGCGGGTTTGGCTAGCACCCCTGGCTGAATACAACCCATGTCCACAGTGTCAGATAGGTGCGGGGAAGTCTGTTGCCGACGGCTTTCACCATTTGCCGGTGCCTCATTCCTCACCTTAGTCACTATTTCTTATGGGCCTCCTCGGCACATTGTCAGGGCAAGTTCAGCCGGTACATTACTGCACCGACCCGCCCCCAGCCTATCCACCTGAAAGAGCAGTTGGTGGAACAAGGACTTTCACCTTGTAAGTAGAGAGATCTTTTGACCTCGTACACGTCGCAAATCACTGGGAAATTTAGCCGTAGCGACGAAGGAGCGCAGGTTAAATTTTTCCATGTGAATTTGCCTTGTTATGTGTTTTGTACCACAATTGGGTATATATTGGTATAGATGAGGTGTATTATGGCTAAAAATACGAGTGTAACATTGGGTGAGCATTTTGATGGTTTTATTGCCGGCCAGGTTGAAAGCGGACGATTTGGCTCTGCTAGTGAAGTTGTGAGAGCAGCCCTTAGAATGCTTGAAAACACAGAAACAAGACTTCAAACTTTGAGAAAAGCACTCGATAAGGGAGAGAAAAGCGGTATTTCTGATTATGAATATGATGCTTTCATGGCAGAGCTTGATAGCGAAGTAGATGGATGAAAGCATTTGAACTAACCCGTGAAGCCAAACAAGATCTTAGGAAAATTGCTATTTTTACAGAAAAACGATGGGGTCGAGACCAGCGTTATTTGTACATTAAGCAATTTGATGATGGCTTCCATTTTTTAGCCGAAACTCCTTCAGTTGGAAAAAAGTGTGATTACATAAAACCAGGCTACAGAAAGTTTCCTCAGGGTAGTCATATTATTTTTTACCGTGAAGGCTCAAAAAGTAAAATTATAGTTATTCGTATACTTCATAAAAATATGGATGTTGAATCTAAGTTTTTACACACATAACGCCGAAGCTCACCTGACCCTAAAAGCAGAGAGGAGCGTAGCGGAACGCCGCTTTTTGGGGTCAGGTTCCGGGTAAAAGCACCGGTCACCCGGCGCTCTCCCCACAGACCAGGACGTGAAGATTTCCCTCATCCGGTTCCTCGATCCTCTTACATTTCCGAAAGAGGAACCCATCAGGCGACACCCCGATGGGCGCATAACGTTTGCTGCTCTGGCCATTAGATATTGTGTACTATTCTTGGCTTAGGGAATGGAAAGGTCTCTTGTAGTATTTCAAACAAGACCTTCCCTTTATGGCTACGCCGACTGAGCCAGTAGCGCCACGCTTTCTCTGTGTATTCATACACCGCTTCTAGGGCTTTGTAGTTACTTCTAACGCCAAAGTATTGGTAGTAGCCGCGTAGTTTGGCACAGAGAATTTGGTATTGATCCCGTAGGGGATCATGCCGGTTTTCCTTACACCAGTTCCACGTCATTTTCAGATAACGGTTGAGCCGCTTGCGTGCCGTCTTTTTCTTGATGACGGGATACCCTTTGAGGCTTCTACCCCAGTAGTAGGTGAACCCAAGAAAATCGAATGTTCCACTTTTCTGCTGGCTTTTGGCATTCATTGGCGGTCTTCCGAACCGAATCAGGGCCGTTTTGTCGGGGTGTAGTTCCAGTCCAAAGCGGTTAAACCGTTTTGGAATAACTTCTTTTACCCGGTTGGCATCTGTTTCCTGTTGTAGGCCTATAATGAAGTCATCTGCCCAGCGGATGATGAAGCATTTTCCTTTCAGCCTGGGGTTCACTTCTTTGGCAAACCAGTCGTCAAGAACATAGTGGAGGAAGATGTTACTGAGTAAGGGTGAGATCACCCCACCCTGTGGCGTACCCTTGTCAGGGTATTCCAGCCGATCTTCTTCCATCACGCCTGCGTTCAGCCATTTTCCGATCAGTCGCAGTATTGCCCCATCGTTGACTCTGCGTCGGATGAATCCGAGCAGTTTTTGATGGTCAATATTGTCGAATAGGCCGGTTATATCTGCTATCAATATCCAGTTGATGTTCAGCTGCCGACATTGCTCTCGCAGCTCGTGGAGTGCTTTGTGTTGGCTGTGACCTTTGCGGAAGCCGTGGGAGAAGTCGTGAAACTTCTCTTCATAGATGGCGCTGAGTAGCATTTCCACGGCTCGTTGGACGATCTTGTCCTCGAATTCGGGAATGCCAAGGGGGCGCTTCTTTCCGTTTTCCTTTTCTATCCACACGCGTTTTATCGGCGGTGCTCTGTAGCTTCCGCTACGTAGCCGTTGGTGCAGGTCGGCAAGGTTCTCTTCGAGGTGCTCGCCATAATCTGCGGCGGTAACCTTGTTGAGTCCGGGTGCTCCCTTTTTGTTGAGCCTTCTATAGGCTTCGCGCAGAAAGTCCACATCCATACGATGAGCAAGGGTGGTGAACACCCGCTCTGGATGTTGACGTGCCTGTTGTGCAATTCCCTGAAGTTGCGTTAATACGGTTGGTGATCTCAAGGTATCTCCCGTAGTTCCTTTCAGTTCTTCGTTATACCCTGCTTCTCCTTCCCTTCAGTGGGTCGCTTGAGCATCACTTCCCCACCTTCCCGGTTTGCGCTACGTCGCTAACCATCGGTACTACGATCCGCTAAGACTGCCGAACGCTCTTCTCGTGGTCGTTCGCTGTTCGCTATCCTTCCACGGTACCCTGCTTTTGCCCTTGGGTTTGTGTTTCCATCGTTGCCAATGGACTCACCGACAAGCAGGGCGGCTCGCCGATGCCTGGAGTATTTGGTGAAGGCTGCTCCTGTACCTTGCTCCAGCAGGGAAGCTTTCGGCCCTCCCGAGTTCCAGGGCTACCCCCGTAAACAGATGACCAGGTCTAAGATCCCGGTGGTGACCTGAATACTTGCCATTGCGCATTCAGGTCTGATGCCTTCCAGAAAATCCAGTCTGTCGGCTTTCCCCTGACCACTCTCGAGCAATCAGGTTTATCCAGTGACCACAACTATACATTTTTCGGGATTCAATACTGACCCTCCGTTCTTGATCCACTTGGCTTCGGACTCCCGTCACCGGGTTTGCCCTCAAGTTTCACTACTGCCCCGCCGGCCAGGCTTTAGGCAGATGGGACTTGTATCTTTCGACACGCACCCACTGGGTAACACTAACCAATTTCATCCCTTATTGGGAATTCCGAGGCTCCGAGTTTAGCTCGGCACAAGAATTTGCTTTGTTAGGAATTTTTTCTCCACTAACCTGATTATCAATGGTGTTAAGAATAGAGGTGTATGTAACATTAATAAATTATTCACTTTCATTAGGAGACGAATTTGAACTAATTAGCTTTAAATACGTATCCTTTTGATTGTCACCAATTCTTTCTGCTTCTCGTATCTGCGCATCTGTCATGTGTTGGCAAATAATCTTTAATGTTTCTGAGGCTTGCTCGTGCCCTGTTAGATGTGCCAGGTAGACCCAACTATATAATGTTACTACGTCTGTTGCTACCAATCCTCGTATTGCCATAAGTGATAGAGTGTATAGGGCATTTGGGCTTCCTAGATCAATTGCCTTTCTCATGAATTCTTCGGCTAATATATAATCACCAGAAGAAAATAGAGTTGCTCCATACATATGTAAAATCTCTGGATCATTGCTTTTTAGAAATCTTCTAAAACCGCTTTCTTCTTCCTCTTCGGTATTTACGGGCATAATGCTGCCACTAGAGTTACTACTAAGATACTCTACTATATCATTTTCCCTTTCCAGTCCAACAAGACGCGCCCTAATAATCTGTAATTCATCACTCAATCTGTCTACATTCTCATAATCCATTGTTCTTGTATTTGTTAGCTTTTGAAGTATGGCGTATGCATCTATATTAATTTCATTGAAATCAATTATACTCAGTAATACAAAGGCAGTATTCGAGCGATTGCAAATAATAGTTGCTTCAAGTTTTGATTGTTCTTTCGAAGATCCGCCTAATTTATTGAATTTATCTGAAAGGTAACGAAACATAATAACCTCCAATTGATTGCTTCATGATCATGTAATCTGTGTATTATTGGACTTTATGGGTTGGTGTTTTTCAATGACAGGAGTTAACTTCTCAATGATTTAAATTTATTCACGACACGTTTAGACAGCCTTCTTGTATCGTCTATAGTTCCTGAATAGCCGAATGAAAATGACACAGTTACTATCGCGGCTCTTTTAACTACATTGCTACAGCACAACAAAAAGCTCGTGATCTCCTCATCACTCCAAATATCGCTCTGATATGCCATATTAGATCTATTGAATATATCTATACAAAAATCGTAACTACTCACCCCCCCACCATCCAGATTAACAAACTTGCACCAATAGAAGCTTGACAACATAGCTTTCTGATTCTATGCTGTTGATCCAATGCGATGCAAAGGATCAAAGATCATGAGCAGCTAT
>JAESPD010000096.1 GCA_016756855.1 gamma proteobacterium endosymbiont of Lamellibrachia anaximandri | reverse complement strand
TTTGGCCCAAACCTCGCAATCCCCGGGAAAATACTTTCGTCTCACTCCTCTTACGCATGGTGGCTTGAGTGCCAACTTTCAGGATGGTGAGAATTTCAGTGAAACTTCAGTAAGTAACTATGGAGTATTGAATTGCAGAAGCTGCGAACCCGGCTGAATGGGTTTGAGTGCCACACTTGCTTAAGGCCTGCTGTTAACAGGCCCTAAGCAAAAACTGTCGCTAATGCTGGCACTCATTGAGTCTGTCGTTAACAGACGGAAATAGTGACAGGAGCAGTGTGACAAGCAGAACCACTGGGCTTGCTAATATTGCTGCAAAGCCCGCGAAGTGGAAAAAGAGAACAGGAAATTCCAGTTGAGCTGAAAAAATCACCGTTGGCGTAACGAAAACTGCGCCAATCAATAACAGGCCTATAGAAACAACTACCTCAGCGCGCAACGTCCCACATGAAAATATCGACATGTCAGCTACCTCTCATGACACGAATTATATGTAAGTATATTAGCGCTTACTTATTTATAAGTCAACAACATTACCACTTTTTAGTACAAAATCTATCGAAAACAGGTTTTGTATAGAGTTTATCGGCCAGGCGTGTACCGACTTGAGCCGGGAAGAGAGTTCAGTAATTAATATCCTGTTCGTTAAACGCCAGATTGAATTTTCTAAAAAGCTGACTGACAGCCAGCTTTTCCCGGCCTCATTTATCCAATTCGATATCAGCCCGTCTGTTTGCAGCTCTTGCCCGCTCTGTAAGGCCGCGCACTTTTGGCCTTGATTCGCCATAGTGATATTTCATAAGCAAATTACTCTCCACACCACTCGCCAGCAGGTAATCAGAAACACTTTTCGAACGGCGCTCTGACAGTTTCAGATTATATTTTTTCGAGCCTTGATCATCCGCATGACCGAATATCTTTATGCGTTTTATCTCCTTATCTTCCTTCACAAACTCTGCAAGTTTGTAAATAACCCTACGGGAATCCTCATTCAGATCATGGACATCCAGAGGAAAGAGGATTTCAGTGAATCGATAGTCGGCAAAACCTTTTGCTGGCAGTTGCTTCAGGCACCTCCTGAAATCCTGATATGGAGCCTGGAAATAGACCGGTGAAAGCTGTAGATGCACGCGCTTGCGCGCATCATCCCAATCGGAGAAATCAATACTGGAAAGCATGCCTCGATCAAGTGAGGCCAATATTCTGGTTGCCTGTTTGCGCTTGAGCAGGAGTGGGCGCAACCCTTTGTTCAGCGTTACGGATTCGACCAACTGATCCGGTTCATCATAGACCCAGGCAGGCGAGGCTTCCCGCAACTCAGCGTCAACAGTGGATGGTGTCGGCTGAAAGCTGTCGATATGTAAAGAAAGCGTCTGACCTGCGCGCCGCAGAAAATAAGCGGTGCCAAACCCGGGAACCTCATGGCGCAGCTCACATTTCACCTTCGTACCGCTAAAGTGCCATTCGGAGTTATGTTCGTCTGCAACGTAGGTTTCATCACTGAAAGGCAACGCAACAGCGTTGATCGACCACGCAAATAGTAAGATCAGAATTCCCGGCCAACATCTCATTTGGGTTTAGGCACCTCATATTGCACGATATTCACAGGCGTCAAACATATCGGCTAATATTCAGAATTCTTTACTTTCTATAACACAGAGAATCTGATTTATTGAAGTTATCTGCAATAAATCCTTTCCGATCTCTATGACCTTGGGATTTTACAACGATGTTTCTGGACGAATACCAATTAACGGAAATCACTCATTGCCATGACCCGAAAGAAATTCTATAAGGCCACGAAACCGCGCAAAATCCTCCCGACTGAACAACACATCTTCACCAAGAGGAACCTCAGTCAAAAGAGTTTCCCAATCCTCCGCAGCCAAACACTTCTCCAACAGCGGGAAGATCTCCTGCTCCTCCTGGTCGATATGTTGCCGCTGAAGAGCGACAAACTCACGCCCGCGGACTTCCACCTCTTCCCGAGGCATCACCTCGCCCTGAATCACCCCCTCCAGGGTCTCCCTGAAACGGTGAGTCAATGCCTCCAGATTAGGGTGTTGATCACCAATCCGCTCAAACAGCTCCCCATCTTCTGAACACCTGTTCTTTGCAACCTGAAATAACAGGTCTTCAGTGGGATGATGAATCTGCTCGGCATAGTGCTCAATGAAGTCCAGCAATTCGATCTTGAGATCAAAATTCGATTCACGGCCGGCAAAAAAGTCGTCCAGCTGACTGCTCAATAGATCAAGCAAACGTCTCAATATGGCGTGATCGCGATGCAATCGTTCCAGAAGCGTACTCATGCCCTCTCCTTTCTTTTCAACCAGCGCCACAACAGACCCTGAGGACGAGCCTCTCCTGTCAGTATATAGCTCAATGCGTGTTCGTTTTGCAGAGTCCACTCCATCCGATTTGCAGCCGAGTGTGCTCCGCAAAACAGAATCCGGTCATTCCGATGCAGCATTTCATCCATTTCCGGGAGCAGCACCCGTTCATTATTTCTCAACATCATCAAAGGTATACACGGAAGTAATTTTGAGCGATTCCGAGGGTCCGTCACCACATCCCGAAGCCTTACCGCCTTCCCCTCATGGACAGCCTGGCAGATAGCGTGGGAGGTCTCCTCAGAAAACGTCACTTCCCAGATATCCGGCGCATACGAGGTCACCAGTGCCGAAATGCGGCTAACCAGTTCACAGGCCCACCTATCATCCTGATACAGAACAAGCTGCAGAAACTCGTGCAGCATTGGGGTTCCAAGTAATACACGGATGCGGTTCGCCACAATGGCACTGGGATGCATCACCATATCGGCCTGCAGCGCTTCAATAATTGCATCGTTATCCTGCCGGTTCTGCCGCATAATCACGAATAGATCCGGGTTGAGCTTACGTGCCGTCATGATAATCGAGAGATTATTGGCATCATGGTCAGTACCGGCTATCAGTCCCACGGCACGCTGAATATCGGCCTCCTGCAAGGTCTCTGCTTCAGTACCACGACCCTTGACACAGTGCTCTTTCGGAAGTCCGGTTTTCTCCGGCTCCGCCTCGACAATAACGAGTTCCAGCCCCTCCTTGCGCAACTGGTCATACACAGACTTGCCAAAACGACCATATCCGCATATCACCCACAAGCCATCACTTGGAGGATAGATAGGATCTCTGAGCTCACTCTCTTCCCTGCCTGTCAACCACTCCTGCAACAGGTTGAGACAAGGCGCCTGCAGTGCGGTGGCGAGATGAACAGCAAAGGTATCGAAAGGATCTATGATGTAGTCGGTACCGAAAGAGGCCATGTTGGCTTCAATATCGTGGGAATCCGCGCGGCAAATCACTTTTATATCCGGGTGTAACAGTTTTGCGGTGATGGCTACCTTCAGATTAGCATCGTTGGAGTCGGTCAGTGCAACCACCCCGGAGCAGAGCGCATGCTTCAAACCCGCTTCCATCAGATGTATCGGCATGCGGGCATCGGCACACAATGCCGGCACATATTGCCGCAGATTTTCCAGTTTAAGCAGATTGACCCGATCCTGAAGTATATCGATGGCCACAGCATGCTGATCGCGGTCGGTGAGTGCCTGGATCAGTGCACTACCGGTCTCTCCATAACCACAAATCAAATAGAATCTATCGCGGATTCGACGGATTTGGGCCGTAAAACGACGTTCAGTCAAAGCCCGTTGAAAAGTGGGATCCTGAAACAGCGTCAGCAGGGTACCTATAGAGTAGAGCCAGACCACAACAGTAAAAAAAATGGAGAAGGTCACCCAGAGGCGCTGGGCATTGGTGAACTCAAATGGAATCTCCCCAAAACCGATGGTGCTGGCCATGAAGCTGACGAAGTAGAAGGCATGAAAAAAATCCATGCGCCAGGGATTACCCCCTGCATCCTGCCCTGGGATCAGCACCAGACCCAGTACTGCGATTGCATAGGTGAGGATCAGGGCCAGCAGCGGCGCCCGCATGCGCCGAAATATCAGAAAGATGATGTTTTGCATGACGGATTAGCCGTCAGCGTCGCAACATGACCGTTTCGATCACCAACAGCACAACAGAGACTACATTGGCCAGCATGGCGCCGCCGGAAAGTGAGACGATACTGGCGGTTACCACCGGCGTAAGTCCGGTTGTTGTAATCTGTTCCGCCACGGTCCAGACCAGGGCAGCGGCAAAAAGCTGCAGCAGCGCCACCAGGCTGGTGGCAAGCAGCACCGCCCCCATCTGCGTCCGGTCACCGAATTTCAGCACCGTGGCAACCAGGTTAACAACAATCACCGCAAACAGCTCGTACACATGATGGTGATCCGGATTATCCAGTTCGCCGACAAAAAAACCAAAGTTGAGGGTCAAGGCCAAAACAATGAAGAAACCAAAAAGGACTTTTTCCGGGTTCACGCAATGTCTCCTTTGTCATCGGGTTATTTCACGCCGCAATGGATCCAATGCTTAGTGATTGATTCGTTGCACCGTCAGTTCGAGCTTTGTCCCGATGGGTGGCGCACGCTCAGCGTCGATAAAGACGAAACCCCACTGCTCCAGTCCCAGACCCAAGCGATGTTCGATAATACTTGCGGGATCATGGACCACGCCGATCAGCGTACCGTTCATCTGGGCAAAATAACGGTCTCCTTCGATGAAGGTGGAACCGGTGTAGCTCCATACCTGCTTTTTATCGTCCTTGGGCGCTTCACCGCGCAACTTAACGAGATCGAGCAGATCGACTTCAACCCGCTTACCCTTCTCTTCCCAACTGACGCGAATATCCACAGCATCACCTTCTACCGGCTTGGTATCGAAATGATATTCAGGTAGTCGGACACCTTTGGCATCCAGGCCAATCAGGATACATGCCAGATTAAATTCAAAGGCATTGGCATCCATTTCAAGCACACTCTCATAGGATTTGAATCCGCCCTTCATCACTGCCATATATTCTATCGGTCCACCCTCTTCATAATAGAGCATGGCACCCGGAAGGCTGAAACGCCCCGCTTTCTTGTCCAACTGAATGTTGCCGATACGGTACTTGCCCCCCCCCAGATCCTCGACCCGGGGTTTCTCTTTCATCAAACCGTCATCCATTTCACCGATTTGAGGCGGCACCACGGCCTGTCCCGCATCAGGCGTTTTGACTTCCGCCAAAACCGTACCGAAAAAGGTAAACAGGCCAAGTACGAAAAAGGCTACTGCTGCGGTTTTGATTTGACTCCCAGACATATTCTCTCCCTTCATGGTTTGATTCCCGTTACGATCCGATGAGGCATTGGTGGTGGAAAGGGACTCTTCTCTATACTAGTAAAACCCTGCTGCTTCATCCAATCCGCCACATCGGCATCCGCATGCACACCACCATCCTCTGCTGTCAGCAGCATGTTGAGGCCGAACAGAGTGGCAAACAGGGGGCTATTCCCGCCTGCATCGGTAAACACATCGTTCACCACCAGCATACCGCCCGGCTCAAGGGCATCAAAGGCCCTCTGGATGAAGCCACGGCAGGTCTGTTCGCTCTCACGATGAAAAACACCAGAGATCAATACAACATCGTTACCCACTGGAAAAGCATCCTGCATGTAATCCAGTGGCTCTGTTTTGACTCGCTCAGACATTCCCATGGATTCAACAATCTCGACCGCTATCGCCACCACTTCAGGCAAGTCCAATACGCGGGAGTGCAGCGCCGGATTTTTTGTCGCAAACAGCGCCGAATAGGTGCCCGGTCCACCGCCCACATCGATCATGCGGGTTCTCCCGGAGAGATTGACCAATTCGACCATAACCTGTCCAATACCCAACGCCCGATCATGCATGCCATAGACAAAGTCACGAGTCTGCGCCTTGTCGTTACCGGTATAGGTCTCAGGGGGCATCTGCGGCCTGTCCTCTTTCAACGCCTGTTCCAGGTTACCCCAGGTAGTGTAGAGATTGTCGCTGTAACGGAGTGCATTGCCCAGATAAGCCTGACTTTCTGAGGTAAGGAAAGTTTGACTCAAGGACGTATTGGTAAATTTGCTTTCCCGCTCATCAACAAGATCCAATCCGACGCAGGCTTTGAGGAACAGCCGCGTCGGTCTCGGCTGAGTACCCAGCGCGGTGGTAATCTCCTCCAGCGTTTTCGCACCATCCGAGAGTAGATCGAACAGCCCCATTCGATTGGCGGTAAGCAGGGTCTGTGAATCCCAATAGGCAGTCGACAACTGCATCAAGGGTGCGGGACTCAAACCCTGCATGTTTTTTTTGGACTGGCTCACTCCATTCTCCTTGCAGTGCTGTTTACAGGATTTTTCCATCTGTCAGATTCTAACCCAATCCGCTAGACTGAAGTAATTTTCAGCCATTCACAAATCCATGCGACTTCATAAACAACAGATCCTTGTCATCACCCTGGCACTGCTGATTCCCATCATCCCCTTCGTGGTGATCGGGGAACTTCCAGGGGAGCAGTGGCTCTCCGCCACCGATGACAACGCGTTCTACTTCGGATTGACCGGGGCGGGCCTGCTGGCCAGTGATATCCTGCTGCCGATACCTTCGAGCATCGTAGGCACCATGCTCGGCGCCCGTCTCGGTATTGTCCCCGGCTGGCTCTGGTGCTGGATTGGACTGATGCTGGGAAATACGTTCGGTTGGCTGGCCGGGCGCATGCTGTTTTCCAGACCGGACAGAGAGCTGCCCGAGGCACCAACGCTCGTCATACTTGCCATCAGCCGGCCGGTACCGGTGCTGGCAGAAGCGGTCGCCTTCGCCGCCGGGGCGGGAGGCATGTCACTGCGGCACTTTTTTCTGGTCACGCTCATCGCAAACGGAGTGATCTCCCTGGTTCTGGCAGGCAACGGCGCCACCCTGCTGCCGGATTCATTTCTCGGCCCCGGCCTGCTGATTCCATTGGGTCTGCCGGTGGTAACCTGGCTTGTCTGGCGGCGCTATCGGAAACGAAGCGGCAATAGCCGCAATGGTGCGCACGGCACACCCTACAGGGAGTAGAATCAGATCCCGGGAGACAGATTGAATGCCTGCTAATATTTAATTCCGCGTAAGTGTTCCTGTCGAACTTTCATCGACTCACGGATATTGGACATCTCCTGCTGGATGAGTTCCAGCTTATGAACGGCCTCTTCAGGCAGGCCCTCTGGGTAGACCAGTTCGTCATCAGCGTTGTAATAACCACCACTTTGCAAAAAACGGTCTGTCAATTCCGATATCTCACCTTTGTAGCGCTCTAAAGCTTCTTCTGCGATCTCCTTGATCTCGGCATCGGCCTGCACCTTGCCCAGGTAAGTCTCGAAGGAGACCTCTTCTGACTCTCCACCCTTGACCTGCTCTGCAACTACCTGACCACTTGCGGACTGAGATATCTTTTCCTGGTCCGTGACATCGGGTTTCTCTACCGGGGCTGGCGACTCCGCCTCCAGAGGCGACATCTCGATGACCTGACGCTCATCTGCAACTGGGAAGGGGGCAGGTCCCGGCGTGTCATCTTCCTGTAACTGCACCGGCTGAATACCCTCCAGACCGTCAGTAGATTCCTCATCCCCTGAGAAGAGATCAAGGAGCATCAATACAGCCACAAACGCTGCCCCAACCGTTATGATATTTTGCATCTTCATAAGCAGGATAATGCGCCTATCTCCCCCGCATTGCCAATAAAAACCCACCCCGGCTCCAGCCGGGGCGGGTTTGTAGTTTCTCACTTGAAGGGCCTCCCTGGCCCCCGGTCATCCAGACTTACGGCGCCAGAGGCGGCAGGTTTGGAATTACATAGTGAGTGCCGTCTGAGTCGAACTCAGCCTTCCATTCCCAGATTCCAGCGAAGGGAACACGGCGGTTGAGAATAGTCGATATATCGGCAGTCTTGGCGCCAGGATCACAGGCAGTCACTGCTTGCGCAGCGGGAGCCAGGGTACCCAGGAGTGACGTATCGTCAATGATCGTACGGTTGTCAGGCACACCGGTCAGCGTCATCTCCAGATTCTGGATCTCTGCGTCACCGATATTTTCAACCGTAATGATCATGCCGTAGTGGTAGGTGTAACGACCCGTGCGGGTAACCCAACAGTTCTCATAGTTGGTCACATAGGCCAGACCGACTGCGATGAACTCGGCATCGGAGGCAGCAGAGGCGCCGTGGTTATCGGTCACCCTCAATGTAGCCACACCAGAGGTTGGAGCCGGGAAGGTCTTGGTCACCACGGACCAATCACCTGCTGTTACAGGGGTACCGTCGTCAGGCACTTCGTTGAAGACAGCATTACCGTTCAGATCCCACTCGTATGAGACGATAGTGTCACCAGGGTTCGGATCAAAGGATGCCGAGCCGTCGAAGGTTACCGGAACGCCAGGAATCGCGGCCCAAGGACCGTTGGTTACCGGAACCGGTGGTACCTGGAAGGTACCCACTTCAACATTCAGCGAATCACTGTCTGTCATGGCCGGATCGGGATTGGCAGGGGTACCGCCATTATCCGTCACCTGCAGAGTCACCGTGTAGTTGGCGGTTGCACCCGT
>JAESPD010000095.1 GCA_016756855.1 gamma proteobacterium endosymbiont of Lamellibrachia anaximandri | reverse complement strand
CCGATTGCCGTATCTCCAGCTACTTACAGACCATGGCGAATCAGGGATACAATCCGCTGGTCGCTATTCAGTTGGCGCTTTCTGGTCAGCTTTATGCGGATGGGGGTGAGTAGTTACCTAATATTATTGAATTGACTCAAACGGGATGCCAATTTTTAGAACCGGAAGGGAAAGATCATCACTTTCAAACAACAGGTGAAAATGATTGCAAAAGCATCAATAAAAACAGCGGCATTGAACGCCTCAAATCAGTCAAACCGATGAAACTCAAGCCTGGAAAATATAATTTCAGGATAACGAATAAGAATGTCCCCTATCCGCTGGGCTTTTGGTTGCGTGGAGTTGGTCTTCAAAAGATAACTTTACCCAGTGTATCAGGTGGCGGATTGACTACAGGGAGTACAAAAAGTTATCAAATCATCCTGAAACCAGGAAAATATGTCTATTCGTGTCCGCTTAACCCTACTCCAAACTATCCTATCATTGTGGAATAGTATTAACGCTTAAGGTCACTTCAAAAAGGCATCAATGCTGGCTAATTTTTCAGGAAGTGATGAGGAGAAGAGTGTGAGCCTTCAATTTCAGGAATTCATCGGCACGGATATTCTAACCGAACCCTCCGGAATTACCGAGCTGGAACAGGATCGATTCCTGGTCGTAAGTGATTCCAGCCCGGACACAGCATTCTATCTGTTGGCCCATGCATCGGGAGTTCTAACTGCGAAACATCTTCCGTCTCCTCCTAACATGCCGAAAGTCGATGATCTGGAAGGGGTAGTCCTGTTGGGGGAGTATATTTATGCTATCACCTCCTATTCGGATAATGATCCGGAAATAAGACATCTCATCCGCTTTCAGATGGATGCGAATGGATTCAACTCCCAACCAATAGCCGCACGCGGAGACTATGAACTCAAAAAGCGCATCAAACAGGCTTTAAAAACGGCGTTTCCGAAGCTAAACAGTTCAGATTTTTCCAGAGAGAAATTCAATATTGAAGGCCTTGCGGTACACAAAGACAAGAAAGAATTGCTGATCGGATTGCGTGGTCCCACCATGGATGGAAAAGCCTTCGTCGTGTCTACCGAGGGGCTACTCGGTGCCTTTGAAACGAATTCTCATGCCATAAAAATCAATCAAAATAACGAAAACATTTACGCCTTGAAATTGGGAGGAGGCGGCGTTCGTGCCATGACCTGTATGGCAGATAACAAAGGGTATCTGATCGTCAGCGGCAAATCGATTAATGGAGATGACAAATTCAAATGCCCCTATTCCAATGACAAAGCAAAATTTTTGTTGTGGTATTGGAAGGGGAGCAAAAATCATGAACCTGAGCCGATCCACTGCTTTTTTCCGATCAAGGAAAATGGAATTATGGTTCAGCCGGAAGGCATCACTCTGACAACACTCGATGGAGGGGAGCAGACGCTCCTGATCGTCAGTGACGATGGTAAAAAACCGGAAGGATTATCTTCCGGGCGGCCCGGGCGATACTGGATTGTAGAACCGGAGCGGTACAGGAATTTCCTGCATCGACTGTAATTTGCAACAGATAGGATGTCTGCACCAGAAACCCTGGAGCCGGTAGAGCAATAGCCAGTGTAATCTCAAGACCGAACAGCCAATATGATCTGGTTACGCAGTGACTTTAGCAGGTTGAGTTTCTTGGCATCTATCTCCACACCGTTGGAATTGGGATGGTCGGCATAGATAAGCCCAAGCGCCCGCTTGTTCACCACCAGGGGAAAGAGCAGAAAGGACCCCGCATCGGAGATGCGCTTGTACCAGTCTGGAATATCGGCCTGCATCTTTTTATCACTGGTATCGGCGATGTAAACATCCACCGCATTTTTAATCACTCCGTGAAAGACATCCACACTGTATTTAATGGGAAATCTGAACTGCTTGACGAATTCATCCACGTCATCACCAAAACCTATGCGGCCTGCCATCTCTCCTTTGCCGCGATCATGCAGTGCCAACAGGACACGTTGAAAACCCATGGAACGATACATGGTTTCCAGCACCACGTTGAAAACTTCAGAGACACTGTGTTGGCCAACCAGCAAACCGGTTACCTCCTGCAGACCATCCATCAAAAGGGCTTCGGCATCTTCTGGGGTTGTGAAGGCTTCCGTATCTGCTGTTTCATCGGCGCTATCAGCAGACTCTCCGTTCAGGATCTGCGTCTCCCCGAGGCCATCTTTCGCTGCTGATTTGGCTTTGGCAGCGGCACGCTTTTCCGCCTTTTGCTGTACCGCACCATCTCCACTGATCTTTTTTACAAACGACTGAGATATGTCTTTGGAGAGCACTTTACTGAATTCCTGGAACTCTTCCAGGGCCTGATCCGCCAGACGTTTGAACTTGCGTCGATCAAGGCCGAGCCCCGCCTTGTACTTCTGCATCAGTGTCGTAACCGCCGTTTTGTCAGCCAGTCCCTGTTCCGCCATTACTTGCGTTGCATCCTTGGAGAAGGCTGCCACCATCCGCCTGCGTTCGATAACCGTGGCAGGTTTCCTGTCATCATTCCAACTCTCCATGGATGCTGTCAGCCCCTTGGGAAAGTTCCACTGTTTGGCAATCTCTATACCCACCTGTTCAAAGGTCACTCCCAGTACAGCATGTTCCGCCTGCACCGCAGTTTTCGCCTCCTGCTGCATCATCCGTTCTATCTCACGACTCTCATCATGCAGATAGAAGGCGATCAGAATTTTGCCCAGATCATGCAACATGGCAGCGAGGAAATACTCTTCGAACGCCTGGTTGTCGATATCTTTGGCGACCTGACTGGCAAGGGTGGCACTGAACAGTGACGAGGAGATCATCTCCCGCAGCCGTTCTGCCTGCTCTTTGTCCTGCAGGTGCTCAAAGAAGATCAGTGAGGCCGCCAGGGAGCGGATAGTCTGCATACCAAGCACCACCACCGCCCGGGAGACTGTACCGATCTTGCCGGAAAAACGGCCGTAAAATGCGGAGTTGACCACCTTCAGGATCTTGTTGGTGAGGGCGAAGTCATTGACGATAACGCCGGCCAGTTGATTCAGATCCTTATCGCTGACCTGAGCCATGGCATTGATGCTGCGCACAGACTGGGAGAGGGCCGGGAAATCGCTCTTGCGGCGCATCCGGCGCAGGAGAAAATCCACCGTACCGTGACCCGCATCGCCAACCGCTTCAGACTCGGCGGGGGATTTGCGCAGCGCTCCGAAAGCGTTGAGCATATCCTCTGCATCCGCGTAACGGGCGTCGGGATCTTTTTCCAACGCTTTGAGTACAAAACGATCGAGCCGCTCATCCACCATCTGATTGAACTGGGAGGGTGGTTTTACCTCCATATTCAAAATATTGT
Organism: gamma proteobacterium endosymbiont of Lamellibrachia anaximandri; assembly: GCA_016756855.1. Taxonomy (GTDB): domain Bacteria; phylum Pseudomonadota; class Gammaproteobacteria; order Chromatiales; family Chromatiaceae; genus QGON01. Next base: position 5,323 of record JAESPD010000095.1, on the reverse strand, counting down.
CGAGGACGACCTGCTGATTGCGGCCGTTGAATACCGGCATCCCGGTCAGCATCTCATCCAGGATCAGTCCCAACGCAAAAACATCCGCCTGCGGCCCAACCTGTCCCTTGCTGATGTATTCCGGTGCCATATAGCGGGGTGAACCGATTAGTACTTCATCCTGTTCCTTGCCGCCTGAGAGTAACCTCGCAATACCGAAGTCCATAATTTTCGGCATCTGCTCACCGTTGATGATGATGTTTGTTGGTTTGAGGTCACGATGGACAATGCCCGCCTGATGTGCCCGGCTGACCCCTGCCAGCAGTCCCTGGAAGATATTCTCTATCTGCGCCAGTTCGAGTCCGCCATCCCGTATCAGATCGGAGAGCAGTCGCCCTTCGACATATTCGAAAACCAGAAATGGGGTTCCCTTGTGTTCCCCCGCCTCATAGATAGAGACGATATTGGGGTGCTGCAGCTTGCTCATGGTACGGGCTTCACTGCGATAGGACGCCTGCGGCAGGGATTTGTTGAGCAGTTTGATCGCCACCCTGCGCTGCAGTTCAGTGTCGGCACACAGGTAGACTGTGCCCTGGTTGCCCGAGCCCAGTTTTTTGCCGATTTTAAACCGCCCAATCGTCTTCGGCGCCATTCCCAACTCCGTATTTGTTATCTTTGCTATTTAGCGGCAAGTTGGAGGAAATCTGTTGCCGGGATTGGCCAATGATCGGAACCCCATCCATTCAAGAATGCCCGATCCGCTATGCTTGATCGGGCCTACACTGACTTCCAGGCTTTGGGGACGATTTATATCAGGCGGGCCAGCAGGTCGAGTAGCTGCTGTCTATTCAGATCCGGCACGCTGGAACGGTCACTTCCGGCCGCAATCCCTGCCACCCACAATTCGGCAGGTAGCGTCTCCAGTGTTTTGGCCAGAACGAGGGCTTCCGCCACCCCAAAACCATGACTCGATGTCAGACAGGATGACTGGGACAGATCAGCAGGATTCAGCAATTTGACCTCGCCTGGTTCGCTATCCGTTGCGACTGCATCGATGAGCAAAACCCGCTCCACATCCTCAAAATAGCGCAGCAATCCGCTGCCGGGACGATCCAGTCTGATCAATTCCATGTCGGGAAGGGCGACATCTTGCAGCGCCTCAATCGCCAGCCACCCCAACTGGTCGGCCCCGAAGGGTGAGCCTATACCGATGACACGTATCAACAGCGAGACACTTTGAGCTTGAGAAAGTGGGTCGCGCAGGAGATGCAGGGATCGTAGTTGCGAATCACCTGTTCCGCCCGTTGCCGCAACGCATCGTCCTCATGGTCAAGCCCGAAGCTTTCCAGAGAGGCGCATAGATCCTGTTCGATGCGCGCCTGGTTCTGGCTGGTGGGAGGAACGATCCGGGCACGTCGAATATCCCCTCTCTCATCCACATCATAACGGTGCCAAAGGAAACCACGGGGCGCCTCGGTGCAACCAAAGGCCGTGCCCGCCCGCGGCCTGACCTGAACCGCCGAAACATCGGGTCGCTCATACGCTTGCAACAACTGTAACGCCTCGTAAATGACGAGATGGATCTCTATCGCCCGCGCCAGGATACTGTGGAACATATTGTGGCTTGGAAAATGGATACCACAATCCTCCATCACCGCACGCACAGGTTTGGGCAGTTGGCGGAAGTTCAGATTGAGGCGCGCCAATGGGCCGGTAAGATAGGGTCGCCCCTCCAACTGTGTATGCAAGGCAGTGGAGTGAGGCACCTGAAACTCCTCGAAATGGCTCTCGAAATGGCTGATGTCGATATCCAGTCCCTGCCCCGAGACCAACCGGCCACTACCGATGGCATACTCTCCCGGTTCGCTCAGGGCGACGCTGGTGAAGGCCTGTTCATCATGGGGAAAATCGAGTTCGGCACACCAACGCACCAATGCCTCCGCCTGGGGCAGCGCCTCTTCGAGTTGCTTCACCATGTCAGCCACTGCCGCTTGCGCCGGCGCTTTGTAAAAACCACCCACCCGCACGCCCACGGGATGCACCGATCGGCCACCGAAGAGGGTGATCAGGTCGTTACCCAACCCTTGCAGCCTCAATCCCCTGCGCACCACTTCAGGGTGCTTCTCTGCCATGGCGATGGCACTCTCGAAGCCGAAAAAATCCGGGGCGGCCAATAGATGTACATGCAACGCATGGCTCTGCAACCACTCACCGCAATACATCACCCGGCGCATATCCCGCACCCAGGTTCCTGGATCGACTCCAAACAGCCGCTCAAAAGCCTGCACCGCGCTCATCTGATAGGCAACCGGGCAGATGCCGCAGATTCGCGCCACCATGTCGATGACCTGATCATATTCATAGCCTTCGACAAACTTCTCAAACAACCGGGGAGGCTCGAAGATACGCAGGTTCAGTTTCTGGATAACCCCATGCACTACGTCGAACTCCAGGGCGCCTTCACCCTCCACGCGGGTTAATACCGGAACATTGATATGAATCTCTCGTTTGCTCGCCATCGACTTACTCATCGGTCTCCAAAGGTGGCTGCCTGAGCCGCAGACCAGCATCTCTGAATGGCGGTGTAGCGCTGGTGATAAAGAGGAAGCGCCGCGCAACGGCTTCAGGTGTCAATCCCAACGATTGCAGACGTTGCGCCAGCGCACCATCGTTAACCGTCTCTGCAGGTCCATAACAGCTATAACATGCACGTCCCAGACTCGGGCAGAGCGCACTACAACCAGCCCGCGTCACCAGCCCCATGCAGGGCTCACCTTTTGTCACCATGGTGCAGACCACACCCTTGCGTTTGCACTCCATGCAGAGGGGCTGCCGCTCAATGACCGGATTCACTCCGGCGAGCAGATCGGCAAGGGCTGCAATCACTTGCTGTGAATTGACCGGGCAGCCGTGCAGTTCCAGATCGACTTTGACATGTTCTGAAATAGAGCTGGATGAACCCAGTGTCTCGATAGCGTCCGGCTGCGCATAGACCGCCGCCATCCAGGCATCACGATCGGCAAGATTGGCCAGCGCCTGCAGACCACCGGCGGTGGCGCAGGCACCGATAGCAATCAAATACGCACTATTCTCCCTGACCTGCTTGATCCTTTCCACATCAGCCGGAGTAGAGATACTGCCTTCGACAAGTGCAATATCAACCTTGGCGTTGGGATTATTGGGTCCGGCTTCGGCAAAGTGGGTAATGTCGACATATTTCGGCAACTCGAGCAAGCTTTCACCAAGGTTTAGCAAGGCGAGTTGGCAGCCGTCGCAAGAGCTGAATTTATGTACGGCGAGTTTTGGTTTTGTGCTGTTCACCAGATTAAAAACCCTTGGCGCCCAAAAAGTCCGCCACATCCGAATAACAAAAAACCGGCCCATCCTTACAGACAAACTTCGGCCCCACCTGACAGTGCCCACACTGTCCAAAACCACACTGCATATTCCGCTCCATGCTGAGCCAGATCCGCTGGTCATCCAATTTCAGATCACGCAGTTGCGCAATAGCGGCCAACATCATCAATTCGGGTCCGCAGAGCATGGAAATGGTCTTCTCCAGATTGAGATCGAGGGTGTTTATCAGTTCGGTGACCAGCCCCTGCTGCCAGGGCCACTCCTTGCCGGGCATATCAGCAGCCAGCTGAACATTGACACCCTGCTCCCTGGACCAAACCTCATACTGTCGCCGCCAGATAAGATCATCCTCATGTTTTACACCCTGCATGATATGGATATCTCCAAACCGGTCGCGCCGACGCAGCAGGTAACGGATCACCGAGACCAGAGGGGCACAACCCAGGCCGCCGGTCACCACTACCACATCCTGACCTTCAGCCTGCGCCATCGGCCAGCCACGACCGAATGGGCCCCGGATGCCCACTCGATCCCCTGGTTGCAGACGGCTCAGCGCCTCGGTCACCCTGCCCACCACACGGATGGTGTGATCGAAGAAATGGCTGTCGTCCGGGTCGGAGACGATTGAGATCGGCACTTCGCCCACGCCAAAAAGCGATAGCATGTTGAACTGACCAGGCTGGAATTCAAATATATCCTGCACATGGGTATCGACATACTGCAGCCGCAGGGAAAATATGCCGGGCGACTCCTGTACCCGCCGGTCAATTACCGCAGCATGAGGCAGGTGGGCATCAAGCATCGGCCAGCCCTCCGTCCAGCAAGGCAGCCACTGCCTGAGTCAAGTCGATACCCACTGGACACCAGGTTATGCAACGTCCACAACCGACACATCCGCTGCGGCCAAACTGCTCCTGCCAGCCCGCAAGCTTGTGGGTCAGCCATTGGCGGTAACGCAACGCCGTCTCACCACGCACCATGAACTGTCCCATACTGCTGTGAGTTGGACTGAAACAGGAGTCCCATTGACGTTTCATCTCTGCGGATCGGCCATCCAATGTCCGTTGGTAGCCCGTTGAGTAACAGAAACATGTCGGACAGACTGCAGTGCAGTTGCCGCAGCTGAGGCAGCGCTCCCCGATCTCATCCCAATGTTCATGATTCAGTCTGTCATAGAGCTGTTTCAATTCTGTCTCGCCCGGCAGAAAACGGTGCTGCTGCGCCGCTGCCCGGTCCGTCGCCTGAATCATACTGTTGAGCTGTGCTTCGGTTGCAGGCTCGAGAGATAGCCGGTCAATAATCTCACTGCCCTTTGCGCTGCCCCTCCAGAAAAGATAGCCGTCGTCCAGTTCCGCCATACCGAGATCGAAACCTTCGCCCAATGAGGGACCATCACCGGTGGAGGTACAGAAACAGGTCGCTGCGGAAAAGGCGCAATCTATGCCTATGAGAAAGAGGGCTTCACGCCGGATCTTGTAATGGGGATCAGGATGCTGCGGTGAAAGAAAGTGCCTGTCCTGCAGTGCCAGGGCCGCCAGATCACAAGCCCTCACACCGAAAATCGCGGTCGGCTCAACCTCGGGCAGAGTCTGCTTTGTCTCTATCTGGCCATCCACCATGAGCCTTTCGCGCCAGAGTCTCTCTTCGGCACTGAAGAGCAGCGGCTTGATGGCTTGAGGTCCATGATTCCAGGCGAACAGACGATCATCGGACTGCACTTCCAGGCGGTACTCACCGGCGCCCTGTCGCGCATGGACACCTGTGGGAAGCGCATCGACAGTATCGACTTGCCGCCACTGAATCGTTTCCGCATCCACCACCGGCCCCAGCGTGCGGTAGCCCAAATGGTGTAAAACATCCAATCACTAGTGTCCCAACGTTACCAAACTAAATACGTATAACCAACTGTATTATCAATAAAAATCACCAAATCATGAAGGGCGTCGACTTGAACTACATGGAACCCTGTGAATACTCCACCGGCTAA
>JAESPD010000094.1 GCA_016756855.1 gamma proteobacterium endosymbiont of Lamellibrachia anaximandri | reverse complement strand
ATAGCTGCTCATGAGCTTTGATCCTTTGCATCGCATTGGATCAACAGCATAGAATCAGAAAGCTATGTTGTCAAGCTTCTATTGGTGCAAGTTTGTTAATCTGGATGGTGGGGGGGTGAGTAGTTACTCGAAAAGAAACTGCAACAACACAGCCTGCTTCTGGAACAGACAGTGAATGAGCGTACGAGAGAGCTGGCCAAGGCCGCCGCAAAGGCCGAGGAAGCCAACATGGCGAAGTCCCGTTTTCTGGCCAATATGTCTCATGAGCTGCGCACACCAATGCACGCCATTCTCAGCTTTTCCAGCATGGGTATGCAGCGTCTGAACCAGGCGACTCTGGAAAAACTTGGGGCTTACTTCACCTATATCAATGAGAGTGGTGACCGGCTGTTGCTTCTGCTCAACGGCTTGCTGGACCTGGCAAAGCTGGAGTCTGATCGGATGTCGCTGGCGTACACACTCTCTGATCTTCAGGAAACCGTCAATCAGTGTACAACCGAGCAGATGGCCAGATTGGAGGAACAGGAATTGACGCTGGAGATCATCCCGCCAACCTGTGAAACCAAAGGCCGATTTGATTCGCAACGCATTGGCCAGGTCATCGGCAATCTGTTGGGCAATGCGATTAAATTCACGCCAGCCGACCGGCGCATTACCATCACCTTCAGTAACGGCACTCTCCTCTGCGGTCGTCGTAAAGAGGATCAAAGTCAGTGCCACTCTCTGCGTTTGAGTCTGCGTGATGAAGGCATAGGTATACCGGAGAATGAGTTGGAGACGGTATTCGACAAGTTTATTCAGAGCAGTAAGACGCGCAGTGAAGGCGGGGGGACAGGCCTTGGGCTGGCGATCAGTAAAGAGATCATAGAGGCCCATGGCGGTAGAATCTGGGCGCAAAATTACCCACAGGGAGGTGCAGAGTTCATTTTAGAGATACCGATAAAGGGGGAAACGGAAGCTGCCGAATCCGCCTCCAAAAGTGATGACTACACTGTAAATGAGAGGTGAAAACATGAATGCCAGAGCCCTGACCATCAACAACTCAGCTCTTTGGTTTCTTCTGCTTGTCGGCCTGATGCTTCTAACGCCTTTCCGGGCTACGGCAGCCACCTGCCTGTGGGTCTCCTCCTATGCACCCGGGTATGAATGGAACGATGGTATAGGAAAAGGCATCCACTCTGTTTTGGACGGCCGCTGTGAAATCAGTGAGTTCCATATGGATACCAAGCGTAATAAAAGCCATGACTTCGCCTGTATGCAGGCGCTCAAAGCGAAAACCCTGATATCGCAGCTCAAACCTGATGTCGTTATTGCCTCCGATGATAATGCTTCCAAGTTCCTGGTAGCCCCGTATTTCAAGGACACGGAGGTACCCTTTGTCGTCTGTGGCATCAACTGGTCAGTCAAAGAATATGGCTATCCCTACTCCAATGTTACGGGTGTGGTTGAGATATTCCCGGTTAATCCATTAGTGCGCAGTGTAAAGGAGATTCTGTCGATCGGTGCTGGACACGGCCTGTTGCTTGTACCGGATACCCGTACAGCGCATAAAAACTTCAAGCATCTAAAACGATATTTCAGTCATAATGATTTCCAGCTCGACGCCCTGTTTGCCAATACCTTTGACGAGTGGAAACAGGGTTTTCTGGAAGGCCAGAATTATGATTTTGTCGTGCTGCTCAATAATTCAGGTATCGAAGGCTGGAATGATGCCGCAGCCAGGAACTATGTGATGACACACGGCAAGCAGTTGAGTATCGGTTTCAATCGATGGATGCTGCCTTACAGCATGGTGGTGTTTACCAAAATTCCCGAAGAGCAGGGAGAGTGGGCGGGCAACATGGCCCTGGCGATTATGGAGGGGAGTGAGCCATCACAGATTCCAATGACCTCGAATCAACGCTGGAATGAATACATAAATACCGGACTTCTGAAAAGATCCGGTATCCGGCTGTCCAGAGAGTTGCAGGATCGGGCCATCAGGGAGAAGCCCTGACCGGACGCTATTGAAGAACCCATATGCCGCCCCATACTCATCAACTACCGGTTGCAACGATATGGCTCATTGGCGTCCTAGCCACAGCCTTGCTTCTATTTTTTGCCCGTAACTACCTGCTGGATCTGGAAGAGGAGCATTTTTATCAGGAGAGTGCAACGTTGATGCAACGGCTCTCCGGGAATCTATTCAGCGTGGAGCGTGGAGTCTTGGGGCTGTCCAGCTTTCTGCAGATAGCGCCTAAGATTTACCCTGATGATTTTCGACTTCTCTCCCAGCCTCATCTTGACGCACCTTTTATCTCATCCGCAGCGTATCTTCCCGCAGTCCCAGCAGATGAACGGGAGGCGTTCGAGCAACTGCAGGAAGAGTGGCATAGTTACATTGGGTTCAGAATTCGCGATTATCAACAGGGGCAACCGCTGACAGAGGGGGAACAGGATCACCATTTTCCCGTCCTGGTATTTGAGCCCAGAACCGTTAAAAGCCTGGGAATACTGGGGCGTGATCTCTCCACCTGTAAGGACATTGAAACGGTTCTGCAGGAGGCGATCGACACGGCAGCCACCACTATTGCTTTCGGCGGCAAAGAGAGTTGTATCAAAAATCTGGTGGCCCTCAAACCTGTCTATCACGGACGGCAGCCACCGAATCAGGTCTCTGAACGCCAGCAAAGAATCAAGGGGTTCGTAAAGCTGGATATCGACAGCAGACGACTGCTGCAGCTGGAATCAGGTAAACACCTGCAGGTAAAATTGGAGGCGGATTTTGCAGAGATACCCCTGGCAGAATGGAATTCAGACGATATGCCATCACCATTTGCGGTCTTCAAGGTTTTTAGCAACGTACAGCCTTTGTCCGGTGTGTTCAATGATAAGTTGCGGCTTCGCATAACCAAAACCATTGAGTGGTCCGGAATGCAGTACATGCTGCTCTTCCTGAGTGCAGCCACCGGCCTGATGCTTACCCTGTTTATACACCGTTTTTTCATTGCCCATCATGAACGTCTGCGAATATCCGAGTTCCATCGGCAAGAGATCCAGCAGGAAGTCGATCATAAGACCCGGGAGCTGGAGAGAGCAAACAAGAAACTCGAAATACTGTATCGGAATGCCATTGAACAGCAGGAGACCCTTGAACATACAATGCGCAGAGCAGAGGAGGCCAACAGTGCCAAATCCGAGTTTCTGGCAAATATGTCCCACGAACTGCGTACCCCTATGCATGCGATTCTCAGCTTCTCGGCCTTTGGTCAGAAGAAGTGGGAAACAGCAACGCGAAAAAAACTGTCTGGATATTTCTCCCATATTCATGCGAGTGGCGAGCGTCTGTTGATACTGCTAAATGATCTGCTGGATCTCTCAAAACTTGAGGCGGGGCGCATGATATTAGAGTGTCAGAAATGTGACTTGAGGATCGAGGCCAATAAATGTGTGCATGAACTGGAAGGATACATGACAGACCGCGGAGTGCAGTGTGAACTTCTGCCTTCTAAAATGGATACCCAGGGCGAGTTCGATGCCATGCGAATCAGCCAGGTGATAACCAATCTGCTCTCCAATGCCATCAAGTTCACGCCTGCAGGTGGCGTTGTCCAGATCTCTGTGAGCCAGGATCGTTTGGAGATTGATGGCCATGAGACAGCAGCGTTACTGCTGAGTGTTCTGGATCAGGGAATTGGCATCCCGAAAGAAGAATTGAATACCATCTTCGAAAAATTCATTCAGAGCAGCAAGACCCGCACCGGGGCTGGTGGCACCGGCTTGGGTCTGGCGATCAGCAAAGAGATTATCGAGGCGCATGCAGGACGGATCTGGGTTGAAAACAACTTGGAACAGGGGGCACAGTTCCACTTTCTGATCCCGGTTACTCCCCTCATCCAGTCAGCAGCGGAAAATAGAGCACAGTGAGCATGCGACTATTTCAACCCCACTCTGAACTGACCTCCTTGAGCAAGGAACAGCAGCGACAGGTTGATCAAGCGGGCAGTATTGACCTCGGGCGGCGCTCAGGTGTCATAGCGTTGGCCTATCCTGTGATTCTCGGCATTCTTGTACTGGGTAACCCGGAACTGTACGTCAAAATAGATCTTTTAAGCTTGGTGGTTTTCAGCCTGCTTCTGGTCAGCTCGGTCAGGTTTATCTATGGTCGCCGGCTCGCTCAGGCCACTGATGAAAACATCGATGGTCTAAGGCTTCGATACGTTTTATGGACCCTGGTAACGATACTGCTGCTTGGTACGATGCTCTGCATTATTGTGATCGTTACTGAACTCTCGCTGGTAGGTATGACTACGATTGTGATCGGCTTGGGAATATGTGCCGGCGCCCTGGCTACAATGAATCTCTATCGACTGCCGTGGGCCTTTTTTCTCTTGCTGTTCTGGTCTCCAACCGTGCTGGCCTGCTTATATCTGGGCATACAGGGAGACAGTTCTGTGCTCCTGTTCGGCACCCTCATCGCTGTCTATGCCCTATTTCTCTATCGACTAGGCAATCAGTTGGCAAAAGAGTATTGGCGCAGTCAGTGCATGGTAGTCGAACTTGAACATAAAACCGGACAATTGGTCACGGCCAATGAACATCTTACATCTGCGCAACAGGAACTGATGGAGCACCAGAACAATCTGCAATATCTGATAGATGAACAGACAAAAGATCTGGTATTGGCCAAGGAGCAGGCCGAAGAGGCCAATCAGGCAAAATCCCGGTTCCTTGCCAATATGTCTCACGAACTGCGTACTCCAATGCACGCTATTTTGAGCTTTTCATCCTTTGGCCTGAAAAAGGGAGAAACCGCTGAGCGAAAAAAGCTAATCGACTACTTCTCCCATGTTCATGCAAGTGGTGAACGCCTGTTGATACTGCTCAATGGTATTCTCGACTTGGCGAAACTTGAATCAGGCTGTATGGAGATGACGCTTAAACACAACGATCTCATGGTGACCGCCGAAGAGGCGGTTACTGAATTGGGGAGTTACATTCAGGATCAAGGTCTCCATTGTAAAATTGCGCCCTTGGAAAAAGGTGCATTTGGCGACTTCGATGACCTGCGGATAGGCCAGGTCATTCGAAATCTACTCTCCAACGCCATCAAATTCACACCGTCCGGGGGCCATATTTACCTGACTGTCCAGACGGGCAGTATGACGCAGGGCAAGCAGATAACCCCCGCTCTTCATTTCAAGGTTCAGGATCAGGGCATAGGTATTCCTCAGGCAGAACTGAAGAAGGTCTTCAATAAATTCATCCAGAGCAGCAAGGTTGAGGCTGGAACTGTTGGAACTGGTCTGGGGCTTGCTATTTGTAAAGAGATTATCGAGGCCCACAGAGGCTCTGTCTGGGCAGAACAGGCTCCCGGTAAAGGGGCCATTTTCCAGTTTCTGATACCTGCCGGCAACAATCCGGGCACTGATTAAAGAAATGCCGTGAGTTGCCGATAATCTCATGCAATCAGAAATTACATCAAAGGAACCCCTGATTAATTGAGTCACTGACATTACTAAACGCATAGAGAGATCTCAATCCACTGTACTATCAATAGGTTACGATGGTTAAGAACTCTCGCAATGCTTGAGTAGTGCTACACGGATGTAGCGTTTACGAACCTAGGATGGAGATGACAATCAATCAGAGGATCCCAAAATTATGAGAACCTAATAGTGGAAGAGCAAATAACGACTCACCCCCTGATTCTTGGGGTTGACGATGAACCGCTTAACCAGATCATCCTCGAAGAACTTCTGTCCAATGAATTTGAACTGATGTCCGTGGAAAATGGGCTGGCTTGCATCGAGTCCGTGGCAACCCGCAAGCCCGACCTGATCATCATGGATGTTAATATGCCGGTACTGAACGGGTTGGAAACCTGCCGCCGACTCCGTCAAGATCCTGACTACGCTGAACTTCCGATCGTTATCGTATCGGCTCTGGCATCACCCGAAGAACGCCTGGAAGGGTATGATGCAGGCGCTGATGACTACATTACCAAGCCATTTGATGAAGATGAGCTTAAAGCCAAAATCTGCATTGCACTAAAAAACAGCGAACAGAAGAAGAGTCTGCGAACCTCATCTCAGGATGCCATGCAGATGGCGATGGCCGCAATGACCAGTGCCGCAGAGTATGGGGTGATTTTGCGGTTTTTCCAGAACAGTTTTTCCAGTAAGGATTTCACCGAACTTGGGCAGCAAGTCTTTTCTGTTCTGGATGAATATGGTTTATCCGGAAGCCTGATAATGAAACCGCAGCAGGAGACCATTTTCATCACAAAAGACGGGCTGGATCGTCCTTTGGAACAGTCAGTGCTGGAAAGCCTGGTCGGAGGGCAGCGCATCGTCGAGTTTGGCAACCGAGCTGTATTCAATGGTGAGAAGGCATCACTGCTGATTCGCAGTATGCCCCATGATGATGGAGAAAAGGTGGGGCGTCTGAAGGACACCCTTGCGGTGCTGATAGAGGGTGTAGATGCCAGAATCAAGGGCATAGAGACCGAGCAGAAACTCTACAGGCGTCAACAGGAACTCTCTGAGGTCATTGAAATGGCTAAACAGAGTCTTGCCGGGATCGGCAGCAAACATAAGCAGCAGCGCATAGAGAATGCCCAGATACTCTCTGATATGGGGGTAAACATAGAGAGATCCTTCATGCATCTGGGTCTTTCAGAAGAGCAGGAGAAGGCACTCATGGCAATGGTCACTGAAACAGAAGCCAAGACTGATGCCTTGTACGAGGCCGGGCAGAAGCTGGATGAGCAGTTCGGAAATATCATGCTCCGTCTCAACTCTTCCCTGGAGGAAAATAGTGAAACTGGCAGATAAAAAGCCAAGCTGGGTTTAGCCGGTATCGGTTTTTTATTGCTGCTGACAAAACAGGCACAATTGCCGCCTGCGCTTATGGATCGGCATGTTTCTCACGGATCTCTATCAGCTGATCCAGAATAGTGTTGAACGCGGTGACCAGGGCCGGATCAAAGTGGATGCCGGACTGCTCATTGATCAGTTTCATTGCGTCCTCAATCGGCCAGGCGGACTTGTAGGGTCGAGACATGGTCAGAGCATCGAAAACGTCGGCAAGAGCAACGATACGGCCTTTGATCGAAATCTGATGACCTTTCAGTCCTTTTGGATACCCGCTGCCGTCCCATTTTTCATGGTGTGTCAGCGCGATAGTGCGGGCACATTCGATGAGCAGATTGGAACCACCCCGGAGAATTTTGGCGCCGATGGTGGTGTGTTTCTTCATTATCTCCCACTCATCAGCATCCAGCTTTCCGGGCTTCAGCAGGATCTTGTCTGGAATACCAATCTTGCCGATGTCATGCATTGGCGCTGCATAGAGTATCCGTTCAGCCTCATCCGCACTTATCCCAATCTGTAGGGCAAGAAGCCTGGAGTAGTGTCCAACACGAACAGTGTGTTCCCCTGTCTCGGTATCGCGGAACTCAGCGGCATATCCCAGGCGTTTGACGATCTCCGCCTGGGTTTCCAATAGCTCTCTGGTTTTTGCTCTGACCGCACGCTCCAGGGTCGAACTGTAGTGAGTAACCAGTTTATGGGCGAGAGATACTTCAAGCAGATTGTAGGCGCGGCTCAATACCTCTTCGCTGTCGAAAGGTTTGACCAGGAAATCCTTGGCGCCTCCCCGTAGAGCCCGCAAGCGAGTCTCCCGATCACCTATCGCAGTGAGTACCAGCACCGGCGGTGGGGGTTCGTACTTCTGCTCGCTGAAATGCGACATTACCTCGAACCCGTCCATATCCGGCATGTTGAGATCCAACAGTACCAGGTCGAAGCGCTGCTGCTTAAAAAGCGCTACGGCCTCTTTCGGGTCTGTAGTGGATTGGACGTTTGGGTAGCCGGCGATCTCAAAAATCTCTTCCACCACGAGGAGATTCAACGGTTCGTCATCAACTACCAGAATCTGCCCGGCTTTGATTTCCGACTCGGTGATCATGCGTATCCCATCATCATATTGGTACGGTAATCAATGACTACTCGCCCTGCGTGTGCAGTTTGAGTAATTTGATGAATATGGTTTTGTTGCTTTGTTCAATGGATGTTTTGTACATTGTGGAAAATAGTGATTGGTTAATGATAACTAACCGAGTTGAAATAGATTGATAATCATAGCAAATGTTTTGGTAGGTTTTGTCGCCTTTCTTCATGTTTCTTTCCTTGTTCTCGAAATGTTCCTTTGGGATAAATCAGTTGGTCTGCAGACATTTGGACATACTCGGGAATTTGCCAGAGTATCAAAGACTCTCGCAATGAATCAGGGACTGTATAACGGGTTTCTGGCAGCTGGACTTGTGTGGGGTCTTAGCCTGGGATCGGCAGGGAATTCAATCAAGATCTTTTTTTTGGGTTGCGTGGTGATTGCTGGAATCTTTGGTGGAATAACAGCAAGTCAAAAGATACTGTTGTTTCAGGCGTTACCGGCGGTTTTGGCGCTCGCAGCTCTGCTTCTTACTTGAGCCCAGAAAATTTCCCAGGCTGCCTATCAGGGATTGCCTTGCAATCATTAACCAGTGCCCGTCCAGCAACCCATGTCGAACCACGAAGAACACGAGGCGGACGAAGGTAATATATTGATATAACAGCTTATTATATTATTGCTCTTCGTGCTCTTCGTGGTAAAAACAGTGCCTTCGGGTGGATGCAGTCAACTACTGAAGTTTCACTGAAATTCTCACCATCCTGAAAGTTGGCACTCAAGCCACCATGCGTAAGAGGAGTGAGACGAAAGTATTTTCCCGGGGATTGCGAGGTTTGGGCC
>JAESPD010000093.1 GCA_016756855.1 gamma proteobacterium endosymbiont of Lamellibrachia anaximandri | reverse complement strand
TGTAGGTGGTCTTGCCAGAACGGACGGCGATTCCTGTCGATACTCATGAAACCTCTCAATGGAATGATTTGAGAGATTATCCGTACGTGTCAGGGTTGATAGTAGATGGGGTTGATGGAGCGCTTACGGTACACCAGCTATCCTTCAACGACAAACCGGACTTGCTAAACTTGCGTTGGCGCCTATGCTGCCACTAAGCTATCGATACATTAACCAGGACGTCGAGCAGAAAGATCATGTCGATCATACAACCACCACCTCAGGATCCGGAATACCTTCAGCGATTCCTCTCCTTTTGTCATCGCCGGCGCTATCCAAAAAACACCGAGATTATCCATATTGGTGACCCCGCCGATGTGCTTTACTACCTGATCGAAGGGTCTGTTGCCGTCTATATCGAAGATGACGACGGCAAGGAGATCATCCTCACCTATCTCAATAAAGGTGAATTCATCGGCGAGATGGGGCTTTTTATTCCCGCTCCCAAGCGTAGCGTCATGGTACGCACCCGCACCCCTTGTCAGATTGCCGAGATCAGTTACAAACGCCTGGAACAGCTGTTCGATGGCGACCTGCACGACTACACCAAAGAGATTCTCTACGCCATGGGCGCCCAGCTCTCCGAGCGGCTGGTACAGACCAGCGCAAAAGTTGGACATCTGGCGTTTCTCGACGTCACCGGACGCATCGCCCGTACCCTGCTTGACCTCTGCAAAGAGCCTGACGCCATGACCCATCCGGACGGCATGCAGATCCGCATCACCCGCCAGGAGATTGGACGCATCGTCGGTTGTTCACGAGAGATGGCAGGAAGGGTATTGAAAAACCTGGAAGAGCAGGAACTTGTCAGCGTCAAGGGGAAGACGATAGTGGTGTTTGGGACGAGATAGGAACTGGGTGAAAGGTCAAAAGGAGACAGTGCCACTGGAAAAGCCGAACGCTGTCGTAGCTGCCAGCTGTAGGCCTGATCAAGCGA
Organism: gamma proteobacterium endosymbiont of Lamellibrachia anaximandri; assembly: GCA_016756855.1. Lineage (GTDB taxonomy): Bacteria > Pseudomonadota > Gammaproteobacteria > Chromatiales > Chromatiaceae > QGON01. The sequence continues at coordinate 8,238 of JAESPD010000093.1, read as the reverse complement.
AGCGGATCGGGCATCCATGCTTTGGAAAAACGATTTAGGTTGCCGGTTCCGTCATGCTTGAACCGGCCTACGGCACTGAAGCCAGAAGGCATCGTCACAAACTGTGTTTTACCTTTAGCCTTTTACCTTTTACCTAAATTAAAGAAAAGTTCCGCCAACTTCTCCCCCGGATCCTCAGCCCGCATAAACGCCTCCCCCACCAGAAACGCGTCCACGCCGTTTGAACGCATCAGGGCCACGTCGTCTCGGGTGTGAATCCCGCTTTCGGTCACCAGGATGCGATCATCAGGAATTCGTTTCAACATGCGCAGGCTGGTGTCCAGGCTCACATCAAAGGTGCGCAGGTTGCGGTTGTTGATGCCGATCAGTCGGTTTTCCACCTTCAGCGCCCGCTCGAGTTCCGGCTCATCGTGTACCTCGATCAGTACATCCATTCCCAACTCATGGGCCAGATCATTGAGTGCCTGCATCTGCCCATCTTCCAGACAGGCCACGATCAGCAGGATGCAGTCGGCCCCCAAAATGCGGGCCTCATAGACCTGATAGGGATCGATGAAAAAGTCCTTGCGGATGACCGGCAGGAGACAGGCGGAACGCGCCTGTTTCAGGTACTCATCACTGCCCTGAAAGAAATCGATATCGGTGAGCACTGAAATACAGGCCGCCCCGCCCTTGGCATAACTCCGGGCGATCTCCGCCGGGCGAAAGTCCTCACGCAACAACCCTTTGCTGGGGGAGGCGCGTTTGATCTCGGCAATGACGCCTGCCCCGCCTGTTGCAATCCTCGTGGCAATAGCGTCTGCAAAACCCCGGCAAGGTTCGGCCGCATCAAATTTCGACCTCAAGGTCTGCAGAGAGATCCGGGCAGAACACTCCGCAATCTCCTCCTGCTTACGGAGGATTATCTTCTTCAGAATATCGGGGGTATCGCTCATTGTGCTTCTGTTTTCGGTTCATTCACCAGTGGGGACTCAGTCGAAACTCTGGGTCAGGATCACCAGCCTGTCCAGACGGCTGCGTGCTTCGCCACTGGCAATCGCCTGGTCCGCCCTGTTGATACCATCCATCAGTGTGTCGGCCAGCCCCGCCGTATAGATGGCCGCGCCGGCATTGAGTTGCACAATATCCCGGGCCGGACCCGGTCGGTCTTCCAGCACACCTCGAATCACATCGAGACTCTGCGCCGCATCCTCTACAGTGATTTCACTGATCGCCGTGCGGCTGATGCCGAACTCCTCCGGCTGAATGGTGTAGCGGCGGATCTGACCACCTTTCAATTCCGCCACATCGGTGGCGTCACCAATGCTGATCTCGTCCAGACCGTCACGGGAATGAACCACCATAACGTGGTGGCTGCCCAGCTTCTGCAGGACTTCCGCCAGGGGCTGCAACAGCTCTTCACTGAAGACCCCCAACAGTTGATTCGGCACGCCGGCAGGATTGGTCAGGGGCCCCAACACATTGAAAACAGTACGCACCCCCATCTCCTTGCGCGGGCCGATGGCATGTTTCATCGCGCTGTGATGACCGGGCGCAAACATGAAACCCACGCCCACCTCCCGCACGCACTGCTCGACCTGTTCCGGGTTCAGATCCAGACGAATACCGGCAGCCTCGAGTGCATCGGCACTGCCAGACTTGCTGGAGACCGACCGGTTGCCATGCTTGGCGACATGGCAGCCCGCCGCCGCCGCCACGAACATGCTGGCGGTGGATACGTTGAATGTCCCGGATGAGTCTCCGCCTGTACCGACGATATCCACGGTATTCGGCAGATCGCCGACTGAGACGCCGCTGGCGAGCTCACGCATGACAGAAGCGGCGGCGGCAATCTCCGTCACCGTCTCTCCTTTCATGCGCAGACCGATAAGAAAACCGCCGATCTGCGCCGGCGTGGCGCCACCTGTCATGATGGTGCGCATGACGCCCGTCATCTCATCAGAGTCGAGATCCTGACGAGCCAGGACCTTGTTGATGGCCTTCTGCATCTCCATTGGTACTCCCCCTTAACTGATATTCACGATCATTCAGCGCCTGCTCTCCAGATCAGCCACATGCGCCAACGCCGCCCTGACCAAAAACAGGGTCAAAGGCGCCATCATTACAGCCCCCACCGACAGCATGACGAGCGCATAGTGCTCGAACCGCCAGTCGACAGGCACCAGGCTGGTAGCGTCGATATATTCAGCCAGCCCCAATCCAAAAAGAAGGCTGCCGATTGCGTTGACAATCAGCAGATGGAGCGGCGGTCTGGTGAGGTTTTTTTCCACCTGCGCTTCCCGAGGCTATCCAGCATCCATCCAAAAAAACATATCTAACCACAAAGCACACGAAGAGCACTAAGATTAAGGCGATTGATCAAACATAAATTTTCTTCGTGTGCTTCGTGCCCTTGGTGGTAAAAAGCAGAGATTCCGGACGAACACTATCTACCCTCGATAAAATTTCGCAGCATATCGTGACCATGCTGAGTCAGTATTGACTCGGGGTGAAACTGCACGCCCTGTACGTCCAGTCTCTTGTGGCGCACACCCATGATCTCATCCAGCTCTCCCGCTTTTTCGGTCCAGGCTGTAATCTCGAGGCAGTCAGGAAGCGTGGACCGTTCGATCACCAGCGAATGGTAGCGGGTCGCCTCAAAGGGATTCTCCAACCCACTGAAGACACCGCTGTCCGCATGATGGATGGGGGAGGTTTTGCCGTGCATCACCTCGCGGGCGTGAACGATCCTGCCGCCAAAGGCCTGGCCGATCGACTGATGTCCGAGACAGACGCCTAGCAGCGGGATGCGACCGGCGAAGGTCTTGATCGCCTCCACCGAGATACCCGCTTCGGCAGGGGTGCAGGGGCCGGGGGAGATGACGATATGATCGGGCATCAACGCCTCGATCTCGTCAATGCTGATCTCGTCGTTGCGACGGACCCACACATCGGCGCCCAGCTCTCCCAGATACTGCACCAGGTTATAGGTGAAGGAGTCGTAGTTATCGATCATCAACAACATGATCAGCCCCCCTCTTCCGCGCAGGCGTGACGGTCCAGCCCCGCTTCCGCCAGTGCAACCGCACGAAACACCGCCCGTCCTTTGTTCATGGTCTCTTTCCACTCCAGTGCAGGAATGGAGTCCGCCACCACACCGGCGCCCGCCTGGATGTGCAGCGTCTTATTCTTGATCACCGCCGTACGGATGGCGATGGCGGTATCCATGTTGCCGTTCCAGCTCAGATAACCCACCGCGCCCGAATAGACCCCCCGCTTCACCGGCTCCAGTTCGTCGATGATCTCCATCGCCCGGATCTTCGGCGCGCCGCTCACGGTGCCCGCGGGAAAGGTTGCCCGCAACACGTCGATAGCGGTCATGCCGTCCTTCAGATCGCCGGTGACGTTGGAGACGATATGCATCACATGGGAGTAACGCTCGACGATCATCCTGTCGGTCAGCTCCACACTGCCGACCTTGGCAACCCGCCCGGTATCGTTACGCCCCAGATCGATCAGCATCAGATGCTCAGCCAGCTCTTTGGGATCCGCCAGGAGTTCAGCCTCCAGCGCATTGTCCTCCTCCTCGGTATAACCGCGGCGGCGGGTACCGGCGATAGGGCGCACGGTGACCACGCCGTCCTCCAGCCGGGTGAGGATCTCCGGCGAGGAGCCGACAATGTGGAAATCACCAAGATCGAGGAAATACATATAGGGCGATGGATTCAATCCACGCAGTGCCCGGTAGAGATCGAGCGGCGGCGCCAGAAACGGGATAGACAGCCGCTGTGAGATCACTACCTGCATGCAGTCGCCTTCGAGGATGTACTCTTTGACGCGATTCACCGCCGATTTGTAACCGGATTCAGTAAAACCCGAGACGAAGTCGGATTCGTTGATCTCCCGCCCGGCTTCTCCGCCGCCACGGGGCGCCTCCTGCTGCATCGCCAAAATCAGTTCACGGATACGTCGCTGCGCGCTCTCCAAGGTTCCACCAGCCGATGGATCAACATGCACGATCAGGTACATGCGACCGCTGAGGTTGTCGAATACCACCACCTCATCGGAGACCATCAGCAGGATATCCGGGGTCTCCAACAGATCGGGATTGGGACACTCACCCAGGCGCGGTTCGATATAACGGATGATGTCGTAGCCGAAATAGCCCACCAGGCCGCCGTTGAAGCGGGGCAGCCCTTCCAGTTCAGCCGCCTTGTAGCGCCCTTGAAACTGTTCGATCCACGCCAGCGGGTCACTGACCTCGACGGACTCGATCACCTCGCCTTCACGCTCCACCTCGATGTGATGCCCCATGACACGCACCAGAGTCTGGCTCGGCAGGCCGATAATGGAGTAACGGCCCCATTTTTCGCCACCCTGAACAGACTCGAAGAGATAGGTGTAAGGAGTGTCGGCCAGTTTGAGATAGACGCTCAAGGGCGTATCGAGGTCGGCAAGCACCTCGCAAACGACAGGTATACGGTTAAAACCCTGGGCCGCCAGGGCATCGAATTCTTGAGGGGTCATGATCCTCTCCACACAACAGACAAAACAACGGTTGGACGACTGGTCGGAATCACCAACGCCATCGCGTGCCGGTCTTAAGCATCGTGTTGTGTGAAAGCAGGTACATATCAGGTTCTTTTAGGTTCGAAGTCAAATTCAAAGTGAACGGCTACGATAATCCAAAACAGCCATACAGCTCAAGCAGCAGATTCAAGCAGGCCCTGGATCTCAGCCATGGAGTCGATGACCGCATCGGGGTTGGCCTCGTGGATATCGACCCCGTGGTTGTAACCGTAGCTCATGCAGACGATCTGAAAACCGGCGGCGCGGGCCGCCTTCACATCGCTCACTGAGTCCCCCAGCATCATTGCATCCGAGGCATCGACCCCGAAGTGTTCCGCCCCATGCAGCAGCGGCATCGGGTCAGGTTTCTTTTTCGCCAGGGTGTCACCGGAAATGACGATATCGAACTCGTCGTGCACGCCCAGGTTCTTGAGCAGTGGAATAGTGAACTGTGCTGCCTTGTTGGTGACGCAGCCGAGCTGGTAACCAGCAGACTTCAAATAATCCAGGCCCTCACGCACACCGGGATAGAGCAGCGAGCGATTGGAGGTATTCTCGGCATAGAGTTCGAGAAAGATCGGATAGGCCTTGTCGAAATCCGCTTCGTCTGGCTCACCGTCGAGCTGACCGATCAATGCGCGCCGGGTCAGTCGCTCCACCCCATTGCCGACCCAGTCACGGACCTTCTCTTCGCCATGAGCGGGGCGACCCAGCTGCTTCATCATCTCATCAACGCAGTAGGCCAGGTCGGGCACGCTGTCAACCAAGGTGCCGTCGACATCGATAAGGATCATTTTGGGTTGTTTGAGACTCATAACCTGCTACCTGCCTGGCGATTCAAAAAGGCCAAGGATACGGAAGGATCGATAAAATTTTGCACGCTCTGCCTGTGGAAATTGGCGAAGTTCGTGGCCGCTACAGAAAACGAGGGCCCATCAAGACCCCGTTTTCAGCAGCAAACAGGGTCAGACCTTGGCCAGCTCTGCCAACATCTTGCCGACGATGGTGTTATAGCGGTTGGGATCAGAGTCGCCCGGGAAGCCGAAGATGCCGGATCCGGCAACGAAGGTGTCTGCACCAGCCGCCTTGATCTCGGCGATATTATCGACCTTTACGCCACCGTCGATCTCCAGACGGATGTCGTAACCGGAGTCGTCGATCATCTTGCGTGCTGCGCGCAGCTTGTCCATGGTCCCCGGGATGAAACTCTGGCCGCCGAAACCGGGATTAACGGACATCAGCAGGATCATGTCGACCTTGTCCATCACATGATCCAGATAGGAGAGTGAGGTGGCCGGATTGAACACCAGGCCGGACTTACAGCCATGCTCACGGGTCAGAGCCAGGGAACGGTCGATATGCTCAGAGGCCTCAGGGTGGAAGGTGATGTAGGTGGCACCCGCCTTGGCGAAATCGGGGATGATGCGATCCACCGGCTTGACCATCATGTGCACATCGATATCGGCAGTAATGCCGTGGCTGCGCAGTGCATCGCAGACCAGGGGACCAATGGTCAGGTTGGGCACATAGTGGTTGTCCATGACGTCGAAGTGGACGATCTCGGCACCGGATGCCAGTACGTTATCCACTTCCTCGCCCAGCTTGGCGAAATCCGCCGACAGGATGGACGGCGCGATCTGATCGGGTTGACGAGCCATGATTCTCTCTCCTGAAGTTTAGGTCTCCAGTACCGTCAATCGGCACCGGGCACCGGCTGGAAGGCACAGCCCCCAGCCCCAAATATTTTTTGCCGCGACACTTTACCCCAAAGGCGGACAATTTGCATGACGAGGTTGGAAATCTGGTCTAAATTTAGGGCTGGATCGTTTGGGAACCTAAACCATGCTGCGACAATCTCTGCTACTACTGCTACTTTTCCTGGGCCAGACAGCCTTCGCCGCCGACTTGGCGCGGGAGCAGCGCATCGCCGATCAGATCGTCGACGCCATCCTTGACGGGGAACCTGTCTGGCTCGAAGCGGACGGGCACCGTTTCCTCTCAATCCACACCGAGACCGATGCTCAGGAGACCCGGGGCGGGATAATCCTGCTGCACGGCATGGGGGCCAATCCGGACTGGCAGGATGTCATTCAACCACTGCGCACCCTCCTGCCGGAACGCGCCTGGGAGACCCTCTCGATCCAGTTGCCGGTAGCGGCGAGCGACGCGCCGTTCCATGAATACCTACCGTTGATTCCGCAAGCCTATCCTCGCATTCGCGCCGCCATCGACTTCTTCAAACAGAGGCAGAACACCAATCTGGTGATAATCGGTCACAGCCTGGGCGCACGCATGGGATTGGAGTTTCTTGCCAGCGAAAGTCCCCAGGCGGTGCGAGCCTATATCGCCATCGGCCTTCCTACCCCGGCTCGGGTAGAAGGGAATCCGGTACTGGAAGCCATTGGAAAAGTCACCATTCCGACGCTGGATCTCTATGGCAGCCGGGATCTGGAGAGTGTTGCCGCCACCGCCAAGCAGCGCCGCATCGCTGCCAAAAAATCCGCACACCCGAACTACAGACAGAGCCGCATCGCCGGAGCAGATCACTTTTTTCACGGCATGGAGTCACTGCTGCTGCAAAGGGTCAGCAACTGGAGCAGGCGCGTGGCTGCAGGCATGGAGATCGAAGGAGAAACCGCTACTCAGCCTGCATCAACCCATTGATTCTCTTGACATAATTACGGGTTTCACTCGGCGCATAGGGTGCCACCTGATTCCAGCGCTTCACCTCACCGTGCTTGCCCTTGGCACGTCGATAGGCCTTGTTGACGTTGCCGTATCCCGCGTTATAACTCGCCAGGGCAAAAGATAGGCGCTGCTCTGTGGGCAGCCCCTTTTTCCACCTTCGATAGAGCATGCGGTCATAGAAGATGCCCGCCGCAATATTCCAGCGCGGATCCTCGATATTGGTGAAGTGAGGATTCTTCTCTTTAATCTCTTCATAAGTTGAAGGCAGAATCTGCATCAATCCGCGGGCCCCGGCGGGACTGTTTGCATTGGGCCGCAGTCCGGATTCGGCAATCCCCTGCGCCTTGAACCAGTGCCAATCGAAATGTGGACCAAAGTAGTGCTTGGTGTATTTACGGAAGTGGCGGTCGTAGTCGTTGGTCCAGTGCTTGTGTTTGACATGCTTGGCCACCCCGGCAAGCGCCAGCCCCGGCAGCAGCACCAGTAGCAGAAACCAGCGCAAAGTGGACCGCGAGTCCATCAATTCAGACCGAGTCCGATAACCAACCCCAGAGCAGTGCCGATGCCGATAAAGATTCCCATGATCATCACTCCCACCGCCAGATTGCCGTTTTTCAACTCCTCTGGAATGCTGAAATTGACGATATGACTGAACACCTTGCAACCAAACCACATGAAAAAGATGGTGAGCAGGCCACCAAATATAGCGTAGATGAAGTTGAGCAGAATAGGGTCGAAGGTATCGGTCATATTTTCCCCTCCACAGGGTATGGGCAGGCGGTAAAAATCAGATCATGATGGGCTTCTTCGTCCCAATCATTGCAGATTGATAAGGATAGGCAGGAGTGGGGCTGGAGGCAAGGGGAGAAAAGGTGAAAGGTGAAAGGTGAAAGGTGAAAGGTGAAAGGTGAAAGGTGAAAGGTGAAAGGTGAAAGGTGAAAGGTGAAAGGTGAAAGGTGAAAGGTGAAAGGTGAAAGGTGAAAGGTGAAAGGTGAAAGGTGA
>JAESPD010000092.1 GCA_016756855.1 gamma proteobacterium endosymbiont of Lamellibrachia anaximandri | reverse complement strand
CGACACCATCCGTGTTTCGGGTGACCTCTCCAATCTGCAGGGCGTGGAGGAGATCGATGGCGGTGATGGCTGGAACCAGGTGGTCGGTACAAGCAGTGATGACACGCTGGATTTTACTGCCAACGACGCTCCCACATTGGAGAACATTGATCGCATCAATGCCGGTGCAGGCAACGACACGATTATCAACGACGATACGGGTCGTGAAATCTACGGCGACCGGGGCAATGACACGCTGGTCGGCGGTGCGGGAGATGATGTCATTGATGGTGGACGTGATCAGGATACGGTTGTCTTCAGTGGCAATCGAAGTGATTATGAAATAACAGAGTACAATGAAACCTATACCATCAGAGACCTGCGGGATGCGGGCGATGGTACAGATACTGTTACCACGGTAGAGAGCTTCCAGTTTGCCGATGTCACCCTGACGACGGGCAACCTCATGGATGCAAGTGCTGATGGTGTGAATCTTGCCCCTGATGTGTCACGTGGTGATGAAGATACGGCAATCAGTCTGGATATCAATGCTTCGCTTAATGATACAGATGGTTCAGAGAGCCTGAGTGTTGTAATTTCCGGTGTACCAGAAGATGCCTCGTTTTCAGCAGGCACTGATAACGGTGATGGAAGTTGGACACTTACTTCTGCTGATCTGGATGGCCTGTTAATCACGCCACCTGCAAACTCTACAGCTGATTTTACTCTGAGCATTACTGCGACAGGCACCGAATCGGTGGGTGGTGGTACAGCATCCAAAAGTGAAAGCCTGAGTGTCACTGTTGATAGTGTTAACGACAGAGTCAGTATCGTCTCTGACGCAGATGTTTCAGCCAATACCGTGGCCGAAAATGCTGCCGATGGCACATCGGTTGGAATTACCGCCAGTGCCAGCGATGTGGATGGCGATAGCATCAGCTTCTCCATTGTTGATGCCGAAGGAAACCCAGTCACTAACGGCCCCTTTTCTGTTGATGCCGAGACAGGCGAAGTCACCGTGCGTGACGGCAGCCAACTCGATTACGAGTCGGATACATCTCACAACATCCAGGTCAAAGCGACCAGTGAAGACGGTACCAGCAGTGTCCAGTCATTCACTGTGAATGTGAGTGATATAGAGGAAAACCAGGTGCCTGTTGCAGCTGATGACAGTGCTGCAGGAGGTGCTGGCAGTTCACTGATTAGTGAGACATTCGACAGTGGTGTTTCAGGCTGGGGTGATGATGTCTCCGCCAGTGGCGGCAAGATGGTCATAGGCCAGGATGAGAGTGCCAGCAAGACCTTTGATTTCGGAGCAGATCATGCCAATCAGACGGTAGTGGTCGAATTCGATATGGTCGCCTCAGAGACAGATGACCGGAATGACGGTTGGGAAACATCCGGACACCTGCAGGATTACTTTACCGTCACACTTAATGGCCAGCAGGTGGCCAATGACAGCTATGGTGATGGCGATACCAACGATATCAGTCACCACTACAGTTTTACTGCACAGACAGATGGGCAGGGACGCTTAACCCTGCAGATGGACGTGGATACTACCGGTGACAGCGAGCAGGCAAGCATCGACGGTTTGGTTATCAAGGCCGGAGATGACTGGAGCAGCGCATTCACGACAGAAGAGGAGACGGCACTGACGCTGCAATCCTCCGATCTGCTGGACAATGATACTGATGTGGATGGTGACAGCCTGACGATTGCTTCGGCGCAGGATGCCAGCCATGGCACTGTCTCCATCGACAGCGATGGTGAGATTACATTTACCCCGGATGCCGACTATACCGGTGAGGCATCTTTCAATTATACGGTTTCTGATGGTCAGGGCGGCACCGATACTGCCAGCGTCTCCTTGAACGTGGTGGCGGCTGACAAGGTGGATGCTCCCAGCATTTCCCTCAATATTGGTGAACCTGAGTTGGTACGGGCCGAGAGCGGCTCCGAATTGGAGATTGATCGACTGGCTTCACTCGAAGGCCTGGATCATACCCACGATGTAGCCAGTGATCCGACCTCCAGCCATAGAGGTGACTTGAAAACACAGCTTGATACAGGGGCAGGGGATGACTCGGTTGACATCAATGGTTCAACCAAGAGCCGTGTCAATCTGGGTGATGGTAATGACAGACTGGATATACAAAAGGACGCCGGGAGCGTTGCCAGCGCAGGTGAAGGTGATGACGTTGTACATATCGGTGGTGATGCCAAATCCGTTGTTGATCTGGGGAGCGGGAATAATACGCTGGATATCGACAAGGATGCCAAGTCTGCCATCTACATGGGATCGGGTGATGATTCGATCAAGATTGGTGGCGATATCAAAAGTTCCGTCGATCTAAAGGGCGGTGATGACAGACTCGATGTGGATAAAGATGCAAAGGGTTCTGTCTACGCAGGTGACGGTAACGACCAGGTCTCCATCGGTGGTGATGCCAAGGGTGTGGTGGGTCTGGGTGACGGCAATGACCAGCTTGAGATCAGCAAAGACGCCAAGGGCAATATCGACGCAGGTTCAGGTGATGATGCGGTCAGTGTTGGTAAGGATGCCAAAGGTGCTGTTTATCTCAAAGATGGCGATGACCAGTTGGACATAGGCCACGATGCCAAAGGTGCAATCTCTGGCGGCAGTGGATCTGATGAAATCAGAATCGGCAATAATGCCAAACAGAATGTCGACCTTGGCAGTGGCGATGACAAACTCTGGATTGGTGACAATGCAGAACGCAACATCTATGCCGGTGACGGAAATGATCAAATTCATATCGAAGATGACCTGAAGGGGTCGGCCAGCCTCGGCAGTGGTAACGATGAACTGCATGTGGGTGATGATGTTTCAGGTCGAATCTATGCGGATGCCGGCAATGATGTTGTCACTATCGATGGTGAAATCAAGAGCTACGTCAACGGTGGCTCCGGTAATGATGCCCTGATCCTCAACGAATACAGTAAGTCTGACTACGATAGCAACAAGGATGGCATCAAGAGCAATATCAGCAACTTCGAAGCGATCAAGTTCAAGGATGGTCAGGTTATCGGTGATTCATCGTTGTTTGGTCGAGAGGCTGGTGACAGTTACAGCTATGATTTGAATCTCAATATCGGTAACAGTGACGCTTCCGTGGAAAGCATTACCCTCAGCGGTCTGCCTTCAGGAGCCTCACTTTCAGCAGGCACGGATAACGGAGATGGCAGTTGGGCTCTGACGGAAGGTCAACTCGATGGGCTTCATTTGCTGGTCTCTGATGGTGTCGATATCGACTTTGATCTGCAGGCCCGCGTTGATTTTGCACAAAATGGCCAGACGCAGACAGTCACCATCCGTGAGAATGTCGATGTCATCAATGCAGATGGCGATACCATCTACGGTACCTCGGGTAATGACTCAATTGGTGTTGATTCTCACTCTCGAGACTCGCACTCTTCGCATCACTCCCATGATTCACAAGGTGCTGATGAGGCACTGGTGGCCACAGTAGGAGACGACCAGATTGCTGCCGGAGGCGGTAACGACAGAGTCAAAGCCGGTGATGGTGATGATGTCGTCTTTGGTGAGGCGGGCAATGATGACCTGAAAGGCGGCAAGGGTGCTGATCAACTATTCGGCGGTGAGGGTAATGATAAGCTCAAAGGTGAAGATGGTAGTGATATCCTTAAAGGCGGCGCTGGTGACGATGAGCTGAAAGGTGGTAAGGGTGACGATCAACTCTATGGTGGAGCAGGGGACGATGTTATCGAGGGCGAGGCAGGTGATGATACCTATTTTTTCAACCCCTTCGATGGCAACGATGAACTGCATGGAGGCCAGGGTGGGGGTTGGACCGACACGATCCACCTGAATGCCGAGGCCGATCCCAGTGCTGACCCAGACAGCCCCTGGACCATCGAGGTTGATGGGCAACAGCTGGATTACGATATGGCGGCCCACGCCCTTGAGCTGAATCCCGATACAGCCGGTGTTGTGACCCTGGCTGATGGCAGTGAGCTGACCTTTGACGGGATCGAAAAGATCGAGTGGTAGTCTATATCTTAGAGTCTCCTGTTTGCTCCCCCCTTGAGGGGGAGGGTTAGGGTGGGGGGATTACCTCTGAGCCTACTGCCGGCTTTTCAACCCTAACCCAACCATCGAGATGTAGTATCATTGCGCCTTCTCCAAATCAGCAGGAAAAGGCTCGACGATGCTCATTCTCCGTGGTGCGCCAGCGCTCTCCGATTTTCGTCTTCAAAAACTGGCCCAAAAGCTTGAAAAGGCAGTGGATCGTCCAGTTGCCATCTATGCCGAATTTATGCTGTCCTTCCCGATAATTCGTACTACCTGATATCCTTGACCTTTTTCAGGAGCGACGTCGAGGTGATTCTCGGTCATCGTTGCCGCCGAACATGACCTAGAACTATGAAGCCCATTGTCTGTGCGCTGCTCGCATTTGTGTTCACTCAGTTTCGATCGCGGCGCTCGCTGCAATTGGAGATCGTCGCGTTACGACATCAGCTCACTGTGTATCAGCGAGCAGCCCAGCGCCCACGAATTAATCCCGGGGACCGCGTACTCTGGTCCTGGATTGCACGTCACTGGTCAGGGTGGCGGGATGCCCTGATTTTTGTCCAGACGGGGACCGTGATTGCCTGGCAGCGTAAACGCTTTCGCGATCATTGGGCCAAATTGAGTAAGCATGGCAGTCTCGGTAGACCGACGGTATCAGAGGAAATCAAAGCATTGATACGCAAGATGTCAGCAGCTAATCTCGGCTGGGGTTCGCCACGTATTGTCGGGGAGTTACGAAAACTCGGTATTGATGTTGCTAAATCAGCCGTGGAGAAGTATCGGGTGCAATCCAGAAAACCACCGTCACCGACGTGGAAGGCTTTTCTGAATAATCATGTCAACGACCTGGTATCTATCGATTTCTTCGTGGTGCCAACTGTGAGGAACAAAGTGCTGTTCGTTTTGCTGGTCCTCGCACATCAACGACGCAGGGTTGTGCACTTCAATGTCACGGAGCACCCTACCGCCCAGTGGACCGGTCAGCAGATCATCGAAGCATTTCCCTGGGATACGGCACCGAAATATCTACTGCGGGATCGAGATGCTATCTATGGAAGCCAATTCCAGAAGCGCATCAAAAGCATGGGTATCGAAGAAGTGATCTCAGCGCCGCGAAGCCCTTGGCAGAATGCATTTGTTGAACGCATGATTGGCAGCATCCGGCGGGAATGCCTGGATCATATCGTCGTGTTGAACGACCGGCATTTGAAACGAATCCTGACGAGTTATTTCAACTATTATCACTGTTGGCACACGCATCTGTCGCTGGGGATGGATAGTCCTGAATCATGATCAGTGCAGCCGCCAGAACTTGGAAAGGTTGTGCAATTTCCGGAAGTCGGTAGTTTACATCACCATTATGAACGGGTGGCGGCGTGATAGTGTGTGATATGAGTTTTCGGGAAGGGCACCACCGAAATTCCTGAAAACCTTCAATACTACATCGACTACCAGGCAATCGCCCGTGACATGAAAATCAACGGTGAGATCATTGAGATCGAACGTGATCTGATTGTCACTAACGCGCATGCGTTCTAAATCATGCCTTGATCTTCCAGGCTGCGCCGATGGTGTAGCCTTTTTATTTTGGCTTTTTTCTGGTGAGGCGCGCCAGAAAATCGGCAAAGGGAGCAATGTTGTGCCTCACGCTGGCATCTTCAAGAGCGGCCATATAGGCGTTGCGCTCTTCTACTGGTAACACAGTCCAGGGGTAGCCTCCGGCTGCCAGCATGACATTCATTAAAAATCGCCCCATGCGGCCATTGCCATCCATGTAAGGGTGGATATACACAAATGTAAAATGCCCCAGCACGACGCGAGCGGATGCGTCCGGCTCTTCGGCAAGCAAATCAAAAAATGCAGGCATGAGGTCACGGACCGCTTCGCGACTTGGCGGGACATGCATGGAGCGTCGAATATAGACAGGCCCATTGCGGTACCCGGCCAGATCGGCAGGTTTTAACAAACCTGCGGCTACGCCCGGTGCAAACATCTCCCGGTACCATGTGCCGTGGTCTTCATCAATAACGGTGCCGGGGTTTTCGCCGTCTAATACCCTGTGAATGCTTGTCTTTACCGCCTGGAAAGCCTGCCAGTAACCACGAGCAGCCAAGGCGTTGCGGTGTTCCCGGTCGCCTTCATCTGCATCCGGGTTCCACGTACCCTCACGAACCCGTTCAATAAGTGTGGGGCTGACTTGATAGCCCTCAATCGATAACGAATGATAGGCATCTGTGACATAAACGTCCTCAACATGTTTTAAGTACAAGTCGATATCAACAGGTTGCCCCGGTGCCTCGGGGAACCGTTCCATCACCGGCCCCCGCATCTCCTGCCACATCAAACGAATTCGATTGACGTAGGGTGAGGTTTCACGGGCAACTAGAATTGCCGGGAGATGGGCCTCGAACGGGTCATGTTCGCGCACGTCATAACCGGCGGCACGCATGGCTTTTACAATGTCATCAGCAATCCTGTCGCGACCGATATTGCGAAATGCTCCTGCAAGACGTCCGGCAACGGTGCTGTGTCCGCCCTCCAAAAGCTTGGCCAAAACCTCGGAGGCATCCCGTACCATGGCAAGAGCGGCACGTGTATCGGTTGGATTTTGTGTGAAAAAACGGGGAGAGCAGGTAATCAAAGCGGAAGACAGTGCAAAAAGATGCAAGCCTTCTTTCTCTTCAATGTCCTTTGTTTCGGGCAGCGTAGAGCGCACGTCAAGTAATGACGTGTTATATGGCAATGCAGTGACCTTGTTGCCTCCTTTGCGGCACCGGACAAGGAGCTGTCCGGGGACAGCGCGATTTCCGACATGCAGTGACAAGGACTGCTCGGGCGAAAGACACCAGTCCGAACCGAAACGCTCATTAAGGTAGGCTACGCAAAATCCCCAGAACGAGGCATACCAGACCGTGCTGTCACCAGCGACCTCATCTGGCCCGGATGGGATGTACCAGCCTTTCATGACCTCTTGCATGAAGCCGTTGATGATGAGGCGCTCCCGGTGCGTGCGTGTCAGGTCGCTGGAACGGATGGCCACTATGCCGCGCTTTTGAAAATCGCTCAGGACTTCCAGGGATTGGGCTAGTTTTTCTGATGGTGTTGCCATACTTGGCTGTCTTTCTTATCGGTTATCGTGCCGTGCGCTAATTAGGTAATTAAGTTGTACTATATTTAGGTTATTCTGTCGAGCGTTAATTAGATTATTCTGCCGTCTGCCCGGAGTGATCAGACAGCTTTTCGGATTTTGTCAGCCCTGGTGTGGGTGTCCCTACCGATAACCTAATCCGATGACTGTATTGAGGAACTGATCAGCGCAATGTGGAGATTAGCAAAATAGATAAGTCAGTGAGTAGGGAATCAGGCTGATCGAAAGAGGCAAATAAATGGGCTTGTGTGCTGGATGTGAGACCATGAGGACAATCGGAAGTACGGTGGGCAAACCGCTGCCTGCTGTAGCACACGGAATACGGAGCGTTGCGACCGTGTCTCAGGCGGCGCGGCGGTACTCATGATGCAGACCGCCAACGTGAGGGAAGGCGATGACAGTACCTTGGCCAGGTAGCTCGACGGGGCGTGGTTCTGGGCACTGTTTGTCCAAAGCAAGATGCGTTCGCGCCTTGTGATAGTAAGAAAAGTAGGTGCGAAGAGTGCGTTTCAGGTGCAACTCATTGAAGATGATGATGTGGTTGAGGCACTCGCGACGTATTGATCCGATGAGCCGTTCAACGAATGGGTTTTGCCAGACACCGTCATGTCTGTGTTACGAGTTTTCAGGAAACACAAATGCTGAGTATTGCGTGGGCTCAAGTCAGATAGGTGACAGCGTGGACTACATGGCGTAGACTACAAGGGAGCAGCTACGAAATTGCGCATGGAGGTAGACCGTGCATGCCACAAACGTCAGAAACCTGAAGAAAAACCCTTCTCTCGCTCTGCGTCAGGCGGAGGAATCGCCTGTATTGGTGTTAAAGGGAGATCAACCCAATGCGCTGATTGTGCATCTGGATAAATCAGTGACCGAGGCGGAAGAGTCGGTAAAACCGGCATTGGCGGCAAGCATCTTCAAAGACGGAACCCTTTCCCTCGGTGGTGCCACCCGCTTGAGCGGCATGACTATGAAAGCGTTTCTCCAGTATCTTGCGGAGCTTGGGATAGATGTCGTTCACTCTGACGAAACCACAGAACTTGAAGCCAGCGATCTGACTAAATGGCTCGCATCGTAATCGCCGATGCTGGTCCACTAATCGCCTTTTCCGGTATTGATGGGCTTTCCATCCTGCAAAAGCTATTTTCAGAGATCACTATTGTTGGATCGGTGAAGGATGAATATCTTGCTAAACCAAGCGTGGATGCTCAGCGTATTGAGGACGCTATAAACAATGGCTGGTTGGTTGTGGCGCCGGTTGTGGAGCGCTCGCCCCCTTTGTCGCCAAGCTTGGGTGTTGGTGAAAGTGATTCGATACGATTCGCCCTGGAGGCGCCGGAAGAATCTCTGCTGATAATGGATGATAGGCTGGCGAGACGGTATGCACTGCGCAAGAACTTGAACATCGTCGGGACGGTCCGTCTCCTCGATTTCGCGGAACAACGAGGTTTGATCGAAAGTGCCGAGCGGTACATTCAGGAGATGTCAGGTTTCGGCTACCGTCTCTCGAATGACATCCTGAAACAGATCAGGTCTGAGTAACTGTGTTTCAATTTGACAGGCTGGTCTTTCGGTATTACCTTTTGGTATGAATGTCTATTTTAGTAAGGAGCAAGAGGATGTCGATAACAACTTTGACAGTGAAAGGGCAGGTAACCATTCCCAAACCTGTCCGAGATGCCTTGCATCTGATGGCTGGCAGCAAGGTTGAGTTCATCATGGGTGCGAACAATGAGGTTACGCTTCGCCCTGTTACCAAAAGAGTGGATGAGGTGTTTGGTCGCTTGTCGCAATATGGGAAGCAAGAACCCGTATCTGTCGAAGAGATGAATGCGGCTGTTAAAGCGCATATGAAAGACCGTTGCCATGAAGGCAGTTGATACAAATGTCCTGGTTCGCTTTTTGGTGAAGGATGACGAGCAGCAAGCAGCCATTGTCCATCGCCTGTTGAATCAGTATGAAGAACGAAAAGAGTCGCTTTTTGTACCGGTGCTGGTTGTTTTGGAATTGTTATGGGTGCTTGAGGCGGTGTACGGAGTTGAGCGTGAGGAAATGGTCCGTTCGGTCAACGATTTGATGGTGATGCCAGTCTTTGAGTTTGAGCAACAGTCCGCCGTTCGTGCATTCCTGTCATCGGCCGACCAATCGGGCTGTGACCTGTCAGACTTGCTTATCGCGCATTCGGCTGCAGCAGCAGGTTGTGATACCACTTATACCTTTGACAATAAGGCGTCGAAGTTTGATTTGTTCGAAGCGATGACGGGTTGACCGCGATTGATGCGATTCATCTCATCCGACATGACCGAGACTGAGTAAAGGATGCACTCCGTATGATCCCAAGCCTCCTGGCAAAAGAGGTCATTCAGGGTCTTCAAGCCTACATCACTACTGGTTTTGCCGCCGAACATGACCTAGAACTATGAAGCCCATTGTCTGTGCGCTGCTCGCATTTGTGTTCACTCAGTTTCGATCGCGGCGCTCGCTGCAATTGGAGATCGTCGCGTTACGACATCAGCTTACTGTGTATCAGCGAGCAGCCCAGCACCCATGAATTAATCCCGGGGATCGCGTACTCTGGTCCTGGATTGCACGTCACTGGTCAGGGTGGCGGGATGCCCTGATTTTTGTCCAGACGGGGATCGTGATTGCCTGGCAGCGTAAACGCTTCGCGATCATTGGGCCAAATTGAGTAAGCAGGGCGGCCCCGGTAGACCGACGGTATCAGAGGAAATCAAAGCATTGATACGCAAGATGTCAGCAGCTAATCTCGGCTGGGGTTCGCCACGTATTGTCGGGGAGTTACGAAAACTCGGTATTGATGTTGCTAAATCCACCGTGGAGAAGTATCGGGTGCAATCCAGAAAACC
>JAESPD010000091.1 GCA_016756855.1 gamma proteobacterium endosymbiont of Lamellibrachia anaximandri | reverse complement strand
ACCGATGCATTGGCATTGCTTTTTAAAGGACAGAATCCAGGCTTTATGAAAATGGATGAGGCCTAATATCCATGGGCATGGCAGAATGGGCTGAATAGTTACATGGACTTTTCGGAACTCCTGACAAATCGCGTGCGTTTTTCCGAATGGGCCAAGTATTTGATGTGGGTGATACTGGGGGTGGCGCTGGCAGAGGCTGTGCTCATTACTTTCTTATTGGAGAAATAGTAGGCAGGGTGAGATCGTTCACCTTTGGTGTACTCCCAACGGAGATATTCGGCAGCGGTCTGCTGAGAAAGGGTGACATCCACGCCGGTTCTCTCAATCGCGCTGGTGATCGATGTTCAGGGTGGGGCGTGCCGGATTGAGTGATTTGTTTTGTGTGATTGCCTGCATCCAGGCAGGCACTTTCTGAATGCTGTTGATCCGCATCCGATCCACGCGAAAATCATGAGCTCCAATAATCGTAAAATTCCTGAAGTTTTGTGATTCAGGTTTAGTTACAGCCACTAAATCTTGACATAAGTATAAGTATTATCTAATATACTTACCATCATAAAGCAATATCAGAAGGTAAATGAAGTGAGTATCTTCACCTGTAAATCGATGAGAGCTGCCGTCATAGCCTCAGTGACAATGTTGCTACTGAGCGTGGTCTTGTTAGCGCCAGTACTACTGTTGTCTGATCCCATTCCCAGCCTGTTTGTATGGCTTGTCTATCCTGGGTTTGCTGCACTGTTAATCAGTCCGGCTATCCTGCTGGCAGCGGCAATGGCATCGCTTGTTCCATCTGTGAATGAGCATTTGAAGAATTGCCAGCATTGAGTTGGCCCGTTGGCCTAACAGTCAGAAATAAAAGGCCGCTCCATTTGGAGCGGCCTTTTGTTACTGCAACGCTGAAGACCCGTGAAAATGGCCCGTACTGACAGTCGTATCCAATTTTAGCTCAAGGTTTCAGTGCTCACATTTATCCATCTTCTCTTTGGCCCCAGGTAACACCGTAAGAAGAAAAGTCGTAATCAGTATCAATGGAGCAAAAAGCAGCAACAGCAATCCTGCGAACATGACGATCTGCTGCATGTAGAAGATATCCGGGACAATTTTGAGTCCCGTCATTATCATCAAAACCCCGGCGAAGAAAAAAATAGTGGAGACGATCACGCCTTCACGCATGGTTTTACAACCAATTTTTAGAAGACTCATAGTTTTGATACCTAAATTGAGCTATTTTCAGTGTGGTTGGGTAACGCCTTATCCCGCCTCAATCTTTACTCTTCCAGCAATTTGTCGGCTGCTCCGCGTTTAAGATCGAACTCCTGCTCTATCATCCTGTTCCATTCGTCGCGTTTGAAGACGCTCTCAGCCGGCACCTTTGCATGTACCAGGTTGTAGTGACACTCGATGCAGGATTTATCTTTTGCATCTTGTTTATGGATTTCCACTGTATCGGGGCGGGTACCATAGATGGCTTCCTTGACATGACAACGCTTGCAGGTAGCGGAGTCCCGTTTCCTGAACCACTCACGAGCGGAAAAAGCAGCCTCTGGCATATGCAATTTGGCAATTACCGGATCATCGTAATCGGGACCGAAGATCTGGTTGTAGAGATCCTTGCCACCAATAAAGTGATCCCAAGTGGCAGCGAAAACCCCCTCGGAAACATGGCAGTCACCACAGCTGGCCCGCACGCCTGAGGCGGGACGGAAGTGGACGGACTCCCGATAGGGCTCAGCGACAAGTTCCATCGAGTGGCAGTTGGTGCAAAAAGCCTCAGTACTGGTGAAGTGATCGAATTCCGTAAGAAAAACCATAAATCCGATACCAGCCACGCCGCCGAGGATCAAGGCGAGCAGCACATGTCGGGTGATGAAAAGTGGCATTCTAATCTTAATCATGGCTGGGTTTCCCTATACCATAACCGAGGATGGGGTTGGGTTTTGACGGGTTTTTCAACCAGCTGTGCTCGTCAAGGCTGAGCACATGCTCGTTGATCAATTGATCAGCTTTCTCAGTACCTGCCAGTTCACGCACCTGAGGAAGAAACTCCCCATAAAAATTTTGCCCGACCAGATGCATTCCCTCCCACCAGGTGAAATTCGGACTCATCATTGCTGCGCCATGTCTCGCTCGGGTGCCTTCATCGTGCCAGAGACGCCAGTAGGTAAATTCAAGTGGATCGTCAAAGGGAGCTGGAGTGAGCAGGTTCATATCGTAAAGCGCCAACATAATGGCCTGTGCAGGTTTACCAAACTTCTCATTGTAGAGTTCGACGACGTTGTCGAACTGCTTCATGAATCCGTTGGCAAAACCCTTGCTATGGCATTCAAGGCAGACCTTGCTCATGATCTGGCGCCGTCTTTTAGAACTTGCGACGGCCTTAACCTTGCCCATACTGCCATCAAGTTTTGATATTTCAGTACCACGTCTTGGTGCTGGCTGGGACTCAGGCAGTTCTCTTCTGTCACCATCCTCAAAAATGATAAGCGATTGCTTCTCAGAGATTGGCTGATTCAGGTTCCATGCATCGCGCATTCCGACATCGTGACTGGCCGTGACTCCGGGAGTTGCACCCATATGGCAGGTAACGCAGGTGGGGGCGGCACTATAGTCTTTGCCGAGTACCCATTCGTCACTGTGGAGATTCATCTTCTCTCTGTTGGCTGCGAAGAGCATGCCATGTTTTGAGCTGTCGAACACTTCTCTATCGGGTGATTCCGGGCCTGAATGGCACCAGACACAGGCGCTTGGGTCTCTGGCCTGTGCTTTAGAAAAACTGTGTCTGCCATGGCATGCGGAACAGGACCCACGGGATCCATCCGGATTGATACGGCCAATGCCTGTGTTCGGCCAACTGTTGGGTGATAGGCTGCCATCTCCACGCACTTCCACTTTTGAGCCGTGACATTTGGCGCAGCCGGCAGTAACCATCTCCTGGCCAGTGAGGTTGTCCGCCAAGGCAGGTATACGATTCTCGATCAAAGAGAGTGCTTTGGAATGAACAGACCCTTCAGTTTCCTTATATTCCCTGGTATGGCAACGACCGCAGTCTTTAGGGGAAACAATTGTGGCGATGATGCTGCCTTCGTGTTCTATGGCATCTTTATCGACCTGATCGGCATAGTGGCAGTCGAGACAATTGACGCCTGCCGAGGCATGGGCACTGGATTGCCATTGATGGGTAAGGCCGGCGGAGGATTTCTTATGGCAACTGATGCAGGCTTCGCCCTCTTCCAGTCCCCAATTGCTTGAATCCAATGAAACCTTGTCTGCCAAACTTGTACTGATTACCCCCAACCATAGCGGAAAGGCGAAAAGTAGTAGATGAAGGTACCATCTGGTTGTCCTGACATTGCGCATGCCCATCCTCCTTATGTGTTTTGATTCTTGATTGGAATCAATAAATGTCTGCGTTCTGATTCTTGATTTAGATCAATATAAATTCGTAATTTATAAAATGTCATGAGACAAGAATGCTGAAAATAAAATATGGAAAGAGTGATCGCTGGCTGTTGAGCCAGTAATTAAAAGGGAAATCACACTGTCCGGTGAATTTGTTATTTGTTTTTCGAAACTAAAGACTGCGCTTTTTTTTGTGTTAATTCAATATTCAAAAAAATAAAAAAGTGCAACAACATTTCAGAATATTCATGTTCCATAGTAGTAAGGCATATGGCCTATAGGTAATTCCCCCAATAGACACAAGACACGTATCTTGTGCACTATTCGACTCGCAAATTTAGCTTAATTAAGGGGGCGGATCGCGTGCATAACAAAACCAAAAAGATTCTGTTATTAGGTGTTTTATTGGGATGGTTTGGTCAGATTGTCGGAGTGGCAGCAGGGCCGCTTCATCATATCTCTTCGGAAACCTGCAAAAGCTGTCATAAAGAGATATACAAACAGTGGAAAGGTTCCATGCATGCGAACAGCACCGCGCTGAAGGATCCTATCCATGGAACCTTTTACAAGAAGGTTGTGGGCGATCCCAGAAAAGAGGGGGTTAAACACAAGGCATCTGGAAAGTATCCTATCTGTCTGCAGTGCCACTCTCCAAATGCGGCAAAAGACAAAACAACCAAGCTCGATGCAAAACCAGCCTATTCGGAAGGTGTGAATTGCATCGCCTGCCATACGTTGAAAAAATACAACGGCATCCAGACTCCGAATGGGAAGTTGCAGTTAGGTCTAAAGGCCTATGACTATTCCAAAGATGCAGCCCAAGGGCCTGGCCGTCACTCAAATGTTGCATTGCAAAAACTCACTGCGACAAATGACGTTTTCGGCGGCAGTGGTATGGCCGATGACAGTAAACCCAATCCGCATTTGGGTGAATCTGTGACAATGGATGGAAAGGAGGTTCCCTCCATCCCGATGGAAAGCAATCCGAGATTGTTTAAAACGTCGGATGCCTGTATGGGTTGTCACGATCAACGTAACAATCCTCATGGCGTACCTCTCTGTCAAACAGGTAACGAATACTCAATCAGCGACTCAAAGGTTAACTGCCTCTCCTGTCATATGCCGATCAATGATGGTTTGGCGGATCACTCGATGGGCGGTGGTCATAGCACTGAAATGCTGCAACGTTCAGTGGTTTTCGATGTATCTACCAAGAAAGAGGGCGATAAGGTTCGGACGACTGTCTATATTCAAAACCCTCAGCCGCACAGTCTGCCTACAGGCGCACCTTTCCGGAATATCTACATGAAGCTGTCAGCTTATGATGCTGAAGGCAATGTGGTCTGGGAAAATGCCAAGGGACATCCTGGTAAAGAAGATCCACAAGCCTACTTCGTCTATGCTCTGGCAAACGATGAAGGTGGGCCAGCGATGCCTCCCACTGCAACCCAGCTTGGCAAAGATACCCGGCTGAAACCCCATGAGGAGCGGACTCTTGTCTATGATATTCCAGCTAAAGGCGTAAAGCTCGTACGCGGTGAACTTCATTACAACCTGCTCTGGCCTGTACTGGTCAAGAAATTCAAGCATCTGCCTGAAGACTTGAGCGGACCCACTCTCATAGCCACTTCCGAAAGTAGTCTTTGATCCTAACCAAGTGGGCCGGCGATTGCCGGCCCGCTTATCAGGTTGGTGGTGTTAGGAACGAATTTTTCCAACATCCCTCTATATAGCACCTTTTCCCCTGGTAGAGCCGCACGAACTTAAGACGTTTTTCATGTTGTATCTCTAATAGGGTCTGGATCACCTAACTTCATATATTGAGGGGTACATTATGTTCCGCTCCGCACATAAGTTGAGATCAAGGCATAGTCTTGTTTTCATTCTTTTCATCTGGCTATTCGTGAATGTCATTAGCGCCCAAGGCGCGATTGCTCCAGCCGCTAAAAAGATATCAACCTCTACGGCCGATCACACTAAATTCGAAGTACTGCAGCAAGAGTTTGCCAAGGCACCTGATGTCACCAAGGCCTGTCTGACCTGTCACACAGAAGCCAGCAAGCAGATTCACAAAACCACTCACTGGAACTGGAAAATCACTCACCCGGAAACCGGGCAGGTTTTGGGCAAAAAGCGAGTTGTGAACAGCTTTTGTGGCTCGATTACTACCAACTACGCGCGCTGTACCAGTTGCCATATCGGCTACGGCTGGAAGGACGACAGTTTTGATTTCTCATCAGAAGAGAATGTCGACTGTCTTGTCTGTCATGATACAACAGACACCTATAAGAAATTTCCAACGGCTGCGGGTCATCCTGCCTATGTCGACAAACCTTTCCCTAAAAAAAGCAAGAAGATATGGAAAGCACCTGATTTAACTAAGGTCGCCCAGGCTGTTGGCAAGCCCCGCCGTGAAAATTGTGGAGTTTGTCACTTCTACGGCGGTGGTGGTGATGGTGTAAAACATGGTGATCTTGATTCATCCATGACCAATCCTCCTCGTACGCTGGATGTTCACATGGGTGTGGACGGTCTGAACTTTGTCTGTACGGAGTGCCACAGCACAGACGGCCATGATTTAAAAGGAAGTCACTATACCTCTGTCGGGAAAGATACACATGGCATAGATATTCCTGGGCGCGATGACCATAACAGAGCATCCTGCGAATCCTGTCACGGTGACAAACCGCATGAGGAAACCGTTAACAATAAGATTAATGATCATACCAATAAGGTGGCCTGTCAGACCTGCCATATTCCGACTTATGCGAAAGGTGGTGTGCCTTCAAAGACCTGGTGGGATTGGTCGACTGCCGGGCGCATGGATGGCGATGGTAAGCACCTGAAGATGAAAGACGAGAATGGGTATGTAACCTATGTGACCAAAAAAGGCACCTTTGAGTGGGGAGAGAACCTTGTGCCGGAATACGCCTGGCTGTCAGGCGAGATCCGTTACCAGGAACTCGAAGAGCGGCTTGATCCTAACAGTGTAGTTCCAATCAATACGTTCAAAGGAGACTACAACGATCCTGGCGCCAGAATCTGGCCCTTCAAAATCATGCGGGGAAAACAACCCTACGACAAAGGCAATAACACACTGGTTATCTCTCATCTGTTTGGTAAGGACAGTGAGGCCTATTGGAAATCGTTCAATTGGAACCGCTCCATTAAAGCGGCAATGGATGCAGCAGGTGCGGATTACAGCGGAGAATATGGCTTTATCGAAACTACCATGCACTGGCCGCTTTCTCACATGGTTGCACCTAAGGAAGAAGCGTTGGGCTGTAATGAATGCCATAGCAGAAATGGGCGACTGTCGGAACTTACTGGTTTCTACATGCCGGGAAGAGACAAGAGTGATCTGTTGGACTTGATTGGCTGGTTGGCTGTGCTTGGAACACTGGGTGGTGTATCGCTTCACGGTTTTGGCCGGGTCTTTTTCAGTAGAAAGAGGAGGAATGGCTGATGTCAAATGAAATGATCTATACCCGTTTTGAGCGTATCTGGCATTGGGTGCTGGCGATTCTTATTCTCCCCTTACTACTCACAGGATTTGAGATACACGGGGATTACACGATGTTGGGTTTTGAGCAGGCTGTGGATACGCATATCTTGTTTGCCTGGGCACTGATGGGGCTATTGGTGTTTGTCATTTTCTGGCACCTGACAACAGGTGAATGGAAACAGTACATCCCATCCAGCAAAAACAATCTGATGGCTATGCTTCGCTACTATGGTGTAGATATCTTTCTGGGGGGTGGCCATCCTTTCCATATGACGCGAAAAAGCAAGCTCAATCCATTGCAACGTTTGGCCTATCTATCATTGCATGTGGTTATTACTCCAGTAACCTGGGCCAGTGGCCTGCTGTATCTGTTTTACACCTCATGGGGTGACTGGGGGCTTGAGGGATTAAGTCTCACTGTAGTTGCAATGGTTCACATGGCAGCAGCCTTTGCCATGCTGGCTTTCTTGATCGTGCATCTTTATCTGGCAATTACTACCAGTGAAAAACCATTTGGCTATGTCAAGGCGATGATCAGCGGGTACGAGAAAAAAGAATAGGCTCTTCAGGGTGTTTTTTATTCTCTAAACGATTGCGCTGGCATATTTGCAGGGGGAGTCAAAGAAATATTTAGATCAAGATAAACAAGGTATCCATGAAGTAAAAGAATCCATTCAAACGTTTCTGTTCAGCAGTTACAGAATAGAATGGCACACACGATTTAATCACTGAAAAATAGAAAGGGGAGTAACTGATGAAAAAGCTTGTGGCGCGGGCGATTATCCCGGCGGCGACTGTATTAACTTTGGTCTCACAATCTGCATGGTCGATGGGTCTTAAATCCGATGGCAAAGATTATGGCAACCTAAATCTTTATGTAAAAGCGATGAGCATCCTCTCTGCCGAGGATAATGGCTATGATCCCGATGATGGTACTTCTTATCTGCTCAAGCTGAAATACGAAACACCATCGTGGAACAACCTGAATGTGGGTGTTGGATTCTACGCCAATGGTGATCTTTTCAGGTTAACCGACTTCGATACTGATGGGCGTGTTGCACGTGGCATGTTTGTAACAGATGACGGATCCACCAAGTCGCAACTTGGCGAGATCTATCTCAAGTACAATCGTGAAAAATTTGCTCTGGATGCTGGTCATCAGATGTATAAGACGCCGCTGACCACCATCACCTACAGTACCATGCCGAACTTCTATTCAGCCTATAGCGTCAAGACGACGGCTGTTGAAAATGCTGTGTTCGGAATCGCACAAATTACGGATATGTCTTTTGGTTCACGGGCCATGACCGACTTTGCGCTGATTGGCGAAGGTACCAAAACCGCAGGTGCCGCAATCAAAGCGAGTACCATCGGACAGGCCGAGTTTCACCGCATCAGTACAGCGACCTTAGGTGCAGGCGCACCCAGTACCAACGGTATAACCGTGCTAAATGCCGGTTATTCAGGTATCAAGAACACTGAACTGGGGTTATGGAACTATTACGTGGATGATATCGCCAATAATATCTACGCCCATGTTGACACAGTATTCCCGATGAAGGGCATGAAATTGAAGCTGTCCGGACAATTTCTGAACCAGAAGGAAATAGGCGATAAATTGGCAGGTGACCTGGACTTTAATCTGTTCGGAGCAAAGGCTGCATTGGGAAATAAAAAGTGGTCCGTATACGGCGCCTTTAACACTTCCAGCGGTGATACTGCCATGTTGAACGCCTGGGGCGGTGATCCGGCGTACACCAGTTCCATATTCTCGCGTAACGAATATCGGGAGAACGTAAATGCCTACAAAATTGGGGGTTCGTATAAGATCCTCAAGAACCTGATCGTTAAGCTCAATTATGTGAATTACGGACAATCCGAGACTTCCGCGCCCCGTAAGGTGCTGGGTCTTGCCGGATTGGGCACAGTTGCACCGCAAACCGATGCCTACGAGACAGATCTCATAGTGGTCTACAAACCTCAAAAGGATCTGATGCTCAAAGCATTCCTTGCCGACCGTACAAGTGAATATAATGGCATTGAGGGTAAAGATCTGACCCAGACGCATTTCAGGGTTATCGCCTCTTATAATTACTGATTTTCTTCTACTCTGAAACCTTTGCGCATGACCGAACGGAGTCGTCAGCAGGAATGCTGCAGTATACGTTCTCTGATGGCCTCGTTCGTCAGCGCAATTTTCTAAACTACGACACAGACGTACAGACGTACCGTCAAACCAATTGTTTGCACAGAAAACTGAAGTATCTGGACTCTTTTTCCAGAGGGATATCCTAAACTCGTGAATCCTGCCTGATATAGCAGCATGCATCCCTCTATATCTCCCCTCCAGTAAAAACTACGATCCCGATCCGCCCTGTCCACGACATCACCTATGTGATCCAGTTCTCAGGAATACGAGTCTTTGGTATCTGTATTGAGAATTGTCAATTATTATATTAGACCATTCTTATATTCTAATGCCTTACTGTCAACCAACGTTTCAGGAGCAGTATCATGAAAACGTTATTCAAAGCCTTTTCGACCTCAGCTCTCATTCTTATATCCGGCCTTACAATGGCGACTCCACAAACAAGCGAGTTGGATGGTCCTTACATTAGCTATTATCGTACCTTCTATGGTCCCGATGCCGTGGGTGAGCCTCTCGCTGAGGTGGAGACTCCACAAACAAGCGAGCTGGATGGTCCTTACATTAGCTACTACCGCAACTTCTATGGCCCTGATGCTGTCGGCGAACCTCTCGCTGAGGTGGAGACTCCACAAACAAGCGAGTTGGATGATGGTCCTTACATTAGCTACTACCGCACCTACTATGGTTCCGATGCTGTTGGTGAAGCTCTCACCGAGACTGATCAGACCTACAAGGAAACCACCGAAGTAGACCTCTCATCGATGGATGATCCGACCAACTACTATAATTGGTAGCACCGTCGGCATAAGGTGCCTGCCCGCAGGGGCAGGCATCTATCTGCATTCCATCCGTGCTCCATTTATTGCACAATGAGTGGTAACGAAACGAAATTACAGACACAAAAAAAGCCCTGTAAAAACAGGGCCTTTCATTACCTCTGGTAGTCTGTGATGTTTTTTTAATCGCTAAGGGTGGAATTCCCCGCAGCTTGCAGCGATCAAAATGGCTGTTGCAATGGGAATCTGTGATTTCCAAGCAACACATCCTGATACCCCGTCTGCTTGCAGCGGGGTAGTTTATTATGGTGC
>JAESPD010000090.1 GCA_016756855.1 gamma proteobacterium endosymbiont of Lamellibrachia anaximandri | reverse complement strand
ATAGCTGCTCATGAGCTTTGATCCTTTGCATCGCATTGGATCAACAGCATAGAATCAGAAAGCTATGTTGTCAAGCTTCTATTGGTGCAAGTTTGTTAATCTGGATGGTGGGGGGGTGAGTAGTTACGCATAATATTAATAAACTGGGAAAGATCAGGAAAATCGCCTCAAAGCAGCCCTTCAATACTATAATTACCAGTATAAGGAATGAGCACCCGGGGTAGCAGGAGGGGGCTCGAGGAATGGTAAGTAAACCTCCTCATGCATGACCATCGAGGTTAGCAGTGCGCTGTTAGAGGAGGTGTGTATGAAAAAATTATTTCTGTTAGTAATCCTGTTCGTATTCTTTGCTGGCCCGGTCTTTTCCTATGATCAAGGGTTGGCAAAGAGCTATGAACAGTATTTCAGCTCATTCTCAGGCAAAGACACCGGAAAGGCGTTGCAGATGATTCCGACGACGGTCTTCGTCGAATCCCTGAAAAAGGGTGAGAAGATGTTTATCGTGGATATTCGGACACAGGGAGAGACTGGAGTTTATGGCTTCAATTTAGCCAACAGTGCAGTTATTCCGATGAATGAGGTTTTCACGTCAGCCAACTTGGCAAAAATCCCTACAAGCGGAAAAGTTGTGATTGTCTGCAAGGCTGGCCACAGAGCTATGGCGATTGCCACAGGGTTGCGTCATATCGGGTTTAAGAACGTGTTCGTTCTTAAACATGGAATTTCAGATGTAGCCAAATACCTCTCGCCGAAAAGTGCTTATTAGCTTGGTGTTACTCCCTGCGCTTTCGCGCGGGGAGTGTTTCAATATTGTCTGTGAGGCGTGTTTGTCTCGGAATTCTCTCTTTCATTAACGGACAGAAGAGCATCAGGATGACAGAGTTGCTGATCTCTCAAGATCGAAAAGACCATGAGGTGGATGCTATGGCTGTTTGCTTCTACTCTTGCATTTACTAGATCCTCCTCCACCTCATCAAACTCGTCCTGAAGCCCTGGGTACTTTTTAGCGGCCTCGTTGGGACCTAGCAGACAATAGGTCACGGCGATTGCTGCGGTATGTGAATGATCTTCGATGATTTTACTTTTCGGTATGTGGAATTTCTTGTGAGCACTGTTGGAGCGTTCGTGAATGCCCTGGGTGATTTTCCTGTAGGCGGCAGGATCGATGTCGCCCTGATCCAGTCCAAAGGTCCTCAATACCTCAATAAAACGGGCGTTATCTGTTTTCCTTGTGAAGAAAATTTGCATGGCTCTATCCCTCAAAATCGATATTAGAATCCTTCTTTATTTGCTTTTAATCTCTCATAACAGATTGATGTTTGCATTGATAATTGTTCAGTGTCGTGAAACGGGAATACAGCGGTTTGGTTTAGGCCGGGAGACCGTTAACCAAAGGTCTGGCATCGAGTAAAAAAGTGCGGTAGCTAAGGAGTTCCAGATATCGGCGCGCGGGGAAAAGGCGAACTTGTGGACAGTGATATTAAACGAGAAAGCCGGAGGTGCCAGGAGAAATGGTTGGTCTATACGGCAGATACATAATATGGAATAGATAACCTGTAGGCATGCGGGGTATTTTGGGAACCTATTCCCATTAAACATCCATTTTTTTCTTTTGCTGAATAGTTACGTCGTGATCTTCTACTCATGTATTGCCGATCCTGGGTGCCTTCCATCTCTATGGGGTGCAATTTATTCACTTGCTCTGCTGACAAAGATTCCGCTACTGCCTCTGTATCGAGCAGAAACCGTGCTTGTGCGGGGTCCGGTCCGGGTTGTACTACTAAAGATCCAGATTTTTCTGACTCTATATTAAGAGTAATGCATGCTTAGATCCCGCCCTGACTGGTGATCCTTATTGCGTGTTGTTGATGATAGACAATTTGAATGATTGTGTGTGAGAAGACATACCGACTCTGTGATGCCCAGGTCAAATCCGCAAATTAATCCGATCTGCCCAGAGGTGCAGAGGCGGAAGAATTAAAGGTGATCCGGTTCATGAATGCGGCCCCGCAAGCCGCCTGATCGTTAACCCTTGGGTGCATATAAAGTGATCTGCATCCAATATGAAGCAAAGTAACTTAGAAGAGGCTGATCTGCCATGATGTATATGAAGCGATCTCAATTTCGACCAGAACAAAATGAGGAAGCACGCCATACACTGCGTAGTTCCTTCTCTGCCAGACTGCTTCTGGTTCTCCTTTTGCTGGGCATGTTTCTTCACCAAACGGTATTGGCGGAAAAGTGTCTGTATATCTCTTCTTACCATAAAGGGTATGCATGGTCTGATGGTGTGGAAAGGGGGGTGCGATCAGTTCTGGAAGGGAAATGCGAATTTAAGCAGTTTGATATGGATACCAAGCGCAACAAGGATCTTGAGTACAAAAAGGCCAAGGGCCTTGAAGCCAAGAATCTGATCGACAGTTGGCAGCCGGATGTGGTGATTACCGCCGACGATAATGCAGCCAAGTTTGTCATACAGGCGCATTACAAGGACCATACGATCCCGTTTGTCTTTTGTGGAGTCAATTGGACTGTCAAAGAGTACGGTTTTCCCTATAGCAATGTGACGGGGATGGTTGAGATTGCGCCGATCCCGCCGTTGTTGGATAAGGTTATTGCATTGCAGGAAAGCCATGAACGGGCAATCTATATCGGCGCCAATACTCTCACTGAAACAAAGAACCTGGCCCGATTTCAAAAGGCTACAGAAAGAGTCGGGATTCAGTTGGACTCAAGGCTTGTCAATACAGCTGAAGAGTGGTTGGTTGCTTACCGTGACGCACAGAAATATGACTTCATAATTCGGAATCGGGAATCCGATGGTATCCACATCCCTATCATTGCCTTGACTGCAGATGTACAGAAAGGTGTGCAGGAGCAATGCAGTATCGCTGGTATGGATGATTATCTTAGCAAACCATTTTCCCAAAATGACTTACAGGCAGTAATGAAGACTTGGCTGCCAGAGAAGGATAAAGAGATCGACTTCGTATAACGTACAAGAAACGTATACCTACTTTAACCAGAGCTCAACCCGGCGATTTTTTGCCTGTCCCAATTCTGACTCATTGGATGCTACTGGAACAGCATTGCCATAACCACGGCTGGTCACTACCCAAACCCCCTTTTCTCTCAAGTATTTCCCAACCTGGTCAGCTCGCCGGACTGAGCGATTGTAGTTGACCATCGGTATGCCATCCGGTTTTTTCTCGGTGAAGCCGAAAAGCAGGATCCCACTCTTCAGTTTGTTTCTATCATCCAAATATCGGTAGATACGGTCAGCATCCCGTCTTGCCTTGTTGTCCAGAAAGACTGTGCTTTCAGAAAATCGCATATTGACGGAGAGCCGTTTCGTACCCTGTGCGAGCTTCCTCAACCCTTCCGGATACTGTTTGCCCAGTTCAAATGTGCTGGCGAACACTCTCTGTGAAACGAAACCTACCTTTTCTATCACCTCCTGAGCGGCATCGGAACGCGCATATTCGGAGAATTGTTGCGCCAGCGAATTGACGTCGTCTGGGTTGGGCAGATAGAGGTAGAGTCGGCGGGACAATGCATAGTCTTCAGTTGCGACTGAGAAATTCTTGGGTTCGATGGCCGGAGCCTCCCCATCGGATATAGCCAGGGCCTTGGATTGTAGAATGTGGGGCAAGCCGACAAAGCCTATTCCCTCTTTGTCCATCGCGACGCTGTTGGAAAGGTCGGTATTGTCCACAAAGCGTTTTGCTTTTTTTGACAATGGAGTCTTTTTCCTCAAGACCAGGCTACGGAAGACATCAAATGTCCCGGATTGGTCATCCCTGGCATACAGATGGATTGCGCCCGGTGCTCTTCCCAGTGTTTTCCAGTCTGTTATTTTTCCGGCAAAGATATCCCGAATCTGGGATTTTTTTAGAGTCGACAGGGGATTCTCAGGATGCACGATAACTGCTATTCCATCCAGTGCAATGACATGTTCGTTCTCCAGTGCAGTCATATTTCCGAGTGGCGCGAGTTCCTGGATCTCTTTCTCTTTGATTCGTCGCGACGACATAGCCAGATCCGCCTGGCCACCTTTCAGCCCCTTAAAACCAGTACTCGAACCCTTGGCGATAATCTCGATCCGTATGCTGTCTCCATTGGATGCTTCTGCTTGTACAATGCTTTCCTCTTCCCGTTGCGAAATCCGGATAGACTGATAGCCATTGGTTTTCAGCCAGGCCCGGGCCAGTTCTGGAGCGAGTTGGGCACCGACAGTATTAGAACCGTGGATGCGCAGCGACAGGCTTTCGGCCTCAGCATTAAACAACGAAAACACAAGTATGAGTAGAACCAACAACCGAAAACGCATAAATTCCCCTTGCAATCAAACTGTTGTGTCTTGCTGATATTCTACATATTCAGCAAATTCATTTTGACGGATATTAGAGAACAATATCAGAACATCTATATTCTGACGATTATGTGGCTACCGTAAACTGCAGTCTATGGGAGATAGATCACGGTTTCTTCTCAGTTCCAGAATCCAAAGAGAGGATCAGTCGGCAATCTCAATGATTCTACTGGCCCTTGCCATCAGTACACTGTCAGCTGGAGCGATTCCGAGGCGTGTCACAAATCCTGGGGGATAACGGAGATATCGGAGTGTCACCTCGGCCTCAAGGCTACCGGATGCATCAATCGGCAAGGTGAAGCGAAACATTTCGCGGCGTACTTCACCGGCCTTCAGCCGATTATCGAAGACCTTCTCTACAGCCTCCCAGTTATTGAGTGTCTGCTGACCTGCTGTGTCCACGACAATCGCCCGGTAGAGCCGGCTGCCATCAGCGATCGCCGTGCCAAGCAATGCTGCATCGGTGGGGTTCATCCCGGCAACATCCCAGCGGGTAGGCGAAATAGGCTTTGCCTTAAGCTGCCACTCTCGCTCTGAACCCCGCATCCTGAGCCTGACATCCAACCATGCCAGGCGCAGTTCGATGGCTCCGGTGGGCATGCTGTGGCCCGCCTCGCTGTTGTCCAGTTCGACGCCGATAAATATCGTGTGACCTGGCTTGACTTCGGCCGGGAAGCTTTGAACTTGCAGTTTGACGGCCCCTTGGAGCTGACTTTGCGCATTCGCGCCGGGAAACCTGTGGCTAAACACCTGTTCCCGCGCCGGTGGTGAGATGAGCGTACCGGCGGCGACGGTTCCCGACTCAAAGACCGGGCTTCCCGCAATCAAGCGGCCAGTGGCACTCATATGACAATGCTGACACTCGATGCCATTCCTCGACCAGTAGCTAGTCTTCCATTCACTGTAGGTGGTGTGCATTGGCACTCCTTGCCCGTTGGTCGCTTCATGGCAGACGGCACAGGCCTCGCTCTTGCGTTGAAACGGTGAGTATTCACGGTGCCAATCCGACGCGAATTTCAGGGGGCCATACTTGATTGGGCCGGGCGATGGGATGTAATTGGCATTGCCCGGCGCTAAACCCAGGTAGCCAATAGTGGTATGACAAAAGTCGCAGGTCACTCCGGGGGGGCTCTCACCCAGAGTGTTGCGGGCAGGTAAATGCTGACCCTGAGTCAAGAATGTGGTGGGCGAATGGCAGGCCAGGCATGAGCCTGCTCTGTGCGTGGCATCGGGATCTCCCGTTACTTGGGGAAGCAGCACATCATAGAGCTGATTTTGGAAAACCGGATTCGCGAATGCCTTGGCGTGCATCGATTGCTCGAATTGATTGAACAAATGCGCATGGCAGTTCGAACAGACCTTTGAGGTCTCATAGGCGCCCGCTTTGATCAGGTTAACCGCACCAGCTGGACCGGCGTTTGCCATCGGAACCAGAAACACTGCGGCTAAGAAGTTGATGAATGTGGCGTGAAGCAGATTCGATGCCATCTTTCCGAGCGACCAAGTGCTGTTCCTATAAAATAGATATCTGTCCACCATCACCTCTACTGGATTTCCCCGTCGAATCTTTTCATTGTAGTAGTTTGAGAATAAGGGGACGGATTTATTTTCTTAAAGCCTTCCCCAATGATAAATAAACCTGTCCCCCTATCTTTCCTCTTCTCCGATTGTGCTTGTTGCCTCCCGGGGCTATTGTGGTGGTATGGTCAACAATCGCGCTACGTTCCGCTTTTACGAAGAACTCAACGACTTTCTCCCCCAGGCGCAAAGAAAGAGAGAGATCCTTTACCCATACCATGATCATCCCGGGATCAAAGATTCCATTGAGGCATTAGGCGTTCCCCATAGCGAAGTGGAACTGATTATCGTCAACGGGGAATCGGTAGGGTTTGACTACTTACTACAGGATGGCGATCGTGTAGCCATCTATCCGATGTTTGAGTCTCTTGATATCACACCCCTGCTGCGATTGCGTCCGCAGCCATTGAGGGTGATTCGCTTTGTTGTAGATGTGAACCTGGGAAAATTGGCTCGAATGCTACGCTGGCTGGGATTTGATACCCTCTATCGCAATGACTACCAAGATCGGGAAATTGTTGATATATCAGCCAAGCAGCAGCGTATTATCCTCACACGCGATCGGCGATTGCTCTATGCCAAAGTAGTGACACATGGCTACTGGGTGCGCGAGGTAGATCCAGAGCGTCAGATCAAGGAGATACTTACGCGCTTCGATCTGCGCCGGCAAATCATACCTTACGCCCGTTGCCAAGAGTGCAATGGCCTGGTCAGCGCTGTTGACAAGGCATTGGTGCTTACTCAGCTTGAGCCCAAGACCATCCGCTATTACAACAAATTTTACCAATGCGCCGATTGTGGAAAAGTATATTGGAAGGGATCACACTATTCTCACATGCAGGAGAAATTACAGCGCCTGCTGGAAGATGCAATGCAATAAGGGGGCACCCATCTGCATCGAATACACTTCAATAATGATGAGTAGGTATACTGTCCCCGGAATAGTCAGGATATTCAGGTTAATGTGATGAAAAGATTTGTCGATCTGTTGAACGAGTGCCTTCCCGAAGTGGAGGAGATATACCCTTGGGATCTGGATGATCAGATGAAGGAAGGACTTGATATCCTGGTTGTAGACGTACGTGAACTCTATGAGTTCGACGTGATGCATATCGAGGATTCAATTTGTGTTCCCCGGGGAATACTTGAGTCTGCTGCCGAGTGGGACTACGAGGAGACGGAACCGGATCTGGTGCAGGCGCGTGACCGTAACGTGGTTGTTGCCTGCCGTTCAGGCAATCGAAGTCTGTTGGCAACCAGAACACTTTCCCTTATGGGCTTTAAAAATGTTGTTAATCTGAAGACAGGCCTGCGTGGTTGGAATGACTACGAATTGCCCCTTGTGGATCAGGCCTATCAGCCGGTGACTATAGAGGAGGGTGATGCCTACCTGGCCAACAAGGTTCTTCCTGAGCAACGGCGACCGAAGGAGTAGCAGTGTTTCCAGTCCACTTTGCTGGTGGAGAGTTTAATTGCCCAGCGAAATCCACAAACCAACAGGCGTATACGAGGTAGTTCCGAGAGAAGCCCAGCTGTGCAACTTGCCATCTCCAGGATCCATGTACAACCCGTTTTCTCCAAGCGCCAGCCAATGGAATCCACCCCCACCATTGTCTACGCAGATTGCTTGACAGACACTTGTTGCTGCCGGCGAAAACACGCCTTCCTTCCCGCCAGCGCCTAACGTCTGGCAGGCCGACTGTTCATTCTTGAAAAGCGCACCGAAGAGAGGATGACTAAGAAGAGGGCATCCCTTCATGAAGCCGACGGTTGGTTTCAGCCCGAACTCCGCTGCAACATAGCTCATGGCGGCGGGCAGGTTATTCCCGCCAGGTCCACAACCTGTTATTGCATAGATGTTTCGGGCCACTGTAAGGCCGGAAGTCCCTTGATAGATGGCTGATTTTCTGTTGCCATATTTTAAAAAGGTGGTCTTTGAAGCTGGTAACAGATCGAAAGCATCCAGGATGGAAGTCAGTGCATAGGCGCCGCACACCATCGACCCACTAGGTTGCGCGTGAAAACCCTTCAAATCAGGCATGGTAAAATCCTCCCTTCCCAAATTATACTCTTTGCCGCCAAATGGTTAAAGCACGTAGCAAGTGACGGTGGCCCAGAGTTATTCGCTAGCTTCGAAAAAGGTGACGATTGAAAAAAACTTATTTCTCTAATTTCCTACGACGCCTCCTCAATATCAGATAACCAGTAGAAAACAACAACCAAGCAACAGGCTCGGGTGTTCCAACTGGCTTCGCTCCACGAACCTCAAGAACAAGATCATTGAAGTCGTTGTCAGTAAGATCCTCCCAGGCAAGTATGAAATTGCCTGCGCTTTGACCATTGAGAATCTCCCAGGTAACCATGTGGTCCCGCACGCACGCGTTTCTGTTTTCAATAGAGTTGACTGTAGTGCCGCAGAGATTTGATTCCATACCGTAGGAATAGACATCAAAGGGTGATACACCGAGATCGGTGAACAGGTCATCGAGTGGGTCGGCGTAAAAGGGGTTTGAGGTTGCAACAAGTGCCTCGCGGTAGGGATCTGAGGCAATATTCTCAAACACGCCGAAGCCTTCTGAGGCATGTCCGGTAAATTTGGCAAGCACCCTTGCCTCAACAGTACTGGCGCCTGCAACCCGTAGCTGATCAGAGTCACCGAGAGGACGATCATCAACCCGGCGGACGTTGGTCAGCCCAAACAGTTGGTCGATGATTCCACCTGATTGATCCACGCTAAGTTCACCAACAGAAGCCAGATTGATTGGCGTGTTGTTGAAATTCAGTGGTGGTAGATCGATGTCTACGAAGTGATCTCCTATGGTGTCGAATTCGACTACTGTCTTGACTGTGCCTTCATGATCGCCGACTGAAAAA
Organism: gamma proteobacterium endosymbiont of Lamellibrachia anaximandri; assembly: GCA_016756855.1. GTDB lineage: Bacteria > Pseudomonadota > Gammaproteobacteria > Chromatiales > Chromatiaceae > QGON01. The sequence goes on along the minus strand of JAESPD010000090.1, from coordinate 1,498 downwards.
TCGTGCCACTCTCCGCCGAAGAAATTGAGTGCGCGGGCGACCCTTTCGTAGTCGTGTTCAGGTTGACCTGCATCGAAATTGGTATAGGACCAGTCACTGAGAGATCCAACCTCCTCACCTGTGACCCAAGACCAGTTATCCGTGACACTACAGCTGTTTGAATATTGATAAGCACCCAGCCAGGTCTGTTGCCAGGAACTGCTGATAAAAGTGTTTTCGACAAAGGCCTGTTCCCCGGCGTCATTGATAGTCAACAGGTGGCCTTTTAATTCAACGCCACCACCAATATCAAGTGTGTAACTGGCTGCTTCTGCCTGGGCAACATCCCACGTTTGATCGTAGTCAGCAATGCCGTAGTAATGCCCATCATGGATCCAAGTGGTATCTGAAAATGGAATAGCGATAGCAACGCTTGCTGAACAAGCGAAGAAAAGAAAGGATGCCGCCTGTACAAATGATGACTGCAGTGTATGTCGATGTTCCATTTTCGGATTCCTCCGGGCTTTCGAAAAGGCTATTTCCAAGGAATAGATTCGTTTAGGAAGACCTTTGGTCTGTCCACTAATCAGGTTACATACATGAAAAATAAATCTGTCCCCTTTTTTGTCCCCTTTTTTACCCTTTTCTCCTCTGTACCTGCTTAGCGCCAGCAATGCCCAACAGGCCGAGCGTCAGCAACAACACGGTACTGGGCTCAGGTACCGCATCGCCGGAGCGAACAGCCCAGACATACATCTCCTCGCTCATATTGCTGATTCTCTGCTTGCCATCACGAGTACTGAACTCCCATGCGCGGAGGGAAACGGGATGGAGTCTGCGTTCTGTCCCTGACCAATAATAATTGGCCTGAAGATTGAGGAACAGTGCCAAATCAGGATCAGTGCTACTGAGAATCGATTGGCCTGCTGTTACCCCGAAGTCTATGTAAAATAGATGCCCTAGTTCATCATTGCCAGTACAGTTAAATTCCCAGCCACAAACAGGATCGGCATTGAACAAACGCCAGTCGGTGTAACCGCCTATCTCAAGTCCGTCAACCCAGGTTGTGGCTGCATTCCAGCCCATTCTTCCATCAGAAAAAATGTTGTCTGTTGCACCAGCGCCATTGTTAGTTGCATTGGCAGCAGCGTAACCGGATGTAAACGCGTAGTTGGTATCCTGAAGCCAAGTAATGTCCAACGTGCTATCGTAAATCATTCCGTCGCCGTGATCGATTAAACTAGCGACACTAGTCTCACACCAGCCCACAGTGATAATGAAATACATAGCAAGCCATCGATTGTTCATCATTTATCCTCCTGATATTGATACAACGACAGATTGATTAGCAACTTTCCTCCGTAAAAATTAATCTGTTCCCTCGTTGCGCGCCATGGAGTGCATAATAGGTCTGTCCCGAATGGCACTTACTTAAGTTTCTTGGGATGTCCATTTTTCCTGACTTCCTCCCTCGCTGCATGTCTGGGTTTGATGAGTAGAGGAAAGGATTTCGGTCGTC
>JAESPD010000009.1 GCA_016756855.1 gamma proteobacterium endosymbiont of Lamellibrachia anaximandri | reverse complement strand
ACCGAGAACTTCAGACTGCTCCAAAATCGAACGAAGCTGGCCCTGCCACGCACCGCCATTGAGCCATTTCATGATGTCTGAATGGATTGATATACAAAATTCATTAGTAAAAAACAATATGATATAAACTTGGCACGGATATCGCTTGTGGCTTGGAAATATTTCATTTTCCACTAAGGAGTAACGCATGTCGGAAAACAAACTCGGTCTTTTATCATTCAGAGGAAAGATAAAGACACTTCACCTCACCTGGTTCGCCTTTTTCCTGTCCTTCATGGTCTGGTTCAACCATGCGCCATTGATGGCCTCGATTCAGGAGGCATTCAATCTGAGCCAGCAGGAGGTGAAAGCGCTGCTGATCATCAATGTGGCCTTGACCATTCCGGCACGTATCGTCATCGGTATGTTGGTGGATCGATTCGGGCCTCGGATCACCTTTTCGACACTGCTGTTTCTATCCAGCTTCATCTGCTTCTTCTTTGCCGTTGCTGACTCTTATACTGCACTGCTGGCCAGCCGCTTTGCCCTAGGCTTCGTCGGTGCGGGATTTGTCATCGGCATACGTATGATCGGAGAGTGGTTCCCCGCCAAGCAGGTGGGTGTGGCCGAAGGCATCTACGGTGGTTGGGGTAACTTTGGCTCCGCTGCCGCAGCCATGAGTCTGCCCACAGTGGCCCTGATGTTCGGCGGAGAGGATGGCTGGCGCTATGCCGTCGCTTCCACCGGTATGATCACCCTGATCTACTCCTTCATCTACTACAGACTGGCACGCAACACGCCGAAGGGTTCCACCTACTTCAAGCCGAAGAAAACCGGTGCCATGGAAGTGACCAGCAAGGGCGACTTCTTCTTCTACCTGGTGATGAACATCCCCATGTATGCGGCGCTGGCTGTGCTGACATGGAAACTTGGCCCTGACAATCTGAAGATCCTTGGTGCTACCGCTGCCAACGCAATCTATATCGGCCTTGCCGTGCTCTATGCCTATCAGACCTCACAGGTATGGCGCATCAACAAGCACGTCTTCGTAGAAGAAGTGCCGGAAATTCATCGTTACAAATTCAAGCAGGTGGCGATCCTTGATCTCGCCTACTTCGTAACTTTCGGCTCCGAGCTGGCCGTAGTTTCAATGCTGCCTCTCTTCTTCAAAGACACTTTTGACCTGAGCATCGTGCAGGCAGGTCTGTTGGCTTCGGGTTTTGCCTTTATGAATCTGGTGGCCCGCCCCAGCGGCGGCCTCTTCAGCGATAAGTTCGGTCGCCGTAAGATGCTCAGCCTGCTTATCGCCGGTCTGGCCGTTGGTTACTTTATCCTGGCCCAGATCACCTCTGGCTGGCCGCTTGCTCTGGCTGTAATCGCCACTATGGCCTGCTCTTTCTTTGTGCAGGCAGGTGAAGGGGCAGTATTCGCCATGGTGCCCCTGGTCAAGCGACGCATGACTGGTCAGGTAGCCGGTATGGCCGGTGCTTACGGCAACGTGGGCGCAGTTACCTTCCTTACCGTCTTCTCCTTCGTGTCACCCCAGATCTTCTTCCTGGTCATTGCAGGCTCAGCGATTGTCTGCCTGGTCGCTGTTCAGTTTCTGGATGAGCCTGAGGGTCATACTGCCGAGGTGATGGAAGATGGTAGTGTGCAGATGATCGAGGTGAGTTGAGCAATCGTAGGGTGGATCAAGGAACGTAGCGACGGATCCACCGGGGTTGGTGGATCCGCTGCGCTTGATCCCCCCTACGAGATTGGTAATCTGGAAGTTAAGATGAGCACAAAACTAGAAATTGATTACGCCTTTCGTAGTGAGGCGGGCATCAAAGAGGACAATGACGACACCTGCAACGTCTGTATACCAGAAGACAACCTGCTCCTGAGCAAAGGGGTTGCTGCGGCCATCGCCGACGGGGTCAGTTCCAGCGAAGGTGGAGGACGGGCCAGTCGAATCTGTGTATCGGGATTTCTCTCCGACTACTTCAGCACGCCTGAATCCTGGACCGTCAAGACTGCAGCCGGCAAGGTGCTGGGTGCTCTGAACCGCTGGCTTTGTGGTCAGGGACAGTCAGAATACGACTCTGCACGGGGTATGCTCACTACCTTCAGCGGCTTGGTACTCAAGTCGACCACCGCCCATATCGTGCATATCGGCGACTCGCGCATCTACCGCTTTCGGGATGGCGATCTGGAACAGATCACCCGCGACCATCGGGTTTGGGTTTCCAAGGAGAAGGAGTTTCTTTCCCGCGCCATGGGAGCCGACCCTCACATCGACATCGACTACCATGCCGTAGCCGTGGAAGAGAACGATAGCTTTATCTTTACCACCGACGGTGTGCATGACTTTTTCACCCGCCGGGAATTATTGAAAATTCTCGAAAGCCATGACTCCAACCTGCAGGCCTGCGCCAATGCACTGGTAGAGACGGCTCTGGAAAATGGCAGCAATGACAATGCCAGTTGCCAGATCATTCAGGTATTGAAACTCCCGCATGAGACCGAGGCCGATATATTCCAGCGGGTCTCAGATCTGCCTTTTCCTCCCGACCTTCAACCCGGCATTAAAATCGATGGTTACGAGATCCTGCGTGAGATCCACACCGGCAAGCGTAGCGAGGTGTTTCTGGCGCTGGATATCAAATCTGACGAAAAGGTGGTACTGAAGACCCCGTCGGTCAACTACCGGGATGATGCAGACTATCTTGAAGGCTTTCTACACGAGGAGTGGGTGGGACGGCGTATCCGCAATGCCCATATTCTGCGCATTCTCGAACCCAGAAACCGTCGCTTTCTCTACAACATCGCCGAATACGTGGAGGGACACAGCCTGGGGCAGTGGATCAAGGACAATGGCCCCGCTGATCTGCATCAGACCCGCTCTCTGGCGGAACAGATTATCAGTGGCTTGAGAGCCCTGCACCGAATGGAGATGTTTCATCAGGACCTGAAACCTGACAACATCATGATAGACAACCACGGCACTGTAAAACTGATCGATTTTGGCTCAATTCGGGTTGCCGGCATGGACGAAATCGACAGCGAAATCGACCACACTGCACCCCAGGGAACCCTGGATTATGCGGCGCCGGAATGCCTGCGGGGAGAGGCCTGCACCCACGCATCAGACCTCTATTCAGTCGGTGTCATCCTCTACGAGATGCTGACAAAAAAACTCCCTTATGGGGAGAGCGATACGCCAAACCCGAAAAAACATCTGAACTACCGGCCAGCACGCCACTATAATCCTGAGATACCCACCTGGGTCGATGGAGCACTGGAGAAAGCAGTACACCCCCAGCCCGCAAAACGTTATCACTCTTTATCCGAGTTTCAATACGACCTGGAACACCCCAATCCGGCATTCGGCAATCTCGCTCAGCTACCGTTGCTGGAGCGAAATCCACTGCGTTTCTGGCAGATTCTCTGCGGCCTGTTGTTTCTGCTCAATCTGTTTCTGATATTCAAATCCTGATTCTATTTCTCACCCCAGGCAGAATGATAACTCAATGGTTAAGGAACTGTTGAATTGAGCAGAAGCGCTTTAGCGGTCACGCCCTTTTCCGCGACCATTACTTTGCTGATGCATTTGTCTGCCCTCTGATTGCTGTCTTAAATTGGCTGCAGCACCACCAGTTTTCGAGCGGAAAACATGTTCACGGGCTGCCCTGCGAGACTCATACCCCATGCCGAACCAAGTCCAGGAAGAACCCTTCTCCCGCATTTTCAAGCCCTCTTGCGCAGTAACAGCTTTGGGTGTGCCGGCCTCATCTTCCATTAAGACGTCACCACTCTCTTGCGCATAGGCGTTGGTCGCCAGCACTAGCACCAGCAAACAAACCAGTCTGTTAGTCAATCGAAGCATTGCCGAATCCATACCAAATCAGTTATATCTCAAAAACCATTTCCAGGTAAACCAGTCTACGCCTACAATCGAAAATGAGTGCGTGTAACCTGTGATGTTCACCTATAATTGCCGATATCTTAATGACCTCTCTATTTAGGAATATTTTAACCAATGCTTGTATCTCCTTCATTTCTCAATAGACGAAAATTGTTACAGGTTGTTTCATTGCGATCGATCTCACAGTAGTTTCAGGAACCGCAATAATGAATTATTCCGTTGGTGCCAGCCCTCGCCTGTTGGTGGTGGACGATGACCGGAAGTTAAGGGAACTGCTCATTCGTTACTTGGGACAGGAGGATTTCGCCGTCCACGGAGTGGAAGGTAGTGTGGCGATGGATGAGTATCTTGAGAGAAGTCAGGTTGACCTGATCATTCTCGATCTGATGATGCCAGGAGAGGACGGTCTGTCGATAGCACGTCGTCTGAGAAGTAACGGCGAGATCCCGATCATCATGTTGACGGCACGAGGGGAGGACATCGACAGGATCATCGGGCTGGAAATGGGTGCCGATGACTACCTGCCAAAACCTTTCAATCCACGGGAACTGCTGGCCAGAATCCGTGCGGTTTTGAGGCGTCGGCAATTGCCTGGACAATCTGATCAAGCTGCAGAGACAACAGAGTCGTTCAGTTTTGGAGACTTTACCATCGATTTTCAGACCCATGTCTTTAGCAAAGGCGGAGAGGAGATACCCCTCACAGGGGGCGAGTATACGCTGCTTGAAACACTGGCCAGGAGTCCGAACAGGGTGCTGACACGGGACTACCTGGTGGAAACACTGAAGGGATACGAGCGCATGCCCTATGATAGAAGTATTGATGTGCGTGTAACGCGCCTGCGCAAGAAAATCGAAGTGGATCCCACCAACCCAAGATATATTCGCACCATCTGGGGCAAGGGCTATATCTTTACGCCAAAGGGTAACGCGCCAAGCTCGTGAGTCCGGCCAAATACACTCAAACGCTATTTGGTCGCACCGGATTGACGATCACTTTGGCATTTCTGGTTTTTTCCCTTTTTGCCGTGCTGGTGAATGTAACGCTAATTCTTAGACCCATCGAACGTCAGGCAGCGGATGACCTTGCTGCGCTGATCGAATTATCGACAAAAACCTGGGTTGAGCTGCCCCCGGCTACTCGTACCGACTTTGAACGTGAAATGCGCAAGAGCCACCAGTTGCGAATCTACGAGGCCAAAAACAAGATCGCCGAATATGAAGATGATAAGGCCTATCTGGCAGCATTGGTTGATTCATTGGAGAACCGGATCGGGAAGCCGGTGGCACTGCGTAAAACAGATTTTAGCGATGATTGGCTATGGGTCGATATCCCGATTGCAAGCCGGGTACTCAGGATCGGCTTTGAAGCGGAGAGGATGGAGGTTCAGATCCCCCTGGCCCTGGTGCTGATCGTTGTCATGGGGACCTTGATCGTCACCCTGGTTTCCCTGGTATTGGTACGGCGAATCACCAAACCCCTGGCACGACTGGCGGAAGCAACAACGACGCTGGGGCAGGCCCAGGATCATGTGCAGGTTCCTGAAGAGGGGCCGAGCGAACTTGCTGAACTGGCAAGAGGTTTCAATCGTATGGATACACAGGTAAGGGAACTTCTGGCAAACCGCACCACACTGCTCGCTGGAGTTTCCCACGATCTGAGAACCCCCATTGCCCGGATTCGTCTCGCGGTGGAGTTACTGCCGTCTGAACAGAAATCGGAGCTGGAGCAGGGAATTCTCGACGACCTGGAGGAGATGGACAACCTGATCGGCCAGGCGATGGAGTTTGCCAGAAGCCTGGGCTCCAGCAAGGTAACAACCGTCGATGTGGGCGCATTGCTGTTGGAGATCGTTGGGGGATATGCGCGGGGTGGCCATGCCGTGAGATTGGCTGCCACGCCAGGTTGTGTGGGGAAACTGTCATCGAACGCTCTGCGCAGAGTCACCACGAATCTGCTGGATAACGCAGTCAGATACAGCCATGAGCAGCCCGTGGAACTGTCGTGTGAATCCGATGCCCGCAGTATAATTATCCGCATTGCCGACCGGGGACCAGGTATACCGGAAGCATTCAGGCGAGTTGCCTTCGACCCTTTCTGGCGGATGGAGTCATCCCGTAACCTGGACACCGGAGGCAGCGGCCTGGGATTGGCGGTGGTCAAGCAGCTATGTGATGCGAATGGTTGGGAAATCGAGCTGGGTGAATCGGTAAGCTACGGCGGCCTTGAAGTTACGTTACGCCTGCCGCTCTCAACAGAAGAGTAGTCCCGCCGCATCTCCCCGAAAAATCAAAGAATGATGTCAAGACTCAGTAAAATACGCTTCATCGTATAGTCATTGGAGCCTACTTCACCAATCGGGCTCCCACCCCCGTCCGTCCGGTTCTTCGACCAGTCAGCCTGTGCGCGAAGCGAGGCGAATTTCCCAATCTGATAGTCGGCTGCTACCCCTGCAAAGTTTGTTTTATCTTTCCTAGTGGTATCGAGGTAGTCAAACAGGGCAAGCCCGGAAAACAGGGTGAGATGGGTGCTTGAAGTCAATTGATAGGAGATATCCAGATCAAGAGCGGTTTCCAAATATCCGGAAGAGTCAATGAGGCTCGTCTCGTTGAGCGTTCTGTCACTTGAGAGTGACAGTTGCCACTTCTCTCTGGGTTGCCAGTATATGTTGAGCGCAAAATCAACGGCGCTGAGCCTATTGAACGCCGGTTCTTTATACTCTTGTCCCAACCAACCCAGATAGGCCTCGAAATCGAAGGTATCACCCTGTTTCAAGTGTATCCCTACCGCACTGCGGAAACCATCGGAGTCGCGTCGAAAACCTGCATCATCAGTAGTTTGTTGATAGATCCGCTGTTCGCCGGATGCCTGGAGAAACCATGAAAAATCTTTTGTGTGTCGCCGTTCCAGTCGAAGAGCAATGCTCCTGATATCCCGATCACGGTCGCCATTGTAAACCGGCCCTTCCAGGCTTGCGCCATCTTCATAACGCCACGCCTCCTGTATTATACCGGCACGCAGTTTGTAATCTCCACGCTGGTGAAGCAGACCAATACTTACATCCTTAATATCGTAGACAACGGGGCTTAAGGTTCGTCGAATGTCGTTTGGAGAAGTTCGCTCTTCGTGTTTCAAATGGTACCCGGTTGCCAACATGAAGTGAGTAGTGTTGTCGGCAACGACTAACGCACCGAGTTTCAACCGGCCATCCGTATAGTCTTCAAGGGAATTAGTCCGGTAGAAAGCCGACTCGACACCAAGATCCAGAGAGAGACGTACGGCATCCATGTCGAATTCTGCGGCGAGGGCCGGTACGATGATGGCAGCCCAGTCGGAAACGGCGAAAGAGTCATCCGCATATATATTATTGTTATATCTTTCTTCAAGCTCGAGTGAAAATGAGAGGTTAAGATTATCGCTTTCCTTCGGCATCGAAGGTACTTCACTCGCGTAACCACGAAAAGAGAATATACAGAGCAACAGGCTCAGCCGAATCCAGGGTGCCCGGTTAGCGCGAAGGAGTCGGTTATTCATCTATATATTCAGAGTGCCGCGCCGAAAGGAAACAGATAGAAACAAAACGCCTTAAGAAAGAAACTGGCCAGAAACAACCTTCTGGAATCTCTGATTAAATACCATTTCCACCCTTAGGCTCCTAAACGCCACATCCATGCAGCACTACTCAAGCATAGCGAAAAATCTCAACCATCGTAACCTATTGATAGCAAGGTAACTTGAGGTCTCTCCCTGCGGTCGGTGACAGTAACTCAATTAATCAGGGGTTTCTTAACGGGGCAGCAGTTTACCCAAACGGGAAGTTCGTCAGCCAGTAACAGTGACCCCCTCTATGCGCTTTTTCGGACTGGATTTCCTTCGACTCGGCAACCATGCACAAATAAGCATGCGTCTGAGCGGACTCGACAGAATGTATCAAGTGCAATGACTTCAAAGAGATTGGGAAGCCCTGTTTACCACCGGACATCCAAATGCATCGGTCTTGATACCGCGGGGGGTGTTGGGGCACTTGTCACGATAGTCGGGAGTGCCGTCGAGGTCGCTGTGTTTCGGACAGCCGTTGGGGGCGATTCCCATGCTGAGCGCTTGGGGTGTGTCTTCCGGACAGTAGTCCTGGCTGTTGACGATTCCGTCACCGTCGTTGTCAGGTTCACAACCATGGGCATCCACCGGATAGGCCCGTGGGCCAGGTTTCAAACGTTCCTGGTTGACGGCTGTTGCGTATTTGAAATCGGCCGGTAGTTTTTTCAACTGGGCAGTATTCGGGCAACGATCCAAGGCGTCGACCACTCCGTCATGATCGCTATCGGACTCAACGGCATTGGCACTTCCCGCAATGAATGTGGCAAGCAACAGTACGGTGCCAAAGGATTTATTACTCATGCCAAATCTCTTTTGAAGAACAGGACGGTCACGATGCGGAGTGCGAAAAGCCTAATCCGCATCGCAACCTCTTCGATAGACTGGAGCAATTGGCCGTTAACGACTTAAGATCGCATCCACATCTTCCTGGCTCAAGTATTGCGCCTCGTAATTGCCCACACCGATGACCGCTTCGATCTGGCCCACATAGGCGCGCAAATGGTTTTCTGAACCGTCAACCAGTGAACGATATGCGTTGATCAAGCCACTCTCATCTGTGTAGTTGAGACCACAAGGGTCGTTATAACCTGCGTCCACCATCACCTGCGGACAATCCGCGATGTCGTGCATATCCAGTTCTTCGATGTAGGCGCCAACATAGAGGGCATCCAGCTCACTGCCGACAGCCGCAGCGGTGAGCGCCGCAAACTTCTCATCGAAGTACCAGCCCCACTCCTCACCGGTGAACACGCCGAGGCTCTGCGGCAGGTTGTTGGTATCAGGATTGGGATCTTCCAGGCCATACTGGGCCAGCTTGTCACGCATGGTGTCGGTGTGAGTCTGCTCGGAAGTGGTGGCGATCCTGTTGAACACGCCTTGGTCGGGATACCACTCCCCAAGTCTCAGATAGACATCACGCGCCAACTTTTCCTCCTCCCGCATGAAGGTGAGATGAGAGGCTTCATTGGCGTCCAGCCCGGTGGAACCACCACCTCTGTTGTTACCACCGCTTCTGCCTTTGCCGCCACCCGCTGCAAGAACATTGGTGGAGAACAGGGAGATTGCGATGGTGGCAACGATAGCGGTTTTAATATGGCTTTTCATAGAGTGATTTCCTCAAGAGTCTTTATGGACCGGACTGTTTGGTTATGGTTCCAGCTGCTCGCCAGAGATACCACCTAGACTAGGAAACAAAACCTGCTTCAGGGGTTTCAAGGTGTTGCAATGGGAGTAAAATGGTTTCAGTAGGTTACACAGCAGCGAATAATCTGTTTCAAATGTTTCAAGACGCCGAACGGTTAAACACCACAGGTGGATGAGTACAAACGGGGTCAGTTTTCATGATGCCAGGCCCTGCATTATCAACGCCTGAAAAAAATAACACTTGACTAGACCGACCGGTCTATTATACTTCACGTCATGAATATTGAGCACGATACAAGAACCCGCATCCTCTCTACCGCCCGTGAACTTTTTCATGGTCGGAGTTATGCCGACGTAGGCATCAAGGAGATATGTGATCTTGCGAAGGTACAAAAGGGAAGCTTTTACCATTTTTTCCCTTCCAAGCAGGATCTGGCCATGGCGGTCATTGATGACATGGCCGATGAGTGGGCGCACGGCTTTGTGGCTGAGGCCTTCGACCAGAATCTTCCACCGCTTGAGCGCCTCGACTATATGATCGACGCTGCTTACTACTGGCAGAAAGCAGCCAAGGATATCGAGGGCCGCATGCCAGGCTGCCTGTTCGGCAACCTGGCTCTCGAGATCAGCACCCGCGACGATGTTTTACGGGCCAAACTCAATGCGGTTTTTGATAAAGCCAGTAGACGTTTTCACCAAGCCCTCGATCAGGCAGTTGAGCTGGGTGAAATCCCCCCTCTCGACAGCGAAGCCACCGCCGCAGCCATGCTCGCCTTCCTCGAAGGCATCATTCTGCTGGCAAAGACCCGAAATGACCCCGAAGTGGTTCGTATTCTTGGTCCAGCCATCAAGACACTTCGTATTGAGTTAGCCCATCCCAATTAGCGAACTATTTTTTTGCCCTTCATGTTGACCGACCGGTCATCTATGAAGTCATTACATCCGCAACTAAGGAGAAAACCGTGACAGAAACAACACACACATTGGACGCAAGAGGCCTGAATTGCCCACTGCCTATTCTCAGAACCAAAAAGGCCATCGCTGCATTGGCCTCCGGAGAAATTCTGGAAGTCACCGCAACAGATCCCGGATCAGTGAAAGATCTGGACTCATTCTGCAGCCAGACCGGCCATGAAATGGTCTCCAGTGAAGAGGCTGCTGATGGGTTTGTCTTCCTCATCCGCAAAGCATGATTCTGCAAGGAGAATAAACGATGAGCAGTATTGCACCGGTTATCGATATGCCGACGAAAGATCTCGATGCCTGGTTCAACCAGCGCTTCGACGAGAAAATGGCTGAACGCGAAGCAGCCCACACCCCATCCATGACCATTATCGCCACGAAGGGAACCATGGACATGGCCTACCCGCCCTTTATTCTCGCATCAACGGCTGCTGCACTGGGATGGGATGTTTCAATATTCTTTACCTTTTACGGATTGAGTCTGTTGAAAAAGCAGCTGGATCTCAAGGTAAGCCCACTGGGCAATCCCGCCATGCCCATGAAATTGCCGGAGGGACCTTCATGGATTAGAGGTAAGGAGCTGCCCATTCCCACGTCCATCATGACGTTGGTTCCGGGTTTTGAAAATATGGCAACCTCTATGATGCAGAAGACCATGGACAAGAAAGGTATCGCACGCATTGAAGAGCTGAGAGAATTATGCGCCGAAGCCGAAGTTAAACTTGTCGCCTGTCAAATGACCGTTGATCTTTTTGACCACGACCAAGACGATTTCATCCCGGAAATCCACGAATGGGTTGGAGCCGCCAGTTTCCTGCCCCGGGCGCTGAAGGCCGATGTGAACCTGTTTGTCTGACAAGCGGGGGGCATTGCCCCCTTTTTTCACCCAGGCATCCGCCCTTCTCCCGGTGAACATGTAAATAATCAATAACAGCTTGGGCACGTTGAAAACTCGCTGCATGCTGCCCGTATTGGGTTAAACTTTCCAAACAACTTACCATTTGATACGTCGAGTTTGGAGAGTGCCGATGATGATTTTCAGAACCGTACTTATGGGGATTGCCTTGTGCGCCGCTACGGTCGCCCAAGGCAGTGATGTTGAAACCCTGAAGCAGCGGTGTGAGGCCGCTCGCGAGGCAAAACTTGCTCCAGAAAGAACAAAACTGATCGAAGAGTGTGCGGCCAAGCCACGCAATACCCGTGACTATTGTGAACGTTTTTACAAAGATCACGGCAGTGGCGGCAAGACACAGGCTGGTGGCTATCGCCAACGGCAATTTCATGACCTTCCTGAATGCCGACAATACTACGAGGCTGAAAAAGCGGCCAAAACACGTTGACGCTGAACATCTTTTCTCCAGATGCCACACGCCAACTCCTTACCGTTCTCAGGTTGACTAACCGGGCCACACGATATAGATTGGCCATATAACCAGATTCCCTAAGGAACCCATGCTTCGTCGCCTATTGATCACATGGCTTATCGTCTCCATCCTCGGTTACGGGATGGCGTTGGCTGCTGATGTGCACAACGGACAATCAACGGATCACACTCACGATATCGGCCATGACACAACGCATCCTGCCGATGCCGACGATGCGGGCGACAGCGACCACTGCTGTCACGGGGTCATCCATCTGCTTGGATTAAACCAGGCTGAGGCGGCCAAGCTGTCTGCCAATCACGGTATTTTGCGGATCCCCTATCCTGTTTCAAGAGTCTCCTCTCCCCCTGCGTCTCTTTTCCGCCCTCCAATCTCTGCCTGATTTTCGTCTCACCTCACACCTGCAATAAACCTGCCTGCTGTTTGCCGGATCAGTGTTTGTAACAGGTTCTCTCTGTTAACGAATTTACGGGACTCAGGTTATGTCATTCTCCATCTGCAGGCATGCAGGCCTGTTCGCCTGTTTATTTATCTTCACTGCCTGGACACCCGCTGCAAATGCCAAGGGGCAACCACCCCATGAGGTGGAAATCCAACAACTGGCTAGCGTCGTCAACCGTGCACTGGCATCGAACCTGGATATACAGGCAGTTAAAGCCGCCGTGGACGCCGCAGAGGCAAGACTGACAGGCGCCGGTCTGCCATTGAATAACCCTGAACTGGAAATGGAGGCTGAACACACTGACATCAGCACCTACACCCTCGGCATCAGTCAGACCATTGACTGGTACAATAAACAGGATGCCATGGAGCAGGCTGTACGGGCTGAACTGGATGTTGCCAGAACAGAGGTTAGGGCCCTGAACCTGGTAAAGTCAGCGGAACTTCTCAAGGCGATAGGCGAGATTGCCACCCACCGGGAGATCACTACACTCTCCAGGCGCCGCACCAGGATACTGGAGCGCTTCTCTCAACTTGCTGAACAGCGTCATGCGGCCGGTGACATCCCCCAAGTGGAGTTGGAACTGGCGCGCCTCTCACTTGCCGAGGCCGTCATGCAACATGCCGCAAATGGCAGCGAACTCATCCAGGCAAAAAGCGACTATTTCAGCCTCAGCGGCCAAACACTGGACGGCAATATCAAGTTGCCCGACCGGCTGCCCGCCAAGCCCTCCAGCACCTTGGATGAAGAGACCCTCGTCCTGAATCATCCCCAGGTGCAAGTTGCACAGCGGATGACACAAGCTTCCCGACAGCAGATTCACGCTGTGGATCAGGAGCGTATGGCCGACCCCACATTCGGCTTGAGAGCGGGGCGAGAAGATCGGGAAAACCTGCTTGCCCTCACCTTCTCCATCCCCCTGCAGGTCAGAAACGATTTCCAAAGCAGTGTGAATGCCGCTCAGGCAGAGGCGCTGGCAGCGGAACAGGTGGCGCAGCAGACCTACCGGAATCTGTTGACCCGACTCAGGAGCGCACGGGAACGCTATCTGCTGGTTGCCGATGCATGGTCCCTGTGGGTTTCCCATGGGCGCAGCAGTCTGCTCCAGCGTATCGATCTGCTTGAAACCCTGTGGCAGGCGGGTGAGATGAGCACCACTGACTACCTGTTGCAGGTGCAACAGACACTTGATACACAGATCGCCGGAGTCAGACTCCAGGGTGATCTGTGGGGCACCTGGGTCGATTGGTTGAGCGCCTCCGGCACCCTGAACGCATGGTTGAACAAAACACCAGAGGAGCAGTAAAACATGTCTATTCAACAGTGGATTCAGTGCCTGCTCGTCCTGGTCTTTCTCTATGCCAATCCCCTCTTTTCCGCAGATGAACATGACCATGAGCCTGCCGAAATGTCGACAGAAGCCGGACACAACGATGAAGACCGCCATGATGAGCAGGGTCATGAAGAGGAAAACCGCATCCATCTGAGTGATGAGCAGCGCCGCAGCGCCGGTATCCGCGTGGAGCCATTGACCCTTCGCCCCATTCCCAGCGAGATCAAAGCCCCGGGGGAGATCCTGCTCAATGCTTACGCATCCAGTCAGGTCACGCCACGCATCGAGGCCCAGGTTATAAAGCGCCACATCCGCCTCGGAAGTCCCGTTTCTGTGGGAGAGCCCCTGGTCACGCTCTCCAGCGTCTCTATGGCAGAGGGCCAAGGCGCCCTGCTGGTCGCCGCCCAAGAGTGGCGAAGAGTGAAGAAACTGGGAAAGAAGGTGGTTTCAGAGAGACGCTATCTGGAGGCCCAAGTGTCATTTCAACAGGCCCGCGCCAAACTGTTGGCCTATGGTCTGACAACCGGCCAGACTGACCGACTGGTCAAGGGAAACGAGATCCGTCAGGCGGACGGCCGCTTTACCCTGCTCTCGCCCCAGGCCGGTACAGTCATCCGGGACGATTTCATCATCGGCCAGATGATAGACCCCGGTGAACTGCTGTTCGAAATCACCGACGAATCCAGACTCTGGGTTCAGGCCCGGATCAATCCGGAGTCAGTCTCTCACATCGATATGGGTGCGCCGGCCCGTGTGCTGGCAGGAACGGAGTGGATAGAAGGCAAGGTCATACAGGTACATCACGCACTGGATGAGACCACCCGCACCCTGGCGGTTCGCCTGGAGATCCCCAATCCAGCAGACCGGCTCCATCCCGGTCAGTTCGTGACGGCCAGGATCAAGGCCGGCGAATCAGGGCAGAGCGCCCTCACCCTGCCACTGGATGCCGTAATGCGTAGTCCCGACGGGGATTGGCAGGTCTTCGTAGAAGAGGTACCCGGCGAGTTCGAACCCAAAGAGATTGAGCTGCTGCGGCAACTGCCCGGTCTGGCTGTGATTGGTGGACTGAAACCTGGAACCCGCGTGGTCACGCAGGGCGCCTTCTTTGTGCAATCGGAACTGGCCAAGTCCGGTTTTGAAGTCCACAACCATTGAGGGCAACACCATGTTGAACAGACTGATCGACTGGTCGGTAGCCAACCGCCTGCTGGTGGTGCTCGCCCTACTGGCCGCAGTGGGTGCTGCCGCCGCACTGATTCCAAAACTCAATCTCGACGCCTTTCCGGATGTCACCAATGTCCAGGTGCAGATCAACACAGAGGCCCAGGGTCTGGCCGCCGAGGAGGTGGAGCAACTCATAACCTATCCCATCGAAGCGGTGATGTACGCCCTGCCCGATGTGGAGGAGGTCCGTTCCATCTCCAAGACCGGGCTCTCAGTCATCACCGTGGTCTTCAAGGAGGGCACCGATATCTACTTCGCCCGCCAGCTCGTCTTTGAGCGGCTGCAGGATGCACGGGAGCAGATTCCCTCAGGGGTCGGCACACCGGAGATGGGGCCCAACACCTCTGGCCTGGGACAGATCTATCAATATATCCTGCGCTCCGACGATCCACAGAGAGATGGCGCCATCGCCCTGCGCAGCCTCAACGACTGGGTGGTAAAACTGCTGCTGTTGCCGGTGGACGGCATTACCGATGTACTCTCCTACGGTGGTGAAGTTCGGCAGTACCAGGTACAGGTCGACCCCAGAAAACAGCTCGCCTACGGCATCAGCATCGATGAGATCGCCACAGCCATCGAGGCCAATAACCGCAACGCCGGTGGCTGGTATATGGACCGTGGCGCGGAACAGTTGGTAATCCGCGGGGTGGGTTGGCTACATGCAGGCAAGGAGGGTCTGCAAGACATCAGAAACATCCCGCTCAAGCAGAAAGAGGGCGTGGTGGTCCGGGTGGAGGATATCGCACAGGTGGAATTCGGTGGTGAGATTCGCCAGGGCGCAGTGACCATGACACGCCGCAACACCGAAGGGGAACCAGAACCTCTGGGCGAGGTGGTGGCCGGCATCGTACTCAAACGTTTGGGGGCAAATACCAAGGCGACCATCGACGCCGTCAAAGCGCGGCTGGCTGCGATCCAGCAGGCACTGCCGGAAGGCGTCACCCTCGAGCCATTCTACGACCAGGCCGATCTGGTGGAGCAGGCGGTGGAGACAGTCAGCCGGGCGCTCACCGAGGCCTTCGTACTGATCGTGGCTGTGCTGTTGCTGTTCCTGCTCAATATCCGTGCCACCCTGCTGGTATTGATCTCGGTGCCGCTATCGGTCGGGCTGGCCCTGACTGCCATGAGCTACTGGGGACTCTCAGCCAATCTGATGTCATTGGGGGGACTGGCCATCGCCATCGGCATGATGGTGGACGGTTCGGTGGTGATGATGGAGAACATCTTCAAACACCTCACTCACCCGGATGAAGAACATCTGGACAGGGTCGAAAAAACTGTCGCCCCCGGCGATACCGATCCCTATAACGCTTCACATGATCGCCACGGCATCCCCCTGCGCATTCAGGAGGCCGCCCGCGAGGTGGGCAGGCCGGTCTTCTATGCGGTCATCATCATCATCGTGGTCTTTGCCCCACTATTCGCGCTGGAGGGTGTCGAGGGCAAACTGTTCCAACCCATGGCCGTTTCCATCGTGTTGGCCATGCTGACCTCCCTCGCAGTGGCGCTGGTGGTCATACCCGCACTCGCCACCTATGCCTTCCGCCGGGCCGTCAAACATCGCAGCAGTCCGGTCTTCCTGCCACTGGAGTGGCTCTACCGGCACTCGCTTCGTTACGCCCTGAAAGTGAAATGGCTGGTGGTGTTGTCGGCCTTGGCCATTTTCGTCGGCGCCATGACACTGCTACCCAACCTGGGCACAGAGTTCGTGCCGGAACTGGAAGAGGGCACCATCAACATCCGGGTCACCCTGGCGCCCTCAGCCAGTCTGGATACCGCACTGGGTGTAGCGGCAAAGCTTGAAGAGCGCCTTATGGCCTTCCCCGAGGTGACCTACGCATCCAGCCGCATCGGCCGGCCTGAACTCGGCGGTGACCCGGAACCTGTCTCCAACATAGAGATTTACGTGGGATTGAAGCCGGTGGATGAGTGGAGCAGCGCCCAGAACCGCCTCGAACTGCAGAAACGGTTCGAAGAGATCCTGTCAGTGCATCCCGGCCTGCTCCTCACCTTCTCGCAACCCATCGTCACGCGAGTGGACGAGCTGCTCTCCGGTGTCAAGGCGGAACTGGCGATCAAGCTGTTTGGACCTGATCTGAAGGTACTGGCGGCAAAAGGCAAAGCCATCGAGGCATTGACCCGGCAGGTCGATGGCACCCGCGGCGTGGAGATGGAACAGATCGCCGGTGAGGCCCAGCTGACGATACGCCCCCGACGGGATCTGTTGGCCCGCTACGGCATCCCGGTTTCGCAGGTGATGGATCTGGTGGCCGACGGCATCGGGGGTACCGAGGCGGGCCAGGTCATTCAGGGCAACGAGCGATACGATATCACTGTGCGCCTGGCAAAAGAGTTCCGCCAGGATACAGAGACATTGAAAAAGCTGGTACTGCAGGCCCCCGGTGGCGCCTGGGTGCGATTGGGCGAAGTGGCCGATGTGGTCATAGAGTCCGGTCCCCCGCAGATCCGCCGTGACGATGTGCAGCGCCGGGTAGTGATCCAGTCCAACGTCGAGGGCCGCGACATGGGCAGTCTGGTGGCGGAGCTACGCCGGCGTATCGCTGATGAGATAGATCTGCCGGTGGGCTACTCGGTGGTCTTCGGTGGACAGTTCGAGAACCAGCAGCGGGCGCAGCAGCGGTTGATGATCGTGGTACCCCTCTCTCTCGGCCTGATTTTCCTGCTGCTCTACTTCGCCTTCCACTCCGTGGGACAGGCGTTACTGATCATGCTCAACGTGCCACTGGCCCTGATCGGCGGCATCGCCGCCCTCTACTGGACCGGCCAGTATCTCTCGGTACCCGGCTCCATCGGTTTTATCGCACTGTTCGGAGTGGCGGTGCTCAACGGCGTGGTGATGGTCAACGCCATCAACCAGAATGTCGAGGCCGGTGGCCCCGTTTCCGAAGCGGTCTTCCAAGGCGCCCTCTCCCGTCTGCGTCCGGTACTGATGACAGCCGCCATTGCCGCTTTGGGGTTGATACCGATGCTGCTCTCCTCGGGTGTCGGCTCCGAAGTACAACGCCCCCTGGCTACTGTGGTGGTCGGAGGACTGGCATCGAGCACCCTGCTGACCCTGTTTGTCCTGCCCAGCCTCTATCGGGTATTTTCAAAGGCTAATTTGGGGTCAGAGTAAATTTTTTCCTCACCAATTTTTACTCTGATCCCAAAATACACTTTAGGGGTATCTTTATGCTCGAATTCGCCATGCCTCTTTAACTCCTTATAACTCTTGATTGACCTTAATAAGTACATGGGCTTATTATAATTGAGAATGGATTAGACGGTTAGGAGAACTGTCGTGAAACATGTAGCAAACCCCTTCCTCATTTCCTTTTCCGTACTACTGCTTTGTTCACCTCAGCTTGTAAGTGCCGGATTTTTCGAAAATCTATCCAATTCTGTGACGAGCGGCTTAGAAAAGGCTGGGGAATTTATAGAGGACAACCTTCCACCTGTGGAGCAGGAGTCCCCTAATCAAGAAGGCACTGACTCGATATCCGGCAAGTCCGCACTGGAAAATCAGCACACAGCTCAACCATCTGAGACAGTTGAGCCAATAAAAGAGCAGCGTGCTTCGGAGAAACGGGCATCTCTATCACGATCCGAAATTAAGGAAATCCAGGAGCGTCTCAACCAGATGGGATATAACACTGGCACCCCTGACGGATTACCAGGAAAGAAAACAAAAAAAGCAATTGCTGCGTATCAGGCGGATAATGATTGGCATATAGATGGCGTCCCTTCCTATGTTGTTTTGAAAAGTCTGCAGGAGCAACAGTCTATCGGTAAGGGGACAGCGTTAAAGAAACCGAATATCAGCTCAGTTGGTCTCTCTCATCGATCGGAAATGGTTGGTGGTTCTGGCGCCGCTGGTTCTTCCAGAGGTGCTAGCAAAGATCTGGCTTACTTTAGGGTGGCTGCTGGCGCTAAAAATACATTCGTCATCACTTCTGATGGAGCATTACTTGGTTGGGGGCGAAGGCTTCCTGGGAGACGTCTTACTATATTTTCGGATGAAATAAAGCTTTCTTCCATCGTTCGCTTAAAAAATGTGACAGGTAAAGCGAGGGTTAGATATCTAGGATTAGAGCAGTCTGGAACCGTCGTAAATATTAGCCCAAACCAGGGAAATGGAAATAAAACTTACGGTGTCCAACGGCTGCTTAAGAAGAAAACAGCACTTAAGGAATATCCAATAAATGGCATAGTAGCAATTTCGCGAAATGCTCATGTAATGAAACAAGGAGGCAAGCTCTATTCTGAAGTAGGTCTGGATGGTGTTGTAGATTATTTTCTTTTGCGTAAACGTGGGTATGCGGTTAAGAAAGATGGATCTGTCTGGGTAAGGCAAATTAAAAGCTTGGGACAAAGCGCAAGTATTGGATTGGATCTTAGAAAATTCGAGTGGGCCCCTAAAAGTAAGTGGCGCAGGGAATTTGAGTTCCCCTCCATGAAATATCTTTCTGGGAAATATATAGGGAGAGAGGGTTATAAAGGGGTTGGTATTAGCAACAAAGGACAATTGATTGCTTGGACATCGGGTAGTAATCAAAATAAGAAAGCTGATATTAAATATCTGCTGAATAATGTTATCCACTATTCGAGTGGAGGAAGTCACCATCTAGCGTTAAGGAGCGACGGAACTGTTTGGGCGTGGGGGAAAAATAATAAAGTGCAACTGGGTGATGGCACGGATGTGGATCGAAATAGTCCAGTAAAAGTTAAGGGAATTGGTAATGCAGTATCTATCGCTGCTGGGTCTGATCACAGTGTTGCCTTGACATCGGAGGGTTCGGTCTGGGCTTGGGGAATGAACGATAATAATCAGCTGGGTAACGGCACCGGGAAAGCTAGCCCCGTACCGGTTCGCGTAAAGGGTTGGGGTGGAACCGGACATCTGAACCTGCAAGATTTTAATCCAGCTACTGCTAAAGTAAAAATGAGAGTCAAAGCCGAAAATGCTAAAGCTAAGGCTGAAAAGGAGAAGATTGACACTGAATGTAAAAAACTAGCTTCACTTGTTGCAAACCGAAACCCTAGCAGGTCTCGTGATTTTAGTAACATGAATTTTAGTGTGTGTGTAAGTAAACATGGACTAGATTTACGTGGTGCCGATCTCTCAGGCGCTAGTTTGGGTGGTGCGCAGCTTGATAGAATGGATCTCAGCAAGGCAGATCTGTCCGATTCTAATTTAAATAATGCTTCACTGGTTGGCTCAAATCTACGCGGAGCTGATCTCAGTTCTGCCAAATTCCGAAACGCCAATCTGTCAAGAGCCGATTTGTCCAATAGCGTCGCGAAAAAAACAATGTTTCAGAAAGCAATTCTCGTTGATGCTAAATTAAGAAACGCCGATTTATCGGCAGCGTATTTTTCTCGTGCTGATGTTTCTGGGGCGGATTTTACTGGGGCTCGTATCACAGATCGTCGGCGGTTATTCAAAGCAAAGAATATTGAAGAGGCTATAGGCATTAGAGGTGATACGCACTCGTCTGGTTACACACAACAGAGCGCCTCATCTTCTTCATTGCCACAGGACAACTCATCACTGGCCCAACAATTCCGTGATCACCTCGGCGGAAAGCGTATTGATTATAAATACAATGCACCAGGACAGGGACCGTCAATGGATATAACGGCATTCGCCTGTAAAAATGGTGAATTCATCCTCAAGAACAACTCTGCCATGAGCGGCGGTAGTGGCGTAAATATCGGGGGAGGCCCGTCTATCCGTTCCGGCCGCTGGAGCATCTTTACCCAGGGCGGAAAAGGCTTCCTGATTGTTAACTATGCCGATGGGCAGCAGGAGACTTATGAACTACTTGTGCAGAATGGCACCACCTACTTCAATGGAGACCAGGTGAATGTCTCTGACAAAAACACATTTTGCCCTTGATTTGTAATGTTAGCCGGAATCAGCCAGACTCCGTGCCATCACTGTGTAAACTTGGGATATATGTACGCGAAAAACTTATAATCATCCCTGTCCAGCTTCGTTAGGGGAAGTTTTATTTTCGTGAAGATCCCATACTTCTCTGTTACAAACTCATCTATTGCCTTCTTTTTTGTTATTCCCCATTTTTCCGCACTTTTTTCTGTTACTTCCCCCCAGTTGCCCTCGCTGACAGCAATCTCGTTCTCAGCCACATCAGTCACAACGCCAACATGGCCATATTCTTTATATGTCCAAACGATTAATGAACCTACTGCCGGCTTATCCTCTTGGGTTACAACGCTAAACCCCTGTTTATTTGCTCTTGTGGGAATTCCTTGTGCAGAGCCATAAGGTCCGCTTATTGGCCTCGATGACACCTCATTGAATAATTCTTCTGCCCATGCGACACATTGACCTTTTAGCCAACCAGGGTCTGGTTCTTTGGAGAATTCAGAATAGAAAACATTACCTTCTTTGCCTTGAATATATTGATCAATTATTTTCTTTGGGTCATTGGTGTTGTCTTTCACGTCCCCAGCCTTTTCGTTTACTTGTTTGTTTTCTATTTCTGAGACATGTCCTTCCGTATTGCATTTTCCGATTGCACAAGTCGCACTAACAAGCCCAATCCATTCATAATTATAATTTTTAATGATTTTCGTTATATTTTTATAACTATACTTTTTATCCCACCGTTTGCTTTCTATCTGAAGATCTTTTGCAATGGCTTTGATCATTGTTTTATTCGGCACGTTTATTGGCAAATTCATCGAATCCGCCAATTTTGCATAATCCCCCCCATTTTTAAGCAACCTCAGCAAATATTCCTGGGCAATAGAGATACCGTAAAAATCCTCTATTACGTCATCCACCGTTTTCAGTGAATTAAGGTGGTTCGCAAGATGAGCCGTCTTCTCAACAAGCATTGCACGAGGATCGACATTTCCAGTAAACGCAAGATCTGCCTTCTTCTGGCCTGCTGTAAGAAGCGCGACAGCAAAGCCCTGAGCGAACTTGACAGCTGTGGGACGCTTTGAGTCTGCCGTATAGAGTACAAAAACCTTTGGTAATTCAAATATGCCAGAGGTAAGGCTATGTGCCAATGCATCTCCGCTAAGATCCCCCTTGAAAACCGAAGGGCCAAAGACGGAATAAAGCGAACTTGCAATGTTGATTAAGCGCTCAGTCATTTCATGATCTGTAATCTCGCGTCGCCTGCGGAGTTCAGTGATTTGCCACTGCTGAATCAACATCGGATTGGCGACACGGAGAAAACTGTCATAATCCCAGATCTGGCCGCAAGACGGGCTATCCAGGCCAAGACTCGGATGCGGTGGCGCCTTACAAGATACGCCACCAACTTTTTTGACTTGATCTTCGTAGCGCAAAAGGTTGGAATTGATAACGATTGGACTTGTATAACGAAGACGATATTTATATAGGCTATTTCCAGGATTTTTTCCTTTCGGCTGCACCACTCGCAGATTGCTGACAATCAGTTTTTTTGTATCAGTCCTTATTGGTTTATTTCTGTCCTGTGGACTCGTTGAATGACCAGCATATCGCAATTCCATATTGTTCAACCAATTGCCGCTGCTTTTCCCAGAGAAATATACAGCTGTCCAATCACCCATCTCCGGATTCGTTTCAGAACCGTCTAGGTTTGTATCTCCCCTTACGGAATCATCCTTTAACGAGGTAAATATTACAGGAGCATCCGGGGAACCATCTGCCACTAGTCGCCCATCGACTCTAATACCGGAAGCTTTACGTCCGGCATAAAACTTTATGACGGTACCCGGCAAAAGCCTTAGGGTAACTCCGTCCTTAACTGTTATGTTACTTCTAGAAATATAGGTTGGTGCAGGATCCAACACAGTATCCTGATTAATCTGACATCCATGTAAAATAATCGCATCCCATCTATTTCCTAAATATTTATTATTTTCAAGTATGGCCGAGCAAGCAATACCATTAAGAATGACAGCCGAACCATCGCCCATGGACATAGTGCTATTTTTTATCACCACATCACCGGAGTATACATTTACACTTGCCCTCGTATTGCTTGCCTTCATTTTGCCTGCGTATTGTATAATGACATGATCAAGTCTACCGCTGGAACCTGTCAAAAAATTAATGCCAAGCCAGTCTCCCGGCGCCGAACTTTTTTGCTCCCGCTCAAATCCGACGGGCCCTTTATTATCTGAGTAATTTATCGATGTGAAAATAATAGGATTACTCTCCGTGCCATTTGCCACCAACCGCCCATAAACATTTATTTTAGTATAATAAGAACCACCTACAGCCTTAATAATTGTTCCGGGCTCTAATTTCAGTGTGGCACCCTTTTCTATTTTAAATGTACCGCTAACAATAACATTTGTTCCTGACTTAATTTCGAGCGTAGCGTTCTTTCCAATTCGCAACGATCCCCTGATAATAATAGGACTGTCCACTTTCGACCAAACAGTATCTCTGTCTATGTGTTTATTGGACGACAGAACAGTTTCAGAAAACGCCTTAGGGCTAAAAGTGGCGCACAAGAGAATGCACATAAATAGCACCAAATGAAAAGATTCTAAGGCATACAGACTTCTGGTTGTATTAGAAAAAGGCATATCTTTACTGCTCCGTTCAACGATATTTTTGCTAGAGCCAAGGTTCATTCAAAACCTGGTGGTATAACCCTTGATGCACACCGAATATCCTTCTCGTACATTGAGAACTTCTTGCTTCTCCTTGTCCCCAGCTCGAGAATCATCTGCTCGTTGATATTTCGCTCGTTAATCCAATTTAGAAGAAACCTTGGAAAAGATCTGCTTTGATCCGCAACCTTGATTTCTATGGAAAACTTAACGCCATTGATTTCTTCAAACAAAGCTTTTGGGAGAGGCACCACGAATCGATATATATCGAAATTTTCAATATCAGCAGCGTCATCCGCATATATCTGCGAAGGTCGCATCTTGAGTCGATCTCTTATCAGGACGGAATGTTCACCTGTTGCTCGCTTTACTACCTGCTCATCAGCAAATCTAAGCAAAGATTCCGTCACACTCTTTGAGAAGCGCCATCCCCCGGACCCTATGACTCCCCCTGTTGCAATACCTGCAGCAGTGCCTTCCAATTCCCCAACAAAATAGCCAGTCACTGCATGATAGAAATTCTCCGTAATCTCATTACCCATCTTTTTCGCATAGGGTTTGTACTTTTTCGCTAGTGACCCCTTTCTGACTTGGACACCCCCATCGGCCTCCGGAATCAGAATAACTCCATTCGACTTCCGTATTGCTTCAGGCGTTCCAATAAGCCTGTCTCTCTCATCGACCAACGTCTGAAATATAATGTCCCTCAGGTCATGTCCGCCTTTCGCCATAATCGTGAACTGATACTTTATTCTGTTTTTTCCCCTTTTGATTATCCGCAGCGCCACATTACCCTGTTGTTTTTCAGCAAAACCAATATCGATTTTTCGGACATGCTGCCAAGGCTCTGATTCTATCGTTGCCTCTTCGTCTCCGTACAGAATTGCTATATCACTCCACTGTTCCGCACCTGCATTTACCATCGATATGGTGGCAGGTATATTTACAGAAACCGGTTGACGCGGGGTTCTATTTTGGTTTTCCTGAAAATTCAGAATATACTCGGCTAACTGTAGAATTTCCTCATCTTTCAAACGCTCCGAAAACTCCGGGCAGAATGTTTCTCTGCTCAGGGTGTCTGTCGTGTCATTTACACCATGCCTTATTGTGTATGCAGCACTGCCCAAACCACCCGGTACAAAACGCCAGATTTCATCGGTAAGATTGACCGAGCCGAGCATTTTCATACCTTTCCCATCCATGCCATGACATGCGATACAACCCTTCTGCAGGAACAGTTTCTTGCCCTTCTCATCGATTTCCCCCCTGCTGAGCCTAACGACATATGCAGCCAACATTGTGACTTCGCTATCAGTTAGTATCTTTCCGTGGGCCACCATAATGCCCCTGCGACCCAAGGCTATCGTCTGCTGTATATCCTGCACGCCCCCACCGTACACCCAATCATCATCATTGAGCACAGGATAGCCTCGCCCACCTGCACCATGCGCTCCATGGCAGGCCGAACAAAGCCCGCTGTAGATAACCTCTGGCGATACACTGGGCCAACGGTTTTTTTCTTCAGCGGTGGGAAAATATTTATGGAATTCGTGTTCGTTCTGGCTTACGAGAAAAGATGCTGCAAGCACTGCACTATCGAGAGATTCCGGAATCTCGGCTCCCGATTCCACCGCAACCACATATCGACCTAGTCGAAATATAACCTTTGGTGCCCCAGGACCAATGGAAAAAATGGAGGGAACCCTCAGCCGGTAGGAGGCAGAAAGCCAAGTGTAACCTTCCGCTTTTTCAGTACTATTTATAAATTCAACACTGTCTCTGTCTTTTTCAAATTGCAATACCCAGCCTCTAACACCATTTTCTCCGTATCGAAATTCTCTGGTCTGTTCAGGCTTTGGAAAACCTTGACTGTGATGGAATGGATTACTGGCGGCTTCATATTGCATTCTGCGCTGCCCGAATAGTTTTTCAGGCAGTTTTATTTCCAACAGGGACCCTGCAACCCGGGTGCCTGGAGTGCTTTGCGACGGCGTACCTAAAACGGCAACACGTTTCTGAACTGGGTATATATCTTGTATTTTCCATCCCTTGGCCCGGTATACGGCAACTGCCGTCATAAACATCTTCGATCCATGAAACGCCGGAGGTAGCAGCACTTTGCCAAAGGGAGACACCTGTATTGAAGTTGTGAAATCAATAGATCTTTTCAGTTTCCCCTTCTCGAGAGCCTGATCCGATATTTCTTCGATATCTATCGGCCCAGGCTCAGCCAATATCGTTATGTTTCTTATTACACTGTATTGCTTCCCCTTGTACGTAACCCGTTCGGCTACCGCAGCAGATTTCACATATTTACGTTCGAATTCTGGCAGAATCTGCACCAGATATCTCTTGCCTGTCAGATAGACCCCGATCTTCTCTTGTGAAATCAATCCTTTTCTTTCAAATTGTTTGTAGGCACCTATATCAGGTTTTTTGATCAACTCCTGCAGGTTCTTTTTTTTGTTCCTCAAACCGAAAAAAGAATAACCCTTGCCGGTATCTGACAACTCAACAAATCCTGAGCGGATTTCGGCGGAAAAAACCGACTCCAGCTTCTCCGTAATCTGTTGTTTGATCTGTTTTCTGTCGATTTCAGGGGATTCTGGAAGCGGGACAAAATGTGATTTCTTTCCCTGGAGGTCAAGCAGGAGTTGCTTATTATCGATTCTTCCCAGAACTATAAGCTTGGCAAGGGGTGTATCTATATTGATCTTTATTCTTCCATCACTCAGCAACCTCCATTTCCCGGTAATGGTCTGTTTTCCTGAGTAACTGAGGAAATCGCCATCCTCGAAGAACTCAATGATATCCGGATCATTGGATAACTCCATCCACTTGCCAGTGGGAAGGGCTTCTGCATAAGATAACTGGTAGGAAAATGCGAAGAGGATGAAAAGGCCGACTATGGCTCTAACAAAAGCGCAGACAAAGCCACTGAATGGCCTTAAAATACATGCTGCCGTATGGAAAGAGAGGCGGCAGCCTGACTCAGGTTCTTGAAATCTATCATAACTTTTCATACTTCTTTCCATTGAACATCTTGAGCACATCTATGCACGCAAGACGACTCCCTAATCGTTCTGTTATATAAACCGTTTATACCCTTTCAGATGGTGGCAACCTGACGCAGGCTCTCCAAACCTGTCATAGCGTTTCATCGTTCTTTCCAAAAAACAGCTTGCGCGAGTTCCCACACAAGAATATTTCCTGAACATTCTGTAATTGATGCCAATTGTTTTCCGTCTCTAATTGTCATTCCTTTTCTGATCCCATTGAAAAACACCGACACCTATTACCGTGAAAAACATCGGGATTAATAAATAAAGTATGTTTATCCCGGTAAACACCTTGATATACCACCCGGGTGATGGCCACGGTAAAATATATATATATAAAACATTCTGCGTTATTTCGACGATAATCCAAATTAATAATACAATACCTATTCTTATCAATTTACCTATTCCTATTCCCATACCCCACCCCTTGCACACTTCAAATTTGGTACAGCAATAATCACTGGGATCAAAAGCTGAAATATACCTATCCCACCAATACTCATATTCTACCCCTCCCGCAGGCTAATTATTCGAAATCCTTTATGATTTTTCCCGATCAAATAGGACGAGGTAACCCCCACCCCAAGAAAACAGACCAAGAGTAATAACCAACACCAAAAACTGTAAAATAGCGATAAATAGATTTGTTGTTCTGTACGGAATAATCTGAATTGCTCTCCATCCTCCCTTATTTCCCTTTGCTATTTCATCATCCAAAGCTTTTCTGGGATTTGTTGTCATTGCACCAATCAATCCCCCCATAAGCGAAATACGAGCCACTTTATTAAATTTTTCCATTTCGTTCACTTCCCCTGGTTCTTGACCACTAGCTTCCTGATCGACCATCCATTTATCCTCTTGACTGCTGGCTTCCTGATCGACCATCTTTTTATCCTCTTGTCTGCTTTCCTTGATCTGATCAATTTTCTCAATTAATCGGTTTATTTCTTCCGGCACTTCATCCATTGTGTCCCTTGATTCATATACCTCCTTCCCCATCTTTGCTTTCGCAATAAATAACTTTATATCCAGCGATCCTTCCGTTGCCTTTAATACTGCGTGCTTTCCTTTACTCAGTATTGTTTCTGAAATACTTTTACTATCGGCGCTGTCATTTTCTATTAATTTTTCATGGATTTCGGTTTGTTTTTTTATAATCTCACCGCCATGATTTCTCCAGATTTCCTGGAATACATCTGGAACGCCCTCCACACCCTTCTCACTGTTTGTCAGCCATTCACCAATTCTATAAAAAAGCTTATGTTCCTCTGCACTAAAATTACTTTCCCCTTGATGCTTTATTCTCTTTATAACTGTGTCGACAAGACCGTCTTCAATAATAGTCATAATAAAAAACCTCCTTCCAAATTGCTCTAATTCTTCTATTTTCACTCTATAAATATCTGAATATTTTAAGTATTTCCCCAAGAGCTATCAACGCACCCCTAAAGCCTACAGACCCAGAATTTATGATCCCAGTAATCTGTACATTTACTCACTGCTGTCCCGTTAACTTTCATAGCAAAGCCATCTGATTGATGGAGGGTTGTTTGTCACACAGTAACGTCACCGATCTTGCCTTCCGTGACCGTGACAAATTCAGGAAGATAACCATCATGGTTTAACCCGACATGGAGTTTGATGGCACCCTTGGCTGTTCGGAAATCAGCCCACGGAAAAACGGACAGACAAAGCTCAATGGTAGAAGCATCCAGCGAATAAAGCGGGTTCTTGAAGCGAAAACCATGACCTGGAGCCGTCCCCTGACAACGGCTCAACAATTTAGTAAACAGGGCCTCATACAGGGCATAAGGTTTGTCTTCATTAATGCGAGACAGATTGGAGCGGGAAAGTTTTGCACTACCCAAATGATAGAGGCGATGAACCTGTGCGGAGATATTGTCCACAATATCACGCAAGCTGTTTCGGCCTGCCAATTGTCCCATGGTGAGGGTCACAAATTGCCACCAACGGGATGCGACCCGAAAAGAACGACCCGAATGATGCTGTTTTGCCAAGGTCTCGAATTCATGTCTCGGCACAAGTTTTAGTATTTGTGAGAAGATCGTATTACAATGAACCATGGTCTTATTCTCTGTGTTGATTCAATAGGTTATAGGCAAACCCATTGTATCAATCACGGTTGAATCAGGCCTCTTTAATCACCCGTTAACGGGACAGCAGTGACTTCTTACATATAATAATACTGATACTCTAAATACTAGTTAAAAAATATTCCCCTGTAAACATTAAGGCAAGATACCGAGGTGTGCGAGGTGAAAGGCGTCATGATGGTCATCGCTGTATTTCAAACCATCGTACTGCGCGACCGCCGCCGTGTTGACCAACCGGAGATCGTACCCCTGCTCTTGCAGTCCATCGACCAGCCAATACCAATTGAATGTGGATTCCACGGCTATACCATGCAAGGTTTTACGGTAAGGGGATAACGCCTCCAGTGTCAGCGGTAAATCGTTGCTGAACCGTTTTTCAAACACTCGTTTGTCCCCTTCGTCTATTATCACCACAACGTGATTGTTTGAATGTAAATCTATTCCGCAGTAATGTGTCATGTCAGTCTCCTCATCGTATAGGAGCAGCCAGTTTAACAACTGGCTGCGAGGAGGTTGGCTAGAGGATTATCAGAGTAAAAATTGTTGAGGAAAAAATTTACTCTGCCCCCAAAATGCAATCCACCATGGACTTTCTGACGAACCTTGCTGACCTCTACCTGGATGCTGCCCCCTGGCTGCTGTTGGGACTGATTGCCGCCGGGTTGATCAAAGCCTGGCTGCCGGAAGATCGTCTCAACCAGTGGCTGGGCGGAGAGGGTCTTTGGCCTGTCATCAAGGCCGCCCTGATCGGCGCCCCGCTCCCTCTCTGCTCCTGTGGCGTGTTGCCTGCTGCACTGAGCATTCGACGAGCAGGTGCATCCAAAGGCGTCACTCTCTCCTTCATGATCGCCACGCCAGAGACAGGCCCTGACTCTATCGCCGTCTCCTACGCCCTGCTCGGTCCTTTCATGGCGGTGGTACGCCCCATCGCCGCTGTCCTGAGCGCGGTGTTTACCGGACTTTTAGCCATGAAGGAGCAGAAGAGGCCTCTCCCTTTGACGGTCGCTTGCAGTGAAGGCAGCTGTTGCGGAAACGACTGCGGGGCTGAGACAAAGGACTTCCCTCTGGATCCTCTCAACAAGAGCTTGCAGGGTCTACGCTACGCCTTCAATGATATTCTTGATGATTTGGTGCTGTGGCTGGGGCTGGGGCTGGTTCTTGCGGCCTTGGTAGCCACACTGGTTCCACCCCTGATGATGGCCGAATGGGGCAGCGGACTATCCGCAAAACTGTTGATGCTGCTGGTGGGGGTGCCGATGTATGTCTGCGCCACCGCTTCCACACCCATTGCCGCTGGGCTGCTTCTCGCAGGTATCTCCCCCGGCACGGTGTTGGTCTTCCTGCTGGCGGGGCCCGCAACAAATATCGCCACCATCGCCGTGATAACAAGAGAGCTGGGAAAAATGACCACAGTGGCCTATCTTTCGGGCATCAGCCTGGCGAGCATTTTACTGGGTATAGTAACCGACCAACTCGTCACTATATTCGACATCGACATCATGGCTCAGCTCGATATGGGCGGTGAAAGCCTGCCTGGATGGGTTGCACTCATCAGCGGCGCTCTGTTGCTGATATTTGCCATCAAACCACTGCGGCGATATTTGGGAAACATGCAGAAATAACTGCCCGATATTGCAGCGATTCATTTCCGCATCGACAAGAAAGCTTCCTACCGATTGACCTGTTGACACTCTAAGTGCGAATCATTATCATTCGCATCTCAACCAACCCTGAGTCAATTTCTGCCGTCTGAACGGCAGGAAATAGCGTGTTTTCAGCCAATCAACCTGGACCTCCAGGTCCTGGCAGCCAGCCAGTATCGTGTTGCCGATCCTGAGAGGAAGTAATGAACAGAGAGAGAACGATTGCCGGTCTCCTGGCGACGATGATTGGTGCCGGCGTGCCGCTATCCACTCCCCTGGCTGATGAGGACGAACTGCGGCGGGAGATCCTGAATCTCAAACACAAGGTCGAGCGTCTGGAGAAGAGCCGCAGGACGGTTGATAGTTCCAAGCCAACAGAGTCGGACTGGTCGAAAAACATTACCTTAAGCGGCCTGGTGGAGATCGAAGTGGGCTACACTGACGGCCCGGATGGCAGCCATAGCGATATCAGCCTGGCCACAGTGGAACTGGGGATCGACGCTCAGGTCACACCCTGGGTCAATGCCCATGTATTGATCCTTTATGAGGAGGGTGGGAGCAATTCCCCCGAGATCGACGAAGGGATCATCACTCTGCAGAACCAGGATGCGTCTCCCCTCTCCCTTGCCGTCGGCCGCATGACTCTGCCCTTCGGAAACTTCGAGAGTGCAATGGTCTCCGGTCCGCTCACCCTGGAGATCGGCGAGATCCGGGAGGCCGCCCTGCAGGCAGGTTATAACCCGGGTGGTTTCTACAGTTCAGCCTTTATCTTCAATGGAGAGACAAAAGCCGGGGGTGGTGAATCCATCGGCCAGTACGGTTTCAACCTGGGACTGGCGCGGGGCGAAGAAGGGACGGTGTTTGGTTACGACATCGGCCTCTCCTGGATCAATAACCTGGCCGACTCGAATAGCCTGCAGGATGCCATTGCCGATCCCCTTAACCTGGCCGGCAAGGTATCAGGTTACAGCGTCCACGCCCTGGCCAGCAGCGGCCCGTTCACCCTTATCGGTGAGTATCTTGCGGCATCAAGCGCCTTCAACAGTACCGATCTTGCCTTTAACGGCGCTGGCGCCAAACCCGTCGCATTTAACGTCGAAACCAACTACGTCTTCCCCCTTGCCGACAAGGAGGCAATCTTTGCCTTTGCCTGGCAAGGAACGCAAGAGGCCCTTGCGCTGGCATTACCTGAGAATCGTTATCTCGCCGCTCTCTCTGTGGAGATCTACAAGAATACAGTCCTCTCCTTCGAGTACGCCCGCGATGAGGATTACGCCGCCGGCGAAGGGAGCAGCGGAGAGGCGACCGACACCATCACTGCCCAGCTCGCCGTGGTATTTTGACACCATGAGCGATCAGCCAAACCAATTGTGAAGTGGTGAAGCGAAACTGAGTGGCTCTGCCTTTCGTGAAAGGGCATTTCGAAGGAGATTACACCTCTGGCCGCATGTGCGGGAATAACAGAACGTCGCGGATGGAGGGTGAATCGGTGAGCAACATCACCAACCGGTCGATGCCGATACCCTCACCGGCAGTTGGCGGCATACCGTGTTCGAGGGCACGCACATAGTCATTGTCAAAATGCATCGCTTCATCATCTCCCGCATCCTTCTCCGCAACCTGTTTGCGGAAACGCTCTGCCTGATCCTCCGCATCATTGAGCTCCGAAAAACCGTTGGCGATCTCACGGCCACCGACAAAAAACTCGAAACGGTCGGTGACGAAAGGGTTTTCATCGTTGCGGCGGGCCAGGGGGGAAACCTCTGTAGGATATGCGGTGATAAACGTCGGGTTCATCAAACGATGCTCAACCGTCTTCTCGAAGATTTCAATCTGCACCTTGCCCAGACCGTAGATCTCTTTCAGGGGGATCTCCAGGCGCTTTGCGATTGCCCGTGCGCTCTCCAGATCATCCAGCTCCGCTTCGCTGATATCTGGATTGAAGTGGAGGATTGACTCTTTAATGGACATACGCTGAAACGGCGCACCAAAATCGTAGGACTCTCCCTGATAGTCGATCTTGGTCTTACCCAGCACCGATTCACACATGGCGCGCAGCATATCCTCAGTGAGATTCATCAGATCATTAAAATCTGCATACGCCTCATAGAACTCCAGCATGGTGAATTCAGGATTATGGCGACTGGAGAGACCCTCATTGCGAAAATTGCGGTTGATCTCGTAAACCCGCTCAAATCCACCCACCACCAAGCGTTTGAGATAGAGTTCCGGTGCGATACGCAGGAACAGATCCATATCCAAGGCGTTATGCTTGGTGGTGAAGGGACGCGCGGTTGCGCCACCGGGAATGACCTGCATCATGGGGGTTTCCACCTCCATGAACTGCTTGTTATTTAGATAGTTGCGAATGAACTGAACTACCTGGGTACGGGTGCGGAATGTCTTCCTGGTTGCCTCGTTCATGATCAGGTCGACGTACCTTTGGCGGTAACGCTGTTCCTGGTCCGAAAGACCGTGAAACTTTTCCGGTAATGGGCGCAGCGCCTTGGTGAGCAGACGAACACTGTCCACCTTGACCGACAGTTCACCGGTGCGGGTCTTGAACAGCACACCTTCCGCGCCGATGATATCGCCGATATCCCACTTCTTGAACTGGGTGTTGTAGACACCCTCTTCCAGTGAATCCCGCTGCACGAAGAGCTGCATACGGCCCGACATATCCTGCAAATGAGCGAAGCTTGCCTTGCCCATTACCCGGCGGCTCATCATGCGTCCTGCAATGGAGACCCGCAACCCGAGGGCTTCCAAATCTTCATCCGGCTTTTCATCGTACTCCGCATGCAATTCGCCGTTCATGCAGTCGCGCCGAAAATCGTTGGGGAAGGCGTTGCCGGCTTCACGCAGCTGGTTTAACTTATCGCGCCGCTGGGCGATGAGCTTGTTTTCGTCCTGTACTTGATCGTTCATTTTATTCTGTTCAAAACCTGATAAATGGAGCCACCAAGGGCGCAAAGAATAGGAAGGTTCGTTCTGCGGATTTTTGTGTCTTTGGTGGCTTAGAAATTACAGCCCGCTTTTCAGGCTCGCCTCGATGAACTGGTCGAGCGCACCGTCAAGCACCGCTTGGGTATTGCCCGTCTCCACGCCTGTTCGCAGATCCTTGATGCGTGACTGGTCGAGCACGTAGGAACGGATCTGACTGCCCCAGCCGATATCGGACTTGGTCTCCTCCACCGCCGCCTGAGTTTCGCGCTGTTTCTGGATCTCCAATTCGTAGAGCTTGGCCCGCAGCTGCTTCATCGCATGATCTTTGTTCTTGTGCTGGGAGCGGTCGTTCTGACACTGCACCACCGTACCTGTGGGGTTGTGGGTGATGCGCACTGCCGACTCGGTGCGGTTGACGTGCTGCCCCCCAGCGCCGCTGGCTCTATAGACGTCGATACGCAAGTCTGCCGGATTGATCTCCACCTCGATGGAGTCGTCGATCTCAGGGGAGACAAACACCGCCGCAAAAGAAGTATGACGGCGATTGCCGGAATCAAAGGGGGATTTTCGCACCAGCCGGTGTACGCCAATCTCGGTACGCAGCCAGCCGAAGGCGTAGTCGCCGCCGAACCTGATGGTGGCCGACTTGATCCCCGCCACTTCACCGGATGAAACTTCCATTAATTCGGTCTTGAAGCCCCGCGCCTCGCCCCAACGCAGATACATGCGCAGCAGCATCTCAGCCCAGTCCTGGGCCTCTGTGCCACCGGAGCCAGCCTGGATATCAAGGAATGCGTTGGAAGGATCCATCTCGCCGGAGAACATGCGCCGGAACTCCAGTGAGGATATCTGCTGCTCGTAAGATTCGAGATCCCCTGCCACAGAGGAGACCGTCTCTTCGTCCTCCTCCTCCACAGCCATCTCGAGCAGGTCGGCGGCATCACCGAGGCCACCTTCCAATTCATCGATGGTAAGCACGATGGTTTCCAGCGTCGCCCGTTCGCGCCCCAGGGTCTGCGCCTTCGCAGGGTCATTCCAGATCGCCGGGTCTTCGAGTTCCCGCAGAACCTCAGTCAGACGTTCCTGTTTCTCAGGGTAGTCAAAGATACCCCCTCAGGGACTGGGTGCGTCCCTTGAGGTCGTTGATCCTGTTGGTGATCGGGTTGATATCTTGCATGGTTCATCCGGCTGGGTAAAACGGGGAATTCTACACCAGCCAGGCGGCGCTCGTCACATTTTTGGCAACAGACAAGCTCCGCAGCTATTGGTTGGTGACAGGCAGGGTCGTATCCGTACGGCTTGGACCCACTCTCTGCCGGAAACTTCTCTGAAATGCCCCGGTTCCCAATCTTAATCCACTAACCGCCGCATTGACACCACGCGCCAAGAGGCCAGGTTGTGCCCCGGTCTCATCATTTTTCTCTTTCAGCGCTTTTTCTTCCAGCCACTGGGGTAACGCCTGAAGAATATCCCCATCCCAGGTGACAGGCGGTTTCACCCTACGGGTATCGCTGTAGTAAGACTTCAGCGCATCTTTTGTCGTATCTGCACAGCCCGCCGCAGCCAGCTGCACCGCAAGTTCCTGTTCTGCTGAGTAGATACGCTCTTCAATGGTGAAACCAGACTCTCCCAACACCGACGCAATCGCCGCGTAGCTCAGCCCTATTTCGTAACGATATAGGAGCGACTCCCGCTGGCGATACGGCAACGTACGCACCAGATCGACCAGCAGTATTCCCCACTGCACGCCATCATCCCCATCGACCAGATCACCAATTGGGTGGGCCATTGTTTCCCCACTCTTCTGACAGAAACCGCGCAGTTGTCGATGCTACATCTTGTAGAGCTGGGTCTTTAGACGTCTTGGAGAGGAAGCACGGGAGCGTGCTTCGACAAAACCCGCCCATACCTTTCGGTAGAGCAACCTGCCCTGCTCACCAGTACCGCAATGTCGCGCGACATACCGATAGATCCTGCCCTTGTACCGTTCATAGAGGCTTTCAAACGCGCCTGCATCACCCTCCATGAATTTCGCCATCAAGCCTTCAATATCGAATTTTCGTTTGCCCACGTTTACCCCACTTGCACTCTCGCAACGGCAAATTCCGTCGCTTCAAGCCATGGCATCTGTTGTGTGTAAAGTCTTACATGGCATGTCCGGCATCATTGGGCAGTCCTTCTCATTTCGTTCACACCACGCCACCGGGTTTCGCGACCCATTTCGCAGAAACAGGGGGATTTCGTAAACAATTTTCGATTTCG
The DNA here is from genome assembly GCA_016756855.1 of gamma proteobacterium endosymbiont of Lamellibrachia anaximandri. Taxonomy (GTDB): domain Bacteria; phylum Pseudomonadota; class Gammaproteobacteria; order Chromatiales; family Chromatiaceae; genus QGON01. The sequence continues at coordinate 54,250 of JAESPD010000009.1, read as the reverse complement.
CCCGACAACCTCAATATTTCTGGCAAACGACCTCTTAGGGATGTAGCAGCACATATACTGGGAATAGGGGCATCAAATAGGTAGAAAGCAGGGATGGAAGACAGCTAAATGGTGTCTATCCGGAAACCCACATCTAACCACAAAGGGCACGAAGAGCACGAAGGTAAAAGATTGATTAGCAATGAATTTTCTTCGTGTGCTTCGTGTGCTTCGTGGTTAAAACATTGTTTCTGGATGGACACTAAATAAGATTTTGCGCTGTGGGAGCGGCGCCCCGCCGCGATGATTCTTTCGACAGGTAAGTCTGGGCGGGGCGGTGGTCACAAACTGCCACCATAAAGTAGCCTTCGCAGCTACTGGTTGGTCGCAGGTAAAGGCATCTTCACTTCAGCAGGCTCAACACTCTGCCGAAGGCCATTTGCTAGGGCACCAGACCCCGATTTCAACCTTCGAAATGCAGCACTGAATCCACGCGCCAACAGACCGGTCTGCATCCCTGTCTCGTTGCTTTCTTCTTGTGGCGCCTTCTCGCCCAGCCACTGGGGTAGCACCTGAAGAATATCCCTATCCCAGGTGACGGGCGGTTTCACCCTTCGGGTTTCGCTGTAGTAAGACTTCAGCGCCTCCCTGGTCGTATCTGCACAGCCCGCAGCCGCCAATCGCACTGCAAGCTCCTGTTCAGCCGACCGGATACGCTCTTCAATGGTAAAGCCGGACTCTCCGAGCACCAGCGCGATTGCCGCGCAGTTCAGCCCTATTTCATAGCGAAAGAGAAAAGACTCCCGTTGCCGGTATGACAACGAACGTATCAGGTCAATCAGTAGCACACCCCACTGTACGCCATCGTCCCCTGCAACCAGTTCTCCAACTGGATAGGCTGCTGTTTCCCCACTCTCCTGACAGAAGCTACGCAGTTGTCGATGCAAAATCCTGTAGAGACTGGTCTTGAGGTGTCTCGGGGTGGGTGAAAGAGCACGTGCTTCGACAAAACCTGTCCAGAACTTTTGGTAGAGCAACCTACCCTGTTCGCCTGTACCGCAATGCCGCACGACATACCGATAGATTCTGCCCTTGTACCGCTCATAGAGACTTTCAAACGCGTCTGTATCGCCTTCCATGAAATTCGCCATCAAGGCTTCAACATCGAACCTCCGTTTACTCATACTCCCCTCCACTTGGGTTGTAGATGCTGCAAAGTCAGTCGTTTCAATCCACGATATCTGTTGAACGTGGAGTTTTACACGGTCTGACAGTCATCTTTGGGTGATCCTTCTCATTTTGCTCACTCCAGGCCATTGATTTTCGCGAACTGCTTCACAGAATTAAAGGACTAATGCAAACAAATGTAAACACGCTCCAAATATTCCCTGCGACCTCAATTTTTCCAGCCATCAGCCGCTAAGAGGTGGAGCGGCACATTGTATTGTTAATATTGGAGAAAAAAATGCCTATCGAAACAGGGACTGTCACCGCGCCACATCGAGTTTTTGGATTCACCTGACTCTATGGGTCAGTACCATCGACGAATCCTGAGTCTATGCACCCGCTTCTGACGCGCCAGTTAAAACGGCTTTTCGGTATCTCTGATGAGCCGAAGCTGGCTGCTGCGCTGCTGGAACTCAAGCAACTTGCTAATTCCGACGGACTACAGGAGGAGAGCCGCAATCTTCTGGGGGGTCTCGATCGCCTACTCGCTCAGATAGATAATACCTATCAACAGCACGAAGCCGATATCACACTGTGCGACCAAAGCCTGGAGATCAGCAGCGAGGAGATCCTTCAGGCCAACGAGAAGTTGCGTCGTAAGGAACGGCGGCAACACGCCATAATCGAGTCCCTGCGCCACACGGCCAACGAACTGCTCAGATCCACCCATCTCCCCGAACTGTCTGATGATGAGACAAGTCTCGAAAAACTCTCTCTGCTGATGGGTGACCTGGTCAAAGAGCGGCAGCAGGTGCAAAGCAAACTCGAACGCACACTCAGTGAACTCGAAAGGCAAAAATCCGCGATCGACCAACACGCTATCGTCAGCATCACCGATACCAGCGGCAAAGTCACCTACGCCAATGAAGGATTCTGCCGCGTCAGTGGTTACCAGCGATACGAATTAATCGGCAAAAAACATCCTCAGTTCAATCAAACCGATCAGTCAGCTGCCAACATCAAAAATATTTGGTCCACCATCCGTCATGGACATACATGGAAGGGTGAATTTGCCAACAGAAACAAAACGGGGATCCCTTACTGGCTCGATGCAACCATTGTCCCTTTTCTGGACAGCCAGGGAGAACCCTTCCAGTACATCATCATCTGCACAGATATCACAGAGCGCAGAATATTCCAGGAGCAACTCAAGGACGCCATTTATCGGGCCGAATCCGCGAATCAGGCAAAGAGCGAATTTCTTGCCAATATGAGCCATGAAATCCGCACCCCGATGAACGCAATCATCGGGCTGAGTCATCTGGCAATCGAGGGGAAGACCGACCAGCGTCAGCATGAGTATCTGAGCAAGATTCAATCTTCCGCCAAAACCCTGCTCAGCATCATCAACGACATCCTCGACTTCTCCAAGATCGAGGCCGGCGAAATGACTCTGGAAACGGTGAATTTTTCCCTGAGTGAACTATTGGAGCAGGTCTGCACCATCTTCTGTTTTAGTGCAGAGAAAAAATCTCTGGAAGTGGTCTACTCAGTTGCACCCGATCTGCCGGATAGATATATCGGTGATCCATTACGATTGGGACAGGTGCTCACCAACCTCGCCAGTAACGCCGTCAAATTCACGGAACAGGGCGAGATAGTCATTTCGGTTACCGCTGAAGCGTCACAACAGGGAAAAATTCGGCTTCGATTCGATGTCAGTGATACCGGAATTGGACTCTCCGAAGATAAACTCGCCATGCTGTTCGACTCTTTTTCGCAGGCCGACTCATCCACAACCCGTAAGTTCGGGGGAACCGGCCTGGGACTGGCAATCAGTAAAAGCCTTATCAGCATGATGGAGGGTGAGATCGGCGTCGAGAGTACAGAGGGAGAGGGCAGCAACTTCTATTTCACCCTTCCTCTGCGGATCGATCCCGAACGGGAAACCCCCAGAAACATGCAGCTACAGGGGGTTCGCGCAATGGTGGTGGATGATCTCGCGAAGCCGCGGGATTCGATGCTGAAAACATTATCCTTCCACGGTGCCAATGCCATCGGAAAAGCATGCGGCGAAGCCTGCATAGAAGAGCTGCAGCGCTGCTGCCGCGAGGAGCCTACCCGACCCTATCAACTCACACTTATCGATTGGTCCATGCCCGGCATGGATGGCCTGCAACTGCTGAGGACAATCCAGAGTGATCCGCTGATCAACCCCAAGCCCCGCATTATATTGATGAGTCAATACAATAATGACACCGCCATACTTCACACTGAAACCCGCAATACAACGCTGCTGACAAAGCCCATCATACCGACGGCGTTTCTGAATGCCGTACTCAAAGCATTGGGGCGCCCCACCCTGCGCATGAGACACGAAACCACCCCCGTCAGCGGCAGGGATGTAGATAATATCCAGGGCATACTAGGAGCCCAGATACTGGTAGCAGAAGATAATCCCGTGAATCAACAGGTCACCAGGGCACTATTGGAACGCTATGGTCTTAAAGTCGAGATAGCGGAAGATGGGCGTGCCGCTATTGAAGCATTGGCAAAGACCCGCTTTGACTTGGTGCTTATGGACGTACAGATGCCGAACATCGATGGCTATGAAGCAAGCCGCATCATCCGTCAGGACGCTACCTACGACGAGATCCCGATTATCGCCCTGACCGCAAATGCCATGTCCGGCGACCGGGAAGAGAGCCTCGCGGCCGGCATGGATGATTATCTGCCAAAGCCCATTGAACCCGATGCGCTCTATGCGATGCTGATCAAGTGGATCCACTCAGGCCAGACAGGCCACATCATCAGTGACAAATACACATCAACAGCAATTCTTCTGCCTGAACATCTGCCCGGCATCGACATCGAGGCAGGTCTGAAAAGGATGCGGGGAAGCCAGGCCCTGTTCCGGGATCTGTTACTGCGATTCCGCGCTGATTATGAGTACTGGAGTGGTCGCATCAGCATTGCAATTCTGGAGAACAACAGGGAAGAGGCCCTCCACCTCGCACACGCGCTGAAAGGCGTTGCCGCTACGATCGGCGCCATGGATCTCTCCACTGCAGCGGCCAGCCTGGAAAAACATCTGAAGGAAGATATGGAAGACCTGACGAAAATTCACAACAGGGTCACTGACCAACTCTATCGGGTACTTGACGGCCTTAATTCCCTGGATCAACCGCCGGAATCCACCATCAGCCAACCAACCAGCACATTGGATCAACAAACCCTTCAGACACTACTCTCCAGTATGAAACCACTACTGATCAACGGCGACCTGCAGGCACTGCAACTGGTTGAGCAACTGCATGAAATGGTTCGTGGCACAGAGATGGTGAGCACTGCTCTCGAGCTGAAAAAACATGTCGATGCATTCGACTTCGAAAAAGCCCTTAATACACTGGAATCACACTCTCCTTCCACGCAGTAATCGCAGCGGGGATTAGACCAAAAGAGATTGAACGCTCCCGCCCCGGAGCAGAAAAAGGTATGCTCCGGGAATGCAGATTTCCGTCATCATTCCCACCTACAACCGCGTTGACACGCTACCAAGGGCGCTGGATTCAGTTCTCTCCCAGCATCTTGCACCAGATGAAGTGATTGTGGTCGATGACGGTTCTACCGATGAAACAGCCGATCTGATCAGCCGTCAATACCCGCAATGCCGTTACCTCCACCAGTCCAATCAGGGCGTCAGCAGCGCACGCAATCGGGGAATTCGCGAGGCTCAAGGAGGGTGGATCGCACTGCTCGATTCGGATGATGCCTGGCTGCCGCAGAAACTCCAGTTGCAATCTGACGCACTGAAGGCCAAACCAGGCCACCTTATCTGCCACACAGAGGAGATATGGATCAGGAACGGGGTCAGGGCCAATGCAATGCACAAACACGCCAAGAGTGGCGGTTTCATCTTTGACCGCTGCCTGCCGCTCTGTGCTATTTCCCCCTCCTCCGCCATTCTGCACAGATCCCTGTTCGACAGCATTGGGCTGTTCGATGAGAGACTTCCAGCCTGCGAGGACTACGACCTCTGGCTGCGCATCTGTGCCACCGAGCCGGTACTGTTTCTGCCGGAGCCGCTCATCACCAAATATGGCGGACACGCGGATCAACTGTCGCACAAGCATTGGGGCATGGATCGCTTTCGCATTCAGGCACTGGAAAGGATCATTCAGGACAAAAGGTTGCAGGAGAATGATCGCTGCGCCGCGATAGAGATGCTGCTGAAAAAGGCGGAAATAATGGCCAAAGGCGCCGAGAAGCGAGGCAAACAGGAAAGGGCCGACTTCTACCGAGAATTACAGACACGCTATCGTTCGCAGCACACCAGTCAACCATGATCTCTGCCGGCCGTAACATCGTGATTGCCCTGCCGCCGGAGGCCAAGCCCTTGATCCGGACGTTTGAACTTGAGCGTCTGCAACCTGCCACCAGGCCGCCTGTCTACACTGGCCGGGATATGGCGCTGGTAGTCTCTGGAGCAGGAGAGAAGGCCGTTCGCGAAAGCGTAAACCTGTTACATAATTTGAATCGCCACCCCAGTCCCTATTGGTACAATTTGGGCATCGCCGGTCATGCAGACTTGCCAGTCGGCACCCTTCTGACAATCAACCAGGTAACAGACCAAAAAACAAAAAAGCGCTGGATACTACCCATCCAACCCGTTGCAACGGTCCCCGGTTGCAATCTGGTGACAGTGGAAACCGCAGTGGATGACTATCCGGATTCTGCAGCCTATGATATGGAGGCAGCTGGCTTTACCGGCGCCGTCAGCCAGTTTGCCGGGTTGGAACAGATACGGATAATAAAAATAGTCTCCGACAATCAAACCAACTCACATCGCCGCATCAGCGGAAAGATGGTTTCCGCCTTGATTCAGGCGAAGATAGACATTATTGAACTGCTTCTTTCCGGCCCGGTTAATATAGTCGAATTGTAACTATTCAAGGCGTAGGCACGATTTTCGATAACCTACCGGCCAGTTCGTCCACAAGGGGAACACAGTGACTGAATCACGCACAATACTTATAACCGGCGCCAGCCGCGGCATTGGGGCGACGATTGCCCGGCGTCTGCTGGCCACCGATATAGAGGTGATCGGCGTTGGCCGGGATTTTTCCGAGTGGGAGACGGTACCGGAGAATTTCACACCGGTCGAACTCGACCTTGCTGATCTTGAGGGACTGCCGCACCGCCTCGGAGAGATTGCCCGTGCCCATCCCGATATCGACGGGCTGATATTGAATGCCGGTTACGGACGCTTCGGTTCTTTGGAAGAGTTCTCCTACCGCCAGATTCAGGAGATGGTGGAGGTAAATCTGATCCAACACATCTTCGTTGCGCGGGCATTCATTCCAAGGATCAAGAAACAGGGTTTTGGCGACCTGGTCGTTATCGGGTCCGAAGCTGCCTTGAGCGGCGGTCCCAAAGGCGCGGTCTACTCCGCATGTAAATTCGCACTGCGGGGTCTGACCCAATCGCTGCGGCAGGAGTGTGCCGCCGGCGGGATGCGGGTCAGTCTGATCAATCCCGGCATGGTGAAAACCGGTTTTTTCCAGGATCTGGACTTTGCCCCAGGCCAGGTCCCGGAAAATCACATCCGCCCCGAGGACATCGCAGAGGCCGTTGTCATGATCATCCAGGCACATCCTGGTACTGTGTTCGATGAAATCAATCTCAGTCCACTGAAGAAGGTCGTGGATTTCGGTAAAAAATAATTCAGATCATTATGTTCAAGTATGAATTCACGCCCATTGGCATCATACACTCCTGTTTCAAAGAGAAATTCGGCATCCCCCGCCAACCGGGATTGATTCCCGAGGCCCTGGCCACGCTGGAGATAGTTCCGCCTTTCAACCGGCCGGAAGCCTTCAAAGCGCTTGAGGGCTACTCCCATATCTGGGTCAACTTCGTCTTTCACGCGGCGCTAAGGGAGCAGTGGAAACCCACGGTGCGTCCACCACGGCTCGGTGGAAATCAGCGAGTCGGGGTATTCGCCTCACGCAGCCCGTTTCGGCCCAACCCCATTGGCCTTTCGGTGGTTCGGCTCAACGAGGTCAAATACAATGACAAAGGTGTCGAGCTGCACTTGAGCGGCATTGATCTGCTGGACGGCACGCCGGTACTCGACATCAAACCCTACCTCCCTTACACCGACGCCATACCTGACGCACATTCCGGTTATGCACCGGATCCACCGGGCCAATCTATCGCACTGTCCTACTCAAACCAGGCTGAAGCCTGGCTGGAAAACGTAGAGGCAAAACAGGCTGATCACATTCGCAGGCTGCTGCGGCAGGTATTCGAAAACGACCCGCGCCCGGCCTATCTCAAAACGGGCAGCACCGAGCGAAAATTCGGCATGACCCTCTACGACTTCAATGTAAGCTGGACAGTTGAAAATAACCAGGTAAACATAACGGAGATAAAACACCTTTCAGCCCCTAAAGATTGACATTAAGCAATGCGACTTTGAGCTGCATACTTCAGTCTGACTGATTTATCAGAGCAAGCCAACGATTTCCCCCGAGATGACAGAACTCTACCCCTGGATCAAATACCTTCACGTCACGACGGTCGTTATTACGGGCATGATGTTTGTGCAACGCTATCTCTGGATGTTATCGAATACGCTGCAGGAGAAAGGAGGCTGGATAAGAGTCGTCCCCCATGTCAACGACACTCTCCTGCTCTTCAGTGGACTGGCCATGGCTCTGATGATCCGGCAATACCCATTGGTAAACGGCTGGCTCACCGCGAAGCTGGTCGCGCTGCTGGCCTATATCATCATCGGCAGCATCGCGCTCAAGCGTGGACGCAACCGACGGATCCGCACTTGGGCCGGCATGCTGGCATTGACCTGTTACTTCTACATCATCGGCACGGCCCTGAGTCGCAGCCCGATTCCGCAGCCTGAACTTATTCTCCACAATCTTCTGCACTGACAGATTGATCAGTAGACTACCCCCATCGCGGAAAGGGTATTCAATTACAGGTGCGACGTCTCGCCGCGATTTACCCATCGACAGATCCTTCGCAGCAGGCTAAAGAGATCAAATAATGATCTGGCTCAACGCAGTTTGATCATTGCAATCACAAGTGCTCTATATTTGGCTACACTTGGGTAAACCTAACAAGAACTGCCGAAGGCAATGGACGAGAATCTACAGCGACTGCTCGACGCCGAGATGCAGGCGGAGCAGCTCCACCAGCAAGCCAACGAGGAACGGGAGCGGATCATCCACGATGCACTGCAGGAAGTCCGCGTGCAGGAGACCCGGTTTGAAAACCGGATTCCTGAACTGCATGCATCGTTTCTCGACAAAGCCAACAGCCGATCCGACCAGACGATCGCCGAGCTGAAACGGCGTTTCGACGAGCACCACACTCAACTAAGGGAGTATGCCGAAACAAGGGAGGATGATGCGCTGGATGCCGCATTCCAGCTATTGACGGATCCGGCTGCTGACGACTGATCAAACAATGAACAGCAGCGCATCCCAAACCTATCTCAAAACCCGCGTCAATATCTTCGCCACGCAGCTATTCACAGACGACCGAATTCTTGAACTGTTGGACATGTCTCTGGAAGAGCTGAGTGGCACATTTGGCCTGACTGGAATCATCGAATCCTCTCTTGCGCCCCAACAACTGAATCATGCACTGGAACAGTCGCTGCTTCACTCCCTGATGTCGGACCTCTCGGTACTCCTGCGTCCATTGGACGGCACTTCCCGGGTACTGCTGATCTACTGGTCCCGCAAATTCGCCCTTTTCAACCTGAAGACTCTGATCCGTTGCAAACTGAACGAACTCAGTCTTGAGGAGGTCAGCAGCTATCTACACCATCTGCCGGACATCATCCGACTCCCTCATGAAAAACTGCTGCAGGCGGAGAACATACTGGAGATGTTGCACCTGCTCGAACATGGGCCCTATCAATCGATAGCCCGCCAGGCAAGACAGGTCTACGAGGAGAAGAATGAACCCTTCTCCCTGGATGCCGCCATCGACCGCAGTTACTTCCAGGGCATGGTGAAATACAGCAACAGCAATAGCCAGATTGACCGGGAGGGACTGAAAGAGCTGATCGGCATGCTCACCGACCGGCAAAACCTGCTTTGGCTGTTGCGCTACCGTTTCATGTACCAGCTCTCCTCCGGTGAGACCTACTATCTGCTCGTTCCATTCGGAAAAACCCTCGATCGCAACCGGTTGATGGAGCTTGTCAACCTCGATAGTTTCCAGTCAGTACTCGAAAAACTGCCACCAAAGCTGCGTCGGATAGTCAGCGGCACCACAAATGCAATGCAGGCAAGACAGCGCCTGGATTTCTCTCTCAGTCGTGAAATGCGGCGTCTGATCCGCTTCAGTCCATCTCCGGCCACCCGTGCCCTTGCCTATCTCGTTGCCCGGGACACCGATCTGAAACGTCTTAACGCTCTGCTCCAGGGGAAACTGCTCGGCTTGGATAGTGAACTGGTTCATGAGGCACTCATGCCCCCAGCGCTCCAGGAAGCTGCATGAAACAACGTCAGAGTGATCCCTGTCATGTTTAGCACTCTGCCGATGAAACATCTGCGGATCCAACTGCTTACCGGGGATCTTCCGAAAGCTTCACTGATACTTGCGGAACTGGGGGTGTTTGCACCGGACCCCCGCCCAATCCTGGAAGCGGAGCTGCCTGCAATCCCAGGGGAGGACTACCGTCATTTCTACACCCAGGCCCGCTCAAGATTTGACAAGATCGCCCGTCACGTGGCCTTTAACGACACATTGGATATCAAGGATGTCCACGCTGTCAGTGAGACGGATTTACAGCTGACCAACGACTGGCTGGGTGAGGTTTGGAGTGACTGTTCAGAATTTGAAGAGGAACGACACCGCCTGCGAGACCAACTCCACGCCATCGATGAACTCGAGCAGACCCTGGATAATTTCAGTAACCTGAATATCGATCTGGGGCGACTGCAACAGAAGAGCCGCTTTCTCGAGATCCACATCGGCATGGTTGCACGCACCCAAGTCAAGCAACTGGAAGAAGCCGTGGGACTGGCGGGTTATCTGCTTTACCGCTTCCTCGAACGTGAGGCACGAACCCACGTTATTATCATCGGTGCACTGGATGGTGAGTCCGCAGAACTGAAGTCAGTGCTGGACACCGCCGGTTTTCGGCCACTGCAGGTACCGGAAGCCCTCCACAGTGAACCGGAGAAGGCAAAAACGAGCCTGCAGGAGCAACAGACGGATCTTCAGCAGCGACAACAACAACTGGAGTCCCGCAGCGCTGTCTGGGGTACTTCAATCGCGAGACATCTCTCAAAAGCCGCCCAGACCCTGCGCCAGGCAGCCCCCTATTTCCAGATTCAAAATGCCGCCAGAAATCAGGGCAGCCTCTCTGCGATACAGGGCTGGATACCGGCACGGGAGGTAGCGAATGCCGACGCGCGATTGCGGCAGAAATTGCACAACCCCTTTGTCCTCGAAAGCCGCAACCCCACTGCGGACGAAAGGCCGATCGTGCCATCGTTCATCAGCCGCAACCGTCTGCTCAAACCCTTCTCCCTCTTGGTCAAACAGTACGGTATACCCCGCTATGGGGAGGTCAACCCCACTCTGCTGTTCGCTATCAGCTATATCCTGATGTTCGGCATGATGTTTGGCGACGTGGGACACGGCGCGATGATCTTGCTCATCGGCATCCTGGCTCGACGCAAACTCGGCTCATTTACCCTGTTTGCGGTCACCGCAGGCATCTCTTCCATGGTGTTCGGCCTGCTTTACGGCAGTATCTTCGGCTATGAACATGTGATCCATGCCATCTGGATTGCACCCATGTCGGATCCACTCTACATGCTCACCATGGCACTCATTTGGGGCGTGGGTTTTCTGATACTCATCACCCTGATCAATATCATCAACCATCTGCAGCAGAACGATCCCAGCGGCGCACTGTTTGGTGAAAACGGCATACTCAGCCTGTTGCTGTATGTTGGGCTCCTGTGGGGCAGCTTCAATGTTTATCAGGATGGCGCCTTCGGCGTGGGAGCAGCTATCGTGAGTCTATCCACTCTACTGGCTCTCTTCGCCTACAAGCTGATGGAAACGGAAGCCTCTCCGGGAGAACGGATTCTGGTCGCCGCCATCGAGACCTTTGAAACCGTTACCGGCTACGCCTCAAATACCCTCTCCTTCCTGCGTGTCGCGGCGTTCAGCCTCAACCATGTGGCCCTCGCCGTCGCGGTATTTACCCTGGCGGGAATGATGGAGGAGACCGGTTATTGGATCACCGTGATACTGGGCAATCTGTTCATTCTCATCCTGGAAGGTCTGATTGTCACCATCCAGGTTTTGAGACTGGAATACTACGAAGGCTTCTCCCGATTCTTCGCAGGGGACGGCAAGGCCTTTAAGCCATTGACACTGTAGACCTGCAACGCTTCCCCTACTCAAACAAAGGAGCATGACATGTACTGGCTGATTACCCTGATGACCTTGGGCATTGTGGGCATCATCGCCACCGGCGTGGTGATGGAGATCCAACCTGCTGCTATCAACAGACGCTGGTTCAAACCCACTATCGGTCTCAATCTGCTGTTATTTATCGTCGGCCAGGCCACGCTGCTCTTTTTTGGCATGCAGGAAGTTATGGCTGCACCGGCAGTGGCTGAGAGCAGTGGCGAGATCTCTATCGGCCTCGGACTGGGTATCATCGGCGTGGGTATTCCGACCGCATTGAGTACCGTCGGCGCAGGCATCGCGGTAGGTCCCATAGGCGCTGCCTCCCTGGCGGTACTGGCGGAAAAACCCGAGATATTCGGACGGACACTGATCTATCTGGGCCTGGCCGAGGGCATCGCCATCTACGGCCTGGTCATGAGTATCCTGCTGCTGGACAAACTCTGAGTTATCCATGTCCAACGAAACTCCGCAACAGACCCGTCTGATCTTCATGGGCAGCATCTCAGTCGCCAATGGGTTCAGACTCATCGGTTTTGAAACCCGTCCGGATCCGAGCCTGCAGGAGGTCGATCAGCTGTTCAGTGAACTACTCAGCGAACGGCAACATGCCTTCATCGTCATCGATCACTCACTGGAAAAACTCGATTCAAAACTCATCCGGCAGGTACGCAGCGAGGGCGGCAGGATCGTACTTTCAGAAGTACCCTCACTGGATGATCCCAACTGTTATCAATGCAGCATCGACCCGCAACTCTCCATACTGATTGGTGAAGATAGTGAAGAAGGAGCCCAATTGTGAATCAGGTTGGCGAACTGGCTCAGACGATCCTAAAACGCGCTGAGTCGATGGCCGACGAGTGCCACGATCGCGCCAGGGTAGGTCGTGACGTGATCCTGCGTGATGCCAGCGAACGACTCCAACTGCGGGAGGAGAAGGAGACGCTGCTGGCCAAGGCGATGGCGGATCGTACCTATCGGCGTAAGGTACAGGCCGACGAACTCAAACTTCACAGCCGCATGGATCATCTACGCTGGAATCTGGTACAGACTGTGATCGAACGGCTGCCTGTCCGCATGACGGAGTTGACCCAGGATAAAAACCGCTATTTCACCCTTTTACAAGCCTACCTCAGCAGGGGCGCAAAGATGATCGAGGCCGACACACTGATCGTCGAGCTAAACGCAAACGATCAGCGGCGACTACAGAATAACTGGGATGAATTTGCCGCTGCCGCTGTGCCGGACAAACAACTCCTTCTGGCTGAAGAGCCTATTCAGACCATTGGAGGACTCCGTCTTCGAACCCAAGACAATCGAATCAGATTGGATCAGACCTTCGAAGGGCGTTTGGAACGGCTCGAAGATCGACTTTATCAGGCCATCGTTGAACGCCTGCTGCCCCCACCCCGTAGCGGCGCGTCGCTGTAGTCCCCAGGCCCATTGCGGAATAGAGAGATGACAAAACAGGGCATAATCAAAGATATCAACGGTCCCATCGTGACCATCACCCTCCCCGGTGTAGCCAACGGGGAACAGGTCAAGATCGGAGAGTTGGGTCTCTATGGCGAAGTGATCTCCCTACAGGGCAGCGAAGCACTGGTACAGATATATGAATCCACGGAGATGGTGCGTCCCGGCGAGCCGGTAGAGGGGCTGAGCCATCCCCTCTCAGTGGAACTTGGACCCGGCCTGATGGGCGGTATCTTTGACGGGGTGCAGCGTCCACTAGAAAAGATGTTTCTGCAGGCGGGTGATCAGATTCCAAGAGGCGTGAGTCCGGACGCGCTGGATCGGGAGTCTCAATGGACCTTCACACCGACGGAATCCCTGGAACCCAATACGCAAGTCAGTGGCGGCATCCAGTTGGGCAGTGTGCAGGAGACCGAGTCGGTACTGCATCGTATCCTGGTGCCGCCGGATGTCAGCGGCGAACTGATTGAGATCGCTCCCGAGGGGGACTATAGCCTTGATCAGACCATCGCGCGGGTGAGAACAGCGGATGGTGAGATACGCAGACTCAAACTCTTTCATCGCTGGCCGGTGCGCCAACCCCGCCCCTATCTGCACCGGGATCACAGCTCCGAACCCCTGATTACCGGCCAACGCATCCTCGATACCTTTTTCCCCCTCCTGAAAGGTGGCAAGGGTGCCGTGCCCGGCCCCTTCGGCGCCGGCAAAACCATGGTGCAGCACCAGGTGGCACGCTGGTCAAACGCGGATATCGTCATCTATGTCGGTTGCGGCGAGCGTGGTAACGAACTGGTCGATGTACTCGATAGCTTCCCCAAGCTCAAAGACCCCTACACCGGGCGATCCCTGATGGAGCGCACCCTGTTGGTGGCAAATACCTCCAACATGCCGGTGGTGGCCCGCGAGGCATCCATCTACGTCGGCATCACCATTGCCGAATACTATCGAGACCAGGGGCATGACGTGGTGATGCTGGCAGACTCCACCAGCCGTTGGGCAGAGGCCCTGCGGGAGGTCTCTGGACGTTTGGGGCAGATGCCCGTCGAAGAGGGTTATCCGGCCTATCTCGCTTCCCGCCTATCAGCTTTCTACGAGCGGGCGGGTCGGGTCGAAACCCACGACTGCGGCAAGGGTTCAGTGAGCCTGATCGGTGCGGTGTCGCCACCCGGCGGCGACTTTTCAGAACCGGTCACCAGCCATACCAAAGAGATCATCCAGACCTTCTGGGCGCTCTCCAAGGAGCTGGCGGACGCACGCCACTATCCGGCGATCGACTGGGTCGACAGCTTCTCCGCAGACGTCTCTACCGCCGCCATCTGGTGGCACGAACAGGTCGACCGGAATTGGGAAAAACGCCGGGGACAGGCCCTGAGCATGCTCGCCAGGGATGCGGAACTCTCCCGCATCGTCAACCTGGTGGGACCGGAGGCGCTCTCATCCGCCCAACGCTGGATATTGGAGGGCGCCGCCCTGATCAAAGAGGGGGTGCTGCAGCAGAGCGCGCTCGATCCTGTGGATACCTTCTCCTCCCCAGAGAAACAGTTCCTCCTGCTGGATACACTTCTCACCATCTATGACCAGGGCGCCGACCTGATCGAACTGGGTGTGCCGGTGCAGGAGTTGAGCGACCTGCCGATTCTGGCCAAGTTGCGTCGCTGCAAGGAGGTCTACGATTCCGACCAGCTGGATCAGCTGCGGGAGTTCCGCCAACAGGCCATCAAAATCTTTGAATCGATCCGGTCCGAATACGCTCAGCGTGGGGAGCAGACATCATGAGCGCCAAGGAGTACCGCACCGTCTCCGCCGCCCGGGGAGGACTACTGACCGTCAGCCAGGTTCCGGGCATAGCCTTCGGCGACCGGGTGGAGATTCGGGACAGCCAGGGCAGGAAGCGCAATGGTCAGGTCATTCGAAGTTCAAGCATTGAGGTATTGATACAGGTTTTCGAGGGAACCGACCACCTTGATCTGGAGAACACATGGGTGCGTTTTCTGGATACCCCACTGGAGATCAGCCTCTCCCCGGAGATCCTGGGACGCGTCTTCAACGGACTGGGGGAACCCAAAGACGGTCGTCCGCCCGTGGTCTCCCGTCTGCATCGAAGCATCAACGCCAACGCCTTCAACCCGGCGGCGCGCACCTATCCCAAAGAATTCATTCAGACCGGCATCTCCACCATCGACGGCCTTAATTCCTTGGTGCGAGGGCAGAAACTGCCGATCTTCTCCGCCTCGGGATTGCCCCACAACAGACTTGCCGCCCAGATCGTGCGGCAGGCCAAACTACCAGATGAGGAGAGCCACTTCTCCATCGTTTTCGCGGCGATGGGCGTCTCCTACTCCGATGCCCGTTTCTTCCAGGAGGAGTTCGCCTCCTCCGGTGTGCTCGGCAACGTGGTGATGTTCATCAATATGGCGGACGACCCACCGGTGGAACGGCTCACCCTTCCTCGCATGGCGCTGACTGCCGCAGAGTACCTGGCCTTCGACCTCGACCGCCATGTGCTGGTCGTCATGACCGACATAACCCACTATGCGGAGGCGTTGCGGGAAGTGGCCACCGCCAAAGGCGATGTACCTGCACGCAAAGGCTATCCCGGCTATCTCTATTCCGATCTGGCGGAGATCTACGAGCGTTCCGGCCGTATCAAGGACCGCCACGGATCGATCACCCTGGTGCCGGTGCTGTCGATGCCCAGCGACGACATCACCCATCCGATACCCGACCTCACCGGTTACATCACCGAAGGGCAGATCGTGTTGAGCCGGGAACTACACAACCAGGGGGTCTATCCACCGGTACATATCTCACCCTCACTCTCCCGTCTGATGAAGGACGGCATCGGCAAGGACTTCACCCGGGAGGATCACCCCCATGTCTCCAATCAACTCTACGCCCTCTATGCCCGGGCATTGGAGACCCGCAACCTGGCCTCCATCATCGGCGCGGATGAACTCTCAGCCAGGGACCAGCGTTATCTTAAATTCGCCGATGCCTTCGAGAAACGTTTCGTGGCTCAGGGCGAAGATGAGGACCGCAGCATTGTAGAGACCCTGAACCTGGCCTGGGAGCTGCTCTCCCTGCTGCCGACGACTGCCCTGACCCGTGTCACCGAGACAGAGATGGCCAAATACCACCGTCATGCCGGCAGCGAACTCCAGCAACCTGTGCAGAAGGAACCCCCTGCATGACGAGCCAACTCATCAAGGCCCCACCGACCAAAAACACGCTCCTCAACCTGAAACGGCAGCTGCGTTTTCTGGATGAGGGGCATAGTCTGCTGGAGCGCAAACGTGAGCTGCTGACCCGACTGGTCTATTCACGCCTGAACGAATACAGAAAACTCCGTGCTCAGGCACACAGCGCTATCAAACTGGCCTATCACTGGCTGAGTCTGGCGCAACTTCGTATGGGTAATCGCGCGCTGCTCCAGGCTGCGTTGGGTATCGAACCGGTGCTGGATATGAAGATCCTGCCGCGACGCAATCTCGGCGTGGAGTTCCCATCCGTCAGCGCGAAACTGCGCCCACTGAAACCCGTCGGCCTGCTCGGCACCGACCCCAGTTTTGACGAAACCCGGTTACATTTTGCGGAAACTGCACTATTGTTGGCCAAACTGGGGGAGGCCGAGATGAGTCTGGGGCGTCTGATATCAGAACAGCGCAAGGCACAAAAACGGGTTAACGCCTTGAAATACAATATCATTCCGCGATACCAGAACACTATCCGTTTCATTGAAAACACCCTTGAGGAGGAGGAACGTAACACACTCTTTCAGGTAAAGGTCCTCAGGGAACAGCAGCGCATCTGATTACCTCAGCCACCCTTCCGAACCGCCTGATAAACCGTTATCATTCGTCGGGATAACAACCACATCCACGGACGATATCTTCAAGGTGAATCGACTGTTCCAAGCCGGCTTCAAACACGGTGACTCAGAGTACCCCATTCGATATGAGTAGTGACAACACAGACGTGCGCACCCGCAAGGCAGAACTGCTGCATGCCTTTATGCAACAGGTTCCGGGACGGGTTGCCGCAATCCTGGAGAACTGGCATCGGCTGGTTCAGAGTGACTGGGATCCAAAGATTTTCGCCAAGCTGCGCGAGCGCATCAGCACCATTGCGGAAGCCGCTGACAAGTTTGGGGTCAAACAGATAGAAAACAGCGCTCAATCACTACAGGCGCATCTGTCACAACACGCCGGGACAATGAAAAAACCGGTGCACGAAGAAATCGTTACCCTTGACGGGTTGGTACACGCGTTCAAGGACGCGGCCCTCGACTCATGCAAACAGCTGCCGGCGAAACCACCGACGGAGAGAGAGCAACCTGCCGCCCCTGCATCTACCGAGGCTTGCAGGATCTACCTCCTCGGCATCGATGACTCGCAAATCCCAGGGCTAAGCAAACACCTGCAGGCCATGCAATACGAGATCGGCACGTTTGCCAACGCCGCAGACCTGTTGGAAAAAGCAGCGGGAGGCACCTCTCAAACCTGCGCCCTCATCAGTCATATCCGCTGGTTACCTGAACTCTTTCCTGATTCCAGGCAGGGAGGGCTCTGGCGCGAAAAAGAGGGCAGCAACACCGGCATGCCTGTCGCATTCATTGCCGACTCCAGCGATCTGCAGACACGCTTGCAGGCGATGCGCACCAATGCCAGCGCCTTCTGGGCCAAACCGATCGATGCCTATACTGTTGCCCAGCGGATGGTTGAGCTGACGTCACAGCAACGCCATGTCCCTTACCGTGTACTGGTCGTGGAGGATGATCCGGCTCAGGCCGTTTTCGCTACCTCCATCCTCAATAAAGCGGGATTTGAAACCCACTCGGTGACTGACCCTCTGCAGGTAATGGATGTTCTACACGATTTCAAACCGGATCTGATCCTCATGGATCTCTATATGCCCGGCGCCAGCGGAGCAGAGTTGACTGCGGTTATCCGGGAGCAAAATGAGTTTGTCGACACCCCGATCGTCTTTCTTTCGGGAGAGCAGGATCTGGACAAGCAGCTCACGGCCCTCAGCTTCGGCGGCGAGGACTTTCTCTCCAAACCCATTGGACCGAAGCACCTGATCTCCACCGTGACAAACCGGATCCACCGGGCCAAGGAGATTCACCACAGGCTCGGCATTCCCGACCGTCTTGATAAAGCCACTGGGCTGTTTGCACGTCACTACCTGCTGGAACGGGTGGAGATGACGCTCAGCACGGATACCCATGTCGCAGATATTCCCGCAGTGCTCTACATCGAAATCGATAATCCGGAGAAGGCGCTGGACGTAGCCGGCATCGGCGGGATGGATGTGATACTTTCCGAGACCGGTAATATCATTTCCGGATTACTGCAACCCCAGGATGTACTGGCCCGTTTTGGAGACAGCAGCCTCGGCCTGCTCGCCTGCCGGGACAAAAATGAGGATCTGACCGAACTGGCTGAGCAACTCTGTGAAACTGTCGCGGACAAAATAATTGAACTGGAACGCAACACGATCGGCATAACGGTCAGCGTCGGCATCTGTATTGTCGATGGAAGTAATCAGGATGCCGGAAGCATTGTTTCAAAAGGGCAATGGGCAAGTCGCATGGCACACAATGCCGGCGGCAACCAAGCCTATCTCTACAGCCCGCCAAAGGCTGAAAAGGGAGATGGAGAAGATGGTCTGTGGTTGGCCAATCTGGTACAGGAGGCGATGCAGAAAAACCTCTTCCAGATCTATTTTCAGCCTATGGTGTCTCTGCAGGGTTCCGCCAATGCCCACTATCAAACACTGCTGCGTCTGAAATCCCCCAACGGACAGCTGTTGACTGCCGCCACATTCATCTCAGTTGCCGAAGAGCTGGGCGTCATCGGCAAGTTGGATCAATGGACCTCGATGCAGGCAATTTCGATTATCTCTGAAAATAGAGGGAAATCTCAGGAGGTGCGCCTTTTCGTCTCCCAGTCCCCTGCCCTGTTGAACGATTTGGAGCGTATGTCCTGGTTGCAGGAGCAACACAGGACCGGACGCATTCAGGAGGGTGAACTTACCTTTGAATTCCGCCTCTCCGATATCATTCACCACCTGAAATCTGCCAAAACCTGTTTCGAGACGCTGCAAAAAATGGGCATAGGCACCCTGTTGACCGGAGTTTCCAATACGCCTGACGATTTACGCACACTCAAACATCTGGCGCTTCGCTTTATCAAAATCGATCGTGCGCTGTTGAACCAGGCCAATAGCAATCTGAAAGAGTTGATTACTACCGCCCACAATCTGGGCGTCAAGGTTATCGCACCCCAGGTGGAAAACCCCAGCAGCATCGCCAAACTCTGGAGCAGCGGCGCCGATTTCGTGCAGGGCAATTTCGTACAACGGCCGGAAAACAACCTGATCTACGATTTCGACGAATCTGTGCTGCAATAAGGCCGGCACAAAAACCTATAATGTGGGACCGATCAAGCGCTGCGGATCGGGCGCTTTTGAATTGACGAGTCCCAGGGACTGCCGGTTCCGCTGCGCTTGAACCGGCCTACAAAGAAGCTGTTATCGAAATGTTTATTGCAAACCCCAAAGCGATTTCACTGTTGTGCGGAATCACGATCAGCAATCTCTCTGTGGCTCAGCCGACTTTTCCGCTCTACCCACATCCTGACCGCTTTGTTATTAACGAAGGGGACGATGCGAAAACCTGTCTGGATCTTGACAAAGAGATTGCCATGCTGGAGCGTCGCACATACTCCTACAAACCGCTGTTTTATGAAGATCCCCTTCACGGCGGCGCCATCTGGGCCGGAACTCTCTACTTTCCCCCCGCCTATGGCTATCTCGCTTATTCGGGTGCAGCGGAATATACCGAGCACGCCCGTATTCTTGAAGCACGTCGCCGCATCGCGGTTTTACGTCAGATCAAAGCCTATCGCCGCTGCTACGAAGATTAATGGCTACAAACAGTGTTCAAACGGCAGTCCGCAACCGAGACTACTCCTGGAATGAGCTGACCGGCATGATCCTGCAGCACAGGCGGGAACTGATTGCTGCGAATATCATCGCCATCTTCGGCGCCATAGCTGCGGTACCCGTCCCCCTGTTGATCCCTCTACTCGTTGACGAAGTGCTACTCAATCAGCCGGGTCGTGCAATAGCCACTATCGACAGCCTCTTCCCTGCAGGTTGGCAGGGTCCGACGCTCTATATTCTCGCAGTGTTGGGTCTTACCCTGATATTACGCCTGATCACCCTGATCCTCGGTGTCTGGCAAACCCGCCAGTTCACCTGCATCGCCAAAGATGTCATCTTTCGGATCCGGCGGAACCTGCTGCAACGCCTCGAGCACATCTCCATGTCCGCCTATGAGACCCTCGGCAGCGGCACGGTGGCATCTCACCTGGTAACCGACCTGGATGCGGTGGACAACTTTGTCAGCACGACTACCAGCAAATTTCTTGTGGCGGTGCTCACCATTACCGGCACCGCCCTGGTGCTACTCTGGATAAACTGGCCACTTGCTCTGTTCATCCTGCTGCTGAACCCGATAGTCATCTATTTTACGACGGTTTTCGGCCGACGGGTAAAGCGTCTGAAAAGAGAGGAGAACTCTGCCTTCCAACTGTTTCAGGAGTCCCTGGAAGAGACCCTCGATGCAATCCAGCAGATCCGCGCCAGCAATCGGGAACGTCACTACATTCAACGCATCATCGACAAGGCGGATAGTATTCGCCACCACTCTGCCGCCTTCACCTGGAAGAGTGACGCTGCGGGACGGCTCTCCTTTGTCATCTTTCTTTTCGGCTTCGATATTTTCCGTGCTGTGAGCATGTTCATGGTGCTCTATTCCGACCTCACGATCGGCGAGATGCTGGCTGTCTTTGCCTACCTCTGGTTCATGATGGGGCCGGTGCAGGAGGTACTGAACGTTCAGTACGCCTACCAGAGTGCACAGGCGGCGCTGGGCCGGATCAATCAACTGATGAGGGTCGACCTGGAACCCGTTTTTCCCCACATGGAAAACCCGTTCAAAGGCAAAACAACCGTCTCCGTCGGATTGAAAAACATCCATTTTGCCTATGGCGAGGGGCCTTCCGTGCTCAAGGATATTTCATTGCAAATATCCGCCGGAGAAAAAGTGGCACTGGTGGGTGCGAGCGGCGGAGGAAAAACCACCCTGGTGCAGATTCTGCTCGGACTCTACCCTCCCGCTTCGGGAGAGGTGCTGTTCGATGACATCCCGGTCAACCGAATCGGCATGGACGTGGTAAGAGATCATGTGGCAACCGTGCTACAACACCCTGCGCTGCTAAACGACAGCGTACGGGTCAATCTCACACTTGGCCGCGATGTACCTGAAACAGAACTCTGGCAGGCGCTGAAAATCGCTCAGCTTGACGCTACGATAGAGAGAATGGATCAGGGACTGGAGACACTGATTGGCCGTTTTGGTGTGCGTCTCTCCGGCGGCCAGCGGCAACGGCTGGCAATTGCCAGGATGGTTTTGACCAACCCCTGCGTGGTTATTCTTGATGAAGCCACCTCCGCCCTCGACACCACAACCGAGGGAAACCTTCACTCGGCGTTGCAGCATTTTTTGACTGGCCGCACCACTATCATCATCGCCCATCGATTGAGCGCGGTGAAACAGGCCGACAGGGTTCTGGTTTTCGAAGACGGCAGGATTGTGGAACAGGGAAGACATGAGGAGCTGATCGCAAACAATGGCCTCTACTCCTCTCTGTACGGACGCCAGCAATAAATCCATATCTGTTTACCCCTGCTACTCAGCTGCTATTGGGGTAGAGAAAAAACTTGTCCGCTAAAAGCGCAAATGCGTTGTTTTCGCATGAAAACCCGATTGCTATAATCACCCGGGACCAGCCACGGACGAGATAAGAGCGATAATGTTCAACCAAGCACTCTCTTCACAAGCAAACTGCGCATCTGCGATTCCGACTTTAACGGGATTGTGGCCGATTTTAATTATTCTCTGTTGCAGTTCATTGGTATTCGCAAACGACCCCCTGCCCCGAGCATCGGAACTGGATCTCTCCGTACCCGACATGGAGCCGGCTGTCACATTGGAGCAACACCACAACCGCACGGTGGAGGAGTATCGCGTCAACAATAATCTCTATATGATCAAAGTAACCCCGAATATCGGCCCCTCATACTACATGGTTGATCCGGACGGCAGCGGCGAAATGGAGATGAAGCGCGGCCCAGCCGATGTCAACGTGCCTAAATGGACACTTTTCAGTTGGTAATTCAGCGCAAACCAATAAAACAGCACATGAGCCAATCAAAACGAGAACACCATGAACAGTAATAGAATCATGCGATGGATAGTGACCGGACTCCTGTTGGCAGCAGTCAGCACAACCGCACTTGCGAGTACGCTCGAAACCGTCAAAAAACACGGAACACTACGCTGCGGTGTCAACACGGGCTTACCTGGATTTGCGCTGAAGAATAGTTCAGGCCGCTGGGAAGGCATGGACGCCGATTTCTGTCGGGCAGTGGCAGCTGCAGTCTTCGGCGATGCCGAAAAAGTTGAATTCATTTCCCACACAACCCAAACACGTCTGCAGGCATTGCAGAACGGCAGCATCGATCTACTGGCGCACAACGTCACCTGGACCATGAGCCGTGATCTCGGTACGGGTCTCGACTTTGCCGGTATCTACTATTTTGACGGCCAGGGTTTCATGGTACGCAAGGATATGAAGGTACGTAGCGCCCTCGCCCTGGATGGAAGCAGCATCTGCGTCATCGGCGGCACCACAAGTGAAGCCAACGTAAAAGAGTATTTCATCAGGCATCAGATGAAACTTCATCTGGTGTACTCAAATACCTCACTGGATGCACTGAAGAATTTTGAACAAGGCAAATGCGATGTCCTCACCAGCGATCTGTCACAGCTCTACGCCCTGCGCACCAGCACAAAAAAACCTGGCGATTATAAGGTACTGCCGGAACCCATCTCCAAGGAGCCACTCGGCCCGGTGGTGCGTGAAGGTGACGATAACTGGCGCGACATCGTCCAATGGACGCTGTTTACCCTGATCAATGCCGAGGAGATGGGAGTCAGCTCCCACAACATCGACCGCGTTCTGGAGATCGCGCATACCCCGGAGGTTCTGCGTCTGCTGGGTAAGACGGGCGCTGCAGGAAAATCTCTGGGTCTGAAAAACGATTGGTCCTATCAAATCATCAGCAATGTCGGTAATTACGGCGAGGTTTTCGAGCGTAATCTGGGGAAAAACACTCCGCTCAAAATGAAACGTGGATTCAATTCAACCTGGCAAAATGGCGGCCTGCTCTACGCGCCTCCTGCGCGGTAATAATCTAGGAAGCCAGCAATGTTCACAGGCATCGTTCAGGGGACAGCAGAGGTCGTCGAGATCACTGAAAAAAGCGGGTTTCGCCGCCACAAAGTACATCTGCCAGGCAAGCTTCTGGATGGACTGGAACCCGGAGCCTCCGTGGCTCATAACGGTTGCTGTCTGACGGTTACCGGAATCGAGGACGGTCAAGTCAGTTTTGATCTGATGCAGGAGACCCTGCGGGTTACCAATCTCGGCGAGGTGAAAACGGGCGACCGGGTAAATGTGGAACGGGCCGCCCGCTTCGGGGATGAGATCGGCGGTCATCAAATGTCCGGCCATATCCTCTGCACAGCCGTTGTGGTCAATGTGGTCGCAACCGAAAACAATCATCAGGTTCGTTTCAAACTGCCTGCTGAGTGGAAGAAATACCTCTTTACCAAAGGATACATCGGCATCGACGGTATCAGCCTGACCATCGGTGAGGTATCCGGCAACGAATTCGAGGTCAACCTGATCCCCGAAACCCTGGCTCGCACCAACATCGGCAGTCGCAAACCCGGGGACAGGATCAACATCGAGGTAGACCCGCAAACCCAAGCTATCGTTGATACAGTGGAGCGGGTTTTGGCAAAAACATCTTCTCCTTCCCAACCCGGTTGATTTTGGGGAAGCAGATTCCGGGAAGAGAAAACGATTGTAAAATCACGCGCAAATAATCGTCAAGAGTAGTGCTCCCGCCTCACTTGGCCCTGTTCATTCATCGATTTGTGACGCAAAATATTGCCGATCTTATACGAACAAAGTCTCGGCTATTCTCCGCGGCCCAAGTCGTCTTCGCCTTCGATTCCAGATAAGTACTTTGATGCAGGCACGTGAAACAACCATAGAGGCTCCACCCGTTCGCATCGCAGCCTTGGGCATCGATGAACGCATAAGGAACAGCCTACGCCTGTTTTTCCATGATTCCTGCAAAGATCGTTTCCAACTGGTGGAAGAGGAGACGGCGGACGCCGTCATCATCGACCTCGACCATAAAAAAGGGGTAAGACTGGCCCAGGAGCAGCGACAGCTTCATCCATCCACACCGGTCATAGTGATCTCCCGGGAGCCGCGGGAGACAGGCAGCCTCATCAGCCTGCTCAAACCTCTGAAAAAACGCAGTCTCGCAAAAGCACTGTTACGGGCTGAAGCTCAGGCGAAAGAGCCGCAGAATCTCTCATCAACCCTGCCCAGCCTGCAAATTGCGACAGCGCCTGCCATGCCTGCAGAAGAGAGTGGTGACGATGTCGTCATGGAGGGAGCCCCTTCCAGCAGCGCAGGCTATCAGATCGCCCGCCACCTTGCGGAAAAGGATATCCATGCATTTCTGGGGTCGACCCCCGATATCGACACGAACAGTGCCCAACAGCAGACCAATATCCGCTACGACCCGAATAGTTTTTTCCAGGGAAAACTGCGCCAAATCACTGCCATGATGAAACAGAAGGGGCAGGCGGTACGACTGCAGTTTTCCGATGAAGCCTTCATTATCCTCTATCCCGACGAAGAGATTGCGCAGATCAATATGAGCGAATCCAGGTTAGGGGCTCTCTCCGCTGTCCCCATATCACCGGGTGGTCTCTCATTCTCTTTTTGCGATGATCTCTTCTCACCGGATGAGGTAGCTGCAGATTCACTCATGCGCCTCGATGCTCTCATGTGGAAAACCGCACTTTGGGCCTCGCGGGGCCGTATCCCCTACGACACCGATCTCCATAGAGCGGTTGCCCTGGATCGCTGGCCAAATCTGACGCGTCTGTTGTTACTGCCCAACACCCTTGAAATTGCCGCACTCTGGGCGGAACAACCTCACTCGCTCATCGAAACGGCCGCAAAGCTAAAAATCCCGCAGCGCTACGTTTTCGGCTTCTACAGCGCAGTTTTCGCCTTGGGGCTGGCAAATACAGGCGAGACGATGAAGAGCCTCGACTATATCCCGATTGCCGCTGATGCAGGGGAAAAACAGCCGACCTCTACCAGTTGGCTCAGCAACTGGATACCTTTTTTCCGCAGCAAAAACGGATGAAAAAAGACCTCAAAATCATCTTTACCGGGCCGGTGGGAGCAGGCAAAACCACTGCGATCAACGCCATCAGTGATACTGATACCGTATCCACCAATGAATCCTCCACGGACGAGCTCCGCTATCGTAAAAACACCACCACAGTCGCAATGGATTACGGCATCATCAACATGGTGGACAACAAGCGGGTGCATCTCTACGGCACACCCGGTCAAGAACGTTTTGACTTCATGTGGGACATCCTGATTCAGGGTGGCATGGGACTGGTCCTGCTGGTGGACAATGCCCGCCCTGATCCGCTGGAAGACATGCAGTTTTTTCTGCAACGATTCGGGGACTTCATCCAGCGCACCCGAGTCGCTATCGGTGTTACCCGAATGGATATTTCCAGTACACCCAGACTGAACGAATACCAGGCATTACTGAATGACCAGACACGGAATATCCCTCTTTTCGAAGTGGATGCCAGGGTCAGGCAGGACGTATCCATCCTGGTGCAGTCGTTGCTTCATTCCCTGGATCATCAGAAGCGCGAATAACCAGAGTATAGGCCAGCTCAAGCGCAGCGGAACCGGTAGCCCAGCAATGCCTTCGTCACTCCAGAAATGCCCGATCCGCTACGCTTGATCAGGCATACGCCTCCATTCATTGATTACCATATTAGAAATATATCGATGACCTTTGCGCCGTCTCGTGCTATTTTCCCGCATCGGTTTCAAGGTCAGATTCATCGCGTATCGGCACCCGTCAGCACGCATTTTGTCAGACCAAGAGGCACACCGGTTTCCAGGGAAGCCCGGCGTGCCTGATATTTTCACCTTCCTGATTGGGTCATGATGGGTTCGCTCACTCAACTACTGATTACACCTGTCGCCACAGCAGTGCTTATCGCTCTGCTTCCTGGACAGAATCAACGCCTGATCCGGGGAGTCGCGCTCTTCGGATCCGCCATCGCCTTGCTGCTCTCCTGGCGATTATTCGCCGGCTTTGATAACTCCCTTGCAGATCTGCAATTCATGGAGGTTGTGCCCTGGAACCCGCGTCTCGGCACCTCTTATGCCGTCGGCATCGACGGTATCTCCCTCTCCATGATCCTGCTGGCAACCCTGCTCAGTCTGGTCGCCCTGGCCGCTTCGGCCAGCATCACCAAGCAGGTGAAAGGCTACTACATACTGGTGTTGGTGCTGGAATCCGCCATGCTCGGGGTATTCATGGCCCAGGACTGGTCGCTATTCTATGTCTTCTGGGAACTGACCCTGATCCCGCTCTTCTTCCTCATCGATCGCTGGGGAGGGAAAAATCGTCAGGGTGCAGCACTCAATTTCGTGCTCTACACCATGGGCGGATCGGTTTTTATGCTGCTTAGCCTGCTGGTGTTTTTCGACACCCTGCCGGACCACTCCTTTGCCATGGATCAGATGCGCGCCGGCGCGCACCTGATTTCCGAACAGAAACAGGTCCTGATCTTTTTGGGTTTTCTCATCGGTTTCGGGGTCAAGATGCCGATCTTCCCGATCCACGGCTGGCTGCCGCTGGCACACGTCGAAGCACCGAGTCCAATCAGCATCCTGCTCTCCGGCATCCTGTTGAAAATGGGCTCCTACGGCCTGATCCGTGCCGCACAGACCCTGCCCGATGCCGTCATCTCCCTGCAGGGGGTTCTGGTTGCCCTCGCGTTGGTAAGTCTGGTCTACGGTGGTCTATTGGCCTGGCGACAATGGGATCTGAAACGAATGATCGCCTACTCTTCGGTCAGCCACATGGGTGTGGTGTTGCTGGGCATCGCGACCCTCAATTTTGCCGGTCTGACCGGAGCAGTCATGCAGATGATGGCACATGGATTGGTGGCGGGCGCCACTTTCCTGCTGATCGGACTGCTCTATGAACGCACCCACACGCGCAACATCAACGACTACAGCTCCCTGCTGCGGGTAGCACCACGCTTTGCCTTCTTCACCACGATTGCATTTATCGGCGCCGTTGGCCTGCCCGGCACTTTTGGTTTTATCGCCGAACTACACGTCCTGATTGGCGGTTTCGAACGTTGGGGCTGGCTGGTGGTACTACTGACCCTGGGCGTATTGATCAGCGCTGCCTATGCGATACGCACTATCGGCCGTCTCTTCACCGGGCCTGTTCGAAAGGAGATGCAGGATATCGCTGACCTGCGGCCCAGCGAGATGGCAGCCGCCATCGTGTTGACTGGCGGCATTGTCTTATTGGGCATCTTCCCGGCTCCGGCACTGGAACTTGTGTCCGCCTCCATCACCCAGTTGAGCGCCACCTTCGCGGCCCATCTGTAATCAAGCGAGGAGATAACTTTGTCCGCCGCCAGCCATGAGACAGATTCCGCCGATATCCGCAGCCGCCTGCATCATGTTATCGAGCACTTCGAGCATGTACTGCCTGGACAGGCGCCGATCAAGGACTTCGTCCACCACAACACGCTACACGGCTTCCAGCACCTGGAATTCACCGAGGCACTGGCAGAAGCAGAGCGCATCACTGGTGCAAGGGGCTACCTGCCGGATGACCGTTTCCGGGAGTTCTACGCTGAGGGGCGCATCACCCTGGACGATCTGCGGGCCGTCATTGATGAGACCCCAGCACTGGAGCCCGGCGAGGTCCTGCTGGAGAATATCGACGGCGCACTGACCTACCGTGATATCACCATTGCGGCTTTGCTCCACCCTCTGAAGACAGTCACTGCCTGTCAGTTCAACTGGCAGATCGAAGAGTTGGATCTCCTACGCCGTTTTCAGTCCGACGTCGACAATAACACTCGCCAACATTTTCTCGAAGCTGCCACCGAGCAGGGTCTGAGCGACGAAAAGGCTGCCATCTCCGATCTCTGGGCCACCTGCCTCGAAACCCTCGGTCTGGAGGAGTTCCACATGCACCCGGAGGAGCTGATTGACCTCTCTCCGGAGCAGGCGGAGCGCATGCTGCACACCCTGACCATTGAGGACGACAGCTTCAGCAGCGTTCACTACCGAGTGCGAAAAGAGTCCGCCAAGCAACTCGACCAAACGCTGTCGCGGGTCGGACCGGAATTCACCCTGCGTGGCCTGTTGCTTGAAGTGACTGGCAAGGATCTGCTTGATGAGATCCGTCCACTACTCATCCGTTTCATCGCCAGTTTTCTCGACCAAGGCCAGGCGGCTTGGCAATTCCCCGAGCGCGATATAGGCTTTTACACCACTTGGCGCCGCAGCGTCGCCGTCTCCCTGACCGGTTTCTTCAACGAGATGCCGGAGTGGCAGGACGAGATCGCAGTGCTCGACGAAGACCCGATGGAGGCCGTGATCTCCGAACTGCAGCGCATGGGGCTGCCCAAGGAACGTTGGGAAACCTATCTGGAAAGACTCGCTCTGGAACTGCCCGGCTGGTCCGGCATGTTTCTCTATCGCCACAATCACCCCGGCTACGAAGGCTCTCACGATGTCTCCGTGGAGATGCTGGATTACCTCGCGGTACGTTTGGTGATGGAACGCCTTTTCGCCCAGCGGCTATGCGATCAACAGTGGCAGATTGCGCCCAATCTGTACATGCTGCGCTGGTACTTCCGCAAGCGCCGCTCCGAGTTCATGGTGCGCCACGGTCTGCACAACAACCTGCTGCCGGAGTATCTCATCAGCCGCGCACAACAGCTTGAACAGCAGACGCCCACCCCCAGCGATGACTATCCCCAATGGCGTCAGCTGGCTGATATGATCTGGACATGGCGTCAAAGCCCCGCCTCCGACCGCCCAAGCGGATATTCGGTCTATGGCAGTGCCTGGCGGCTCTTTCGTCTGAGCCAGCATCTGGGGCTCATCGGGCAGGATATCGTTAACCTCGGCGAGCAGGGCGTAAAAAAACTCTTTGATTACCTGCAACGCCTCACTCCCGATACCCAAAGTTTCCTCTGGCTGCAGGCCTACGAGCGTAACTACCGCGAGCAGATATTCAACGCTGTCGTCAACAATGAGGGACGGGGACGCTGGAAGAGTCGCGAAACCACACCCGCCGCGCAAATCGTCTGGTGCATGGACGATCGTGAAGAGGGTATCCGCCGCCACCTGGAAGTCATCAACCCCGCCATCGAAACCTTCGGTGCTGCTGCTCACTACAACGTCCCGCACAACTGGCGGGGGCTCACTGACGAGAAGATTTCCGGACTCTGTCCCGTAGTCATGGTGCCGGCACACGAAATCAAGGAGACAGTGCATCCCGGCGCTGAAAAGCAGGCAAGACAACTCAGCAAACGGCACAAGAAGCGGCTTCAACTGAAAGATCTCCTGCATCAGGAGACCCGCCGTAACCTGTTGGGTTCGACCGCACTGATCGCGCTGGCCGCCCCTGCAACTCTAGGGATTCTTCTAGCCAAGGTATTGGCCCCGCTAAAGGTTGGCAAACTCTCCGCCAGATTGCGTGATACTTACGAAGCCGCCGTGCAGACCGATATCGCCGTTACCGCAGCGCCTGATGCACCCGAAGGTACGATCGAGCACAACCGTCTCGGATTCTCGGATGTGGAACAAGCCGACCGGGTGGAGACATTTTTGCAAAACATCGGCTTGGTGGATGGTTTCTCACCACTACCCATCATCATGGGTCACGGCTCCAGCAGCGAGAACAATCCGCACCGCGCCGCTTACGACTGCGGTGCATGCAGCGGCCGCCACTCCGGTCCCAATGCGCGCATTCTCGCCGCCATCGCCAATCGCCCGGAGATCAGAGAGATTCTGCGTCAACGGGGAATCGACATTCCCAAGAACAGCTGGTTCATCGGCGCCTTCCACAACACCTGTGATGAAAATATCGACTGGCTCGATATGGATAAGGTGCCGAAATCCCACCAGCAGATTCTCTCCGTTATCCAGAGAAATGTGGATGAAGCGTGCCATCATTCGGCTCATGAACGCTGCCGTAAATTTTTCTCCGCCCCGAAACAACCCAACCTGAAGCAGGCGCTTGCCCATATCCAGGGACGTGGTAACGACTTCAGCCAGGCACGCCCAGAACTGGGCCATGCCACCAACGCCTGCGCCATCATCGGCCGTCGATCCATTACCCAGGGCGCCTTCTTCGACCGCCGGGCCTTTCTCATATCCTACGATCCCACCATCGATCCCAGCGGTGAGATCATCGAACGTCTGCTGTTGGCCAACGGTCCGGTGGGCGCGGGCATCAATCTGGAGTACTACTTCTCCACCGTGAACAACGACGAGTACGGCTGTGGCTCCAAGATAACCCACAACATCACCGGCCTCTTCGGCGTCATGGAGGGGGCCAGCTCCGACCTGCGCACCGGCTTGCCACGGCAGATGATCGAAATCCACGAGGCGATGCGTCTGCAGGTCATTGTGGAGCAGAAGATCGATCTGCTGACTGATATCTATATGCGACAGCCTCCACTACAGGAGTTGGTGGGTAAAGGCTGGTTACTCCTCAGCGCCAAGGATCCTGACAGCGACCGACTCGATGTCTTCTATCCTGATAGAGGCTGGGTGCGCTGGGAGGGCCAGGTCAACGAACTGCCGACAGTAAATGACTCCGCCGACTGGTACGCAGGACACATGGAGCCGCTGACGCCAGTGTTGCTGAAACAACCCGGAGAGAGCCGTCATGCCTGAATTCAGCCACTCCGTCTGGTATGCCCCGCTGCTCGCACTGATTCCGATGATACCGCTGCTGCCCCTGCTGGCGGCCGGTTGGATTGGCCTCTCCTACGTCTATGAAAACAACCGCGGCGAGCCCGGCGAGAAAATTACGGCGCGTGTGGCGCTTGGCGCCGGTCTTCTATCCCTGGTCTGCCTGCTGCTGGTTGACCTCTATGCCCTGCTTACCGGACATGTGCCGGGACAGGTACGGATAATGGAGTGGCTCAACAGCGGCGACTACCAGATCAATATCAGTTTCACACTGGATGCCCTGGGTCTCTCCATGGCCACCCTGGTGGCGGTCATCTCGCTCATCACCCTGCGTTTCTCGGTCAACTACCTGCATCGTGAAGCGGGGTTCCAGCGATTTTTCATGATCCTCTGCCTCTTCATGTCGGCAATGCTGTTGATCGTGATGAGCGGCAGTGCAGTCATGGCATTCATTGGCTGGGAGTTGGCAGGCATCAGTTCCTACCTACTGATCGGCTATTCACTCGACCGTCCCACCGCCACCAACAACGCCACTCGCGCCTTTGTCACCAATCGTATCGGCGATGCAGGCTTCATTCTGGCGATCTTCCTTGCACTGACGTGGATCGGTGATGTCGAGTGGCCGGCTATCCTCTCGGGTGTCTCCGGAATGTCGACCCTGACTGCCGGCCTTCTGGCCTTTGGATTCCTGCTCGCCGCCCTGGTGAAATCAGCTCAAGTGCCGTTTTCGCCCTGGATCGCCCGTGCGCTGGAAGGCCCTACCCCCTCCAGTGCTGTGTTTTACGGCAGTCTGATGGTACATGCCGGCGTGTTCCTGGTAATCCGGCTGCAACCGGTCTTTGAGCAGACTCCGTTGATGATGATTTTTCTCGTCATTTTTGGATTGACGACTGCACTCTACGGCTATCTGACGGGACTGGTGCAGACAGATGTAAAGAGCATGCTGATCTTCTCCACTATCGCCCAGGTGGGCCTGATGTTCCTGGAGTGCGGTCTTGGCCTGTTTGACCTGGCCGCCTGGCACCTGGCCGCCCACGCAATCTGGCGCGCCTATCAGTTCCTCAGTTCCCCCGCCCATATGCACCTGATGTCACGTCCCACCCGGCCGGTTCCAGCATGGCTGGGCAGGCGCCGCTGGCTCTATACCGCCGCCGTCAATCGCTTCTGGCTCGGCTCCATCGGCGATTGGCTGCTGACGCGCCCCACCAAAAAACTGGCCCAGGACGCGCAGAATTTCGATGACCGAGTCATCATCCCGCTGGTTGGCTTGCCAACCCAGGCAGACGCTATCAGTTCGCTGGCGCAATGGGAGCGGCATAAAGGCGGACAGCGTCCTCTGGCTGAAGGCGACATTGGGCTGGGCCACGGATTGGCAGGAAAATTGATGGAAGGTATCGCCTCTCTCCTGCACTGGTTCGAGGAGCACCTGGTGCTGAAGGGCGGCGGCGAGGGACTGATCAATACGATTCACCGTGTCGGTGGCCAGCTGCAGAAGATTGAAGTGCTGCTGAGTCAACCTCGTTACCTTTTGCTGCTGATCATGGCCACCTTTGCGGTGATTATCTGAGGAGTCCTGAATGATGATGACCGAAATCCATTGGACCGCCCAGTCGACCTACCCGATTCTCACCACGCTGCAGTTGCTGCCACTGGTCGTAATGATGGCGATCCTGACCATGCGGGAGAACCGGCTGGCGCCTTTGATCGGTATTGCCGGCGCGGTAGCGGAACTGCTTTTGGCCATCAACCTCTGGCTAAATTACGACACCCATCAGGGCGCCATGCAGTTTGCCGAAAAGGCTGAATTGTTTGGTCCGCTTGCCTACCATGCCTCAGTGGACGGCATCAGTGTACTGTTTATCCTGCTCACGGCGTTGATCACGTTGTTGATGGTAATTTACGGGCAAGTGCGACAACTGCTGCCCCACGCCTGGTTTCTCTCTCTGGTGTTCGCGGTGGAAGCGGCACTGATGAGCATGTTCGTCACCGTCGATCTGCTCTGGTTCGTTCTGGTATCCGTTGTAGAGTTGGGACTGGTGGGCATTTTACTCGCCCGCTGGTCTACCTCACCTGAATCGGAACTTGCCCAGACCCGCTACTACCAATTCATGAGCACCGGCATTCTGTTACTGCTGGTCGGCATCGTCATCCTGGGTTGGAACCATGCAGACGCAACCGGGGGACGCTGGACTTTCGATCTGTTTGAACTCGCTCAGGCGCCTGTCTCAGCCGGGTTTCAGTCGGTGGTCTTTTTCCTCTTTTTCTACGGCCTGGCGGTGCGTGTGCCGATCTTCCCGTTACACGGATGGCTTCCGCTGGTCGCTGAACACGGCACCGTCGCCGCAGCACCGGTTTTTCTCATCGGCCTCAAGATCGGTATCTACGGCATGCTGCGCTTTATATTGCCGCTAATGCCTGAGGCGGTGATGCAGTGGCACGAGTTCATCGTTACCATCGCCGTTGTGGGTATCTTCTATGCCGCGTTGTTGGCGATGCTACAGGTTAACCTGCGCCGACTGCTGGCCTTTGCCGTGGTCTCTCATACCAGCGTACTGGTGATCGGGCTGTTCGGTCTCAATCAAATGGCGTTTGAAGGCGCTGTCATGCTGTCGATCAATTTTGGTCTGGCGATCACAACGCTGCTGTTTATGCAGGGTTTCGTCTATCGACGGACCCACACACTGTTGATGGCGCGCCTGGGCGGACTCTTCGACAGCATACCGGTAATAGGCATTACATTTCTCATAGCAGGTCTCTCCATTGTCGGCATGCCGGGAACCCCGGGCTTTGATGCGGCCCATCTGATGCTTGAGGGCGCTATTCACCGCTATGGCGCATTGATCACCATTGCTGCGGCCCTGGGCAATGTGGTGGCCGCAGGTTTCCTGCTGTGGGCATTCCAGCGCGCTTTTCTTGCACCTCAGGATGAGTCACAGCCTGTACGTAAGGTGGATCCAACCACATCGACGGAACTGCTCATCTCGGGCGTAATGGTCCTGGTTCTGCTGGGCGCCGGATTTTACTCCGAACCCTGGCTCGATCTGATCGAGAAATCGCTGGAAGGGCTGAGCGCGCTCTACATGACGCCTCACGTTTAGACTGTTCATCGGTGGCTATCAGTCACTCAACACTGGAATCGAGAAACGATGGTTGAAACAATCCAGGCACTGACAAACGGCGTTCCGTTGATCAGCCTGCTGATCCTCTCGCTACCGATCGGCGCGGCTCTGATCTGGCTGGTTCCCGATGGTGAAAAGTCTCGGTGGGTGGTACTTGCGACGGCGCTTGTCGATCTGCTGCTCGCCACCCTGATACTTCTGGGTTTTGACGCGACACAGAACGGCTTTCAGTTTATCGAAACTGCGAGCTGGATACCGTCTCTCAATATCCACTACAAAGTGGGCGTGGACGGTGTTTCTGTGCTGTTCCTGCCTTTAACCGTGCTGCTCTTCCTCGGCGTGATTCTCAGCTCATGGACCAGTGTGCGCACCCTGCCCCGACTCTACTACACACTGCTGTTGCTGTTGGAAAGCGCGACCTTGGGCATATTTGTATCCCTCGACACCATACTCTTTTTCCTTTTCTGGGAACTGACACTGATCCCGCTCTATTTTCTCATCAGTTTCTGGGGAACCGGTGCAAACCGCCGTTATGCCGCAGTGAAATACACCCTGTTCATGATGGCCGGCGGTGTGCCGCTACTGTTCGGATTCGTGCTGCTGGCCTTCAATCATGCCGAGATTGCCGGAGCCACCTTGCCCGGCGGTTTGGTCTTTGACATGGAAGCCCTGCTCAGCCAGCCACTGCCCGCTGAAATGCAGACCCTCATCTTCCTGTTGCTGCTGGCCGGCTTTGCCTTCAAGACACCGATATTTCCCTTCCACACCTGGCTACCGGTGGTCGCCATGGAGGGTCCCATAGCCATCGCGGCCCTGATGACCGGTCTTAAACTCGGTGCTTACGGTATCATCCGCTTTGTTGTACCCATGGCGCCTGCCGCTGCACAGGATTTTCACTGGCTGCTTGCCGGTCTCGGTGTCATCGGCATCCTCTACGGTGCAATGATGGCCATTGCCCAGACCAACCTGCGGCGCATGCTCGCCTACTCAAGCATCAGCCATGTAGGTCTTGTCATACTGGGTGTCGCCTCATTGAATATCCAGGGTATCCAGGGTGCGCTGTTCCACCTGTTGAACTTCACCATCGTGGCTGGCGGCCTTTTCATCCTGACCGGTTTTCTGCACCACCGTACCGGTTCCACCGACATCATCAGTCTGGGCGGTGTTGCCCAACGCATGCCACTGCTGACCGCGTTCTTCTTCCTTTTTGGACTCGCCAGTATGGGAGTTCCAGGCACCAACGGTTTCCCGGCTGAGTTTCTGGTACTTATCAGCGCCCTTGAAACTCACACAGGGGCCGGTCTGGCAGCGCTCTTTGGGGTTGTGCTGAGCGCAGGTTACTTCCTGTCGATCTATCGACGCACCTTTCTAGGCCCCATCACCTCTCCTGTGGTTGATGAAGCCGTTGATCTCCGCCACCGTGAACTTTTGCTGGTAAGCGCCATGGGAGTGCTTATCCTCACAGCAGGACTCTACCCGAATGCAGTGCTCGACCTGACCCGGGTGGCGAGCGAGCAATGGGTGGCAGGGGTGAGATAAGTTAGCTTGCTTCGTGCTCCTTCAACGATGCTAGAATCGCCTGGAGAAAGACTCATTCGGAGAAGAGCATGCGAACCGTTTCCGCCATTACCCTTCTGCTTTTGGCATTTACTGCCCAGGCGGATCCGTCGTTTCAACTGACAAGCCCCGATATCAAAACCGGAACCCTGTTGAACAATGCACAGGTTTTCAATGGATTTGGTTGCACAGGCGGCAATATCTCTCCCCAGCTCAACTGGTCCGGCGCTCCGGAGAATACCAAGAGTTTCGCCATAACGGTTTATGACCCCGATGCGCCAACCGGCAGCGGCTGGTGGCACTGGGTGATTTTCAATATTCCCGCCAATGCCGTTGGACTGGCCCGCAATGCGGGTAACCCAACATCCCATCTGGCACCGGAAGGCAGCGTCCAGAGTCGCACTGACTTCGGCGCTGCGGGATTTGGTGGCGCCTGTCCTCCGAAAGGGCATGGTAAACATCGTTACCAGTTCAAGGTTCATGCCCTGGATATTGAAAGGCTCGACATCGGCCCTGACAGCAGTGGCGCACTGGCCGGCTACTATCTCAACGCCCACCAGCTGGGCGTGGCGGAGATCGAGGCGATCTATGAACATGTAGCGCCACCGGCGAATTTCAGCGTAAAATGAGTCGATTCAAACAATTGGAGCAGGCAACCGACAAGAAAACCGACGCATTGCAACAAACAGCGCTGGCTCACACAAAGGCCCTGCTGGAGCAGGCAGGGCGCCACTTTGGGCGACAGTTTCCTGATGTGACCATCAATTTTGACCTGAAAGGACAAGCGGCTGGAATGGTTCGTTTTCCCGCTTTGGGCAAGCCGCAAATCCGTTACAACGCCCTTCTCTTGAATGAAAATGCCGATGATTTCCTCAAACGGACCGTTCCTCATGAAGTGGCCCATGTCATCGCCCGTGCTTACTACAGCAGAAATATCCGTCCTCACGGCACCGAGTGGCAGTCAGTCATGCTCTTTTTTGGGGCCGAAGCGAGCCGCTGCCACAGTTACGATACACAACGCGCCTCGACCAGGAAGCTCCAACAGTTCCGCTACGCTTGTGGCTGTAGCGAACATCTGTTAACCAGCATCCGGCACAAGCGAATCCAGGCCGGCCTGCGCTACAGCTGTCGAAAGTGTAAAAATCCACTAGAGTTGGTGGTAAGTGCCGATAAGTGAGATAGCCTCTTGAAAACACTGCTGGCAGCGCTGCTGCTGACACTCTGGTCTCAGCAGACCTATGCATTTTTCTGCTTCACCTTCAGTGGGAGTGGCGGAGAGCGATATTCTCGTCAGAGGGCATGGTTACCTCCTGCCTATTTTCCACCAGCGCCCCATAGTCCAGGCTATCCGTTGGAGAGCGATCCCCAGCCACCCCCGATCCGCCCGGTACAAAAACCCGTCGAGCATAAGGTGGAGATCATCAATGGCTATCGCTTTCGAGCGCTTGGTAGAAACCGCACTAATGAACAGGCTAAAATCCCCCGTCTC
Organism: gamma proteobacterium endosymbiont of Lamellibrachia anaximandri; assembly: GCA_016756855.1. Classification (GTDB taxonomy): domain Bacteria; phylum Pseudomonadota; class Gammaproteobacteria; order Chromatiales; family Chromatiaceae; genus QGON01. The sequence continues at coordinate 17,000 of JAESPD010000009.1, read as the reverse complement.
AACCATTAAAATCTGACGATCATTTTTCAGAAATACATTCCAGGAGTTTTCCGTGGCAGAAAAGAGCGTTGATGTTGCCATCATCGGTTCCGGCACCGCCGGTCTGAACGCAACCAGTAAGGTCGGTCCTGCCGGCAAGAGTTTTGTGCTGATCAACGGCGGAGAGCCAGGCACCACTTGCGCACGAGTCGGCTGCATGCCCTCGAAGGCACTGATTCAGGTGGCTGAGGACTACCACCGGCGCACCCATCTAGGCCGTTACGGGGTGGATGGCCACGAAGAGTTGACCATCGATATTCCCGAAGCGATGGAGCATGTACAGGATATGCGGGACAACTTCGTCGATCGGGTACTCTCCAACAGCACCGATAACATGGGCGATAAGTTTATCGAAGCCTATGCAAAATTTGTCGACCCTCATACCCTGGAACTCGATAACGGAGACCGCATCCATGCAGAGAAGATCGTTATCGCCACCGGCTCACGTCCGGTAGTGCCAAAAGCCTGGCAGGCATTCGGCAACAAGGTGATGACCACCGACAGCTTCTTCGAGCTGGAGAATCTCCCCGAATCCATGGCCATCGTAGGACTGGGTGTGATCGGCCTCGAACTGGGTCAATCCATCAGCCGTCTCGGCGTCGATGTCACCGGTTTCGACCTCGCAGAGCAGATCGGTGGAATCACTGACCCTGAAGTCAGCAATGTCGCTTTGGAGATCATGCGTCGGGAATTCCCCATTCACCTCGGCAAGGCGGTGGAAATTTGCGAAGAAGGTGACAAACTGCAGGTCACTGCCGGTGACACCTCAGTGGTGGTGGACAAGGTACTGATCAGCATGGGCCGAAAACCCAACGTGGACAATCTGGCCCTGGAAAACGCCGATATCGAACTGGATGAACGCGGCGTCCCCCACTACAACTCCAATACCATGCAGATTGGCAACTCCCATATCTTTATCGCCGGTGATATGAACGGTGACCGTCAGATCCTGCACGAAGCCGGCGACGAGGGAAAGATCGCCGGTTACAACGCGGCCAATGACACGGTGCAGGGTTTCAAACGTAAGGTTCCCCTGGCAATCACCTTCTCAGATCCCAACATCTGCCTGGCGGGGGCGCGTTTTTCGGAGCTTGACCCGGAAACCACCGCCATCGGCGAGGTACGCCTGAATCCGGTTGGCCGCGCCATGATCATGGGGCAGAATCGAGGCATCATCCGGGTCTACGGCGACAAGACGACCGGCCGGATACTGGGGGTAGAGATGATCAGCGTGCGGGGAGAAAACCTGGGGCACCTGCTGAACTGGGCGATTACCCAGGAATTGAGCGTCGGAGACCTGCTGCGCATGCCCTTCTATCACCCCGTGATCGAAGAGGCATTACAGGCGGCGCTCAACAACCTCTATTCCAAGGTCGAGCGCAAGAACGAAGGGCCGATCAAAGAGCTGATTCCGCTGGATTAATATCCGCTCAAAACGCCACATCCTCTATTCTGGGCGTAGGCCCGATCAAGCGTAGCGGACCGGGTGCTTCAGGGTTGCCGGTTCCGCTACGCTTGAACCGGCCTACGCCCTTTTTTGCGGTTTCATTCCCTTAAAATACTGAAAGGTTACCGGCTCGATCTCGGGGTGCGCCAGCAAAAACGCTTCGAGTTTTTTCAGTGAATAGGGGCTCATCGCCTTGGGGTGTCCCATCACGTTGAAGATCGGCTCGCGCCCGGAGGCCAGCAGGCTCCTATAGGACTTTTCCAGCAGACCGGCCTTGGCGCCATCGATGGAGGTTACGGTATTGGTGACCTTGGTCAGAAGCTCCCGGTAGTAGGCGGCATTGGCCACCATGGCAGCGCCATCGCCATAGGGTTTGAAATCCCCCCGCGCAAACTTTTTGATGAATACCATCTTCCAGTAAAAAGAGGGCCAGACCCTGCAGGCGGTGATGGGAATCTCCAGGAAACGTCCCCGCTCCACTTCTTTGACTGGATCACTTTCAAATCGCCAGAGAGACTTTTTCGGTGCGCCGCGAAAGTCGAAACCGCGTATATCGTCCGGCGACATACCCTCTTCGTAGACCGTGCTGTCGAGCCAGACACCCTGATTCTGCAGCGCGTCACCGATATGATCGAAGGGTTGCATGCACCAGCCGCCGGCACGGTAGGCAAAAATCGAGTCGCCCACGATATCGGTCAGCGCTTTTTTATAACGCACGACGATCTCTTCGACCGCCCCGGGTGCATAGTCGTGCAGACGGTAGCGACTCGTGTCGATCCGCCAGCCGCCATTCACGTACTCCGTATCCTCCCAGTGAGGGTGGATATGCAACTGTACATCATGTCCGCCTTTCGTAAGCCGGTGAAGTTGCTCACTGATAACAGCGTAATCCTGCTGTAAAACATCATCATCAGACGCTGCACGCTTCAGCTTGTCCAGATATCCGGCATCCACAAAAAGCGTCAGCTTGGCACCAAAACGATCGACCAGTTTTGCCAATTCATCGATGGGATGGATCATGCAATTGTGGACACTGCCCACTTCTCGACCAAAGAAGAGTTCATAATCCAGGGTAATAAGCAGACGCGTGCCCATCAAAAGCTATCCGTTCCAACCAAATCAGTCATTATCGCAAAACTTACCGCTTCCTGGGAAAATTTTTGTCACGCTTCTGCCAGGAATATCGCCCGGCGCGGTGCAGGCAGGCCTTCAATTGTCTGTGAGGCATCCTGCGGGTCGAGGTAGTCCGCCAGAGACTCAAACTGCATCCATTCAGTGGAGCGCTGTTCCTCCACAGAGGTTCGGCCCACATCGATCAGACGGATATTACGAAATCCCGCCCGCCGCAACCAACTCTCAAGGGTTGCTGGCGAGGGCAGAAACCAGACATTGCGCATCTTGGCGTAACGACCCTCCGGCACCAGCACCTCCCCCAGTCCCCCTTCGATGACCAAGGTCTCCAGCACCAGCTCCCCACCCTTGCGCAGACAGCCTTTCAGTTCCGACAGATGCGCAAATGGGGAGCAGCGATGGTAGAGAACCCCCATGGAAAAAACCGTATCGAAAGCCTGTAGATTGGGGGGCAGATCCTCGATACCCAGGGGTAGCACCTCCACCGGGAATTGTCGTCCAAGGAAGTGACGGATCGCCTCGAACTGTTTGACGAAAAGCTGTGTGGGATCGATGCCGATCACCTGTCTGGCGCCCTCCCCAACCATGCGCCAGCAGTGGTAGCCGTTACCACAACCCACATCCAGCACCAACCGATCACGCAAAGGTTGGATATGGTCATGCAGGCGCGCCCATTTCCAGTCTGAACGCCACTCTGTGTCAATCCTGATACCAAAGATGTCAAACGGTCCTTTGCGCCAGGGGTGGAGCTGTTTCAGCAGACCAGCGATCTCCTGCCGAATCTCCTCGTCACACGTCTGTTCCGTCCTGATAGTCACTGCACTGGAGGTAAGATCGATCTGTGACGGTTCGATGGAAGGCAGTGCGGCGATCGCATCAGACCACTTCTGCATATCGCCGTGGGAGCGCTCCCTCCAGACAGACTCAACCTGTGCTGGCAACAGCTCCAGCCAACGCCCCAAGGGGGTTCTCATCAGCGGTACCATCCACTGCCAATCGCCGTTCATTTGATCGCCAGCAGAGAGACGAAATTGAAACATTGAAACCAGACTTCCACGGTATTGAAACCCGCTTGAAACAATCTGTCCTGGTGGGTAGCCAGGGTTTCTGGAAGCAGCACATTCTCCAGGGCGGTGCGCTTCTGACTAATCTCCAGATCCGAGTAGCCCTGGCCTTTTTTGAAGGCATGGTGCATGTCGGTGAAAAGAGCCTGCGCCTGAGGCTTTCCCAAGGCAATCTTTTCCGACAACACCAAAATCCCACTTGGCAGCATACCGTCAAAGATATGTTGTAACAGTCCGGAGCGCCGTTCCGGTGACACGAACTGGAGGGTAAAATTGAGCACTACCATGGAGGCTTTCTCTACCCTGATATCCTGAATATCGGCACACACAAAATCCACAGGCGCCTTTCCGGTATCGGCCTCAAGAGACTCCCTGGCCCGTGCCAGCATGGCGGGAGAGTTATCCACCGCAATGACACGGCAATCCCTGTCACCGATGCCTGATCGCATGACCAAGGCAGCGGCACCCAAAGAACAGCCCAGATCGTAGCAAAGGCTCTCAGACTGCGCCCGCCGGGCTGCCAGGGTGGCGATCATATTGATGATGGTTGCGTAACCCGGAACCGAACGCTGAATCATGTCCGGGAAGACACCTGCCACCGTCTCATCAAAAACAAAGTTAGTGACCAGTGTTTGAGGGGTTGCGTAGATTTTATCCTTACCCATTGTCTTCTAATATCGAAAGCAAACTAAACATAAACCATGTGTCCATCTGGAAACCCGTATCTAACCACAAAGAACACGAAGAGCGCGAAGGTAACAGATTGATTAAGCATAAATATTCTTAGTGTGCTTCGTGTACTTCGTGGTAAAAAAGTGTTTTCTGGCGGGCATTTTACGCTGATTTCCATTGCGATCACGTAATCGAATAAAATGGTTTCCAACCTCATTCTTGGAGTAACCAATGGCCCTCTTCGACTTTCTATTATCCGACCAGATGAAGCGCGACAAGATCGCCACTGAGATAGGCCTGAAGACAGGCATCTTTGTTGAATGCCCAATTTGCCGGGATGTCACGGAAGCGCCAAACCACGAAGCCTTCCGGGAACAGACTGAGGTCTATGTCAGGACACTGGTGGAGAATCGGGATGGAGAGACGAAATTATTCGGCAATGATGAAACAGAGATGATCCGCACTATCGCAGAGGTCGGAAAAAAACTGCCTTACAACTGTATGTGTCACATTTAGCCTGCTGCAAAAGAACGAGCTGCCGCCTCTCCCTCGGCCACATCGACCCGGCTCAATAGCAGTGCCCCCGCTACAAAGAGTATTGCCACCGAAAGAATGGCTATGCGCGCATCTCCGGTAATCACGCCAACCCAGCCCATCAAGAGGGGACCAAATACCACTGCAAACTTGCCCAGCATATTGTAGAAACCGAAAAACTCCGCAGCCTGATCCCGCGGTATCAAGCGAGCATAGAGTGAGCGGGAGAGCGACTGAATCCCTCCCTGCACCAACCCGATAGCCACAGCCAGCGCATAGAACTCCCAGACTGAGTCCATGCGGTAGGCCCAAAGCAGAATTATCAGATAGATGAAGATCGCCAACATTATCCCTTGCCTGGGACCTCTTCTTGCACCCAGCCGCCCGAACAGGATAGCCGCAGGGAAACCAACGAACTGGGTGATCAGCAAGGCTGTCATCAGATTGTTGGCATCAAAGCCGATAGAGAGTCCGTAATCCACCGCCATACGCACGATGGTATCGACCCCGTCGATGTAGAGCCAGTAGGCCAACAGGAATAGGAAGGTCATACGCAACTGCCGCAGCTTGCGTAGCGTCGACAGAAGCTGTCGAAAACCGGCCAGCAGATGACTGCCCTCACCACGCTTTTTTTGGGGTTCCTTAACGAACAGAAAGAGAGGAATCGAGAACAGGCCCCACCAGATGGCGACCGTGATAAATGAGAGTCTGACCGCCTCGGCAGTACCGCTGAGACCGAAAAACCCAGGATAGAGCGTCATCACCACATCAAAGGCAAAAAGCAGGCCTCCCCCCAGATAGCCCACGCCAAAACCCAGTGCGGAGAGCCGGTCGTAATCCTTCTCCTCCGCCACCGACACCAACAGGGAGTCGTAGAAGATAACACCCCCGGAAAAACCCAGAATCCCCAATCCGTAGAGTGTCAGCGCCATCATCCAACTGCCCTGTCCAACCAGATAGAGGGCACCGGTCATGACTATGCCCATCGAGGTGAAGAAGAGCAGGAAACCTTTTTTTGCACCGGCCTGATCTGCGATCGATCCCAGCAGGGGCGCAAGACAGACGATGATGAGGCTTGCCAGAGAATTGGTCATACCCAGGTGGAAGGTACTCTCCGTGGCTTCGACCCCCGCACTCCAGTACTGCTTGAAGAAAAGCGGAAAAAAACCGGCCATCACCGTTGTGGCGAAGGCTGAATTCGCCCAGTCATAGAAGACCCAGGCGAGCGCGTCCCCACGAATCTTCCGCATGAATGTCTACTCTTCCTCTTTCACATGTTCCTTGATCATATTGGCCAGTACCGCCATGCGCACCAACTTGGCCAGCGATCCCGCTTCCATCTTCTCCATCACCCGGGCACGATGAGCCTCAACCGTCTTTGCACTGACACCGAGGGTGGTGGCAATCTCTTTGTTGGCCTTGCCGCTGGTCACCATCTCCATCACCTCATGTTCCCTGGGCGTGAGCCGGGCAAGACGGGCGGCAATCTCAGCGCGTTGAGACTGATAATCCCGCTGCTGCTCATCAAGTGACAGCGCATGCCGGATGCTCTCCAGCAACAGTTCATCATTGAAGGGTTTCTCGATGAAATCCACCGCACCCGCTTTCATCGCCCGTACCGCCATCGGCACGTCGCCATGCCCGGTAATGATGATGACCGGGATCGCAATCTGATGATTCATCAGGTACTCCTGCAGCTCCAACCCGCTCATGCCCGGCATGCGCACATCGAGTAACAGGCAGCCTGAGCGTCCCGGATAGTAGCTTGAGATAAAAGCACTCGCAGAGTCGAAGGTCTCCACCTGCATGGCCACAGACTCGATCAGCCACTTCAGGGAGTTCCGCATGGCCTGGTCATCGTCAACAACAAATACCGTCGGTTTATTGCTCATAGATTCAGTATCCCGGTAGTTCCAGCTTTGGATCAGTCGGTAATATAACCGTAAACTCAGTGCCATGTCCCAGCTCGGTAGTCACGAAAATATCACCTTGGTGATCCTCAATGATCTTGCGGCTGATGGCCAACCCCATACCCATCCCACTCTCCTTTGTCGAGAAGAAGGCGTCGAACAAGTGTTCCACAATATCAGGTGAAATGCCGGGTCCGGTATCACGAACCTGTATCTCCACCCGCTTCTCATCCAGTTTGCAGGTAACCAGCGTCAGTCTTCTCTGGCTCACCTCTACCTGTTGGAGCACCTGAATGGCGTTGCGCACCAGGTTGAGCAGCACCTGCTCGATCTGCACCAGGTCGACCTTCACCGGCAGGCCTTCACTTGCGAGGTCGATAATAATTTCGACTGATCGCTTGTTTGCCTCATACTCCACAAACGAAGCAACTTCAATGACCAACTCATTCAGGTTGACCAATATCTGCTCATGGGGCTTCTTACCCACCAGACTGCGCAGACGTTTGATGATCTCTCCAGCCCGTTCCGCCTGAACGGTGATCTGGGCCATTGCATCCACCAATTCCGCCTCACCGCCGATCCCCGCCTGTAGACGGCGTACGCAGCCACTGGCGAAATTAACAATGGCGGCAAGCGGCTGGTTCAACTCATGCGCCAGTCCGGTGGCCATCTCACCCATTGTACTGACCCGGCAAACATGTACCAGTTCCGACTGGTGCTGACGGCTTTGCTGCTCAGCACTTCGCACCTGGGTAATATCCCTGCCGTATATATTGACGTAACCAAGTTCAACAATCGGCGCCAGCAGCAGGGAGAAAATCTGCCCATCACTGGCAAGTTCATACTCCCTGTCATGGCCCGCCTCCAGTGTCTCCAACACCAGATTGCGCCAATACAACGGCAGCGTCTGGGCCAGTTCACACCCCCAATAGTCGAGCAGGGGTTCGCTTGCCGCATTGGCATAGGTGATCACACCACGGTTGTTTATGCGTAACACCGGACTTGGATTTTCACTGGTAAACTTTGCCAGGCTCTGAATCTCCCGTTCTGCCTTGCGCCGCTCACTGACATCCCGTAGATAGAGGGTAAAGAGCTTCTGTTCGTGCATGTAGATAGGCACCGCAGAGCACTCGACAGGCGTCTCAGCACCATTGACGTCCGTCGCCAGGAAACCCTCTGGGGCACAAGCGCTCGCACCTTCCGGCAGCTTGCGGCAGGTTTCCAGCAGGTTCCTGAAACGTGCCCTGTCATCCGTGTGGATCAGTTGTTGTGTGATGGGTTGTCCTACCAGATGGTCACGCTCAAAGCCAAAGGTCCGTTCTGCGGTTGCGTTCACCTCGACCACTGTCGCTGTCGAGTCCACCGTAATAATTGAGTCCAGGGCAGTATCCAATAGTGTGCTTTTCAGCACCTCGGAATCGTGAATCTGCGTCTCATGTTCGCGCTGCACCTCATCCTGCGCCGCACCAACACGCTGAAAATAGTCCCGAATCCAGGCTTCCAGCACCAACAACTGGTTACCCCTATCCTGCACTGGCTGTTCAATTCCCAAAGCACGCCTGCCAAGGCTGGATATTCGATGTAGAAAGAGATTGAGCCGGGCGGAAACGAAAAAAAACAGCAGGGAGAATACCGCCACGAAAGCGGCGGCTTCAAGCAACCGTTCACGCCGCTCCCTGGTAAGAATTCGCTGGCTGGTCTGCTCCACCCGCTTACGGGATATCAGTGTGGCAAACTGGATATTCTGATCCGAACCCTCATAAACCGTGAAAGACTGTGAAGTGACGAGATAATTATCTTCCCATTGGCTCAGTTTTGAATTACGTAAAACCCGCTTCTCGTCACTGCTGGAAAGCAATACCTGGCGGTCTGCGTCAAGTAATCCAACGACGCTGCCGTCATCAGCGATAACCTGTTGGGATTCAAGCAGGAATTGCTCGTCGATAGGGATGACCAGCATCAATACCGGCTTCTTCTGTCCACGCCCACCGTCAATGGAAGCCCAGGCGATCAGGTAGGGGGCTTGCCAGACATTTGTCACTACCGCTTCGTCTCTGCCTGAATATCCCATTGCCGCCTTTGCTACCGGAAAAGGCGTATTCTGCTGATGAAAGACCTCCCGTACATCCCCGTCGGCATCCAACAACACTACCTGACTTGGCGCCATAGCACCGACCTCTGAGTGTCCTCTTTCCAACCATGCCGGCTGCGAATCGATATAGGTTTTTGGATATAGCTGGCGGCTCTCCCAGTCAGAGGATCGAACATGTCTGACCAGGCGCCAATGCTGCGACAAGCCATGCGCGGAAATCTGCCACTGCCGCAGATACTGCTCGAACCGGTGGCGGGTGTCGCGTGCGCGCCGGTCCAACTGCAGTTCAAGTTCGCTCTGAAAAATCTCGCCCAGCGCCCGGCTTTGTATGGGATCCAGCACCATCCAGACCAACAACCCACAGAGCACACCCACAAGGACTGATATCCACTGCAACGGAATGCGCTCAATCCAGCGAAAAAAACTACCTCTGCCCGTGTGCGCCATCAAATACTCGAATGATCAACCCTGTGATTTCAATGATATACGAAATCATCATGAGACTGATCATAGGACTTTCACAGGCTGCTGGATAGTCCAAAGGGATTTTGATCTCATATAGCCTCCCTCTACCGGAGTACCGAAATCAACCCCCAACACAAAAACCGATCTCTTTCCCAAAAAAAAGAGGCGCTGTTTGCGCCTCATTCAAAGATTACGGGTGCTTCCCGAAAAGAAAAAAGTATCAGCCAAATATGAGAGCTATCTGACCTTGATTTGAGTCAAATTCCGATTGCCCTGCCGGGACTCTCCAGGCACCAGTCCAGGTCTTGCCATCGTTGTATCAGCCTGCTCATTCAGGACTCGCCTGAGCATCTGACGGACATCGGTATCCAACTCACTGAACATGAGGCCGACACCGTCCGCCCTATGGTGAACTACCAATGCCTTGGCTTTGCACTGCATGCTTTTGGTGGGACATTTGACTGGAAAAGTGATGTCTACCAGAGCATTAATTGCCAGCTGGACACGCCCGACATTGATGAACATGCCACCCAATCCCACATCCTGGGTTTTCCCACTGATCAAACCAAGCCCACGGTAATTGAGCGTTACGTCAAGCGCCATAGGTTTACGCACGGCACAACGGTGTTCCACTGTTTCTGTCCTGGATAGATTGCAATATTCTTACAGCTAGGGAGTGGTAAGGTTAGTTCAAGGATCTGAATTGACAAGTGCGGAGTTTTGCCTGTCTAACCAAGGGATCTTCCCTATCACAAACCATTATCGCTCCGGTAGAATCCCAGGATGCATGAACAATACCCTGTAAATCTTGAAGAGGCGGTATCCCCAGGTTTTTTTCGACGGATTGCTGCAATGCTCTACGACGGCCTGCTCCTGGTGGCATTGATGGCCGTGGCCACGACACTGATTACGCTGCCGCTGGAGATGCCAAGTGGCAGCTTACTCATCGTCTACCAGCTTTTTCTATTCGAAATCATACCCTTGGCGTTTTTCACCGGATTTTGGGCATGGGGCGGCCAGACACTGGGCATGCGGGCCTGGCGACTGCGTCTGGTGCGCGCCGATGGAGGCAAGCCCACTTGGGGCGATGCCCTGAAACGCCATCTGGCCGCCATCTTTTCCTGGCTGATCTTTGGCCTGGGTTTTTTGTGGATACTTTTCGACCCGGAAAAACTGGCCTGGCATGACCGGATGTCCGGCACCCGGCTGGTGATCGTTACCAGGTAGTCCCCAAGTTCCAGGGGTCACTCGGCACCTTTAGCCTTACCTTCAATGCACCCTGCGAAAAAACCAAACCGCCAAAAACAGACAGAGCAGTGTCGGGAAGGATGCAGCGAACAGCGGATTGATATCATAGACCACCGCCAGATAGGAGAAGGCCCGGTTCACCAGGTAGAAAACCGTACCTATAACCGCGCCGGTAAAGACACGCTGACCAATGCTGACGCTACGCAGAGCGCCAAACACAAAGGGCACGCTCAGAAACAGCATGACCAATGTCACCAGGGGTGACACCAGCTTTCCCCAGAAAGCCACCTCGTAGGTCGAGGCATCCTGACCATTTTCAGTCAGATAGCGTATATAGCTCCAGAGATCCCAGGCCGGCAGCATGTGGGGCTGGACCGTCACTACATCCAGCAATGCAGGTTCCAGCAGGGTTGACCACCGCAGACGCTCCAACCGATTCGTGGTAATCCGCCCGGCACCAAATTCGCTCTGCTCCACACCATCCAGTTCCCATTCAGGATCGGCATAACGGGCAGTGTCAGCATGAGTGGCCCGCAGCAGTTTTCTTCCCGCGCCATACTCGTAAATCGAGATATCAGCCAACGTCGAGTCGGGCAGGATACGACGGATATTGATGAAGGTATCGCCGTCCCTCGCCCAGAAACCATATTTGGTCTGCAACGTCACCTGGTTCGACAACGCGTCCATCTTCATGCGCTGGGCACGCTGTTCCGTTACCGGAGCCAACAGCTCCCCGACAGCCAATATAACCAGCAACATGACAAAGCCGGTCTTCAGAACAGCCCCCACAATGCGGGATATCGACACCCCTGCGGCGCGCATGGCGATCAGCTCGGAGTTGTTCGCAAGCGCCCCCAAGCCTATCAGACTGCCCAGCAGGGTGGCGACGGGGAATATCTCGTAGGTATAACGGGGCAGAATCAGGAGCACATAGGTAAAAGCCATGGATGTTGTGTAACTCCCTTTACCCACCTCTTCCAGTTCACCCAGCACGGAGAAGAAACCCAGCAGCACCAACAACAGCGCCAAGACCATCAACATCCCCAGTGCCACGGAGCGGCCGATATAGCGATCCAGCAGGTTTGTCATGTCCTGTCGCCCCATCTCAGACGCCGCCGCCAGCGGCGATACCAAACCCGGTCAGGCAGCAACATAACCAGTGCCAATATCCCCATCGAAAAGTGAACCCACCACATGCCCAGCCAGGCGGGGGTTACCTGATCCTTCATCCAGTTCTCTGAAACACCCTGAAGGCTGAGATAAATGGTATAGATCAAAAATGCCAGGGCCAGACGGCCAAAGGGCCCCTGGCGCGGCAACGAGCGGCTCAACGGCAGACTCAGCAGGGCAAAGGCCAGTACCCCCAGTGCCGGTGACAGACGGTACTGAAATTCGGAGCGGTCGTAGATGTCCGGCGATGCCAGCAGAACATGGGTCGGCAGGCTGTTACGGGGGCGGTTGCCCACTGTGGGCACGACTTCCCCTATGCGCAGGGCATAGGCACCAAACTCACTCACCACGTAATCCGCCCGGCCGGGTTGACCTTTATAGCGGAACCCATCCTCCAATACCAAAAACCGGTCACCCGTCTCCGGATCCACCCGCTGAAAACCGGTAACGGCGGTCACCAAACCCAGGTCATCCCCCTGCCGGGTCTGCACAAAGATATTGTGCATACGATGGTCGCTCTCCGATATCGACTCCACATAGAAGACCAGGTCGCCCTTGCTGTATTCGTTGAACCGCCCCGGACTCACGCCCGCCAGTTCCACCGACTGGCCCATCTGTCCGCTGATGATCCGAGCAATCAGCTGACTCGACCAGGGCTGCACCCCCATGGAGAGCCAGGCCACCAGCAGGGAAACCGGCAATCCCGCCAACAGGATGCTGCGAAAGATACGCAGGTTGCCTACGCCGCAGGACTCCAGGGCAATCATCTCGCTATCCCGGTACATCCGGCCGACAGCGTAGAGCACTGCGAAAAAGAAAGCAGGCGGAATCAGGCGGGCGAGATAGCGGAATACCTGCAGTCCCAGCAGCTGGAAGACCACATCCGCGCTCACTTCTCCCACCGCCACCTGCTGTAAAAAAACGATAAAACTGTGGCTGACCAATACCAGCAGCAGTATCAAGAGGATCGCAAACAGCGCCTTGAACACTTCCTGTAGCAGATAACGGTCGATGAGGGATATCACGATGATGGTAAATCGTTGCTGTTTCGGTAGACTAATGACTATCTGAAATAATTTCGGAGCCCTATCCTACCAAGAAATGCGGCCTGGACAGACATCGGCTCCACCAAAATATCGAGGACCGGTAATATATGGAATTCAGCATCAAGTCTGGGGATCCCACCAAACAACGTACCGCCTGCCTGGTACTTGGCGTCTACTCCCACCGTCGACTTTCCCCCATCGCGCAACAAGTGGACAAGGTCGGCAAGGGATACCTTAGCAAGATTCTGAAGCGTGGCGATATGAATGGTGAGTCCGGCGAGCAGGTGATGCTGTACGACGTGCCCGGCAGCCTGGCGGAACGGGTACTCCTGGTCGGCTTGGGAAAGGCTCGGGAGTTTACCCTCAAGCAGTACCGCAAGGCCCTCTCATCTATTGTAAAAAGTCTGGACAAGAGCCACGCTGCTGAAGCCGTTTGTTGTCTGAGTGACCTTGAACTTCAGGACGGCAACCTCTATCAGACAGTACGCGACACGGTCATCTCCGCTGAGGAGGCATTATACCGCGCAGACCAACTGAAGAGTGAGCGTAAAACACCCAAACGACCACTGAAGCGCCTGACCCTTTTTCTCGGTGACCGCCGCCGGTTGAAAACCGCTCAAAAGGCAGTGAGCCATGGTCAGGGCATCGCCAACGGCATGAACCTGGCCAAGGGTCTCTCCAATCTGCCGGGCAATATCTGCACCCCGACCTACCTCGCTGATCAGGCTCGCAAGCTCAGCAGAAAATCCCGCCGTCTCAAAGTGCAGGTACTGGATGAAAAACAGATGGAGAAACTGGGCATGGGCGCCCTGCTCTCCGTCTCCCGCGGCAGCCGCCAGCCTGCCAAACTGATTATTATGGAGTACAAAGGTGGCAAACCCGGCACCAAACCCGTCGTACTGGTCGGCAAGGGATTGACCTTCGACGCAGGCGGCATCTCCCTCAAGCCCTCGGCGGGAATGGATGAGATGAAATACGACATGTGCGGTGGCGCCAGCGTCATCGGCACCCTGCAGGCCTGCGCCGAGATGGAGCTGCCGCTGAATGTCATCGGTGTGGTGCCCTCATCCGAGAATCTGCCCGACGGTGATGCCAACAAACCCGGCGACATTGTCACCAGCATGTCCGGCCAGACCATTGAGATACTCAACACCGACGCGGAAGGCCGCCTGATCCTCTGCGACGCCCTCACCTACAGCGAACGTTTCGAGCCGGCGGCCGTCATCGACATCGCCACCCTTACAGGCGCCTGCATCGTCGCCTTGGGAAAACATGCTTCTGGTCTGCTGGCCAATAATGACGCACTCGCCGATGAGGTACTCAACGCCGGTAGCCACAGCGGCGACCGGGCCTGGCGCCTGCCGCTTTGGGAGGATTACCAGTCACAACTCGACAGCAACTTTGCCGATATGGGCAATATCGGCGGCAAGGGTGCGGGGACCATCACCGCCGCCTGTTTCCTCTCCCGCTACACGAAAAAGTTCAAGTGGGCCCATCTGGATATTGCCGGAACCGCCTGGCTTTCGGGCAACGCTAAGGGCGCGACCGGCCGCCCGGTACCACTGCTGACCCAGTTCCTGCTGAAACGCAGTGGACAGAGTGATTGATTAATTACTAACACAATGACCCAAGTCGATTTCTACATCCTGAAAGAGCAGGCCAGAGCCAACCGCTACATGCTCGCCTGCCGACTGGTGGAAAAGATCTATCATCAGGGGAGAAGGGTCTTTATCCACACGGTTTCCAATGAGGAGGCCCGGCATATGGATCGCCTGCTCTGGACCTTCCGCCAGGGCAGTTTCGTCCCTCATGCCCAACTACAGGATGCGAACAGTGCCGTCACGCCTGTTATTATCGGCTGTGGTGGAGATGCTGCGGAAGAGAGCGATGTGCTGATCAACCTCACCACAGATGTGCCAAATTTTTTCAGTCGCTTTGAAAGGGTGGCCGAAGTGATAGACAAAGAGCCTGAACTCAAAACCGCCGGTCGAGAACGATTCCGTTTCTATCGCGATCGGGGCTACCCACTCAAAACCCATGAGATCAGCTAGATGAACCCGGCCGATCCTGAAAATATCGATCTGAATGAGCTGGACATCCCCCTGCTTGATGATGTTGTCCAAGCCGACGAACTCATCTCTCCTACAAGTGAGCCGTCAACCGGAAGTATCGATGCTCAGACTGATGTTCAGCCACTGCCCGATCACGAGGCTATCGTCGGCATCGTTCGGGAGGGTTTGCAGAATCAGATCAACCACGAGCTCTCCTCTATCGTTCGGCAGGCTGTAGAGCAGGCGGTCACCCAAACCACCAGCCATTTGAAACAGGTTATCGAGGACGAGGTGACCAGTTCTCTGGAACGGCGCATAAAGCAACTCATCGAGCGGGCGCTGGATGAAAAATTCGGAGATCTTTCGCAATAGAGAAATATGCGTAATTCAGTGCATAGATTGCAAACAACAGGTAGTGGTTTCTCCGCAACCTCTTTTCATTGGGACTGATCCCATGAAAAAAAATCAGATCATCAATCATCTCTCCCTGGAACCCCATGTCGAGGGTGGTTTTTTTCATCGAACCTACCAGTCAGAACATCAGACGACCCCTACTGATATTGGGAAACCTCGTCCACTGCTCACATCGATCTATTACCTGCTGAGCGATGACAACCCGATCGGCTATCTGCATAAAAACTGTTCCGACATCATCCACTACTTCCATTCCGGTTCGCCACTGACGTACCACATCATTCATCCAGAAGGAAAAGTTGAACGAGTCATCATGGGCAAAGATCTGGCGGCAGGGCAAACACTACAGCTCATCGTCAAAGGCGGCTGCTGGAAGGCGACGGAACTTACCACAGGCGAATATGGATTGGTAAGTGAAGCGGTTTGCCCAGGATTTGATTATGCGGATATGACGATTGCTACCAGAGAAGAGATTCAACGCCTGTTTCCAAAAATCTTGGATAAGTTAGGTCGACTGATCAAATCAGTCCAGGACTAAACCATTCTCGAATCGCCATACCCATGTACATAGGCAGTTTCAGTTAGGCTAATATTATTAGTTGTAGTTACCTGATCATCAGGAGTTTGCTCATATATATTAGGCTAATTTCCATAATTCATTTCTGCCACAAATGGCTCTCTTCTTTGGACTAATTCACTGATAATAGAGACCGCCTGTGAAAATTCACTATCAAAAGGCTCTCTGAGTATGGCTTCTGCCTCTTCAAATTGACTTAGCTCTCTCTTGATTTCAGCCTTCATAAGACGGTTGTGTAACGGGTCGGCTGGAACTTATTGTTGAACTTATTGTTGGACGAAGCCGCTTCGCGGAGAAAAACCGATCCATGACAACTTCCTGAATAAACTCAACAACCACCAGCTAAAAGCTGGTGGGTTTTTGTTACGGACTGAAAGTCCTGATACGCGTCGGCTAAACGACGCGTCCTATTCTGGCTCCACCTTGAATCCATCATCCTGCCTCGGCTCAAAATGGTGCTCCAAATAATCCTGGATCATCTCTTCAGTCATCTGTCCCACCGTGCTACAGAAATATCCTCTTGCCCAAAAGTGCCTGCCCCAATACCGTTTCTTGATATGCGGAAACTCTTCAAATAGCTTACTGGATGTTCTCCCTTTGACTCGCCTCATAATCTCACTTGGAGCCAGGTTGGGCGGTGCACTCACCAATATGTGGATGTGATCTTTACTGACCACACCTTTCAATATCCGGATTTCAAAAGCCTCGCAGCTCTGGCGTACCTAATCTCTTACTCGTAACCCTATCTCTCCAGTCAACACCTTATAGCGATATTTCGTCACCCAAACAAAATGATTCTTCGACAGGGTCAATCATGACATCCTCATGTCACGCCTGTCCCGGCACATAACAGACAAACGGCTGCTCAAACTGATTGGCCGCTACCTGCGTGCCGGAGTGGTGATCGATGGTACATGCCATCCAACCCCGGAAGGGGTGCCGCAAGGTGGCCCGCTTTCGCCGTTACTGGCGAACGTGGTGCTGGATGATCTGGACAAACTACTGGAATCCCGCTCATTGCGGTTTGCCCGCTATGCTGATGACTGTGTGCCACGAAGGCGCACAGGAGGACGAAGTCCTCCGTGCAGCTATGCTGCATAAGAGATGAGGGTAGGCCCCTCGAAACCGCCATGCAGGTGG
>JAESPD010000089.1 GCA_016756855.1 gamma proteobacterium endosymbiont of Lamellibrachia anaximandri | reverse complement strand
TGCCTGCCACGCTGCCGCTGCCCGCACCCTGGGTCACTGTGCCTGCGTCGGTGGTGCCGTCACCCCAGTCGATAGTGACTGTGTGGGTATCCTCTACACCGGCATCGGTGAAGGTGGCGGGAGCCAGTGCGATGGTATCGCCAAGGACACCGTTCTGGTCCAGACCGGCCTCGACCACGGGTGCGGCGTTGTTCACTGTGACACTGGTGCCTGAAGTGCTGTTGAGCAAGCCATCGGTGACCTGGAGTTCGACCGGGTAGATACCGTCATCCAGACCGGCGTAGGCAGGCGCCGGGCCGCTGGCATCGTCGTAGGCGCCATCGTTGTTGTAGTCCCAACTATAGGTCAGGCTGTCGCCGTTGGGATCGCTGGAGCCGGTGCCGTCCAGGGCCACTGTACTGCCTTCGTCAACCGTGTAGGGGCCGTTTGCATCGGCAACGGGCGCCAGGTTCTCGATCACGGTCACCGTGGTGAAATCTTGGTCGGAGAGGCGTTCATCCTCATCCAGTTCACCGTCACCATCAAGGTCGTTGAGTATTCCGTTGTCCCAGACTCGGAGGCCGGTGTTATATGTGCCCAAGGTGGCCCAGACGTAACTCGGCGTGGCTCCGCTCGCCTCGGCAAAGTCGTAGGGGAAGACCACATCGAGTTCCCACTCGTAGCGGGCAATGAAGTCGGTGGGGTCGATATCGAAGGAGCCGATACCGTCCAGTGCGCAGGGCAGCCCAGCGGTGCAGGTGTAGGGACCATTGGCATCGGCTACCGGTGGATGCGGTGGAATGGCAACGATAACCTCTACCGTATCAGTTGCCGTCAGGGCCGGTATGTTGTTATCGGTCACCCGTAGCGTGACAGTAAACAATTGCGGCAGCGTCGGCTCTGGGTAGTCGATGGAGGTGTAGGTATGAGTTGCTGTCGGCTCGGTGCTGGAAGCGTCAAAGACGCCGTCACCATCGAAGTCCCACTCGTATTTAACCAGGCTGCGGAAGAGATCGAGATGGTAGGAGGCGGAGCCATCGAACTCAAGCGGTAGATCCACCGCCCAGACCCGGTCGCGACCAGCGTCGGCCACCGGCGGCTGCACGAACAGGGTGCGACTGAGCATGATCACCGCCCAGGCCGAGCGCAATTCCCTGCTGACCAGGTAATCGCCCTGGAAACGCCCGGTGTCGACCTGGTCATTGACCAGGAGGCGGGCAATACCGTCATCGGGGTCTTCGAACCAATTGTAACCGTTGGCCGCCAGATTGATCACAGGTTCCGGATTGCCCAGGCGCATCGCCTTGGTGAAGGCGTACATGGCGTAGTAGTCGCGGCAGGTCTCGATACCGAAACCGGGAACATCGCAAGTCTGCGTGTAGACAACGCTGTTGAGTTCAGCCTCAGACCAGATGCTGGCAAAATAGTCCTCGGAAGTGAACCACCGGTAATCACCGGTATCGAAACCGTCGAAGGCAAGCTGGATCATGCCGGATGGAGTAGTCGCCCGGCATCCCCTGCTGCACACCGTGCTGCTATATCCAAACCCCTTTCCATTGTAAGTGGAATCCAGCCACGGCTCGTTCTGCTCCTTGACCCACAACGGGATCGGGATGCCGAATATCTCCTGGGCCGCATGCAGGCCGATGGCGCCCCACTGGGACACTGAGTTGTCATGACCACCGTTCCAGGTATAGCGCCAGCCGCCTTTGCCATTGTCCTGCTGACCCCAGGCGTATTGATCAGCCATGTCGGTGAGCAGATCAAAATAGCGCCTGCGTACAATGTCTGCTCCGCCCGTCAGCGTGCGGGCCAGCGGGCTGCGGCTGGAGGCGATGGCGTCCATGACCATACCGCTGACGTAGACCTCATGGGCACTGGGACTGACACCCAGACCGTTGCTGTTGGTGTCCGGCTCACCGTAAGTCTGGATAGCGATACCATAGGTTTTCAACAGGCTGAACAGGTATTTGAGACCACGATCGACGCTCTCCGCGTAGGGATTCTCCTGGTGGTCACCCTGTTCCAGGTGGCCGTTGATCTCGAATGCCTGCAGGGTCGAGGCGGAGGTACTGGTGGGATAGATTCCGTTACTGCTCCAACTGCCGGAGGGGTAACCATCGCTAGTGGTGCGTTCCTGGCTCCGGTGCAGATACCAGAGCCCTTCATCGATCGCCACGTTGATCTCTGTGGTCAAATTGCGGTTCTTCACAACGACATTATAGGTCTCCTCTCCCGCCTGATCCTGGCTGTCCCAGACTCTCAGGGTGGCCACGAAGGGCGTGCCTTCCGGGGCATCGGGATAGGTGTGGGTCACCGACAGATCATAGGGGTCGGTGATATCCGTCACTACCGAGGAGACGCCGTCGCCGTAGTCCCACTGATACCGGACCGGGTCGGCGTCGCGCACTATGCCCTTGAGATGGATCTGCTTGCCGTTGTAGGTCTCGTGCGGTGCGATGGGATCGTGGGCCACCCAAGGCACGGTGATCACGTCCGGCGGCAGGTTTCGCGCCACCGTGACGGTGGTGGTATCAGTGGCGGTCTGCCCGGCACCGTCCTCCACAGTCAGGGTAGCGGTATGGGCATCCGGTCCCCGGCCCTCGAAGTTATCGAATTCGAAGCTCCCAAGGCGCACGGTCACACCAATCTTGAGCGGGCTGTCACTGCGATTGTCTGAGTCGTAGAGCTGGATCCAGTCGGTTGCCGTGGCCTCCTTGATGTAGTAGGTGGCCCCGCTACTTTTGAGATTGATCCTCACATCATAGAGGGTTCCGGGTATGTAGGCGGCCTTCAGGCCCCGGTTGGATCCCATCTCGAATATGTAGATCTCACCACCGGTGAAATAGATCGCATGGGGCATTTTTGTGTGGCTGTAATTGGTACTGGTGTCCTTCAGCCCCCACATTGCCTGCTGGCCACCGCTGGCGTTCACTGGGCGCACCTGCCCTGTGTAACTCGCCCCGTGGCGTCCAGCATTAAGCTTACTGAACAGATACCGAGTGGACCAGCTCCCGTCGCCGGTGATGCTGATCCGATCGTTCTGTGTGACCCCGCTGTGGATCCACGCCGACTCGTCGATCACGCTACCGTCGAAGGTCTCGTCCAGGATCTGTCCCGTGACCATGCTATAGATGTGGAAGGGTCTCGGCCCCACGGCATCGATGTCGTTGCCGGCATCACCGTCTCCATCACTGTCCACCAGGCTATCGAAATCCCAACGGTATTCGACGATGCCGTAATCGTCTGTGGATCCGGTGGCATCGAAATAGGCGGGGGGACCGTTCACAGCGGCATGATAGGGATCACCGGCATCAGCTGTTGGCGGATCACCGACCACCACCTCGACGGTGGTAGCAGCGGCGGCGTTATTGCCCACATTGTCCGTAACCGTCAGGGTCAGGTCATAGGTCCCTGTCTGGCGATAAAAGTGCTGGGGCCTCGCACCCTTGCCGGTATAGGGCAGATTGGCAGTGCGTGATCCGATATCATCGGGGCCTCCGGTGGTATCACCAAAGGTCCAGTCATATTGCTGAATAACGGTTTCGTCCGTGGACCCGGTCCCGTCGAAGGTGATCAGGCTGCCCACCTCTGCAGTATAAGGCCCGCCGGGACCGGCCGTGGGCGCTCCGCCGTCCACGACGGTAATGGTGGTCGTGTCGAAGGATTCCTGCAAAGCGTTGTCGCGCACCCGCAGGGTGACACCGTCATTCCCCACGCTTGAATATCTACGGGAAACCACCGCCCCGTCCAGGACCACCTGCACGGCAACATCGTCGATTTCAAAAGTTCCCCTGCGAACATCACCGCCGACCCGCAAAGGTTCCTCGCGCGAGTAGGAGGAGTCATAGAGCAGGGTCCAGTGCCCTGCCCCGGCCTCCTTGATTTCATACCTTGCCCCTTGCAGCTTCAGGGTGATACGGATGTCGTAATCCATCCCCCGAACGTAAGAACCCATGGAACCGCGATTCTGTCCGTCCTCGTAGATCAATATCACACCGGTGGTGTGGAAGTAGAAGGCATAGGGCATCTCATCGTACTTATAGGTGTCGTTAGCATTCTTGAAACCCCAAAAGCCTGCGCCAACATCATTTTCCGTCACCTTCACCCGGGCCTGGAATGCCAGACCGGATTCACGCGGGAAAGTTTCCTGGCTATAGATCCAACGGCTACCCCAGTTGCTCCCGTCACCCAGGAGACTCACCCGCTCGTCCTGGGTGACGCCATCGGCACTGAAAATCCACTTTGAGGTATCCAGCGTGGTATCCGCAAAGTCATCGACCAAGAGTGGGGAGAAGCGCCATTCATAGTCAAAGAGTGCGATATCGTCCGTGGAGCCTGTACCGTCCAGGTTGACGGTCCAGATACCGTGACTGGCATCGCTCTCGTCGACCTCATAGGGACCGCCGGCATTCGCTACCGGTACACCGCTGGCAGTGACACTGACCGTTGTGGTCACCTCGGTCATCTGCAGGGCATTGTCATAGACCCTCACTGTCACGGTGTAGTCACCAACGCTTGTATAGGTAACGTCCACGGCCTCACCGGTGGCATCGACCTGGATGCCGTCCGAGGCGTCAAAATCCCACTCATAGAGGAAGATGCCGGAATCGTCAGTGGAGGCCGACGCATCGAGCGTCACGGTCCAATCGCCACCCACAGCATTATCTTCGGTCTGAGCGTAAGGACCACCATGGGAGGCATCCGGCGCATCTCCGGTCAACACCGCTACCGTTGTCGTAACCTCGGCCATCTGCAGAGCGTGATCATAGACACGCAGCGTCACTGTATAGTCGCCGGGAACCGTGTATGTCACTTCAGGCGTCACCCCGGTCGCATCCACCTGAAAGCCGTCGGTAGCGTCCAGATCCCACTCGTACTTCTCGATACCCACGTCATCCGACGAGGCGGAGGCATCCAGGTTCAGCGTCCAGGTGCCGCCAACCGCATCGTTTTCGTCGATGGTATAGGGTCCACCGTGCTGTGCATCAGGAGGCGTGGAATTGGTTATGGTTACCGTCGTGGTAACCGTATCCTTTTGCTTGGCGTGGTCGGTTACAGTGAGGGTGGCGTTGTAGATGCCCACGGCGTCGTAAGCGTGGACAGGCGCGATATCCGTTGATTCGACCTGGATGCCGTCGCTGTCGTCGAAATCCCATGCATATGTTTCAATGCCCTGATCGTCGATGGATCCACCGCCATCGAGGGTAACCGTGTAGATGCCGTTGGCCGCCACCTCTTCTCCGAAGGTATAGGGTCCACCAGAATTCGCAACAGGCGGCGATCCCTCGATGTAAACCTGGGCAAAACCATGAGCAATCTTTCCTTCATCGTCGGTGACCGTCAGTCTTGCCAGGTAGTTCTCTTCCATTACGCCGTAGGTATAGGTGGCAGTGCTTCCAGTTGCCGTACCGCCATCTCCAAAGTCCCACTCGTAGCTGGTAATTTCGCCACCGTCATCATTGTCATTGGAGTCGCTGCCATCAAAGTCGACTGTACCTCCCAGCGGAAGATGAACCGAATTCGGTCGAATGATCGCATAAGGCATGCCATCAGCACGATAAGGTGGCGCCGAAACGCCTAATACATAATCAGTGGTCGTGCTGGCGGGATTGATCTCGACCCGACTGTCGAAGGTGCTGTCACCGTTCCCGGGGTAGTACCAGAGGCTTCTGCCGGTATGGTCCGTAAGCACGACATCGACGTTTCCGTCGTTGTTGTAATCGTAGCCGTCATACGCACTATAGTTGTTTGGGTCGAGAGATGCCTCTATACCCATATTGATAAAAGTGCCATCTCCGAAGCCTTTGAAGAAGGTTGCGTCACCGGTGCCGGAATTGTTGGCAAAAATGTCCACAACACCATCATTGTCGAAGTCAGCGGCAACCACGCCATGGGTGTTCCCACCCGCATCACCGACGATCTGCGGCGGATCGAAACTCCCGTCACCCCGGCTGATAAAGACCTCGATCTGTCCATTGCTCAACTGGCTGCGGATCAGATCAAGTTTTCCATCACTGTTCAGATCGGCTAGATCCACTCCACCGCCGGTCACCCCCAAGTCCAGAAGAGTCGAGGTAAAACCGCCATTCCCATCGCCTAACGCGACCACTGTATCTTTCGAATTGGTATTACTGACAAAATCCGTATTGCCGTCATTGTTGAGATCACCCGCAGACATGTCGTATACCCAGCTACCTGATACGTCATGACCAACAACGATTCCTCTGTTCAGGAAGTTGTCACTGCCGTCATTTTCGAAGAGATAGAAGTCAACCTCAGCGGTTTTTCCTCCACCCGCAACGAAATCAAGATGACCATCATTGTTGAAATCAGCAATGGCGATGCCCCTGGAATTATAGGCCCCGATATCTTCCAACAGTTTGTAGTAACCGAAGTTTCCATCACCATGACTCTTTGCATAATAGATCTTACCCCCCTGATCGATCATTACGACAAAGGTCTTCGCTTGGCTGTCTGGTGTGGCGGCATCACAATCGTCATCAATACCGTTGAGGATAATCTCAGTCGCTCCGGGATGAACTCTTGGATTGTCATCGTCGCAATCCGCGGATTGCGGGTAATCCGCGTTCTGCTGCGTGAAATATCCGTCCGCGTCGTTGTCCACGTAATCCAGAGTCATCGAATCACAGTCGTCATCCAGCAGGTTGTAATGGACTTCCGTTGCACCGGGATTGATCGCAGCATTGGTATCGTCACAGTCCGCTGCGACGAGATAACCGTCTCCGTCTACGTCATCGTCCCGAGTAGCGGGATCACAATCGTTGTCTATACCGTCGTAGGGTATTTCCAGAGCGTCGGGATTTATCAGTGGATCATTGTCGTTGCAGTCGAGGCGACTCTCAAAGCCGTCATTGTCGAGATCCCTGACAATGAAGATACTGAAGGATTGGATGCCCTTATTGCCAGAGGGATCTCGTGCTTCCACTGTCACCACATTTCCGGCCTGGGGTTGGTCGGCCGGCGGCAGCCATTCGATAATCCCGCTATTCAAATCGATCATCATACCAACTGGAGATACCGTCAAATGGTAGGATATCGGGTCACTGTTGGGATCCCATGCATCCACGTCGTAGAGATAGTTTTCACCATCGATTACCTCGAGGGGAGGTGTTGAGGTGATTATCGGGCTGATGCCCAGAACGGTGAGCTGCACTGTGACCTCGCCAAGGGAGAAGGCGGAGATTCGGATCGTGGTAGTGCCATCCATCAACCCGGTCACGTTTACGCTACCCGCACCATCACTGCCCGTTTGTACGAGCGAGGCACTTAGAGAAGCGATGGATGGATCGTCTATTGAGTACTGCAGGGAGACACCCGGAATGGGATGTCCGCCACCGGTTACCGTCGCTATTACCGCTTCGGACTGACCCTCACCCATTATAATGTCAGTGGGCGGTGAAAGGGTATCAGGGAAGGCAGTAATGCTGCCAACAGTCAGCATCCCACCCCACACTGTTACTGGAATGCTCTCGCCGCCAGCACCTACAAGGGTCAGATCGCTCAGCTCAAGTTGATAGTTCTGCCCGATTATTGCGTCGAGCGGAATAGTGAAATTGATATCAGCGATGGAACCCGGCCCATCAAAACTCTGGATAGGATCAGTGGGTGGAAACGCTACAAACAACCCAATTTGAATCGGGGCTACCGTAGGAGTGCCGGGTTGTGTTTGCAAATCTGCCGAAATATTTACCACACTTCCACTATTGACAGATCCAATAGTCGGTACGGGAGCGCCTGCCGATGGAACCACATCCAGGTAGAACTGATAACCATGAACCCCGAGTACATCCGGTGTTATTTCGACAGGGATGGAGACAACCTGCCCGGGAATAACGATCGCTGATCGAATCTGTAATTGCTGGGCAAAATTCCAGGGTGCAAAGAAGCTCCCTGCCAGGAGGATGGCAATCAATACCTTTTTAATCGATATTGCCATTTTTCTCATATCCTCACTTTCGCCCGATATTCAACCCTCAGGCTAAGCCTCTTGTACTTGATACGTCTGTCGCTTTACCACTCTCACACAACCTTATTGTCCACATGCCGACAACACCTTTGCATTTTTTTCAGTTGACATTCCTGTGAATATTCCTAGGCTCAACACTGTTGTAGTCAAATCGGGAGGCGTTGCACCCCAGCCTCGCGCATTCCCTGACTCGATAACTGTAAGGCCCACACCAATGCCACCAACTGGCAATGCTACAGCGGCATCAAACATGAGGAAATTCCCTGCAAATGCCTGCGCAGTCAACCCAATGTCTCCTGGCGTTATCATCTGCAGGCCTCCGCCGGAACCACCAATATCCAGTTGGCCGTCAAGATCTACGATTGCCTCTGCCCACTTTTTGAATCGCTTAGCAAGCGAATGAATAGCACCAGAAGCACTTCCAGCGCCTATACCTACACCCACCACTATCGCTTCCCATGTCGCCTTGTCTTTTCCTACCCAGCTGTTTCCCTGTGGAATACAATCCGATGTTGCTTCTATTAGAATCCCGCCTATCGAGAATGCTCCCCAACCAATGGTTTCGTTGGTAAGTTTGACATCCCAGAATAACCAGGGCGGCACTCCATAGCCCAACCTGGGTATACTGTTCATCATATAAACTGCTGTGCTGCCTTGAAGAAGGCCTATCATGACGCTGGATACCGCCATTTCTAGCATCGTGAACTGCCCGGTCGGGTCCACGTAGGTGACTGGATTTGCATTGGAATAGAGATATTTGTGGAGTGATACCGGGTCATTGATCTTGCCATTATAGGGATCCCTTCCCAGGAACCTCCCGGTATTCTGATCATAGTAACGTGCCCTGAGATAATACTTCTCTATGCCCGAGTCCATCTGCTCACCACGGTAGAGATAATTATTGGCAGTCAGGCCAGCACTCCCAAGAAGCCTTCCATAGGCGTCGTAGTCATAGAAATCCGTAACACTGCCGGCAACGTCTGATAGTTGCCGGACACCACTATGCATGTCCTGCAGGTAATAATGCTGCTGCGAGCCTTGCCGCTTGGAAACCAGTTTGTTTCCGTAAACGTAAGACGCCAGGTTACTCCCATTAGCCGCATACTCTTCCACCACTTGTGGCACGGTCCTCGTTGTATCAAGGAGAAACTTCTTGACCACACCATCCTCTTCCGTCGACACCCGCAAGCCTTCCTCATTATAGGAAAAACTTAACGCTTTGGAATTGCCTGCGTCATCCGTAACCGTAGCAGCCGCCAACCTGTTCTTTGCATTCCAAGAATACTCAATGGCGTAATTGACCGCATCCCCCTCACTAAGAATATTGCCGTTCTCATCATATGAGTAATCAATTATGGCGATCGAACTCTCTTCTCGTGTCAGGCGATTGTTTTCATCGTAATTATAGGTGGTGACACCAACTTCAGAATCAGTACGGGTCAGTCTGTTGCCGACCGAATCATAGGTGTAGCTGACAGCTCTTACACCGGAGAAAGGATCTGCAATAGTCTCTGATACCAGACGATTGATTGCATCGTAGACATAGTCGACACGTCTCCCGGTATATTCTATAACCGATGTCCGGTTGCCACGACCATCAAACGTATATGCATAGCTTGAAACTACAGTGCCACTACTGTTCCTGTTCTCAAGCAGGGTTACCCTGTCCATTGCGTCGTAAGCACGGGTCTCCACAACCCCGTTGGGCCGGTCTATCCTGGTCAGGTTACCGACTGCGTCATATTCAATAGTGGTGACATTCGAATCATGATCTGTAACTGAATTCATCCTCAGATTAGTGTCGTATGTGTATTCCACGACTCCAACTGGGGTGGTCACTGTCGCTATAGTTCCATTTTCATTGTACGTATAGGTAATCGATGATCCATCAGGCTCAGTCCGTGATAGTATGCGATCATTCACGTTATAGCTGAAACTGGTTGTTCCCCTGCTATCGAGCACCGTCTCCTTTTTACCCGCGGGTGTATAGGTATATTCCACAGCGGTTCCATCGGGATAGTTGGTAGCGGACAGTCTGTTGAAATCATCGTACTCGTAGCTGATTTCGTCTTGATTGAAATCGACTATTCTCAAGAGACGGCCTGCAAGGTCATATTGATATTCTGCACGCTGACCAAGCGGGAGAACCACTGCCGTTTTCTGTCCGTAAGAATTGTATTCGATTCTGGTCGAATTGCCGTTAGCGTCAGTCTGAAGTATTACGTTACCAACTTCGTCATACACATAGGAAGTACGATTACCCAATGGGTCTATCACCGCTATCAATCTATTGAGGCCATCATATTCATAGCGAGTAAGGGCCGCGGAAAAAAATAACTATCCGGTTTGGGGCTGCGGAGCTATTTTGATGAACCAGTGCTCCAGGTCAGTAGTGCGCTCCAGTCGAGACTC
>JAESPD010000088.1 GCA_016756855.1 gamma proteobacterium endosymbiont of Lamellibrachia anaximandri | reverse complement strand
GCCCTAGAAGCGGTGTATGAATACACAGAGAAAGCGTGGCGCTACTGGCTCAGTCGGCGTAGCCATAAAGGGAAGGTCTTGTTTGAAATACTACAAGAGACCTTTCCATTTCCTAAGCCAAGAATAGTACACAATATCTAATGGCCAGAGCAGCAAATGTTATGCGCCTATCGGGGTGTCGCCTGATGGGTTCCTCTTTCGGAAATGTAAGAGGATCGAGGAACCGGATGAGGGAAATCTTCACGTCCGGGTCTGTGGGGAGAGCGCCGGGTGACCGGTGCTTTTACCCGGAAACCTGCTCTCGATCCTGCTGGTGCTGCTTACCGCAATGGCAGTCACAATCTATGAGGTTGAGCGAGGGCAGCATAGCCGTCTCGAAGCACTGGTGGCGCATGGTATGGAGACGGTGGAACTGATCGCCAAATTCAGCGAATACGCCCTGTTTGCTGAAGATGAAGAGACCCTCAAAACCATCCTCACCAGCGTAAGCGATGAAGAGACAACCTGCCTGGGGCTGTTGTGCCCGGATATGACGGCACTGGCAGAAAAGTGGTTGGATCCGTCCAATGGGGTATTCCCCGATTGGCAGGTTGACAGCCTGAGCGCCAATGATACGGGCGTATCCAGCACTGATGGAAGGTATATCAAGATCCTTTTACCGGTGATGAGTACACAGAACACAGAGCTGGATGCATTTCTAACGGAGGATGAAGCCAAGTCCCCCAAGCGGGAACTCCTGGGTTATGTGCGCTTGGTAGTCAATACTGATCTGATGCGGCAACAGGCAACAGAGGCACTCTGGTCAGCGATCTGGGTGACTATGCTGATTGTCGGTGTGGCAATTCTCCTGACGCTGCTGCTCACCCGAAGAATTACGCGTCCTGTCGCTCAGTTGGTGCAAGCCACTCAGGAGATAGCCGAGGGACATTTGAATGAACAGGTGGCAGTAACGGCAGGTGGTGAATTGAACCACTTGGCGGACAACTTCAACCGCATGGTTAAACAGCTGACTCGCTCCCGAAAAGAGGTTGAAGCGTACCAGCAGACACTTGAACAGCGGGTGGAGGAGCGCACTAAAGCGCTATTGATCGCAAAAGAGGGGGCCGAGGCTGCCAGCCAGGCCAAGAGCGAGTTCCTCGCCACCATGAGTCACGAGATCCGCACCCCGATGAACGGCGTGCTGGGCATGACCGAACTGCTGCTGGGAGGAGAGCTGAACGACCGCCAGCGCCACTTCGCTGAGACCATTCGGCGATCAGGCGATTCGCTGCTGGTGATCATTAACGATATCCTCGACTTCTCCAAGATCGAAGCCGGCAAGCTGGAACTGGAGAGCCACGATTTCAATCTGCGCAACCTGCTGGAAGATACTGCCGAGCTACTCGCGGAACGTGCCCACAACAAAGGGCTCGACCTGACCCCGGTGATGCCCCTCGAACCGGTACTCATGGTGAAAAGCGATGAGAATCGGTTGCGTCAGGTGTTGGTGAACCTGATCGGCATGACCAGGGAGCAACAGGTGGGGATATTTGATGCGTTCTCCCAGGCGGACAGTTCCACCACCCGGCACTTTGGTGGCACCGGCCTTGGTCTGGCCATCTCCCACCGGTTGGTAACACTGTTGGGTGGCGCTCTGGAGGTGGAGAGTGAACTGGGTAAAGGTTCAACCTTCCGGTTTACCCTGCCCCTGACACGTTCTGAAATGGCGTATGAGAGCCCGCAATTTACTGAGGAACTGCGTGGTAAGCGGGTCTTGATTGTGGATGACAATGCCACCAACCGGGAGATCCTGCACAATCAGATCATCAACTGGGGGATGCTCAACGGTAGTGTGGATAACGGGATTAAGGCTCTGGAGATGCTGCATCAGGCGGCAGAAAGAGGCGCAAGCTACGATATGATCCTGCTGGACTGGCATATGCCGAATATGGATGGCATCGAGCTGGCACGCCGCATAAAGGCGGATCCGACGATTCCGGCACTTCACATGGTTATGCTCAGCTCGGCCGCTTTTGATGAAGAGGCCGCCAGGGCGGTGGATGTAGGCATCCACCGCTATCTGAACAAACCCGTCAGACAGGAAGCGCTGTTCAACTGCCTGATTGCAGTCATGAACGCACCGGTGCGCCCAACCGACGATGCGGAGTCCGGCAACACCAAACCGGTGGATACAAGCCTGTTTAACGCCCGAATCCTGTTGGCCGAAGACAATCTGGTCAACCAGGAGGTGGCCTGGGGCATGCTGGAGCTGATGGGCTGCCAGGTAACAATGGTATCGAATGGACAGGAGGCTGTAGAGGCTGCGTTGAACACGGACTTTGACCTGATCCTGATGGACTGTCATATGCCGGTCAAGGATGGTTTTAGTGCAGCAACCGAGATACGTCGACAGGAAGAGTCAGATGCGATAAAGAGGCATCTGCCCATTATCGCACTGACGGCCAATGTGCAGAAAGGGATAGAGGATCAGTGCCGGGTCGCTGGAATGGACAACTACATGAGTAAACCCTTCGAGCAGCAGCAGTTACGGGCTATCCTGACGCGTTGGCTGGATATCGAGCCGGAAAACCCCGTAGCGGAAACCCAATCAGATCCCAGTAATACGGTTGCGCCCGGTGAGGTTGAAGCTGTATTACAGAGGAAACCACTGGATAATCTCCGGGCGATGCAACGACCCGGGGCACACAGCATCCTGGGCAAGGTGATAAATATTTATCTGGAGAGTTCGCCTGGCCTGCTGGAATCGATCCACAAGGCGGTTACTCAAGGTGACGGCACTGCCTTGCTGGAGGCCGCCCACAGCCTTAAATCGAGTAGCGCCAGCCTGGGTGCAGCGCAATTGACTGAGGTCTGTCGGGAGCTGGAGACACTGGGTAGGGAGGGTCGCACGGAAACTGCCAGCTTTTTATTGAAACGGCTCGATACAGAATTTGAGGCTGTCTGCTCAGCATTGACCAGCGAGTTGCTGGAGTTGGCTGGTGCCTGACAAGACTCCACATTTCCATATTGACTCAACTTTTCAATATGATGAACCAAGCTGGACAAGCGCCTGACTGCCCGTTAAGGTGACTTATGCTTGATCCGAAACTTATTGATGATCTGGCCGAGCGGCTTGCCGGAAGCGTGCCGGGCGGTATCCAGATCCTGCAGGATGATCTGAAGAAGAATCTGCGTGCCACTCTGGAGGCCGGACTCGCCAAACTCGACCTGGTGACGAGGGAGGAGTTTGATGTGCAGAGCGCTGTGCTGATCCGTACCACAGAGAAACTCGATCGGCTGGAGACTATCGTCCGGGAGCTGGAAGCAAAGGACGCCTGAAATAGTCTCTGCCCGTTAATCCACCAAAGCGTAGGCACGATCAAGCGCAGCGGATCGGGCGTTTTTGGATGAATTACCAGATGCGGATGTCGGTTCCGCTACGCTTGAACCGCCTGCTTTTAGTTCGGTGCTTCGAGATTGATCACCCTCATTTTTAAACCGGTATGCCAGGGAAGGTATCCATGTCACTCGCAATTCTCTATTGCCGCGCCCGTGAGGGCATCAAGGCGCCGCTCGTCACCGTCGAGGTGCACCTCGACAACGGTCTACCCAGCCTCTCCATCGTAGGCTTGCCTGAACTGGCGGTCCGGGAAAGCAAGGACCGTGTGCGCGGGGCACCGCTCAACAGCCATTTCGAGTTTCCGGCCCGGCGTATCATTATCAATCTGGCCCCGGCTGATCTGCCCAAAGAGGGCGGGCGTTTCGACCTGCCCATTGCGCTGGGGATTCTGGCCGCCTCGGGCCAGTTGCCGCAGGAAGGGCTCGAAAAATACGAGTTTGTCGGTGAATTGGCCCTCTCCGGGGCGCTAAGACCGATAAAAGGGGTGCTGCCGGTAGCGCTGGCCGCCAGAGATGCCGGGCGCAGTCTGATCCTGCCCCAGGAAAATATTGCCGAGGCGGCACTGGTGCAGGGTGGGCAGGCACTCCCAGCAACCCACCTGCTGGAGGTCTGCGCCCATCTGGATGGGCGGGAGAAGATTCCGCACTGGGAGGCAGGCAATGAAACGCCAATAGTGGACAGTCTGCCTGACCTTGCGGATGTCCAGGGACAGCACCAGGCCCGCCGTGCCCTGGAGATTGCAGCGGCAGGTGCCCATTCGCTGCTCTATCTCGGTCCACCGGGAACCGGCAAATCGATGTTGGCGACCCGTCTGCCCGGTATCCTGCCGGAGATGACAGAGGACGAGGCGCTGGAGAGTGCGGCCATACGATCAGTGGCAGGCAGGACGCTGGAGGTGGCCCGGTGGCGCCAGCGCCCATTTCGCGCACCTCACCACACCGCCTCTGCGGTGGCCTTGGTGGGGGGCGGAGGCAACCCCAAGCCGGGGGAGATCTCCCTGGCCCATCACGGTGTGCTCTTTCTGGATGAGCTGCCGGAATTTGAACGGCGGGTGCTGGAGGTGCTGCGGGAGCCGATGGAGACGGGGCAGATCACCATCTCGCGGGCCAGTTGCCAGGCGGAGTATCCTGCCCATTTCCAACTGATTGCGGCGATGAACCCCTGCCCCTGCGGTCATCTTGGCGATGGTACCAGCCGCTGCCGCTGCACCAGTGAACAGATCGCCCGTTACCGTGGGCGTATCTCTGGTCCCCTGCTCGACCGCATCGATATGCATGTGGAGGTGCCCCGGCAGGAGATTCAGCTGATCTCCCGGCCGCATTCGCCTGCGGCTGAGTCGAGTGCCCAGGTACGGCGCAGAGTGGCGGCGGCGCGGCAGTTGCAGCAGGCGCGTCAGGGCAAACCCAATCGGGCGCTGGAGGGTGTGGCGGTGGATCGTTTTGCTCCGCTGGACGAGGCGGGTCGGCAGTTGATACAACGCGCCATGGAGCGATTGGGACTCTCCATGCGCGCCTACCACCGGATCTTGAAAGTGGCACGTACCATCGCCGATCTGGAGGGCGCGCCGCAGATCCAGTCCGCCCACCTGGGTGAAGCGATTGGCCTGCGGCGTTTTGACCGCGCCCTGCCTGGCACCACACCGATATAACCCTCTGCAAAGCGGACAAAGTGTAGGTTGAGTCAGTGGTAGCGCAACCCAACAAAACCGGGCGCGCATCCGCCGGCGCTGGTAAACTCCGCATCCATGTTGCGCTTTGAAAAACTGAGTCTGCGTCGTGGCATCAAACTGCTGTTTGAGAATGCTTCGTTTACGCTTCACGCTGGATGGAAAACCGGTATCACGGGGGGTAACGGCACGGGTAAATCGAGCCTGTTCAGCCTGATACTGGATCAACTGCAGGCGGATGAGGGTGAATTGCATCTGCCTCCAAAGCTGGAGATCGCCCATGTTGCCCAGGAGACGCCCTCTTTGGCGCGACCCGCCATCGAGTATGTCATCGACGGTGACAGTGAGCTGCGCAAATGCGAGCAGGCATTGGCAGAGGCGGAATCAGCAGGCGATGGTAGCGCCCAGGCCCGGCTGCATGAACTGCTGCAGACGATAGGCGGATATACCGCCCGCAGCCGCGCCGGTCAGTTGATGCACGGACTCGGTTTCACCGCAGCCGAGGAGGAGCGGCCGGTCAACAGCTTCTCCGGTGGATGGCGGATGCGTCTCAATCTGGCTCAGGCGTTGATGTGCCGCTCGGATCTGCTGCTGCTGGACGAGCCGACCAACCATCTGGATCTGGATGCGGTGATCTGGTTGGAGGAGTGGCTGCGCAGTTATCCCGGCACCTTGCTGCTGATCTCCCATGATCGGGATTTTCTCGACCGGGTGGCGGACCACATCGTCCACATCGAACAGCAACAGGCAGCGCTCTACACCGGTAACTATGCCACCTTTGAGCAGACCCGGGCAGCCCGGCTGGCAAATCAGCAGGTGGAGTATGAAAAGCAGCAGCGGGAGGTGGCGCATATCCGCAGTTATGTGGATCGGTTCCGGGCAAAGGCGACCAAGGCCCGTCAGGCCCAGAGCCGGCTGAAGGCGCTGGAGCGGATGGAGCTGATCGCGTCGGCCCATGTGGATTCGCAGTTCCATTTCAGCTTTCTTGAGCCGGAGAAGAACCCGCATCCGCTGCTGCAGCTGGAACAAGTGGATGGGGGGTATGATGAGTCGCCGGTATTCAGCAAGGCCACCGTGCTGATCGAACCTGGCGACCGAGTCGGCCTGCTGGGTCCCAACGGGGCAGGCAAGTCCACCCTGATCAAACTGCTTGCCGGGTCACTCGAACCGCTGGCAGGGTCCAGGCATCCGGCTCAGGATCTGCGCATCGGCTATTTTGCCCAACATCAGATCGAACAGCTCGACCCTGAGGCGAGTCCACTGCTGCACCTGGAGCGGCTCGACCCCCTGGCATCTGAGCAGCGTCTGCGGGATTTTGTTGGCGGCTTTGGCTTTCGGGGAGATCGTGCCATGGAGAAGGTAGCGCCCTTTTCCGGCGGCGAGAAGGCGCGTCTGGTGCTGGCATTGCTGGTCTATCAGCGCCCCAACCTGCTGCTGCTTGATGAGCCGACCAACCATCTCGACCTGGAGATGCGTCATGCCCTGGGATCGGCGCTGCAGGAGTTTGTCGGAGCGATGGTGATCGTCTCCCATGACCGCCACCTGCTGCGCATCACCACCGACCAGCTCTGGCTGGTACATGGTGGACGGGTGGAGGAGTTTGCCGGTGATCTGGATGATTATCCGGCTTGGCTGTTGGAACAGCGGCGCCAGACCAACGGCGGTGAAAAACCGCTGGCGGATGGCGAGCATACCGCCAAAACACGCCGGGATCGCAAGCGGCAGGAGGCGGAGCAGCGCAGGCAGCTAAAACCCTTGCGCAACAGGCTGAAAAAACTCGAAACTGAGATGGAGCGTTGTCAGCAGCAACAACAGGATCTGGAAGAGATTCTGGCCGATACGGGACTCTATCAGGATGATCGTAAAGAGGAGATGCGCAGACGGCTGGCGGAGAAGGCGGCGCTTGATGCGTTGTTATCAGACACCGAAGAGGCATGGCTGGAGGCGGGAGAGGCGCTCGAAACTGCGCAGTCTGAAATCGAATAAAATTCCTCGGAACGTAGGGTGCCGTGCGCACCATGATTGCTACTAAATAACTAATTTTTTCTGGTATTCCCGATATGAAAAGTCTGCTGTTTTTCCTGTTTCTGCTGCTTGTCGCTTACGTCGTCTGGCCTTATACGACGGTCTATCAGTTGGATCGGGCGATGCAGGAGAGTGATCGTGAGACCTTTGCGGGCCTGGTGGATATCCGCTCCATCCGCGAGCAGATAAAGCGCAAGATGAACAAGGATCTGGAGAGTGGCGTCGGGGAAGTCTCCAATGAATTTGTCGACTGGCTGCAAAAAGGCATCCAGACGCTTGGAAGCAATGCAGTGGAACATCTGGTCGACCTTGACTGGGCGCTCTTGCAATTGCGCTCGCACAATCCGGACAAGCGTAAAGGTGGTTTTCTGAAGCAACTCGACTATGCCTTCTTCGATGGCTCGCACAGCCTGTTGCTTCGCATCGGCGATTTGGGCGATGACCCGGTGCACGCCCGCCTCACCCTGGAGAATTGGAACTGGCGGGTAACGGCGATCTATAATTAGTGATCGAAAAGGCCCGTAGGCCTGATCAAGCGTAACGGATCGGGCAAGAGAGTCGTGATAACCAGCGGTGCTTGCCGGTTCCGCTGCGCTTGAACCGGCCTATGGGTTTGACCGGCAGCGCCGCAACCGATCCCGCACCTCATCCAGCCCCAGTTCACGCATCTTCTCTACGTTACGCTTTGGGATCTGCTCTGGGTTGGGGTAGTGCTTTAGCGCGCGGGCCATCGGCGCTTCACGGATCAGATGGAACATGGGGAAGGGTGAGCGATTGGTATAGTTGGCTGGATCGTCTTCCTCTGCTTCCTCGAAGCGGTAGTCTGGATGGAAGCTGGCCAGTTGCAGGACACCGCCGAGACCTGCTTTCGCTATGGCTTCATCGGCCGAATAGAGCAGCTCCAGGTAGTCGTCGAAAGCGTCCAGCCCCTCCGGCGCGATGAAGAGTCCGGTCTCGACTTCTGTTTCGGGCAGGTTCACCAGCGTCTCCATCTCTGACAGCAGGGCGCGGTAGATCTCCTCGGGGGTTTGCCCGGTGCAGACGCTGAAGCGGATGAGTCCCGCCTGTAGCGGCACAGATGCAAAGGG
Source organism: gamma proteobacterium endosymbiont of Lamellibrachia anaximandri (assembly GCA_016756855.1). Classification (GTDB taxonomy): domain Bacteria; phylum Pseudomonadota; class Gammaproteobacteria; order Chromatiales; family Chromatiaceae; genus QGON01. The sequence goes on along the minus strand of JAESPD010000088.1, from coordinate 2,389 downwards.
GCAGAGGTTGAGCCCCACGACTACGTCACGAACCCAGTTTTCCGTGATGCGAATGACTGCTGTGCTATCCATCTGTTTTATCCAGAATCTCGACGTGCATACCCCCCTCCAGGAGCCCTGGCCCGTTATGCAGCAGGTTCTGGCCAAAGAAGACCTTGTTTCCCTGCCTGCGGTAGCCGGCCAGTGTTTTTAGGGGTTCCGGCCCCCGTTGCCCCGTCTCCGTATCCACCGTGGTGATGGTGCAGCGGGAGCAGGGCTTGACCACCCGGCAATCGAGTTCGCCGATGCGGATTCGGTGCCAGTTGTCCTCGGCGTAGGCGTTGCAGCCGCGGACGATTAGATTGGGCCGAAAGCGGGACATCGGCAGTTTCTGTTCGAGGCGAGCATTGAGGTCTTCCAGCGATGCCTCAGATATCAGCAGCAGAGGAAAGCCATCGGAGAAGGCGGTTCGGTCCTGGTGGTCAGCATAGTCCGGGTCGACCTGACGCCCCTCCCCGTCCGGGAAATAGACCAGTCGGCAGGGCTGCCCCAGTGCCTCACTGAGCCAAGTGTCCGCCTTTGAGCCGCAGGGGATGGCGTGGCAGTGGTCATGCCAGATCGCCACCTCGATCCGATTTGTCACCCGGGGAGTGAGTGGCAGGTGCAGGTCGGTTTTGCCGTCGGTGGAGAGCGTCAATCCATCAGCAGTTAGGGTTTGCCGGATCAAGGCCATTTGCGGCAGTTCCCGCTGGCTCAGGAATTTTCCGGCAGCGTTTACCACCATCCAGCGCCTGTCGTGCCGGAGTCCAAAACGGTCGGCCTCGCTCTGGTTCAATTCGATGCCTGCCAGTGATTTGACCGGATAGATCATCAACCCTGAAAGGATTGTTTCGTTCACAGTTTTCATCACAAAGAACAAAATTCCTCTGTTTTTAACAATACCGGCCTTAATTACCGGCGGCAGCTGCCGCTAACCGGTTAGATCAACTATATCAAGGCGCACCGGCAAATTGCCAAATGGTCCGCTGCAATGAGGAAAACTCCATGGATATCGTGCCCTATCTGAAGCTGATGGTGCAGAAAAATGCGTCTGATCTTTTTTTCAGTACTGGAGCGCCGCCCAATCTCAAGGCCGAGGGTGAAACCCGTCCGGTTGGCTCGTCGGCACTACAGGTGGGGCAGGTGCGCAAGCTGGCCTACGCAATCATGAGTGACGACCAGATAAAGGAGTTCGAGGCAACCTACGAGTGCAACCTGGCAATCTCCATCAGCAAGCTGGGGCGATTTCGTGTCAACGTGTTCAAGCAGCGAGGCGATGCGGCGATGGTGATTCGCTACATCAAGGGTGAGATCCCGCCGGTGGAAAAACTCAACCTGCCTATGATTTTGAAGGATCTGATCATGGAGCCCCGTGGTCTGGTCCTGGTGGTGGGCTCCACAGGATCGGGCAAGTCCACCTCGCTGGCGTCGATGATAGAGTATCGCAATCAGACCAGGACCGGTCATATACTCACCATTGAAGACCCCATTGAGTATCTCTATACCCACAAAAAGTCGGTGGTGGATCAGCGGGAGGTGGGGATCGACACCCTCTCTTACGAAAATGCCCTGAAGAATGCCATGCGCGAGGCGCCGGATGTCATCCTCATCGGCGAGATTCGGGAGATGTCCACCATGCAGCATGCCATTGCCTATGCTGAAACCGGCCATCTCTGCCTTTCCACGCTACATGCCAACAACGCCAATCAGGCCTTGGACCGCATCATCAATTTCTTTCCCGATACTGCGCAGCGACAGCTCTATATGGACCTCTCCCTCAATCTCAGGGCGGTTATTTCGCAGCGCCTGGTGAAAGGGAAAGACGGCCAACGACTGCCTGCGGTGGAGATTCTGCTGTTGACCACCTATATCTCGGAATTGATCAAGAAAGGGGATATTCATGCCATCAAGGAGGTGATGGAACAGGGTACAGAGCGTGGCATGCAGACCTTCGATCAGTCGCTCTACAAACTCTACCAGGAAGGCAAGATCACCCTGGAAGAGGCGTTGAGCCACGCCGATTCCCGAAATAATCTCTCGTTGAAGATCCGTTTGGCGGATACCGGTCATGTCGATGTGCCGGGGGCGATGGGGATGAGTGATGATGTTTTTTGATTGAGGGCAAAAAATGAAACACTGTTTTCACCACGAAGCGCAGGCAGTAAACGAAGGAAATTTATGATTAATCAATCTCTTACCTTAGTGTGCTTCGCTTTTTTTGTGGTTGGAAATGGATTTCAGAACGGACACTAACAGTATTTTCCAATTAACAAATGAGTCTGAAACAACCCAAATCATTCAACCGGTTTTATCCTGCTTGAAAATCAAGCTGAATAGCTGGTGACGTGCTTTTTGCAGACAATCAGCGGCT
>JAESPD010000087.1 GCA_016756855.1 gamma proteobacterium endosymbiont of Lamellibrachia anaximandri | reverse complement strand
GTTTGAAGCCGACCACCGACGGCAGACTCCGGTGGGCCTACCACCATCTCTCTCTGAGCTTACAGCTCAGTAAGCCAAGTCGCGTACGACCGGCCTTATCTGTGCCTCTACGGCACACCATCCCAGTCCCCAAAATCGACTCGCCAACGCGACAACCATTATTGCCCTGGCCGCCCTGCGTCCGGGTCGTTCCGTCACTTCCTCGTTGGGAAGCGACTACACAACCCTCCCGCAAATGGCTTGACGGCGTGTTAGATGCCTACGCTGCATCCCCTCTGGCGCTAAACGCACGACGGGTATGCTACGAGCGGCTCACGCCTACCAGGGTCTAACCGCCTCGGCCTTTGGCCTTCCATGGCGGTCAGCGATCGGTGTCGCTCCGCGACGGCTCACTGGCCGGCTAAAGCCGGGGGGTTTACGGATCCCCTATTTGTGACTCTAAACCCACGATCAACCACCATAAGAAATTACTGTCATGAAATATTCACCCATTCTCGTCATCGGTAAGAACGGTAAAATCGGCAGCCGAGTAAACGAGCGCCTACAAGCCCTGGAATGAGCCGAGCAACGCGATGACTATCGCAATTATGGTCACGAGGTGTTACAGCTCGGTACCCGTCACCGGCAGCATCGAAATGAACAACAGCCTGGCATTGAGACAGGCAGTACTGGGCGGTGCAGGCATCATGCGGACACCGACCTTTATCGTCGGTGAGGACATCGCGGCAGGCAGGTTGCGGGTGATGTGTGAGGGCTGATTGGTTCAGACATGTCGTTCTCCTGTTGGTTTAAGAGTTTACTGCGAGAGGCGCTCCCGCTCATGGGGCGCCAGAAAATCGATATCAGGATCCTGCGGAACGACTCCGGAGGGGTTGATGGATCGGTGGCTGGCGAAATAATGATTCTTGATGTGATCCATGTTGACCGTTTCCGCTACACCTGGAACCTGGTACAGATCACGCGTGTAAGCCCACAGATTGGAGTACTCGGTCAAACGTTTTTTATTGGTCTTGAAGTGGTTGTAGTAAACCGCATCAAAACGGACCAAAGTGGTAAACAAACGCCAGTCGGCTTCAGTTATCCGATCTCCGAGCAGATAACGCCGTTTCGACAGCCGGTCTTCTAGCTCATCAAGGGCACGGAACAGGCGCTCATAGGCGGCATCATAAGCCTGCTGGGTTCTAGCGAATCCGGCACGGTAGACACCATTATTAACCGTGTCGTAAATCAACCCGTTAATGGCGTCAATTTGCAGTCGTAAATCCACCGGATAATAGTCGATGTTTTCATCGCCAAACTCGTTGAAGGCCGAATTGAGCATGCGAATGATTTCGGAGGATTCATTATTGACGATGGTCTGCCGATGTTTATCCCATAGCACCGGAACGGTAACCAGGCCATTGAAGCCGCTATCGGCCTTCCGATATAGCTCGTACAAATAATCCGCGCCGTACAGATGATCTTCGGTCGCTCCCGGATAGTCACCGAATACCCAGCTCTCGGCCGGCATCAGTGGATGCATGACCGAAACCGAAATCACCTTTTCCAATCCCTTGAGTTTGCGGACAATGAGGATACGGTGCGCCCAGGGACAGGCATAGGATACGTACAGATGGTAACGGCCTGGCTCGGCGGCGAAACCTCCTTCACCGCTCGGGCCGGCACTGCCATCCGCAGTCACCCAATTTCTGAAGCCGGACTCGGTGCGGATGAACTCGCCCTCGACAATTTTTAACTTTGCACTCATCTCAATCATCCCCTTACGCTGAAACTTTCTCGCGCCGCATCCAGGCCTTGTGACGGACGAAATTGTTCGACTGAAAATCCCGCATGGCCTGGTCGATCTCTTCGCGTGTATTCATCACAAAAGGGCCATACTGAACGACCGATTCGTTGATCGGCTTCCCGCTGACGACAATAAAGCGGGCACCCTGATCACCGGCAACAAGATCGATCCCGTTACTGGCGCCGTAGAAGGTGACCAGCATATGCCTTGTCAGAGGACGGTCGTTCAGCTTCCCGCTGCCCTCGAACACATACAGAAACCCGTTGTGATTTAGAGGCAGCCTGTGATTAAACTTTTGCCCAGCCGGTACTTCGACATCGTAGTACTGCGCGTGGGTAATCTCGTCCTGAATCGGCGCATCGACAAATTCATGGCTTCCCATCAAGAGTTTCAATCGAAATCCGTCTTTGTCGATGACCGGAAATTCAGCCGCATCGTATTCCTGGTACTCGGGATGATCCATCTTGTGAGCGGACGGCAGGTTGATCCAGAGTTGAAACCCGCGCAGAAGGCCGTTTTCCTGCTGCGGCATTTCCGAGTGAATAATACCGCTGGCCGCTTTCATCAGCTGCGCTGAACCGGGTCCCAGATTACCGGTATTGCCCATGCTATCCTTGTGCTCGGAATATCCATCGATCATGTAGGTAAAGGTACTGAAACCCCGATGTGGGTGCGACGGAAAACCGGCGATGTACTCATCCGGGTCATCACTGCCAAAATGATCGAGCAACATGAACGGATCCAGGTTTCTCAAAGCGGGAGTGCCAATCGTACGATGGACGGTCACACCAGCGCCTTCCGGAACCGCGACCGCCGGTATAAAACGATTGGTGGTTTGTTGTGTGTTCATATGACTTCTCCGGTTTGTTCATGTTGAAATACCGATATGAGGAATGCGGGGCCGATGGCCCCGCGCTGACACTCATGAATGGGCGGCCTTCAATCCACTTCTGCGATTCGCCAGAAGATTGTCCACGCTATAAGCGCCTGCGCCGTACCCCGCCAGCAGCAGAAACCCGCCCGCAATGGCGAAGTTCTTCATGAACATGATCATTTGTGTTTGATCACCGAAGTTGCTGTGAAAAATGGCGGCGGAAATCACCGAAAAAGCGGCCAGCGCATAGGCGATCAGGCGGGTTTGGAAACCGGCGATCACGGCCAGTCCACCACCAATTTCAAGCAGGATAACGAGAGGTAGCAGGTATCCCGGCACACCCATCGCCTCCATATAACCCTGGATGCCCGCATAGGCCCCAATCTTACTCAGACCGGCCAGCAGGAAAATGTGGCCAAGGAATACACGTGCTACAACTTGATTGACTTTGTTCATTTGATCTCTCCTAAAAAATTGAACTAATGGCTTTGTTGCGCCAGCCATCTGATTTTCTGTGGCTGATGGATGCATTATCAATATTGCCTAAACGCGCATAAACAGTAGAATATATAAATAACTGTTCTTCTATAGAGAACACTAGAGTGTTATGAATCGACTGGAAAACATGGAAACCTTTGTGCGCGTGGTGGAAACCGGTGGCATCAGCGCAGCGGCGGATAACCTGAATATCGCCAAATCCGCCGTCAGCCGGCGCCTGAAAGAACTGGAAAGCCATCTGGGCGTGGAACTGTTTCACCGCACGACGCGGAAAATGAATCTGACTGATACCGGTAGGGTTTATTATCAGGATTGTGTCCGGATACTGGATGAAATCCTGGAAACCGAGCTAACGGCAAGTGAGGCTCATGGCACCTTGCAAGGCAACCTGAAAGTCGCGCTGCCCTCCACGTTCGGATTAATGCACATCGGCCCGGCCATTGATGAATTTTTACAGAAGCATCCTCAAATCAAGTTTGACCTGGATTTCAACGATCGCGAAGTGGACCTGATGCAGGAAGGCTTCGACCTGGCCATTCGTATAGCCCACTTATCCGACTCAAGCCTGATCGCCCGTCGGATCGCACCTATTCAAAGTGTCATCTGTGCCAGCCCGGCTTATCTCGAGCGTATGGGAACACCGCAAACGCTAGATGAACTGCTTGATCATCAATGCCTGGTGTACTCTCTGATTCGGGATTTTGAATACTGGCATCTGATCGATCCAGAAGGACAGAAAATCAGGACAAAGCTGCAACCGTATCTGAAAGCATCTTCTGGCGAATACCTGTTAAATGCTGCGGCCAAAGGCCATGGAATTGTATTACTGCCGACTTTCATAGCTCATCGGGAAATAGAAAGAGGATCACTGGTTACTTTATTCAGCGACTACCGATTTCCACAAATGAATGCGTACACCATTTATCCACAAACCCGGCATCTCTCACAGCGCGTCAGGACCTTTGTGGATTTTCTGGCGGAGAGATTTAGCGGGATACCTTATTGGGACAAGCATTGATTGACAGTATTTGATTTTCCCCTATCTTGACTGTCTTGCGGAAACTTTCCGAACAGCAACCATAAAGAGAACGCCAGTTCTGCCAACAATGGAATCAGGTAGATCGGTTCGACGAAGGCATGGTATTCCACGGCCATAAATCTCGTATAGCTGCCAACCACATAGACAACCGCCGCCATGGCCAGGCCATACCCCAGCACCCTTGGACAAAAACCCGATCTGATGACCAGGACACCGAGCGCGACATTGGCGATGGCGAAAAATATAAGCCCGAGGTCATAGCCGTAAGCATGCATGTCGATGAGCAGTGATAGCATGGTATTGGTCTGACCATCCGGCTGCGCGTCAATAGTGAGTAGCAGATACGCCGCATAGTAGAACAACAGGCTCATACCGATGATGACTGCCTGGACCAGGCGGAACACCATGGCAGACAAGGCCAGTGTTTTATCGACCTGCCTGAACAACCGGTAGAATACGATAGCGATCGCCACATCACAGAGCAGCATGATCGAATCGGCGAGGAAGCCGGTCTTGAACAGTGCGCTATCTGCGAGGATATTTGCCGCTGTCACGCTTATATCCATGTCATCGTACAGGCTGCCCCGGATAAACACTTCGCTGCCGATACCACACGCGATAATGACCAGGTAGAGCAAACCGGCAGCCCTACCAAGCAGTCTATGGTCTGTCTGCATATCATGATCCCGTATTCTCGTCACATCGCCTCTACCCATGTTTACATCCCTAAACGGTTAACACCATCTCCGCATCACCGTACCGAACCTTAGGCAGGAAAGCATTTTCATCCTCCGGGTCGCGCACACCAAGCGCACAGATAACCGATGACGCCAACGAACGTTCATGCAATCCCAGCACACGGTCAAAGCCTTCGCTTTCGAAGCCTGTCATCTGACACATTCTGTTCTGTCAGCTCGATGACATTGCTATCCGGATCACGGAAAAATACCGAGGTGCTGCCGTCACCGAAGGTGACCGGCCCCTCCGTGACCGCTATACCACAAGACTGCGACGCCGGATGGATGGACGAGCACGACGACATGTTCCTGTTGATCATCACGCACGACACGGAAACCCATGTCTTCATAGAACCGAACGCCCAAACTCAGCGACGCGCACACCGACGTGTGCCAACCCGGTGATATCAATCATCTGATACCTCCTGCTCTACATCCATACTGACCGTTGCGAGAATCTGATCACGCGTGCCGACAGGCGGATATATCCACTGTGTGTTGATTTGTTGTTTTAGCTTTTTGGCTTCATCGCCGGATTTCTGGATAGCCCGTTCCCAACCAGAGGTATACAAGGCTCTCGAACGGCCGAGATCAATACAGGTAAGATAAACAGGCTGCCTGTATGCACGAAGAGGTAATTCAAGCAGATCGCGAACTGCGTTATAACCGGCGAACTTGCCCATTTCCATCGCATGCTGGCATGACATAAGGGCGAGGTGTTCATCGTCTACATAGGCACGCGCCACATCCCCTGCAGCGTAAATTGAGTCAAGCCCCCTGACACGTAAATGATTGTCCGTCGCTAAACGGCCGAGATTGTCACGTTCAACGGGTAAGGTTTCGTCAGGCGTACTTGCCTGTAATCCTGCAGTATTGATCACTGTACTTGTGTATATCACTTCCCCATTGCTTAACCTGGCGGTGGTTGATGTTACTGCATCCACACACATTCCAGACTTCACTTCTATATTTGCATCGCGGATTGCAGATTCGACGGCTGGCCGTGGATTCAGGCCAAGCTCCTTTCCAATATCAGGACCTTTTTCAACAAGGACGATACGTGAATGTTCTGCCGTATCGGCATCACTATGAGCTGCGATTCGATCACGCATTTCGGTGACGAGTTCGATACCGGTAAATCCAGCACCGATTACGACAAATGTATTATGTCCCCGTTCAACAGGCTGTTGCAGAACAGATCTCATATGCTGATCGAGTGAGATGGCCGCATCGTAGGTATCGATATTCCACCCGTACTCAACCATACCTGGAACCGGTAATCCCTTCAGTTCACTGCCTGTGGCAAGAATCAGGCGATCGTAGCGTGTTTTCTCAATAACACCGCTTGGCAGCAGCACGTCTACTGTCTTCCCTGCCTCGTTAACTGACTCGACGATTCCTGCGATAAGCTGGACGCCGAGTGGCTCCAGGGTGGGCGATAGCGGCGTACGGAGTGCCTGCGGCTCCTTCTCATAAAACCTGGGCCTTATATTCAGATAGGTATCTTTTGAGACCAGCGTTATCTTTATATCTGCCTTATTCTCATCAACCTGGTGCGCAGTACCGAGCGCGGCCCAAAGACCTGCGAAGCCGCCACCAATAATTACAATATGTTTCATCATGATCTCCTGCATTTAATGAACGAGCCTCTATCAGGTAGATGGCATAGTCGGCTTACTCTTTACCTGTCTGATATGATCCTGACGATCGCTAAATCGATTAACCAGTACCAGAGTCAGCACAATCTGGACAAGGACCACGGTTGTCAGTAAAACGGGGTTATCAGCCAGTAAAGCCTCCGGGCCTGGAATCGCTGCACTGAAGAATGTGATGTTAGCCAGATTAAATCCCACGATGATCGCAAGTAGCGACATGCTGCCTCTGTATATCCACCAGCAGAGAATGCCGTACGTGGTTTCCACCACGAAGGCGGCCAGTGGCACCGCGTACAATCCCAGTCCCACTTTGTTTATCTCGGTGAACGGTGTTAAAGGGATATCCTGACTATGCGTCAGAACATCAAGAAGCACATGAGAAGCGATCGCGATTGCGGTAGCGACAGCGATCACTGGTTTGTTAAAACCTTTACGGATAATCAGCCAGGCAAGACTCGCCACGACCAGCGTCGAAAGAATGGAATGCGAATACGGTATATGGGCGAGATGGACATCCAGTACCGAAGTCACTGTTGCTTCAGTCGTAGAATACTCGATGCCCGCAAAATTGAAGCCGACCCAGAGTAACTCCATTAATTGGACAGAGATCAGCAATAAAGATAACGGAGCCTCTGGGTAGTGTTTCTTGATCACGAGTGCTGTGGCAGCATGATTGATAGCAAACATTTCATTCACCCCTCTTATTGAGTTCCATGTTGTCCGTAGATGAAGATGTTCTTCCCGACTTCTCACTTCGCAGAGGAATAGCGATCGGGCGTATCGGTGCGGCATCCGATCCACGCAGTTTCAGCGAACCACCAATGAAGGCGAACTCGTATACCCGGTCACGCGACAACGCTTCCAGGTACACCAGCTCCATGATCGGTGCGCCCTGCTCGGCCAGCAGGTAACTGTGCACCGGCACATAGTTGTTCTCGACCTCGGAAGGGAAGGCCTCGAAACTGAGGTTGTCGGCACCGACGATCATGGCGCCGCTTTCCTCGACCAGAAAACGCGCAGCCGCCATACCCATGCCGGGCGGGTTGGCCATGTATGACGAGGCCTCTTCATAGTCCTGCATGCGGCCGGTACGGATCAGCACAATATCGCCCTGCTCTAGTGCCATACTTTGTCTATCCAGTGCATCAACGAGATCATCACGCGTCACGCGATAACCGGCTGGCAGCATGTCGACACCCTTCGCCTGTGCCACATCAATCAGCACACCGCGTGCGATGATGGGTGGGATGTTCTCTGCACCGGCGACGGTCCAACCACGGTCCCCGAGATGCTCCTCGGCACGAAAGCCGTTCCATATTTCGCCGTTGAGGCCAAAATGATTGAGTGCGTCGATATGAGTGCCCATGTGGGTGTAGAGCGAAATTGCCGCGCCGGTATAGCTGACGTGTTCGTTCATCGCTTTACCCAAGCCCAGCGGATCATCGATGACCGTACCCTGTGGCGTATGGGTCATCCAGATACGGTAGTGCGGATCACCCGCTGCCTGCCAGCTGGGCATACCGATGAAATACTCGACCGACAGGTCATAGCTTTTACCTCCATCGATACGCGACAGGATGGCCTGCTGCGATACGGGCGTCATCAGGTTCAGGCGGCCGATTTCATCACCGGGGCCCCACGGACTTTTACCAACTGCGCGGCCTGAAACCTGCTGCGGACTGTCTGTCTGCACGGCTATTTGCGGGACCGCTCCGGCCGCACTCACCACCGGCGTATTCGTTAGTATCATAGCCATCAGGATGGCCTGTGCCATCTTGCCCGGTCTGTGATTGTGTCTATTCATGCCTGTTCTCCTGTTTGCCGGTTGATCGGATAGCGCCTACGTCGATGCGACGTTAAGCCTTGAGACCAAGCATAATGCTCAATGTATATTTGATAATCGTCTATTTATGAACAATACTGTTCACATATATTTACTAATAAGCCTATTTATGCAGAACCTGACTGACATCGCGGTATTCGTGCAGGTGGTGGACAGCGGCAGCTTCACTGCAGCTGCTGAGCGGCTTGAACTGACACGGTCGGTGATCAGCAAATACGTCAGCCGCCTCGAAGACCGGCTCAAGGTACGCCTACTCAACCGCACCACACGGCGGCTCAGCCTGACCGAGGCCGGGCAAATCTTCTACGAACGTTCGCAGCACGGACTGGGCGAGATCGAGGCCGCGGAAGCCGAAGTCGCGAAGTTGCAGGCGACGCCACGGGGCAGATTGAAAATCAACTCCCCGATGTCGTTCGGTATTTTGCATATCGCACCGGCGATGGCAGAATTCCAGATGCAAAACCCCGACGTGCAGCTGGACATGAACCTCGACGACCGTCAGATCGACCTCGTCGAACAGGGCTATGATGTTGCTATCCGTATCGCCGAGCTACCAGATTCGAGCTTGGTGGCAACACGGCTTGCGCCCTGCCATCATGTCGTCTGCGCTTCATCTGACTACATCGAACGCTACGGCGAACCCTGCACGCCGGACGATCTGCGCAGACACAACATCCTCTCTTACCGTTACCAGGATTCGCCCAATGAATGGCGTTTCCTGTCGCCAGATGGCCGTTACAGCTCGGTACCCGTCACCGGCAGCATCGAAATGAACAACAGCCTGGCATTGAGACAGGCCGTACTGGGCGGTGCAGGCATCATGCTGACACCGACCTTTATCGTCGGTGAGGACATCGCGGCAGGCAGGCTGCTGAAGCTGCTACCGGAGTATCGTGCAAAGGAAGTGGCTATCTATGCAGTGTATGCCGGCCGGCGGCATCTTACGCCGAAGGTGCGGGCGTTTATCGACTATATGAAAAAGCGTCTTTCCGATCCGCCGTACTGGGACAAAGGTACCTAACGGCAGGCGCAGCCATACCAGCTGTAGCACCAGGCATTCAGGCATCGTGTAATTTACTCAGGTGTTGCACCGCACACCTCATTCACAATAGATACCATTACGCAACTTGCTCGCTGCACTGTCTCAACTTCCATGCTGAATCAGCCCGACGGCGAACATCAGTGCCGCACACATTGCAGCTACAGTACGTACACTGTTCAGTAACGTCCAACGGTCAAGGTAGTGCTCCCAGACCTTAATCGCAGCAGGATCGTCAGCCTGAACAGCAGCCAACTGGTTGTTCAATGGCACATTGCCTATACCCGTCAGGAGAAACGTACCGACTAGATACAGCAGGGCGCCCGCAACAAGCCAGGGCGCCGAAGGCGTTTCCCACTCTTTCACAGCAAGAACGGCGACCAGTAGCGAAATCGCCGCCGTGCCCATGAACACGCCAAAAAACGACGGATTCAACACCACCAGGTTGATCGATTGAATCGCCGCAATGCCCTCCGCAGAGGGCACGCGTGCGAGCGCTTTCATGACGAAGCTCGAGAAGGCGAAGAAGATGCCACCGATCAACGCAGAGCCGAGCAACGCGATGACTATCGCAATCATGGTCACGAGGTTCACGCTGCCACTCCCTCCTCATTTTTTGCATTCCAGGTGCCACGAGCGGCGATGCGACGCGCAAAATCCGAGAAGTCGGCCGGCTCCCGCCCCAGCGCACGCTGGACGCCGTCACAAACGTAGGCGTTTCGACCGTCGAGGACCGTTTCAAACAAGTAGTTCAATAGCCACACGATGTCATCCGGCGTACCCGATTCGGCGATTGCCTGAGCGAACGCCTCTTTCGGGATTTGAACAAACTGCACCTCGCGACCGGCGGCTTGGGAAATCTCGCGCGCCAACTCGGTGAAGGTCAGCGTGCGGGGACCGGTGACTTCATAGATCTCGCCGACATGCCCCTCCTCGGTTAGCGCTGCAACCGCGACATCTGCGATGTCATTGACATCGATAAAGGGCTCGGAGACATCCGCGGCCGGAAGCGTGATGGTTCCTCCCAAAACCATGCCGAGGAACTCGCCCTCAGAGAAGTTCTGCATGAACCAACTCGAGCGAACCACCGTCCACTCGACACCGGCTTGCTGGATAATCCGCTCACAGGCCTGCGCCTCTTCTTCACCGCGACCCGACAACAGCACGAACCGCTTGACGCCCTGCGCTACCGCTTCGTCAACGAAACGGCGAATCGAGTCGGTGGCGCCCGGTATGGCAAGATCCGGTGCATAGGTGATGTAGGCCGCCGTCACCCCTTCAAGAACCATGTTCCAGGTACTCGGATCGTTCCAGTCGAACGATGGGTTCGACGAGCGGGATACCATGCGAGTATCAACCCCATGTGCTTCTAGTCGCTCTGCGACCCGGCGGCCGGTTTTACCTGTTCCTCCCACTACCAGGGTAATGCCCTCGGATGCCTGATCGTTGTTTGCCTCGATACTCATCGCTCTCCCCTCATTGCTGCTGGTCTCTGTTTCCGGGGGAATTGAAACGATACCGAGCTGCTGGAATAGGGTTAATTGGTCCAGAAGCTCCCACTCCTCAACGATTTTTCCGTTATCAAAATGACTGAGTGTCATCCCGCTTACCTTCACCGGCCTGCCGGTTGCCGCTATTCCCATGAAATCGCCTTCGTGGGTGCCGGATAGAGTGAAGGAGATCACGGTCTTGTTACCCGCGCTAACCAGCTCCTCGATTTCTATGTGTAGATCGGGAAAAGCGGTGCGGTAGGCTGTGAACAGATCTCTGAGAGCTTGCGGTCCCTGAAGTACCTGATCGGGACTACGGTAGACGTAGTTCGGGTGAATGACCTCGTCCAGAATCGGGAAATCCCCGTTGTTGATGACCTGCTCGACAAAATGTCGCATTGTTATTTCACTGAAGTTTCACCGTTTTTTGCCGGCAAATATAAGTAGTAGCTAATATTTTCGGGATAGTATTTTAATTCCCCCTGCATGCATGAAGCGTAAATAATCACAGAAATATCAATCGGATAGGGTGAAT
>JAESPD010000086.1 GCA_016756855.1 gamma proteobacterium endosymbiont of Lamellibrachia anaximandri | reverse complement strand
ATTCCGGAAATGATGAAGAAACTGCTACTGAATACGCGGGCAGTCTTTGATTATCTGAAAATGACTCGCAACTCTAATACACTATCAATGGGTTAGGCGTTAGCGTAGATTTGCCGTGCTCATTTGGTTATACTCTTCTGTTTCACAATGTTCATAGCCTAATTCTGGCAAGAGGGCTGAACCCGAATATTGGGCTATTGCACAGTGAACGGGCAGGCCACCCCGCCTTGGCATCTGACCTCATTGAAGAGTTTCGCGCGCCGATAGTCGATACCCTGGTGCTAAAGTTGCTGTTGAACAGAAAATTGCTCCATGATGACTTCAGAACTGATCACCTCAACGGCAGCTGTAAACTCTCGGATCCCGCCAGACAACTCTTCATCCGCGCCTTTGAAGAAAAAATGAATACCCGGCTCATTCATCCAGAAACGAGTCAAAAGATCGACTATAGGCGGGCGATCGATGGACAGATTAGTCGTTTGATAACAACTCTGCGTGATCCGGCAATCCCCTACCGGCCCTTCATCGTTCGCTGATGCTCTGGGTGATCAGCTACGACATTGTTGAAGACCGGCGCAGGCGGCGGGTTTCCAGGATAATGGAAGGTAAGGGTATGCGGGTACAATACAGCGTCTTTGAATGTCATCTGGATGCAGCATCGAGGAAGGCCCTTGTCAGGGAGCTGACTCGTGAAATCGATCCCGATGAGGACAGTATTCGTTGGTATCCTCAGTGCAATTACTGTCTACCTCATGCAAAAAATCTGGGGCTGGGCATTGAAGTGGGAGAGGGGCGTGATTACTTGCTTGTCTGATGTGTATCTGTAAAAAGGAACCCTGGGATGCTATGGATGATCTGTTACGATATCACCGACAACCGCCGCCGCCATCGTGTGGAAAAGGCCCTCCTGGGGAGAGGAGAACGGGTGCAAAAAAGCATCTTTGAGTGCCATTTGAGAACCAGAGAGAGGAAGTCACTGGAGCAAAAGTTGATCCGGCTGATCGATTCTGAAGAGGACAATCTCCGTTTCTACCGGCTCTGTGAGAAAGACCGCCGGAGAATCAAGATCTGTGGTCAGGGAGAGAGAACCGAAGACTGGAATTACCTGCTGATCTGATCCGCAAAAGGAGAGAGAGCCAACGTTAATGGCTCAGATAAAAAACCTATAGAAATCAACATGAAGAGAAAAAGTATCAATAAAGTTACGCAGCAACCAGATTTTACAGGGAAAAGGCCTCTATATCGGTCGTTATTCAATGGATTGTTGTGTTTTTGCAACGTGTCATCCGCAATCGATCTCTCCAGCCCTTGTCAGGCAAGGGTTTTGGAGGGTAGAGTGCGAACACTGCCCTGATGAAGAAGGGATTGAGACCTGCTAACATGTTACCGCTCCTTTCTGGTTAATTTCGTGCGAACACTGCCCTGATGAAGAAGGGATTGAGACCAATGGTGTGCTGTTCACAACCTATGGCCATAACTTCGTGCGAACACTGCCCTGATGAAGAAGGGATTGAGACTAAGGTCCGCCTCTCTAAGGTTAGCCCCACTAAGGTGCGAACACTGCCCTGATGAAGAAGGGATTGAGACGCTCCATCCTGGGTGTATAACCCAACATGGCTGTAAGTGCGAACACTGCCCTGATGAAGAAGGGATTGAGACTTCCCGGATTTTGCGCCGCGGGCGAGAAGGGAGAGTGCGAACACTGCCCTGATGAAGAAGGGATTGAGACTGCAGGGTCCGCAGGATCGCTATGCGCCATAACAAGTGCGAACACTGCCCTGATGAAGAAGGGATTGAGACTGTTGTTGGTAGTTGTGAAATGTTAATCATTTTTTGTGTGCGAACACTGCCCTGATGAAGAAGGGATTGAGACCAATTCCATGCCACCAAGGTTCGAGAACTCTTCTAGTGCGAACACTGCCCTGATGAAGAAGGGATTGAGACAACCCTCCAATTCCATCCTGGGGCAGTAACCCAGCATGTGCGAACACTGCCCTGATGAAGAAGGGATTGAGACAGTGGTGACGACCCCCTTGGGACAGCTCCGAGCCGACGTGCGAACACTGCCCTGATGAAGAAGGGATTGAGACGCATGCATTCTGCCATATGTCGATCATACGGCGACAGTGCGAACACTGCCCTGATGAAGAAGGGATTGAGACAGCCTGTGTAAAGCCGCTCAGCAAGCGCTCCTTGTGCGAACACTGCCCTGATGAAGAAGGGATTGAGACGCTTCTTGGTGTGAATTGCACCTGACGGTACGCTGTGCGAACACTGCCCTGATGAAGAAGGGATTGAGACGCGATAATGCCTGCACCAACAACGATTCCTGGGAGTGCGAACACTGCCCTGATGAAGAAGGGATTGAGACATATATGGCCGCATCTGAACCGGAACACTTGCCCAATGTGCGAACACTGCCCTGATGAAGAAGGGATTGAGACCCTCCGCTGCCCGCTTGGAATTAACGGACTTAGGTGCGTGCGAACACTGCCCTGATGAAGAAGGGATTGAGACGCGGGCTAGCGATACTCGTATTTTATTTCACCCCCTGTGCGAACACTGCCCTGATAAAGAAGGGATTGAGACAGGTGACTGGCACCTCCTCAACGGACCCAAAGGCCTCGTGCGAACACTGCCCTGATAAAGAAGGGATTGAGACACAAGCTGGTATGTCTCACTACAGATAGAGCCAAGTGCGAACACTGCCCTGATAAAGAAGGGATTGAGACTCACACATTCAGGATTAATTGTCATTTCAGGGAGTGCGAACACTGCCCTGATAAAGAAGGGATTGAGACCCCGTGATTCGACCGTTGAAATAGTTCCAACCGGGTGCGAACACTGCTCTTCGATTTATCACCGCAAGCTTGTGGTCACCGCTCTGTTAGCAAATTAGGATAGAGTTACTCGGCATTGACTTAATACCTGTTAATTGTGCTGTACCGGGTTATCACTTAATATCCTGTCTGCATATGAGGTTATTCTAAAGGCTGAATTGCCGGGTTGCTTTATACGAAACCGGTTGAGAACAAGGATTGAGAGGGAATATTATGAGTTCGGAGATCAGAGCAAGGTTCCGTATTGTTACACCGATGTTCCTTTCCGGCGCCGATCAGAAAAAGGTCGCCGATACTATTCGCCCCCCTTCGATCAAAGGAGCACTCCGCTTCTGGTGGCGGGCCTTGCATTGGGAAACGGTTCTGAAGACTGAAGGTTCTGTATCGGATGCACTCAAGCAGTTGCATCAGATGGAGGCTGAGCTATTTGGTGCGGCAGCGAGAAAGGATCGGCCAAGTCTCGGTCAAGCTCCATTTTCAATAAGAGTCGATTATACCCATCCAGGGCAGAACTGTTCAGTAACCGATTGGCCGAAGAACAATACGGGAAGCGGCTATCTTGGATTTGGACTATTTGAGACAAACAAGGAACCAAGCCACCGGGTGGCACTACGGGAGAACGGCACTTTCGATCTGATGGTTCGTTTCCGAAAAGGGGTGCCTGATGCCAAAAAAGAGGCGTTGCAACGCACAATCAGTGCGTTCGGACTATTGGGTGGTCTCGGTAGTCGCGGAATGCGGCGTGGGTTCGGTTCTGTATCTCTGGTTGAGCTGGATGGTAAATCAGTCGTTCCCGCAGGCAGCTCTGCCTATTTTCAGTCGATTCAATCCTTGGGGAGTTACTCACTGGATGGGCATGATTTTCCTCTGACTGCATTTTCAAGGGAGACATCCATTGTGCCGCTGGCCAGAGGTAATCGGGCTCGGTCCGTGCACAGTGAGATGGGTAACCAGTATAAACAGTATCGTGGACAGGAGGGTAAGTTACGCGGTAAGCAGAAGATTCCGTTTGGACTGCCTCTTGCGAAGGTGGATGAACAGAATCGTCGGGCCAGCCCTTTGATGTTTCATGTTCATGCCCTACAGGATGAGCTCCTTGGGGTAGTTGCCTGTTTTCCCAACCAGTTTCATCCCAAAGTTACAATACCGGGATACGGCGTGGTTACATCATTTCTGGATCATTACCGCCTGAAGGCATAGGAGAGACCATGTCTGATCGCTATTTTTACTTTACCCTCGGCCCTGTTCAGGGCTTTGTCTCTCAAGCACGCAGAACCCGCGACTTTTGGGGAGGCTCATTTCTACTCTCCTGGCTCTCCGGCTGTGCCATGCTGGCGGTTAAAAAACAGGGGGGAAAGATTCTCTTTCCATTGGCTGATGATGCCTATCTCAATTGGATTGAAGGGATAGAAAATGGAGACAAACCCCGTCAGGGGAATATCCCCAACCGTTTCAAGGCAGAGGTGGGGGGGAACTTCAACCCCGAACAGGTGGTGGAAACGGTAAATAGCGCCTGGAAGGCCCTGGCTCAGGAGGTATGGGACGAAGACCTTCAGGGAGTTGCGGGGGAAGAGACCGAAGAGATATGGGACCGCCAGCACCAGGCATTCTGGGAGATCGCCTGGGCCGAGACAGATGATGAGAAGGATAGCAGTCTGCTCGACCGGGTAAAGAACTGGCGTACCCACCTGTCACCGGATGAGCCGGGAGTGAAGTGCATGGTGATGGATGGCTGGCAGGAGCTCTCTGCGGCCAGTGGTCCTGGTAAGGGTGTGAAAACTTTCTGGGACGATGTTCGCTCCAAGGGTAAAAAAGGGATGCGCACTGATCTGCGCGAGGGAGAAAATATCTGTGCCATCGCCTTCGTCAAGCGACGATTCGCCCACTATTTCGAACAGCTAAGTATGGATATGCCCGGTGGCTGGAAACTGCAGGGCTGGGCACTCGAAGCCGGTGTTCCCTCTGTGCAATACATGGCGGCAGCCCGCTGGTTGGAAACGGCCTACAGGAAGGGAGATTCCGCAGATGCTGCCGCGTTTCATCAGGCGGCTAATGCGTTAACACAAGGCTATGGTGAATGGGCGACTGATCTGCAGTGTCTTCGTGACTTTTCCAATACGGGGGAAGGCAAGCGACTGACCTCTCTCGATGGCGGCGTCTTTTTTGAATCCCTGCTGGAAAACAGGAATCTTTGGGATGATACGCGGCAGGCGGAGAAGGTTAAAACACTGTTGGTGGCCTGGCGTCGTTCGGCACAACTTGATCCGGTTAGCCCCTTCTACGCCATCCTGCTGATGGATGGTGACAGTCTGGGCAAACAGATGAGCGTGCGTGAGAATCAGGGGCACATATCTGCTGCCCTGAAAGGGTTTACCCAAGCTGTTCCCGAGGTGGTCGATGAGCACAGCGGCTTTCTAATCTACACTGGTGGTGATGATGTGCTGGCTGTACTGCCAGTGGAAGATGCATTCGCCTGCGCCCTGGCGCTAAGAAATTGTTATAGCGAACAGTTCAAGACCGGGCCGGTAACCTCTACTCTCTCTGGTGCCATCGAATTCGCCCACATCAAAATGCCATTGGGCAAGGTACTGGGAGATGGCGGTATCTGGAGAAGATGTGATTCTGCAAGAGATCGTAAAACACTTTCGTTCCGAGGGTGAGAGTGTGCAGGATGAAGGCCAGTTCGCCTCCAAGTTCTTCTATCGGATACGGGAACGGTTCGATCTGCTCAATCCACCAAAAGATAGCCAGAATGATCCTGTCCTTACTAATGAAGAAGCCGTTGAACTGATGACCATGGAGTATCTCAACTCTGGGGATAATCGGGGTAAATTAGCTATTGATCGTGTCAGGAAAAAGGTCTATCAGCTATTACAGCAGTGCCGGCACAAGGTGCGATACCTGGAAGGTGAAACCTACCGCTATCGCCCCTCAGAAAACCTTTCTGTAGATGCTGCTTTGCTGGTGCGCTTTCTGGCATTCAAGGGGATTGAGCGATGAGTAGGCTGCGGTTTGAACCCATCGATACCTGGTTTTTTAGAGAGTCACGCCCCCATGCCACAGTTGGGGGCAATGAGCTCCAGAGCCTTTTTCCACCGCCGATCCAAACCCTGGCCGGTGCAGTGCGAACCAGCATAGGTGACGCCATGGGAGTGAATTGGGATCTGTTTAAACAGGGTAATGCGCCCGAGGTGCAGGCATTGATTGGCCAGGGGAAAGACCTGGGGCAGTTGGCTTTTAGAGGGCCTTGGCCCACTCTTGAAAAAGAGCGGCTCTACCCCTGGCCGGCAAATCTGTTACAAGGGATCGTGGAGGGTGATACAAAGCCCAGCCTGGGGCGTCTGGCGATAGGTGGTGTGGTGAACTGTCACCTGGGGAGGGTTCGTCTGCCCGTGCTCGATGATAAAAGCCGGGGACGCACATCCAATGAGAAGGGGTGGATTACCCCGGCAGCGATGGCGGCTGTGCTGAAAGGTGAGTTGCCCCGGAGTGAAGCGTGCAGATCTGAAGATGAACTGCTGGTGCGTGAACCCCGGCTGGGAATAGCCCTTGAGCCAGGACAGCGTACTACCCAGGAGGGGAATCTCTACCAGACCAACCATCTGCGTCTTGAGAAGGGCGTCGGCATCGAAGTGGAGCTGAATGGGCTGGATCAGCATGACAGTTTGCAGCTGCCGCCGGTTGTCCGCCTGGGTGGGGAGAGTCGACTGGCCAGCCTTGATGTAACAGAGGAGGAGAGCATACTTCCCGATCTTCCCAAACCCAATGAGCACACCCGGGGCATCATCCTCTATCTGCTGGCCGATGCCCGTTTCGACAATAATAACTGGTTGCCCCAGAACTTCACCAAAAATAGCGAGGGGCCGGTTCACTACTGGACAGGTGAGATCAAGGGCATTGGGCTGAAGGTGATCAGTGCCGTTCTGGGAAAATCTAGGCGAGTAGGGGGATGGGATCTGCTTAACGACCAGCCCAAGGAAGTAACCAGTCTGATTCCAGCCGGCAGTCTTTACTACTGTGAAGTAGAAGGTGATTTGAACAGAGCGCTAAAGGCATTGCATGGGGCACAGATTGGTGAAGACAACACCCTGGGCCGGGGGTTGCTTGCGGCCGGGCTCTGGCAAACAGAAGAATCAATAGAACAAGGAGTATCAGAATGAGTACACAAGGTGCAAGAGCAAACGCCATGATTGGCCTCTATACCGAGACAAGCCTCCATGCAGGTATGGGCCAATCCACCGGAGTAGTCGATCTGCCTATTCAGCGTGAAGGACACAATGGTTGGCCCTGTGTATTTGGTTCAGGGGTGAAAGGTGCCCTGCGGGCAAAGGCGGCCGAAGAGACCGAGCAGGATGAAGAGAAGCTGATCGAGCTTGTTTTTGGTCCCGACACCAATAATGCATCTGAACATGCGGGCTCACTCTCTGTAGGTGATGCCCGGCTGCTGCTGATGCCAATTCGCTCCCTTACCAGCAGCTTCAAGTGGGTCACCTGTCCAGAGGCCCTAGCCCGGCTGAAACGGGATGCGGAGCGCTTGGGAATTGAGATGCCGGCGCTGCCTGAATCGGTAAAAACGATTCAGGCGAGCCAGGCGCTGGTGCCGGAGAGGGCGGGTGATCTGTTTCTGGAAGAGTACTTGTTTGAAAGTGAGATATCGGATTTGAGTGCGGTGATTGCAGTTCTGACGAAGCTGTTAACCCGGGATGATGCAGAACAGGCACTGCAGGAGCGGTTGGTAGTGATCAGCAATGATATGTTTGCTCATTTATGTCAACACGGTACACCGGTGAATGCCCATATTCGGCTGGAAGAGAACAAGACCGTGGCCACCGGGGCACTCTGGTACGAAGAGACCCTGCCGCCGGATACCCTGCTCTATGTTCCACTGAGCGCAGCACCGGCTAGAAGAAAAGAGGCCACGCAACCCGCCGATGCCATGCTGGGTTTTGTCTCCACCCTGTTTGCCACTAAACCCTGGCTCCAACTGGGTGGCAATGAGACCGTCGGCATGGGTTGGTGCAGGGTCAGTGAGATGCTGGGGGCTGAATAATGGACCAGACCATACAGCAGCAGCGGGCAAAGTACGCCATGAGCGCTATTAACCAGGCAAAAAAGGACGGGGTTAATCAAGGTGAGTTCAAGAGCTACGCCTCGGCACTACCGGCCATGATCCACATGAATGGGCTGGGACAGGCGGCCGCTTTTTTTCGTATGAAAAGGGGTACTCACGAAACACTCTATCGTATCTTGTCAGAATGGCTATGCGCGGATGGCCGAGTCTATGGGAGGGGCAAGGATCTGTTGGAGGAGATTGCTAACTCCGATATGCACGCCTATCGTCTGGCCCAGGCCGAAGCTCAGGCACTCATGGACTGGGTAAAGAAATTTGCCAAGGCCTTTATGCAGGATGAAGCGGAGAAGGGAAATCATGATTGAACGGCCCCTGTATAAGATGGAGTTCAATCCCAATAGCAAACCGTCAAAGGGACACAGTGGACTCTGGTATGAACGCTTCTTCAATGGCTATGATGACAAGTGGTCGGTTGATACTGATGCAAAGAGTCGCTGGATCAAAAGTGTTACCGGGGAGTGTGGGCAGCTGGATCAACTTAGGTCCTCAGCTCAAAATAGAATCAGTCTGCTGGATAACCTGGGGGGATGCTGGGGCACCTTTCAATCCAATTGGCATTTCGCCACCGGCTTGGGACTACCCCATCCGATAGAGAATGGCTTTGCATGGCATCCTACCCTTGGGGTCCCTTATCTACCCGGTGCTTCGGTAAAAGGACTTGTTCGTTCCTGGGTAGAGAGCTGGGATGAAAGTCTGGATGAGGCACAGCGCAAAGAGCGGCTCTACCGCTGGTTCGGAACGGACAGCAAGGATCCAAAAGCGCAGGATGAGGCCATGCCGATGACCACCGGAGGCTTTATCTTTTTTGATGCCGCTCCAATTGTACCCGCAACTTTAGGCCCGGACATCATGACCCCCCATATGGGGAAGTGGTATGAAAAGGGCGATAAAGATCCAATGGATCCGGAAACCATGCCCGGTGATTGGCACGATCCGGTGCCTGTCTCTTTTCTGGTGGTTGAAAAGGCAACCCTGCTCTTTTCGATAGCCCCACGATCTGCCGCAATGGCCGAGGATCTTGAATTGGTTTGGGAAGCTTTGATCAATGCCTTGGAGTGGCTCGGTGCCGGGGCAAAGACAGCCGTGGGTTATGGTCGTTTTGATCGTGATGAATCAGCGGAAAAGCCGTTTCGTTCACTGCTTGAGGGGAAGCGAAAGGAGGCTGAGCAGCGAAAGATTGAAGCAGTAGAAAAGGCAGCGCGGGCCACCCGATCACCGCTGCAAAATGAGATGGATGACCTTATCAAGAAAGGGGGGGATGCTGTCGCTCAACTCCGCAATAAGTTGTTGAAAGGGGACTGGCTGGATGCTGCGCCGGAGGATCGTCTGGCAGTGGCTCAGAAGATCAAGGCCATTCAGGAAGGAGAAGGAAATTGGATGCCGACGAGTAAGAAAAAAAAGAAAGAGAAGAAAAAATGCGATCAAGTGCAGCAGGTGATCGACCTGGGAGGCAGAGTTGAGGAATAAAGCCGGAAAAATCACATCCTGGTTCCACAACGTCTCTTTCACGTAGGAAGATAGGTAGATACGGCTGGCTCTTGTCCTCAGCTACCCTCTGCGTCATTATCAATCCCAAGGACTGATTCGATGCCGGAAAAAAACAGTACCGCCCACGTCTGCCTGGTGTCAGCACAGCCGATACCCAATCTTACTCCACTATTTGACCCCACCATGGCGCCGTCACGCGTGGTTTTGGTGGTCAGCCCAGACATGCGCCGCCATGCGAACTGGCTGGAAAAGATCATTCGTCCCCGGGGCATTCAGGTGGAACGATGGCCGATTGATGATCCCTGGGATATAGAAGCGGTGCAGGAACAGATGTTGCTGCTGTTGGAACAGGAGACGCCCCAGCAGACACAACTGATTCTCAATGCTACAGGTGGCACCAAGCCCATGAGCATCGCAGCCTATGAGGCATTTCGCGCCTATGGTTTCCCTATATTCTACGTCCATCCGGAGCAGGATCGGGTGGTCTGGCTCCATCCACATGACCATCCAGTCTTCAATTTGCCTGATCGCATCAGACTGGAGTCCCTGTTGATGGCCCACGGGGCAGTAGTGGAGGGAAAATTGCAGCGCGGTCCCGTACATTCGGTGTTGTTGGAGACGGCTGAAGACCTGGTTCGAGATATCACACAGCTGCAGCAGCCACTGAAAAACCTTAATTGGCTTGCTTACAATGCAGAGAAGGAAGGTCGGCGGTCAGTCACACTGGATTCCCGGCAACAGGCTGACGGCAGATTGATGTCCTTGATTGATCTCTTCAACAAGGCAAATGTCATGCACCTGAAGGGTGGGGAACTCATATTCAATGGAGAGGATGCGCGTTTCTTTGTTAACGGGGGCTGGTTCGAGCTCTATGTCTATGAGCAGGCACGACAGTTGCGTCCAAGTGGCAAACCCCTCCAGGACATCGGACGTGGCGTCGTGGTTAAACGCGAAATTCGAGGCCAGCGCGTACCCAACGAGCTGGATGTAGCATTCCTGCAAGATAACCGCCTCTACCTCATCGAATGCAAGACCCGGCAATGGGCAGGCAGGAAGGGTGACAGGCCAGGGGCGAATGCCATCTACAAACTCGATACACTGAAAGACCTCTTGGGCGGCCTGCAGGCACGGGCTATGCTGGTGAGCTACCAGGATATGCCAGACCATGATCGTCGTCGCGCAGCCGACCTTGGTATCAAGGTCTGTGCCGGACGGGACGTACAACGTCTCAACGAGTTTCTCAAACAATGGATCAATTGAGAATATTTTTCATATGAAGACGAATGGCGCTTTAAATTTTCGATGGAATTTTGTCGCAAGTTTCCAAACGCCAAATCACTAAGCGGAGTGGTATTGCGGGTGGTAAACTTCGTAACCTATTGAATTATAAAGAAGTGCAGCGGACTGCAAAGCCGTGGACCTCGGTTCGATTCCGGGCTCAGCCTCCATTTTATTACTCTATTAATCAATAGAATATAGTCATTATCTCTATATCACTTTAAGCGGAAAGTGGTGTTTTTTGCCCAAGAAAACCACTCCTGCCACTCGAAAAATCCGAAAGAAGACACTCGTGTAACGGACAGAAAAGCCGTGGACGTCAGTTTTCTACTCCGTTACCTTGTGTTTTTTCTGCTACTGAAATTCATCAATCCATACTACTGATACAAGAGCCCCTGCGGGGTGGGGGCGGCCTGTGTTGTTGGCTTATACTGCTAATCGAGGAAAGTCCCGCTATCCTCTTCTCGGTATCCCATTGAGCGATAACCGACACGTCGTTTTTCATACATTCTCGCGAGCATGGGCACCTTGCTATCAACGTAGTCGACAATACGCACTTCGCGTTTACCAGGATGTAGCCGGTGCAGTCGCCCAGCGTATTGCACGAGTGTGCCTTTCCAGGAAACGGGTAGCGAAAGAAACAGGGTATCCAGGCGTGCATCATCGAATCCCTCACCGATGTACCTTCCGGTTGCCAGTAGGAGGCGCTCTTCTTCAATTGGAATAGAAGCGAGTTGCTCCTGGATTTTGCGCCGTTCTTTTGCCGATTGTCCTCCCTGCAGAACGACGATATGCCGGACAAAGCCTTTCCTGATTACCCCTGAGGCTCAGCTATTGAGTCAGTGGGTGGCGCATACTGAACCTGAAGCCAAATGAGGAGATCGCCATGGCCAGAAATCAGGTTCAATTCCAGAAAGGGCTAAGTTTGCCACG
>JAESPD010000085.1 GCA_016756855.1 gamma proteobacterium endosymbiont of Lamellibrachia anaximandri | reverse complement strand
GCCGAAGCCTATTGCCGTATCTCCAGCTACTTACAGACCATGGCGAATCAGGGATACAATCCGCTGGTCGCTATTCAGTTGGCGCTTTCTGGTCAGCTTTATGCGGATGGGGGTGAGTAGTTACCCTTGAAGCTTGTTATCCAGATCCGCAAAAACCCGGTTCCACTTTTTGGCGACTTCTCCAACTTCACACTGATCGGCCACAACCTTTGCTGCCGTCCCAAAAGCCGCAAGTTTATCCGGATCATCCAACAGACCTGAAATGGCAGAAGCATATGCGTCAATATCCTGGTTCTGTATCAGGAATCCATTTCGATCATTTTCAACCAACTCACTGAGATCCCCCACGTCCGAAACTACGGCAGGAAGCCCCGTCATCATCGCCTGTATCATCGATTGGGAGAGTCCTTCAGAGTCGGAAGTCAGAATAAATACACGCGCTTGCCGGTACCAGTCACCCACCTCTGTCTGCCAACCGACAAAGTCGATATTCTCACTGATACCCAGAGAGGCAGCCATCTGCTCCATCTCTTCACGATCCGGACCATCACCGACTATCAGTGCCTTGATTGCAGGGTGCTCCGGTTTCAGTTTTGCAACGATCTGTAAAAGGATATCCACCCGTTTGATATTGGAGATTCTTCCGACAAAGATCAGATCAGTACGCTTCTCTTCTTCACCAGGGTAGTAACTGGCGCCATCGATCCCGCCGGACATGATATAGATATCATCACCCTTGACACCCCGCTCTTCGAAAAAGTGCTTGGCATCGGTTCCCCGTACCACGACACTGCCGAAATGGGAGACAGCATTGAGCAGCGCTCTTTCCACCACTGCATCGTGCCTGCCAAGTTGTTTGAATAACTTGTTTTCAGTGAGATAACCGCCGCCGATCACCTCCAGGGGACCACCGCCGCACAGGTAGATCGAATGACCATCATATTTTTTCCCAAGCAGCACGACCAGCAGTCCGTTGAGCAGCAGATGGAATCCGACGATCACGTCTGGACGTTTCTCTTTTGCAACCTTTGATAGGGTGATCAGGCGGGCAATCGTGCCACCCACAATTTTTTGTAATCTGGCATTCGGATAGATCGGTATGACCTTGTCAATCTCCGGCAACTTCGTCGCGGCAACCATGTAGATCCGGCCAACCCGGTTAGACTCTGACATTGGCCGCAGGTGGGAGATGATCCACTGGTCGGAATAGAAGGTTCCCGTAATCAGAATATCGTATCGATCTTTCTTCTCCCTTGAAGTGGTATTGTTGCGCTCCGCAACCCTGTTCAGTTTATTTGTGTAGACCCGCATGGCAAAACGCAGGATGTACCCGATAATCTTCTCCATAGTCTTCCTGATTAATGATTTATTTTATAGATTGGGAACTATTCCATTAGATCGACAGTGATGCCGCGTGCTTCCATCTCCGCCGCCCTGGATTGTACATATCGTTGAAAATTAGGTTGACTAAGATAGGCGCCAGTGGAGACATAATCC
This sequence comes from gamma proteobacterium endosymbiont of Lamellibrachia anaximandri, assembly GCA_016756855.1. Lineage (GTDB taxonomy): Bacteria > Pseudomonadota > Gammaproteobacteria > Chromatiales > Chromatiaceae > QGON01. The sequence continues at coordinate 10,325 of JAESPD010000085.1, read as the reverse complement.
ATCGCTGCATGGGTGTGAAAGGTTTTCAAAAACGCCTCCGCGCGAAACACCTCTTTTCCCGCTGGATCGAAAAAGAGCATGCTGGGCACATATTGAATGCCGAGTTCTTTCGTCCACTCACTCACCGTCCGTTGCACGCCTCCAGGTGTCGTCAAAGTCTCTCCACTCCAGACATCGACGAGTGCAATATCGAATGCACTCAGAGTCTTTCTGACTGCCGGTTTCCGCATGATTTTACCGTGTAATTCATCGCAGGCGGAACAGGCTTTCTGCTCCATCAACACCAATAAGGGCTTATTGCGCTCCCTGGCCTCGGCACGCAAGTCCAGCGGCAACGGCAGAAAGCCAACCTCCCGATGCAATTTCCCACTCACCGCCTGCGGCTGAACACTGGCCAGATAATCACGATAGGGTTGCTTGCGCTCAAGATGTCCAGCCACATAGTCGAGCGCAACCTCAAATTTATGCGGCGGGTAATAGCCGTTGATACGCAATGCCTGACTTCCCGTCTCATCCAGAAAGATCAAGGTCGGTGTGTACATCACCTTGAGGGATTCTGAAAAGCGCTTCTCGGTGGTTTCTCTCCCCCGCAAATCGGTCACTTCCTGGTCACCCCAAATGTTGATTGCGATGACTTCAAAGTTTTCTTGGGTCTTTTCCACAAGCGGCCTGAGAGACCAGTTTTCATTCAGCAGCTTGGCACAGTAGGGGCAGCCATCCTGATGAAAAAAAAGCAAAATCCGTTTACCGGAATCCGCAGCCTCTTCGACATCCTCCCTCAGATCTAGAAAAGAGTGGCGAAACCAGTCAGGCTTTTCATGAAAACCGGGATTGATCAGTCCGGCGCTTAACGCCACATTCTCGTTTTCTGCGGCAAATGTCAGGGTGCTTACCAGCAAAATGCAACCCAGTAATTTAATCATCAGAGAGAGATTCACAATCTATACCTTAATGGTCGTTGGCCAAGCTGCCCGCTTCGATAGGTTATGCGCACAAGATCAAAAAGCCGGATCCAATTGTAAACCGCATCCATCCCGGGTCAATTGGTTTGATAGCGTGTCACGGATCACCTGTAAAAGTAATTATAGTCCCACTGCGAGCACCCTATTCGCGGCGCTTTTTTGACATCGGCAAGAGACAGATGCCATATACTATTGTTTTTATTAGATATTATTTTTTTGGCATGCTAATCGCTACAGACAAAACAAATCACAAAAACGCAGGTCAGAAAAATGACGGGTTACATCCAAAGCTTAGAAAGCAACTCTCCAGCAGGTGTTTCTCTTCTACCCAAGGAGCTTGCACGGAGCAGCGAGGGTGGACAGCAGATTGCTCAGGTGGTGGAACTCACGACCAGGCTACAGACCACGCTTGAACTGGAGAACCTGATTGAGCTTTTCTTTGACGTCATCAAGTCCCATTTCAAATATGACGGCGCAACATTCCAACTGCCGGGTAATGCATTAACCATCACCACGGGAGAACAGTGTCGTCATAACATCAACTATAGCCTTAAGGTTCTGGATCAGCCACTAGGAGATATTGGATTCAGCCGCAGCAGACGATTTAAAGACGTGGAAGCCAAGCTGCTGGAGAATCTTCTGACTACCTTGCTCTACCCTCTGCGCAACGCCCTGCTCTATCGAGAAGCGATCCAATCCGCCTTTGTCGATTCACTGACAGGGGTAAAAAACCGGACAGCCTTCGACAGTAATTTCCACCGGGAGGTAGAACTGGGCCATCGCAACGGATCTGAACTCTCCCTCATCGTTCTTGATATCGATTTTTTCAAAAAGGTCAACGACCAGTATGGTCACTCCATAGGAGACTATGTGCTGAAATGCGTGGCCCAGGCAGTCGAAGCCACGATTCGCAGCAGCGACGCACTCTACCGCTATGGCGGTGAAGAGTTCACGGTTGTATTGAGTGGAACTGACCAGGCGGGCGCGCTTCTTCTTGCCGAACGCATAAGACAGAATATCGAAGCACTGGTCTTTGCCAGTTCAAAGGGGCTGAGCATCACAATGAGTCTTGGCGTCGCCACACTCAATTCCAACGAAGAGAGTGAACATCTCTTTATCAGGGCCGACGAAGCGCTCTACCAAGCCAAGGAGAAGGGCCGAAATCAGGTTGCAGTCGCAGAATGAACCCAATAGTTCGTAGGCCTGATCAAGCGCAGCGGATCAGGCAATAAGTCTACAACCCTTGTTTGCCGGTTCCACTACGCTTGAACCGGCCTATCCATTTTTCCACCCACAGGAACGGCGTAAGCAACAGATCTCACATAGCGGTTTGGTCCGGCAGGCCTCTTTCGCATGGCGTACGATCAACGCGTGGTATTCATTATACAGCTCGACATCTGGACCCAGCGTCTGCTCGAACGCTGATCGCAGCATCTCGTAACTTTCATCACCCGATACCAGTCCAAATCGAAAAAAGAGTCTGCGGGTGTAGGCATCAATCACAAAAAATGGGCGTTCAAAGGCATAGAGCAGGATATCGTCGGCGGTCTCCGGACCGATGCCATTGATATCGAGCAACCAGTTCCGCAACACCCCATCGGAGATCGAATCCAGCGCCTCTGCTGCGATCAATGCATTGCAGAGGTTCTGCAACCTTTTTGCCTTGATATTGAAATATCCGGACGGGCGAATCAGCTGTGCCAGATGAGGTGGATCGACTTCCGCCATTTTTTGGCAGTCGAGCAATCCGGCTTCATTGAGATTGCAGATTGCCCGTTCCACATTTGACCAGGCTGTGTTCTGGGTCAGTACTGCCCCAATCATCACCTCAAAGGGTGTCTCTCCAGGCCACCAGTGCTGCTTCCCGTAAGCCGCCAGCAGGGTATCGAAGATTCGAATGAGTGAGTGTTTTGACAGTTCCAACGCTAGCGTTTTTTACGTCCCCAGGGATCAGAGGTTCCCTCACGACGTTTGGTGGGTGCGGATTTTTTTACCGATTTACGTTTCCATGGACCACTTCCGTCGTCGCTTCGGCGTGGTGACTTGGTTTTTTCACTGTCACGACCTTTCCAGGGACGTTTCGGACCATCCTCGCGACGCTGTCGCGCCCCGTCTTTGGATGCTCTCCCACTGTACCGGTCGTCGCCACCCGAGCGCGGCGCACGCTGCCGTTTTTCCGGCTCCAGCCCCATTGCTTCCAGTAGCTCATTCAATTCCGTTGTGTTCAGATAGCGCCAACGTCCCACCTTCAGCGCACTGTCGAGCATCACGCTACCGTAACGTACGCGCTTCAGGCGATTGACCTGTGCCCCAACCGCTTCCCACATACGGCGCACTTCCCGCTGGCGCCCCTCCATGATAACGACGTGATACCAGCGGTTGATGCCGTCGCCACCCGATTCCACGATCTCTTCGAATCGCGCAGGGCCATCTTCAAGCTCGACACCATGAGTCAACTGTTTAAGCTGATCCTCGGTGACCTGCCCCATGACGCGCACGGCATACTCCCTTTCCACCTGGCGGCTCGGATGCATCAGCCGGTTGGCCAATTCGCCATCGGTGGTCAGCAACAATAGACCGGATGAGTTGAGATCCAGGCGTCCCACCGGAATCCAACGGCCATGTTTGAGTCGCGGCAGATGTTCAAAAACCGTACGGCGTCCCTCCGGATCCTTACGCGTAACCAGCTCCCCTTCCGGTTTGTTGTAGACCATCACCTCACGTTCGGGAGCAGCCAACCGTTTGCTGGATACCGGGCGTCCATCCACTTTGATACGGTCACTCGGTTGCACCCGTTGCCCAAGTTGTGCGATCTCCCCATTGACCTCGATCCGGCCTGCACTGATCCAACCTTCGATCTCACGCCTGGATCCCATGTCGGCATTGGCCAGCACTTTTTGCAGGCGCTCACCTGAATTTATCTTTTTATCACTCATCTAAACGACCGGTCTCAGCCTGATCAATCTGATCAGTCTCTAATTCATCTTCTTCTACATCGACACTGGTATCTTGTCTCTCCGATACCGTCGAATGCTCACTCTTTGGGCCAGACTCATCCTGGAGATCGGCCCCGTCAGCAGTTTCTTCCAGGATTCCATTATCGTCTGGTTGATCTGTTTCCACCACCGGTTGAACATCCATGACTTCGTCTGGCGTCTGCTCATACTCGGCGGGTTCTTCATCCAGTTTATCGGGGTCTTTCAATTCCAGTTCACGATTGATGGAATCGAGATCTCGAATCTCCGCCAGCGTCGGCAACTCACTCAGGCCCTTCAGGTTGAAGTAATCGAGAAACTCCTTGGTGGTGGCGTATAGCGCCGGTTTACCCGGTACGTCACGATGGCCCACCACTCGCACCCACTCTCGCTCCGTGAGAGTCTTGACGATATTGGTGCTGACACTGACGCCACGGATATCCTCGATCTCTCCACGGGTGATCGGCTGACGATAGGCGATCAGCGCCAGGGTCTCCAGCAGTGCACGTGAGTACTTTGGCGGGCGCTCATCCCAGAGTTTGGATACCCAGGAAGAGAATTCGCTGCGCACCTGGATACGAAAGCCATTGCCGACCTCTCTGATTTCGATCCCACGTCCCTGGTAGTCCTCTGCCAGTTCGGCGAGCATCTCCCGCAGACGCTTCTTTTCCGGCTCATCTTCATTCTCGAACAGGGCCTGTATCTGATCCAGACTCAAGGGTCTGCCTGCCGCCAGCAGCGCAGCCTCGATGATCTGCTTCAGTGTTTCGCTAGACGACATGATGGTTCATTTCCTCAGGATGTCACCGCTTTTATGTGAATTGGGGCAAAGGGCTCCGACTGCACCAATTCAACCAGCGAACTCTTGATCAATTCAAGAACTGCCAGAAAAGTGACCACCACGCCTAGCCTGCCCTCGGTGAAATCGAACAGATCGGTAAATTCAGTAAAACTTTCGCCATTGATCTTTTCCAGCACCAGAGACATCTTCTCCCTGACGGAGAGCACCTCTTTTTCGACTCGATGGCTGGTAAACATGTCCGCCCGGTGGAGCACATCACGAAAGGCCAACAGCACCTCTTTCAGATCCACATCAGGATCCCTCGCCTCAACATGGCGATCGACCAGTTCGGCGTGCCCCTGAAAGTTATCGCGGGTCATGTGCTCCAGGCCATCGAGATCCTCTGCGGCCTGCTTGTAGCGTTCATACTCCTGCAGGCGGCGCACTAGTTCCGCCCGAGGGTCTTCACCTTCGTCGTCCTCACTGACCGGACGCGGTAGCAGCATACGGGATTTGATCTCTGCCAGCATCGCTGCCATCACCAGATATTCCGCAGCCAGTTCAAGCTGCAGATCCTCCATCATCTCAATGTACTGAACATACTGTTGGGTAATCTCAGCGACGGGGATGTCGAGAATATCCAGGTTCTGCCGTTTGATCAGATAGAGCAGCAGATCCAACGGCCCCTCAAAAGCATCGAGAAACACCTCCAGCGCATCCGGCGGGATATAGAGATCCGTCGGCGGCGTTGCCAAAGGCTCACCCTGAACCACTGCGAAGGGCATCTCCTCCTGCTCAGGATGGTGGTGAGGATGTGTTTCTGTGGGCTCCATTTTGAATGCCGGTTCAGAAGCGATCCAGAGACATGACCTGGCGTACCTCTGCCATTGTCTCTTTCGCCACTTCCCGTGCCCTTTCACAGCCTGCAGCGATAATGTCGTCCACCAATTCCGGTTGTGCCTCGAACGCCTCCGCCCTCGCCTGCATCGGTCTGAGTTCCGCCAGCACTGATTCGATGACCGGCGCCTTGCAGTCGAGACAGCCGATTCCAGCAGAGCGGCACCCCTCCTGCACCCAATTCTTTATCTCAGCATTGGAGTAGACCTCGTGAAACTGCCAGACCGGACATTTGGCCGGATCGCCAGGATCGGTACGCCGCACCCGGTTGGTGTCGGTGGGCACGCGCTTAAGGATGGTTTCCAGATTTTCCGGGCTCTCCCGCAGAGAGATGGTATTGCCGTAGGACTTGGACATCTTCTGGCCGTCCAGCCCCGGCATCTTTGATGCCTTGGTCAACAGTGGCTGGGGCTCCACCAGGATGATCCTGCCACCCCCCTCAAGAAAACCGAACAGCCGTTCCCGGTCGCTGTCGGTGATGTTTTGTTGGGATTCGAGCAGGTCGCGGGCCGAGGTCAACGCTTCCAGATCACCCTGCTCCTGATAGGCGCGGCGGTATCGATCGAACGCCTTGGCGTTCTTTTTGCCCATCTTCTTCTTCGCCTGCTCTGCCTTCTCTTCGAAGTCGGCCTCACGCCCATAGATGTGGTTGAAGCGGCGCGCCACTTCACGGGTCAGTTCAACATGCGCCACCTGATCCTCGCCCACCGGAACATATCCGGCCTTGTAGATCAGGATATCTGCAGACTGCAGCAGTGGATAACCGAGAAAACCATAGGTAGCCAGATCCTTCTCTTTCAGCTTCTCCTGCTGATCCTTGTAACTGGGTACCCGCTCCAGCCAGCCCAGCGGGGTAATCATGGAGAGCAGCAGATGCAACTCCGCATGTTCCGGCACATGGGATTGCACGAACAGGGTCGCCTTCTCGGTATCGACACCGGCTGCCAGCCAGTCGATCACCATATCGCGCACACTCGCCGGAACCACCGAGGGGTCATCGTAGTGAGTGGTCAATGCATGCCAGTCGGCAACGAAGAAGAAACACTCGTGCTCGTGCTGGAGTTCCACCCAGTTTTTCAGCACGCCGTGATAGTGGCCCAGATGGAGACGTCCGGTAGGGCGCATGCCGGAGAGCACGCGCGAGTGCTGTGCGGAAACAGAATTCAAGATCAACTCCTTGCGGGACTGAGAATGACGGGGATCAGTTGAGTCACAATGTCCGTTGCCGGCAGGATCGAAATGGTCAAACCAACCAGGGGCCAGAGAATCATCCCCAGCAGACCTGTCGCCAACAACAGGACAACAATAAACAGACCATAGGGTTCAAGACGGGAGTAGACCTGTGCCATCTTCGGCGGCAACAGTGAATAGACAACGCGACCACCATCCAGAGGCGGCACCGGCAGCAGGTTCAGCGCCATTAAAATAGCGTTGAAAAGGACACCGGCCACACCCATGTAGATCAATGGGCGCGCAACCCATTCAAGTGAATTAAAAATCCATAATCCCAGATAGATCAGCAGCGCCCAGATCAGGGCCATCAGGAAATTTGCACCCGGCCCGGCCAGGGACACCAGTGCCACATCCCGCCGGGTATTGCGCAGATTATTCCAGTTGACCGGCACCGGTTTGGCCCAGCCAAATATAAATCCGCTAAGCAGATAAACTGCAATCGGCACCACCACTGTACCGACAGGATCGATGTGCCGGAGAGGGTTCAGCGTCACCCGCCCGAGCATACGCGCGGTGCTGTCTCCCAGCTTCTCCGCCATCCAGCCGTGGGCGGCTTCATGCACGGTGACGGCAAACAGCAGGGGCAGCGCAAAAATGGAAAGCTTGTATAAGATTTCGTCCATCGACGGATTATACCTCGAACAGGGAGACATCGCCCTTGCCGGCCCTGGCAATTTCCGGCGTCCCCTCCGTCATCACCACCACAGAGGTGGGTTCAAAACCGCAATAACCACCATCGATGATCAAGTCCACCTCATGATCAAGAATCTGCCGCATCTCATAGGGATCGGTGAGCGGCATTTCATCACCCGGCAGGATCAGCGTGGTGCTCATGATCGGCTCTCCCAGCTCTTCGAGCATATCCCTTGCAATCTGGTTGTCGGGCACGCGGATACCGATGGTTTTTCTCTTGGCGTGCTGCAGCCGGCGGGGTACCTGCTTTGTGGCCTGGTGGATAAAAGTGTAGGGTCCGGGTGTCAGCGTCTTCAGCAGTCTGAACTCCTGATTACCCAACTTGGCATAGTTGGAGATCTCAGTGAGATCCCGGCACACAAGCGTAAAATTGTGGCTCTCATCCAACTTGCGAATACGCCGGATCTTCTCCATCGCTCCCTTATCGCCGATCTGGCAGCCCAAGGCATAACTGGAGTCTGTCGGATAGATCACCAAGCCGCCCTGACGGATGATATTTACCGCCTGGCGGATCAAACGCGGCTGAGGGTTATCGGGGTGTATCTGAAAAAACTGCGCCATATCTCTCGTCCGTCAAACTGACATTGCCCGTATTGGGTTCTCCAACGCGAGGCCCCAATCCCGCCAAACAGGGACACAGCCATCGGGAAGCGGTGGTAAGCGTCCCAACGCAATCCAGGGATTTTCCGGTGTGTGGAAATCTGAGCCCGCCGATGCCAGCAGAGCAAAATCCTCAGCGTGCCGGGCCATGGTAAAGGCCTCATCCTTGCTATGGCTGCCGGAGACAACCTCCAGCACCACGCCACCAACCTCGACAAAATCCGCCAGCAGACGCCGCAGCTTGGTGCGCGTCATTCTGTATCGAGCCGGATGCGCCACTACCGCCTGTCCTCCAGCCTCCCTGATCCAGCCGACCGCCTCACCCAGGGAGGCCCACTGGCCCGCAACATGTCCAGGCTTGCCATTGACCAGAAAATGTTTGAAAACAGCCCGTTCATCGGAAGCTGCGCCAATCTTTGCCAGATAACGTGCAAAGTGAGTACGGCTGATCAGTCTGCCGTTGGAAAAGCTGCGCGCCCCTTCGAGTGCATCGGGAATTCCGCTCTTCTCCAGCCGCCGCGATATCTCCTCTGCACGTCGATCCCGCCGCTGGCGCAGGCCTTTCAGACCTTCTTGCAGTACGCCACAATCGGTGTCGAGATTCAGCGCCACGATGTGGACCGTCTGCCGCTGCCAGGTGACGGATATTTCAGCCCCCGCAATCAGATGGATATCCAGCCGTGCGGCCGCCTCCATCGCCTCGGGGACTCCTTCGGTACTGTCATGATCGGTCAATGCCAATACGCGCACACCGGCATCTGCCGCCATTTGCACCAGGCTGGCAGGCGTCAGAGTACCGTCTGAGGCGGTGGAGTGGTTGTGAAGATCGTATTCGCAAAACATGGGGGCGAATTGTACCCTATGGACAACAAAATAATATCTGGAATATCCAAGTCGCTGATGAAGGCATCGGAAGAACAGAGCACCAACACGACCCTGGTCAGCGCCGCCACACTGCTGGCCCAGGCCGTTATTGCCAAGGGTATCGACCTTGATCTATTTCTTGCACAGCTGGGCATCAGGGCCGATGAATACAACGACCCGAATGGACGAATCCCAGTCCCTTTGATGCAGCGTGCATGGCGGCTGGCTGTGGAGTGGTCCGGGGACGAGTGTTTCGGATTGGGACTGGCAGATGTGGTGCAACCTGCCGCACTACATGGGATTGGGCTCTCCATGATATCGAGTAACAGCCTGCGCGAAGCAATCGAACGGGTCGTCTGTTACCAGCGTTTCCTCTCCACTGCATTCAAGATCAGCCTGAACCCAGAGAGTGATTGCTATAGAATCGACTTCTCCACAGAACGTTTCAGGGTCACACCTGATCCCGCTTCCATCGACGGCACCCTGGCCGTGTTTGTGGAGATGTCCCGCATCACGGCCGGTTCCACAGTGCGTCCCATTCACGTCTATCTGCAAAGAAAACCCCCAGCCAGATGCGCCACCCGCTACCACCACTACTTCGATTGCCCCGTCACCTTCTCCAGCGTTAGCAACCAGATCCTGTTTGATCGGGAAACATTCGACCGTCCACTGCCCACCGCCAACCCTGATTTGGCAAGAATAAACGATCAGGTCGTCATCGAATATCTGCAGCGATTTGACCCCCAGACGCTTTCCGCACGGCTCAGGACGCTGATCATCGATGCCCTACCAGGCGGGACCATCAGTGAAGCGTCGATTGTACAGCGACTCAATATGAGTCTGCGGAGCCTCCAGCGGCAGCTGAAAAACGAACGGACAAGTTACAAAGAGATACTGGCAGGGACACGCCGGCAACTGGCGCAGGAGTATCTGACAAACAGCGAGCGGCAGATCATCGAAATCGGCTATATGCTGGGCTTCAGCGAGCCGAGCAATTTCTCCCGCGCCTTCAAACGCTGGACCGGCCAGAGCCCACAGCAGTTCAGGGAAACATCCAGAGAACGGACCCAAACCCATCCCTCACAAATATGATCGAGTGGCGCCTTCAGACACCTGATTGGCGGTAAGGGACCAGCTCAGTTAAACCATCTCCTTTAGTGTTGAGCATGACACTAGGAGGTGTGGCATGAACAATCATATCCAATCACTAGTGTCCCAACGTTAAATCGAATAAATTCAATTGGTTATCCATGGCGCATTCTTCACTTTTGCAATCGGATTTCATAAGCAACTGATCCAATGGGGTTTTCTCGAAAAGAG
>JAESPD010000084.1 GCA_016756855.1 gamma proteobacterium endosymbiont of Lamellibrachia anaximandri | reverse complement strand
TTGAGCCTTACTCTTTTCGAGAAAACCCCATTGGATCAGTTGCTTATGAAATCCGATTGCAAAAGTGAAGAATGCGCCATGGATAACCAATTGAATTTATTCGATTTAACGTTGGGACACTAGTGATGTGCGGTATAAAGCAATGGCGAGGTTTCCTTGCAAGAATTTTTCTATTCGTCGTGGTGAGCCTTCCAGCGTTCGCTGAGCCGCCCGACTCATCACCCATACCTGATGCTCGGGTAGCCCGTGCAGTGTTTACTTCCGGAATTGAAGCACGAGAACCTATAGACCGGATGGTGGTATTGGAAAACACTGCCACCAGTATTTACTTTTTCACTGACCTGCGACATTTGCAGGGGCGCAAGGTTACGCACCGGTGGGAGTATGATGGCCAAGTGATGTCCGAGATCCCCTTTGATGTGGGTGGATCCCGTTGGCGGGTTTTTTCACAGAAGACCCTGAACCCCAACATGCTGGGAAAATGGACGGTTGTGGTGGTGGATCAGTCCGGGTGGCCTTTGCATGCGTCGATTTTTGAATACAAACCAGCGGAATAGGCAGCTGGCGGTTGAGCCTGATACCTGGAGGGCGGGAAAGCGTCAATTAGCCTCGGTGCTGGCTTTTAAACGATTAAATTCTTGCTCGGCGGCTTGCCGAACCCGCTCTTCCGCCTCTTTCCGGGTGCCTTTATAAGATGGTGCGTCTACGATTTCAGGAGTAATGACGACATGCTCCAGCTCCAGTGAGTCGTGGGCTGGGACTGGGACGGGGATGGGTTCTTGCAGGATTGTCTGAACGGGCTCATTTTTCTTGATGAGTGCCTGCCGAATGGGCTCTGCAGTTGAGCCGAAGATATCGGTGAAATAGATTGCTGCTCCGATGCTGACCAAGGCAACCGTGAGCAGCGCGAGGAGTAGTGGCCAACGGTTTTTCGGCGTTGCCTCAATCTCCTTGAATGCAGATTTGGCGACAGGAGTCACTCTCTGCTGCTGGGTTGCTACAGGTGTCTGCTGTGGTTTTACTGGAGTCCAATCGATATTGCCGGATTTGAGCTGTTTGACTCTGTGTTCAGCCTCTGTCCGGGCTTTTTGCTCGCTGGCCAGTTGTGCCTCGAACTGTTCATTGACAGTTTCAAGTAGCGTCTGTAATCGTTCCACATCTGCTTTGGCGCTGCGTGCCGCTATTTCAGCGGCTTCGGCGCGTTGTCTGAAGGCATCGTTATCCCCCTTCAACTGAGAGTTTTCTTCCTCAATGTACTGTTGAACCTCCTGTTCTGCCTGTAGCCTCGTGGAAGAGGCTTTTGAGAGCTGGGTATTGGTCAATTCTGCTGCTTTTGCCCGGTTGCGCATTGCTTGATATTCGGCCTGAAGGGTCTGTAGCTCCTCCTCCAGTTTCCGGCGCGCCGATACTGACCTGGCTAATTTATCCTGGGACCGTTCTGCAGCTTCTGCCCGCATGCGCAGAATTTCAACTTCTGTACGCAGATTTTCCACTTCCTCTTCCAACTGCCCCCGAGTCTCACTGTTCGAGTCAAGGAGATCGCTTGTGTCTGGCGGGAAGAGGATGGAAGCATTCAGATAAGATCCAGAAGCTGGATCAGCCGGTTCAGCACTGTGGCTGTCCGGGGTTTCTCCTGGTAATGCAGGTACACTGTTTAGTGGCGATGAATCCTGCTTGATAATACGGTCACCACCAGCAGTGAGCGCATTGTTCAGGCGTCTCTGAGCAATGACCAGCAGGTCTCTGACCAGAATCCCGGGTTTTATGTCAGGTGCTGCAATACCCAGACTGGCGGTTATCTTATCTCCACTGGGAAGCGCAAGTTTCTTGATGCCATTGAGAACACGTTTCCCCTGGTATTTTGCCCGAATGTCATTTGTCGCGGGTAGCAGCAGAGCAAACTTGCCTTCACCGAAATAGGCTGCAGTATCTTCTGTGCGCGCCTGTTTCTTCACCAGCTGGGCTGTTGCATTGAGGATTCTGTTAGTCACAGCATTGCTGTTTTGCGCAGCTATCTTTTCGAATTGATCAATCTCAAGCAGAGCCAGTGCCAGTTCGTTTTTGTGCCGCAGGGCAAATGCGAGATCTTTTCTTGCTCGCTGGGTGAAATAGTGCAGATTGGCAAGGCCCGTGGTTGGATCGATGATCGACTCATGCTGAAACCTTGCGGCGGCATCGAGCATCTTCTGGTGATTGTTGGCGCAGGCCTTGGCGCGAGCGGTGATTTCGATCGGCTGGAACGGTTTGATGATAAGATCGGTTGCACCGCATTTCAGTGCATTGGAGCGGATCTTCTCATTGTCCTCGTTGCCGGTGATCACCACGAAGGGTGTCTCCCGGATATTGGGGTTTGTTGATTGACGGATTCTGCCGAGCAGGCCGAAACCATTTAGGTTGGGCATCGACAGATCAGAAAATACGACGTGAACCAGCGGAGCTTCAGTGAGCTTTTTCCAGGCTTCTTCGCCGTCTTTCGTCTCGATTACAGTGAAATCATTTTTGAGAATCTTTTGTAGCGATGCCCGCACCACCCGGGAATCATCTGCAATCAGAATGACCGGTTTTTCATGGACTTCTTGCGAAGTGGGTGTTTCGGATAATTCTGCGCTCACTGTCTGCATTTGATCTTGCTTTGTAGTTGCCGGAATCAAACCATAGCTCCGGTCAAAATTGATTATCGGCATAAACCCTGTTTTCTTGAAGCGATGGAAAGCCGACTGCTTCACATTTTTGCATGTCCGCCTTGGGTAATGGTCAGACATGTGAGGTCTATGCTAGAGTCGCGCATTCTCTGGATCTGGAGTGTTGGGAGAAGCGGATAGCCGCTTCATTGCCGATGCTCCATCCAGACGGGTTAAATGATTGATTTAAGCGGTTTAAGATCAAGTGGCCTCTCGTATGGGCTACCACTGATGAGGAGTAGAAATGCCTGTTATTACCCTGCCTGATGGTTCCCAGCGTGAATTCGACCAACCGGTCACCATCCACGATGTTGCTGCCGATATAGGCCCCGGCCTGGCCAAGGCGGCGCTTGCCGGTCGTGTTGACGGTGAGCTGGTGGATACCTCTTATATATTGGATGGAGATTGCGAACTGGCGATTGTCACCAGCCGCGATGAGGACGCGCTGGAACTGATGCGTCACGATGCAGCTCATATCATGGCCCAGTCGGTGCAAGAGCTGTTTCCCGGTACCCAGGTAACCATCGGCCCTGCTATCGAGGATGGTTTTTACTACGATTTCGCCCGCGAAGTGCCCTTTGCTCCGGAGGATCTGGAAAAAATCGAGCAACGTATGCGGGAGATCGTCAAGCGTGATCTGCCTCTGGAACGCGAGGTGTGGGATCGTGATGAGGCGGTCAAAAAGTTCGCCGAGCTGGGTGAAGAGTACAAGGTCGAGATCATTCAGGACATCATCCCTGAGGGGGAAGAGGTCACCATCTATCGTCAGGGTGACTGGTTTGATGCCTGCCGCGGCCCCCACCTGCCGAGTACCGGCAAGCTTGGCAAGGGCTTCAAATTGATGAAACTGGCCGGCGCATACTGGCGTGGCAACTCCGACAATGCGATGCTGCAGCGCATCTACGGCACCGCCTGGCGTGACAAAAAGGAGCTAAAGGCCTACCTGCACCGGCTCGAAGAGGCGGAGAAGCGTGACCATCGCAAGATAGGCAAGGCTCAGGACCTGTTCCATACCCAGGAAGAGGCGCCGGGTATGGTCTTCTGGCACGACAAGGGCTGGAGCATCTACCTTGTCGTCGAGCAGTACGTGCGTGAAAAACTGCGGGGTCATGGCTACCAGGAGGTGTGTACGCCACAGATCATCGACCGTAGTTTGTGGGAGAAATCCGGTCACTGGGACAAGTTTGGAGACATGATCTTCTCCACTCATTCAGAGAATCGGGACTACGCTATCAAACCGATGAACTGTCCTGCCCACATCCAGATCTATAACCACGGGCTGAAGAGTTATCGGGATCTGCCGTTGCGTCTGGCGGAGTTTGGCTCCTGCCACCGTAATGAACCGTCAGGTACCCTGCATGGTCTGATGCGGGTCCGAAACTTCGTGCAGGACGATGCCCATATCTTTTGCACTGAGGATCAGGTTCTCTCCGAGGTCTCCGCATTTATCGATCTGCTGTTTGAAGTCTATCGTGATTTTGGTTTTGAAGAGATCCTGGTCAAGCTTTCAACGCGACCTGAAAAACGCGTGGGAGCAGACGCTATATGGGATAAGGCCGAGAAATCACTTGAAGATGCGCTCAACCATAAGGATCTGGAATGGGAGCTGCAACCGGGGGAGGGCGCATTCTATGGTCCGAAGATCGAATTCTCCCTGCGGGACTGCCTCAATCGGGTCTGGCAGTTGGGCACCATCCAGCTCGATTTCTCCATGCCAGAGCGCCTTGGAGCGCACTATATCGCCGAGGACAACAGCAAACAGGTGCCGGTTATGCTGCATCGGGCGATACTCGGTTCCCTGGAGCGTTTCATCGGTATTCTTATCGAACACTATGCCGGTGCCATGCCTGTTTGGCTCTCACCGGTGCAGGCCGTGATCATGAATATCACGGATCGACAGGCAGAATATGCCGAATATTGCGTCAAGCGCCTGCGAGATAAAGGTTTTCGAGTCGAATCGGACTTGAGAAACGAGAAGATTGGCTATAAAATCCGCGAGCACACGTTAATGCGGGTGCCCTATCTGTTGGTCGTTGGCGACCGGGAAATGGAGCAGGGCACAGTGGCGGTTCGAACGCGCACGGGCGAAGACCTCGGCAGCTTGCCGATGGATGAGTTCATAAATCGTTTGGATGAAGATGTCACAAAGCGTGTGAACTAAGTGGCGCAAGGCACCGGAATGCCGGTGCTTTTCTACTTATCGGGATTGAAGTTCTTCGGAGGAAACTGTTATCGCTGCACCTAAAAAGCATCGCCTGAATGACCAGATTACTGGCTCGCAAGTCAGACTTGTGGGCGCTGAAGGCGAACAATTGGGTATCGTTTCGTTGGATGAGGCCAAAACGGTCGCCAGCGGGGCTAGTTTGGATTTGGTGGAAATTGTACCTAACGCGGAGCCTCCGGTTTGCCGCGTCATGGATTACGGTAAGTTTATCTTCGATGCAAAGAAGCAGAAACAGGCCGCCAAGAAGAAGCAGAAGCAGGTTCAGGTCAAAGAGATCAAATTTCGGCCAGGGACGGGAATAGGGGATTATCAGGTAAAACTACGCAACCTGATACGTTTCCTGAAAGATGGGGACAAGACCAAGGTGACCATGCGGTTCCGTGGTCGTGAGCACGCACATCGCGAACTGGGATTGGAACTCCTGGAGCGGGTGGAAGCCGATCTGGCCGAATATGGTCAGGTGGAGCAGAAACCTGCGATGGAAGGCCGCCAGATGGTGATGGTGCTGGGCCCCAAGAAAAAGTAATTCAAAACGCCATGTGGCGTTACCAATCGCGGAGTTTAGAAAGCAATGCCTAAGATAAAGACCAATCGTGGTGCGGCCAAACGGTTCAAACGCACCTCATCCGGTTCGTTCAAGCGAAACTCGTCTCATCGCCGTCATATCCTGACGAAGAAGAGCACCAAGCGGAAGCGCCATTTGCGCTCTCCAGCAACCCTGGCCAAGGCTGACGTAGCAGTAGCACGTCGCATGATGCCATACGCCTAATTACAACGAATCGGATTTGAACAATGCCAAGAGTTAAACGTGGTGTACAAGCACATGCCCGCCATAAGAAAGTGCTTGATGAAGCGAAAGGTTATTATGGAGCCCGACGCAAAATTTACCGTGTTGCCAAGCAGGCCGTCATCAAGGCCGGTCAGTACGCTTATCGCGACCGCCGCCAGAAGAAACGTCAGTTCCGCGCCCTGTGGATTGCTCGTATCAACGCTGGCGCCCGTGACAACGGTCTCTCATACAGCCGTATGATCAATGGTCTGAACATCGCCGAGATCGAGATCGATCGCAAGATGCTGGCCGATCTGGCTATACACGACAAGCCGGCTTTTGCCGCGCTGGCAGAAAAGGCCAAGGCCGCTCTCTCCAGCTAAACGCTTGTCGTCGTCCATTGCCTGAGCGGTGGACGAAATGACTCGAAAAGGGGGAAGGCCTGAAGGCCTTTCCCTTTTTTATTGGTGATGTGTGTATTGATTTGGATCGCATTACGCGTATTCCAATCCACAGGTAAAAGGTTTGCAACAGATGGAATCCCCGCTGGATATCGAACAACTGGTCGGTGAGGCTGAAGCTGCCATTGCAGCGGCTGCCGGATTAGCCGCTTTGGATGAGGTACGGGTCAAGTACCTCGGCAAAAGCGGTCTGCTGACCGGCCAGCTCAAGAAATTGGGTACCCTGCCAAAAGAGGAACGCCCCCAGGCAGGACAGGCGATAAACAAGGCCAAGCAGGCCCTGCAGGCAGCCATCGATGCGCGTAAAGTGCTGCTTGAATCGCAGGCTTTGGCAGAACGCCTCTCTTCAGAACGGGTCGACGTGACTCTGCCCGGACGTGGTCTGCAGAGCGGTGGACTGCACCCGGTAACCCGCACCCTCGAACGTATCGAGATCCTGTTTGCCCACGCGGGTTATGAGGTGGTGGAGGGGCCGGAGATCGAGGACGACTACCACAACTTCGAAGCCCTCAACATCCCCGCGCATCACCCTGCGCGTGCGATGCACGATACCTTCTATTTCGACGCGCATATGCTGCTGCGTACCCATACTTCACCAGTGCAGATCCGCACCATGGAGGGGGGTGAGCCGCCGATGAAGATCATCGCCCCGGGGCGAGTCTATCGTTGTGATTCCGATCTGACCCACACGCCGATGTTTCATCAGGTGGAGGGGTTCCTGGTGGATAAGGATGTCTCCTTCGCCGACCTGAAGGGCGTGATCTACGACTTTCTCACCAGCTTCTTTGAGCGAGAGCTGAAGCTGCGTTTCCGTCCCTCCTATTTTCCCTTCACAGAACCCTCCGCCGAAGTGGATATCGAGTGCGTGATGTGCGGCGGTGATGGATGTCGTGTATGCAGTCATACAGGCTGGCTGGAGGTGCTCGGGTGCGGCATGATCCACCCGGAGGTATTCCGGCACGTCGGTATCGACAGTGAGAAGTACACCGGATATGCCTTTGGCATGGGCGTCGAACGGCTCACCATGCTGCGTTACGGGGTCAACGATTTGCGGCTGTTTTTCGAAAACGATCTGCGATTTTTGAAGCAGTTTGCTTAGTTATTCAGTCCGCGAAAAGCGCAAATCAGGCAAAAAATAATTGAAAAATATTCGCGTTATTTGCGGTTTTCGCGGACAAACGATTCAAATTTAATACGGGCAATAAAATGAAATTCAGTGAAGCCTGGCTGCGTGAGTGGGCCAACCCGGAAGTCTCAACGGATGAACTGTCTGATCAGCTCAGTATGGCGGGTCTCGAAGTGGACTCCGTGGAGCCTGCAGCGCCGGCATTCAGTGGTGTCGTAGTGGGCGAGGTACTCTCCATCGAGGCCCATCCTGATGCGCAGAAGCTGCGCATCTGTTCCGTGAATGTGGCAGGTGATGAGCCGTTGCAGATTATCTGTGGGGCGGCCAATGTCGCCCAGGGTATGCGTGTGCCGACCGCTGTAGTGGGCGCCAGACTGCCCGGTGATTTCAAGATAAAGAAGGCTAAGTTGCGCGGCGTGCAGTCGCTGGGCATGATCTGCTCTGCCAGCGAGTTGGGCTTGGCCGAATCCTCCGACGGCATCATGCCTCTACCGACGGATGCGCCGGTGGGTGAGGATTTTCGGATCTACCTCGGTCTTGAGGATCATGTGATCGATGTTGATCTGACCCCGGATCGTGGCGACTGTCTGGGCTTGCTTGGGATCGCACGGGATGTGGGAGTTATCAACCGCTGCTCTGTGACACCACCTGAGATGCCTGCTATTGCAGCAGCTATTGAGGATCGCTTTGAGGTGGATGTCTCTGCGCCTGAAGCATGTCCGCGATATATCTGTCGAATAATCAAAGGAATAGACGCTAAATCTGAGGCTCCACTTTGGATGGTTGAGCGGTTGCGCCGGGGGGGTATTCGCAGTCTAAGTCCGGTGGTCGACGTTACCAACTATGTTCTGCTGGAGTTGGGACAGCCGATGCACGCCTTCGACCTTAACCGGCTGAGTGCACCGATCCAGGTACGTTTGGCTAAGCCGGGTGAAAAATTGACTCTGCTCGGTGCACAGGAGGTCGAACTCAAGTCCGATACGCTGGTGATTGCCGATGGGTCGCGTCCCCTGGCGCTGGCGGGCATCATGGGCGGTGAGGGTTCTGGAGTCACCGAAACCACCACCGATATCCTGCTTGAGAGCGCCTTCTTTACCCCCACCGCCATCGCGGGCAAGGCGCGTGCTTACGGTTTGCATACCGATTCATCTCACCGGTTTGAACGTGGGGTCGACCCTGAGTTGCAGACAAAAGCGGTGGAACGCGCCACTGCATTGCTGATGGAGATCGTCGGTGGTCAGCCGGGGCCGATTGTTGAGGTCGCCAGTCCTGACAAAATCGAGGCGCGTCCCGAGATCCTGCTGCGCCACCTGCGGGTCAATAAAATCCTCGGTGTCGAGGTCTCAGCAGAGGAGATTGTCGATATTCTCACCCGCCTGGAGATGCAGGTGGAATCCGTTGAAAGTGGCTGGCGGGTCAAGGCGCCAAGCTGCCGCTTCGATATCTCCATCGAGGAGGATCTGATCGAGGAGATCGGTCGCATCTACGGTTACGCCAGGATTCCCACCAATCGCGGTATGTCCGGCATGGATATGCGGAGTAAACAGGAGACCGCCTACGACCTCAATCGGGCCAAGCATCTGCTGGTGGCAAGGGGTTTTCAGGAGGTCGTTACCTATACCTTCATCAGTCCTGAGTTACAAAAGTCAGTCGATCCGGATCTGTCCGGGGTTAAACTTGCAAATCCCATCTCGGCTGATATGTCGGTGATGCGCACCAGCCTCTGGCCGGGTCTGCTGCAGGCCGCCCAATACAACCAATCCCGCCAGCATGAGAGGATACGGATCTTTGAATCCGGCCTGCGCTTCCGTCGCGAAGGGGAGAAGATCGCTCAGGATCCCATGCTGGCTGGCCTGATTACGGGCAAGCGGATTGCTGAACAGTGGGGTGCGCAGGCGGCTCCAGTGGATTTTTTCGATCTCAAGGCGGATCTGGCAGCGGTACTTGCACTAACCGGTGATGCCGACGGTTTTGTATTCAAGCCGGCGGTGCACTCAGCGTTGCATCCAGGCCAGACTGCGACTATTGAATATCACGGGAAGCAAGTGGGCTGGATCGGTATGTTGCACCCCGAACTGGAGAAAAAACTCGATCTCTCAGGTGCCACCTACCTCTTTGAAATATTACTGGAGAGTGTCGAAGAGGGTCTTCTACCGGCATTTGAGCCGCTCTCCAAGTTTCCCTCCATCCGCAGGGATATCGCGCTGGTGGTGGGCGAATCGGTCACATTTGAAGCAGTGCGTGCCTGTGTGCGTGAGGCAGCCCCCGAGATTGTTAAAGACATTCGTCTTTTTGATGTCTATACTGGAGATAACATAGATTCGGGTCGAAAAAGCCTCGCATTGGGATTGATTTTACAGGAAAAATCTCACACGCTTATTGATGAAGAAGTTGAAGGTGTGGTCGACACTGTGTTAAAAAGATTGTCTAAAGAATTCGGTGCGAAGTTGAGAGAATAGGATATGTCACTGACCAAAGCGGACATGGCGGAGAGATTGTTCGAGGAACTCGGACTCAATAAACGCGAAGCCAAAGAGATGGTGGAGATGTTTTTTGAGGAGATTCGCCAGGCCCTGGAAGAGGGCAGCCAGGTGAAGATTTCCGGGTTTGGTAATTTTGACCTGCGCGAAAAGAAACAGCGGCCTGGACGTAACCCAAAGACCGGCGAAGAGATCCCGATCTCAGCCCGGCGGGTAGTTACATTCAGGCCCGGACAAAAACTCAAAGCACGGGTAGAAGCCTATGCTGGATCCCAGCAGCAGCAATAACCAACTGCCCTCCATTCCGGGCAAACGCTATTTCACCATTGGTGAGGTCAGCGACCTCTGCCAGGTGAAACCCCATGTGCTTCGCTACTGGGAGCAGGAGTTTCCTCAGCTCAAGCCCGTGAAGCGGCGCGGTAACCGGCGCTATTATCAGCGTCACGACGTGCTCATGATTCGTCAGATTCGCAGCCTGCTCTATGAACAGGGATTCACAATTGGTGGAGCCCGACAGCAGCTCTCCGGTGACACGGCCAAGGACGATCAGAACCAGAGCCATCAGATTGTGAAACAGCTTCGCGCCGAACTTGAGGGCCTGCTGCAGTTACTAAAAAGATAGCCCGGTTTGGATTGACAATGCTGGGTTAACTGCCTAGTATTCCCCCTCCTTTCCGGGCGTAGCGCAGCTTGGTAGCGCACCACAATGGGGTTGTGGGGGTCGGATGTTCGAATCATCTCGCCCGGACCAATTATGAAGAAGCCGAAGTGGATTACCACTCCGGCTTTTTTAATGCCTGCCGTTTGTCGGCCTGCTCAATTGCAGCCTATTTGACAAACAACATTCTGATTCCCCCAATCACTCAGCCACTATAGGGAAAGAGATTTATCCGCGAACAACGCAAAAAGCGCAAATGCAATGATTTTGTATGAAAACCTGATTGTTATTCATCTGCATCGGCTGGTTCAATGATTACAGAATAGGGCTTATTGCTCGGATGCAATGACTTAATGCTGAAGGAATAATCGCGTTATTTGCGTTTTTGCGGATTGAAAAACACTCTCCGATCATGGCTGAAATTCAGGGGTAATCGGGAGTTACATTGTACTTCTAATAGCTCACTCAAATCCCGTGAGTTTCCAACGCCAGTCCTAATATCCATCCAAATCATTACCACCTGGAAAAAAGTATTGCTATTTTAGTATATTCTTATATACTACTTCACATCGAGTCACTGAGACCGAAAATCTAATCAACAACATTTATTAACATTACTGACAGGTAAATAATCATGAAAAAAATCATCTCCATCGCTGCTCTTATCGCTTCCACCCAGGCCAACGCTTTCTGGGGCTTCAATGACAACGGCTACAACAATGGCATGTTCGACGGCATGGGTGATGGGGATATGGCTTTCAACATGAACTTCTCTGGCAAAGCTCGCGGCAACGCTCACAACAGCTACCGGGGTTACGGCTACGCCCCCTACGCACCTGTAGCTCCGCTGGCACCGGTTGCACAGCCTGCAGCTGCAAAATAAGATCGGATCCCCCCTCTCCGATCCAAGGGCGCTCATATCGAGCGCCCTTTTTTAATGCCTCGAATTCTTTACAAAACTCTCTATTTTTTGTCCACTTAACTGGCTTTTCCTTTATCCGCTCGAATTGAAAACTCTTCTCCAGAGTGGTTTACTCTTTCTTGCAAAATATTCTCGACAAGAGGCTAAATCAAACACTGAAAGGCTGTCTAAACTTGTAAGAGTATATCCTGCATTGCATAAATATTTGGGAAGGTGTGAATATGGAGATCAATCTTATTCGAGATACGCTGTTTTGGTGTGCTGTGATCAATATCGGCCTGCTTATTTGGTGGTTTCTGTTTTTCATGTTGGCCCACGAATGGATCTACCGTATGCACAGTCAATGGTTCAGTCTGACGGTTGAGCGATTCGATACCATTCACTATACGGGCATGGCTCTGTTTAAAATCGGCATATTCCTGTTTAACCTTGTGCCCTTTATTGCCTTGAGTATTGTTATCTGACTGAAGTTTCACCGTTTTTTGCCGGCAAATATAAGTAGTAGCTAATATTTTCGGGATAGTATTTTAATTCCCCCTGCATGCATGAAGCGTAAATAATCACAGAAATATCAATCGGATAGGGTG
>JAESPD010000083.1 GCA_016756855.1 gamma proteobacterium endosymbiont of Lamellibrachia anaximandri | reverse complement strand
CTAATCTCAGAACTTCATCAACACCACGATCGGCAGAGAGCTCGGTCACTACACTCCCGCTGAGCGTCACCGGAAACACCATCAAATAGCGTGAACATGACCACATTGATTATCGTGATTACGCTCAAAAAAACAACAATTCCAGGACAATCACATCACTCGTATCTCATTGATATTATTGGAGGCTGAACCCGGAATCGAACCGAGGTCCACGGCTTTGCAGTCCGCACAATATGCAGATAATTCAATCGGTTATGCCATTTTCCACTCGTTATACCACTCAGCCAAGCATAAAACTCCTACTCTCGACTTATCCAACGCCCTTTAGACCGTTGCCGCTTGAGTAGCAATTCGCACCAGGGTCAGGTTACAAACTCCTGGATTCTGCTTTTCCAGGCAAATTGTTCGGGTGCTGTAATTACCCATTCGCGCTACAATGTACACATTGCATACAAAAAGGCGTCCCTCAATGACCACCCTAAGTATACGCGTACCCGAAGAGATCGGTGAACAACTGGAAAAATTGTCGGAATCTACCGGCCGGACCCGTTCATTCCTTGCCCTTGATGCCCTGCGCCGCTACCTGGCCCAGGAGGAATGGCAAGCGCAGGCGGTACGAACTGCTTTTGAAAGGGCAGACAATGGAACGGCAAAATATGCCAGCCATAATGCCGTCGACCACTGGCTGGCTGGCTGGGGTACTGATGAGGAAGGAGACGCACCGGAATGCGAATAAGATGGCAGGACGACGCCATCAATGATTTGATTCAAGTCCGGCGCTTTATCGCCATAGACAATCCTTCAGCCGCCGCCAGGGTTGCAGACCGCATCCGTAGCGCCGTGCCCGAACTCGCTGATCAGCCTGGCATGGGCAGACCCGGACGAGTGCCAGGAACCCGTGAAAAAGTACTGGTCGATATTCCCTACATCATTGCCTATCGTGTTGAGGAAAACAGTGTTGTGATACTCAGAGTTCTCCATACATCCAGGAAGTGGCCTGAGACAATAAGCTGACGAACGCATTGACCTGCGCGTCTCTGCCGACGTGAAAAGCCTACTCGCTAACCGTTTCCGGCATTGACAAGGCCAACCTGCTGGATGAGTCGGTGTGAGCCCCTTTGAGGCTAGCCGGGAGGCAAAAAAACCATTACGAAATTGGCAGCAAACTTTGACACTACGGTATGGGATACAAAAAGCACGGCAAACATCTGACCTTGATCCCATTCGCTCTTCGAAAGGCCGATGAACAGCTGGTTGATGTCTCCAAAGTTCAAAAAGGGAAAGAATGCGACTGTGTGTGCCCATCGTGCCATGCACCATTGATCGCGCGGAAGGGGGAGATCAATCAATGGCACTTTGCCCATGCATTGCGAGGATTTGAGGGGAACAAGGTTGAGCAATGCGAGTACTCTTTCTACCTCTCGGTTGCACTAATGGCCAAACAGCTGTTCCAGAAATGTGATTCCATCAGGTTACCGGATTACATCCATGCCCATTCTGTGTACAGCCGTTACTCCCATCAAGTGTACAAACGCACCATAAAACTTACCAAAGGGCGCAGAATTACGCCAGAGTACTGGCTGGCAGATCATAAACTCAAAGGGATAACAGTGGACGCAGTGTGCCAAATTGCAGGGGTAAAACTCGGAATCATTCTGAAACGTCCAGATAAAAAGATCCTGATCAATGCAGCAAATTTTGAGGGTAAACGGGTCGGGGTTGTCCAAATTGATCTGTTGGAGACACTGCGTATTTTCCGAAACATAACGCTAAGTCGGAAAGCGGGTGGTTTTCAACAGGCGCTCAGACATTTTCTATTTGACCGAATAGACAACAAGCAGTGGATTTACTACCCACGCCAGGAGATCCGTATTGCAGCGATGCAACAGGAACTATCGGCACAAATTGATAAAGATGAGGCCAAAATCAAAGCAAATAGAGCAAAGACACAGATAAAGATGCATACGGAACCTGTATTCGATGACGGCACCTTGACTGAAGCACACCCATCCGATTCATTATCAATACCTAGGAAGCCACCCAAGCCGGAAGTTAACCTCGGGGAACCTGTCCGGTATGAATGCGTGCTCTGTGAAGTAACCTGGACTGGCACAGAAAGAGGGGCCAATCCCTGTCCGAAATGTCACAGTCACCTGTACAGGAGGTCATTGAGAGATTGACCGGTAGGGCATCAGATAGCACCCCACTGTGCCGTTCCGGCATGAGAACTATTGCCCTCCCCCCCTCGTCCACGCTGCTCGGTCTACTCCGAAACCGCACCCTCCTGCTTATTGAAATACTGGCGCTTCGCCGACAACTGGCCATAGTAAATCAAACACCACGTAAACGACTCCAATCTTACTGGCATCAGCAGCGGCTGTTCGATCTACCACTTGTGGGGTGACAAACTTGCGCCCACGGCTTTCAGTCCGTCTAAACAAACATAGGAGATCCCCCTGCTCTGCTGGGGAGGCATCAGCAGTTTGACAAATTCGGGAATCTCATGGGAACTCCCAAGCGTGAGCCGCCAAGCAACACGTTCAGGAGAAACCATGAGAGAAGTAAACAGTTTAAATCACACTCGATGGGAGCGTAAGTATCACATTGTGTTTATACCGAAGTATCGAAGGAAGGAGATATATGGCCAGATACGCCAGGAGTTAGGAGAAATATTCCGAAAACTGGCGGGTCAGAGAGAAAGCATGATAGAGGAGGGGCACATAATGCCGGATCATGTGCATATGATGATTTCGATTCCTCCAAAGTATTCGGTAGCGCAGGTGGTGGGGTTCATCAAAGGAAAAAGCGCCATTCATATAGCTCGAACGTATGCAGGCCGTATAAGGAACTATGTGGGGCAACATTTCTGGGCGAGAGGATATTTCGTATCGACGGTTGGTCGAGACGAAAAGGTTATTCGAGAGTACATAAAACACCAGGAAGCTGAAGATCGCAGAGTTGATCAGTTAAACCTGATGTAGTTGGCGCTCCCTTTAGGGGCCAAGGAGCGTTAGCTCCGTTTAGGCCGCTTTGAGCGGCTCACAAACTAAAGCCCCCGACTTTGCCGGGGGATACTTACTTTGTAGATAATTCAATAGGTTACGAAGCTTGCCACTCGCATTACCACTCCGCTTACTGATTTGGCGCTTGGAAACTGGCGACAAAATACCATCAAAAAATATTAATGTAATTCTTCAGGATCAATCTTAATACCCTATTCATCGGGTAATGCTCAAGCTGTCGGTGATACGTCGGCAGGAATACACAGGAGCACTCCCAACTTCCCGAACCGGCTTAACTATCAATTCGCCATGCACAAGCGATCACTGCATTACCCTGATACCGATCACTATTTATGAATGTACATTATTAATGAACGTGGCAGTATTTTGGGCATTATGACCAAAAAAGAGGCGCTGGCCGGGAAATTCTCGATCATGTAATCCAAACAGTAGCACAGAAAACAGAGCACGCCTCCATGTCGAAAGATAAGCAGGCTGTGCTTCTCACTCTATACCACTCCACATACTATTTTCGCCCTGATTTTTCCACGACCTTTGAGTGAGCACTGTCTCAAACACGATTCAACCTGCATGAATTCGCCGTGCAGCACATAATACAAACATTGACAATCATTGTAGCTTCCACCATATTCGGCCTTAGGCTCATTAACTCTGGAGAAAGCCATGCATGTCTCCCTTACCCCAGAACTGGAAACCCGCATTAAAGCCAAAGTTGAAAGCGGTCTATACAACAATGCCAGCGAAGTCGTCCGCGAGGCATTGCGCTTTATGGATACTCACGAAGACTGGATTCACGAAGTCAAAGTCGCACGCCTTCGCGAGCAACTGAAAGTGGGTGTCGGGCAACTGGATCGTAACGAAGGTATCACCATTGAATCTAAAGAGGCTTTGGATAGCTTGTTTGAAGATATCAAGGGATAAGCACCGCGAATGCATTCGTATCACTTGCTCATCGCGCCTCTTGCTCGGGACGACCTAAAACGTATTTATGATTACGGTGTCAGCAACTGGGGTGCCACACAAGCATCAAGCTACCTGGAAAAACTCAAAGAGCATTTCTGGGGACTGACTAAACAGCCAAAAATGGGTATTGAACGCGAAAAGTTAATGCCCAGCATGCGTAGTTTTCCTGTTGGCAGTCATATCGTGTTCTACCGACTTCAACAGTCTCAAGTAGAGGTTGTTCGTGTTCTTCACCGTCGCCAGGACCCCCAACGCCACATTAAATATGCGATTCCTGGATCTGTTTTGACACCACCATAAATGCAGGCAGATTCGGTGGGCGGCGCTCAGCCACCAACACAGAGTATCAACACCGAAAATTCCATGAGTGGCAACTTGATGAATATAGTTGTTTTCACTGCTGTCCCGTTAACTTTCACAGCAAAGCCATCTGATTGATGGCGAATTGATTGTTTCGTACAGGATCGCCTCGTAGCAAGGCCATCAGATCACGTTTCTCAAATAGATTGAGCTGCAATAAACGTAGAATTTGTTGCATGCTTTTCTTCAGTTTCGACTGGAACTTGATAAAGGCCAGGAGCAGATAAACACACAGCGCAATCCAGATCTGGGTCATGACGGCATTCTTGCTGGTGCCGATGAAAGATTTGATTTTCAGGTTCTGTTTGATCCATTTGAAGAACAGCTCCACCTGCCAACGAGCCTTATAGATATCGGCAATGGTCTTGGCGGCCAGCTTGAAATTATTGGTGAGGAAAACGTAGTGCTTGCCGGTCTCTGGATCTCGGTACCCGATACGGCGCAGTTGGATAGGGCATTTCTTCGCTGTCTGGGCACCGGTGAATTCGATGGTTTGATCGCTGGTCAGTCCCTTCACTGCCAGGACTGGACGGCGTTCTACAACGCGGGTTTTTGCGTTTGACTTGAGGCGGGTAACAAAGAATATTCCCTTTTTTGTCAATTGGTTATACCAGGCATAATCGTTGTAACCACGATCGATGGCTACAATACTGCCTTTGGGGAATTTCAATGTGAGGCCGATGGTAACGTCACTGGTCTTGCCTTCCGTGACCGTGACAAACTCAGGAAGGTAGCCGTCATGATTCAACCCTACATGGAGTTTAATGGCGCCCTTGGTTGTTCGAAAATCAGCCCATGGAAAGACGGACAGGCAGAGGTCAATGGTAGAGGCATCCAGCGAATAAAGCGGATTATTGAAGCGGAAATCATGGCTGGGAACCATGCCTTGACACCGGCCCAGCAGTTT
Source organism: gamma proteobacterium endosymbiont of Lamellibrachia anaximandri (assembly GCA_016756855.1). Classification (GTDB taxonomy): domain Bacteria; phylum Pseudomonadota; class Gammaproteobacteria; order Chromatiales; family Chromatiaceae; genus QGON01. Next base: position 6,685 of record JAESPD010000083.1, on the reverse strand, counting down.
TCCGAACAGGGCCTCATACAGGGCGTAGGACTTGTCGTTGTTGATGCGAGACAAATTGGAGCGGGACAGTTTTGCACTACCCAGATGATAGAGGCGATGAACCTGTGCGGAGATATTATCCACAATGTCGCGCAAGCTGCTCCGGCCTGCCAATTGCCCCATGGCGAGGGTCACGAACTGTGACCAACGGGAGGCCGTCCGGAAAGAACGGCCGGAATGGTGCTGTTTGGCCAGGGTCTCGAATTCATGTCTCGGCACAAATTTTAGTATTTGTGAGTAGATCGTATTACAATGAGCCATGGCCTGATTCTCCTTTTTGATTCAACAAGTTACTGACAAACTCATTGTATCAATTACGGTTGAATCAGGCCTCCTTATTTACCCGTTAACGGGACAGCAGTGAGTTGTTTTATAAATTCGTAAACAATCCATACGATACCTTTCCATCATGTCGAAAACAAAGAAACGTAATAAAAACGCCCAAAGACCGGCTCGGCCATCAGGCTGGTCAACCAGTGACGCCGATGAGATCGAACGCCGTCAGTTGCGTGGTCTTAATGAACCATCACGGATTGAATCCCAAACGCAGGACGATGATTTTTTCGGTGTCTATCAGGTCGACTCCAACAACGAGCAAACCTACCGTGTAGAGATTCGCTCACTTGCAGAACCCATCAATAGCTGCGACTGTCCCGACCACCGTATCAATGGCCTGGGCACCTGTAAGCATATCGAGGCAACGCTGAACCGGCTCCAGTACAGGCGCAAGCGCGCTTTCCAGAATGCTGCAGCCAAAGGCAGTCCATACATCGAAATATTTCTGGACCGGCGGGACCACCAGATCCGGATACGCTGGCCAGAAGGAGGACACCGTCGTTCCAAGGCTCGTGATCTCATCACCCCCTTCTTTTCCGACGACAACATCCTGGCAGGCAATCCCCTCGACACACTGCCTGCAATGCAACGCACAATTAACGCCTCTCACCCAGCTGTCAGGCGCAGGATCCGGTGGTCACATGAGTTGAATACCTGGCTCGATACACTGGACCGGCACGCACAACAGATCCGCAGCCGCCAACACTTCGAGACCGAGGTGGCAGCAGGAAATGCGAACCTAGATCTTGTCAAGCACCCTCTCTACCCTTACCAGCAGGAGGGCATGCTGCACCTGGCGTTCACCGGCCGTGCCCTGCTGGCGGACGAGATGGGGCTGGGCAAAACGGTGCAGGCAATCGCCGCCTGTGAGCTGCTGCGCCGTACCTCGGGCATCCGGCGAGTATTGGTGATCTCCCCCGCTTCGCTCAAGGGCGAATGGGAGGACCAGATCGACAAATTCACCAGCCTGCCTTCAAGCATTATCCAGGGGACGCGTGCCAAGCGTCTGCGCCAATACGAAGACCCTGCATTCTTCTCACTTGCCAGCTATGAGCAGATGCGATCGGACGTAGAGGAAATAAACACCACCCTGGCCCCGGATGTCATCATTCTGGATGAGGCCCAGCGTATCAAGAACTGGCAAACCAAGACTGCCATCTCAATCAAACGCCTGAAAAGCCCCTACGCTTTTGTGCTTACCGGCACACCAATAGAGAACCGCATTGACGAAATCTATTCGATCGTTCAGTTCCTGGATCCACATATCTTCGGCCCTCTGTTCCGTTTCAACCGCGACTTTTACAAACTGGATGAGAAAGGGCGCGCCATCGGTTACAAGAACCTCGATCAGCTGCATAAAAAGCTGCAACCCATCATGCTGCGCCGACGTAAAGAGAAAGTGGAGGGACAGCTGCCGGGTCGCACGATAAACACCTATTTCGTCCCCATGCACAAAGAGCAGGTGCTGCGCTACGGTGAGTATGAGTCGAGAGTGGCGCGTCTTGCCGCTATAGCCAAAAAGAGGCCGCTGAAAAAAGAGGAGATGGAACAGCTCCAACTTAATCTGGCCTGCATGCGTATGCTCTGCGACACACCCTATATTCTGGACCAGGATTGCCGCATTTCACCCAAGCTAAAGGAGCTTGGCAACATTCTCCAGGAAATCATGGCGGATGGTGACCACAAGATCATTATCTTTTCCGAGTGGGAGCGTATGTTGCAGCTGGTCCGGGAGCAGGCCGAGGAGATGGGGCTGGGCCACGCCGTACATACCGGCAAGATCCCGCAGCCAAAACGCCGTGATGAGATTCGACGTTTCAAGGACGATCCCAAGTGCCGGCTATTCCTCTCCACCGACTCAGGCTCCGTAGGACTCAACCTGCAAGTAGCCGATGTAGTGATCAACCTGGATATGCCCTGGAATCCGGCCAAGCTGGAGCAGCGCATCGCCCGTGCCTGGCGAAAGCACCAGAAACGCCCGGTGCAGGTAATCAATCTTGTATCTGAAGGCTCCATCGAACACCGCATGCTCTCTCTGCTGGAGCAGAAACGTTCCCTGGCCGAAGGCGTGGTGGATGGTAAAGGCAAAAAAGAAATGGACCTCCCCTCCGGCCGAGCCGCTTTTTTGGAGCGGATCGATACCCTGATAGCTGGTGAATCAAAAGAACCGCAGATGCCGCCCACCGATCCGCTCGATCGTCTGCGGGACGATATTCTTTCACAGTGGAGCCATCATCTGGAACTGATGGAACTACACGGCGAGGGAGCACAGCAGACGCTGCTGGTGGTGGCAGACCGACTGAGTGACGCTCTGCAGAGTGCCCTTACCCGGCAACTGCAAGAACAGTTCCCCGAGCAGACGCCGCAATTGAAACTGCTGAACCGGGATGCCTTCGCGACCATCCAGCAACTGATCAATGCCGGCGTCTTGAACACCAACCAGGATGCAGCCAGAACGGTGTACCGCGCCCCAACCACAGATAAGCCAAAAGATGACGAACAATCAAAACGATTGACCGAGGCCCGCAACCGCCTGGCCCAGAGTGAACATAAACGGCGAATGGCGAAAGTGCTCACCGAAGGCGGCTTTTCAACAGAAGCACTAGTCCCGATGCGTGAGGCCGTGGAAATGGCGTTGCGCGCCCTACTCTTTTGGCGGGGTCACGACACTGAAAAACAGTCGGCTCAGGAGCTGATCGAGTCAAAGCTGGTACAGGCGAACCTGCTGCCAGCCGAAACTTTGTCTCTGGTCACCCGTCTGCGGGAAGATCAACCCGAGGTGGATGAAGCTCAAGCGGGTAAACTAATCAAACAAAGTGACGACCTTCTTTCCCAGGCTGCTTCTGTCCTAAAATAGACTAAACGAAACTGACACTCAGTACTTACCGGGAAAACAACCGTGGCCAAATCGAAACGACAGGGCTCTAACAAGGAGAGACAGTGAGTCGAGGCCAAACGACGCTGCCGCCTCAGCAGGCATGAAGATTTCGAGCTAAATGCCACTGCGCTGGCACCTGAGGAGTATCCCCCTTGTATGAATATGCAAAGCAAGTCATGAGGGAGTAGTTAAACTTTAACTCCTATTAACTATACCGATGACCACACCCGGTCTTTCTACCAGCTTGTGTTACAATTCCTCGGGCTTTGTATATTTTTTCCTATGTAATGTAACATTCATACCTAATGACTCAAACAACACAGACAGACAAGGTGCTGGAACTGGTACAAAAGGAAGGGATTCTGCGTCCCCGGGATCTCGACCCTTACGGCATCCCACGGATCTATCTCAGTAGACTCCACGCAACTGGTAAGCTGCAACGAATCGGCCGGGGACTCTATGTGTTTCCCGGTACCAACGTAAGCGAGCACCGCTCTCTGGCCGAGGCCTGTAAACGCGTACCGAAAGGGGTAATCTGCCTCCTATCCGCCCTGCGTTTTCACGAACTCACTACACAGTCGCCCTTCGAAGTCTGGCTGGCCATTGGCGAGAAAGCCTGGCGGCCACGTGTGGAGTACCCTCCTCTACGTATTGTCCATTTCTCGTCGGCAGCACTCAATGCTGGCGTGGAAGAGCACCGGATCGAGGGGGTAATCGTGCCTGTATTCACACCAGCAAAGACTGTGGCCGATTGCTTCAAATATCGAAATAAAATTGGGCTGGATGTTTCCATTGAGGCACTCAGGGAATGCTGGAGGTCGCGGCGCTGCACAATGGATGACCTCTGGCAATACGCTGAGGTTTGCCGTGTTCAGAACGTTATGCGGCCCTATCTGGAATCGCTTTCGACATGATAAGTAAACGGAGGAGGAACACCGCGATCTCGGTGAGGGACCGGTTGCTCGAACTGGCAAGGCAGCGAGGTGAGGGGTTCCAGTTAATCCTGACCCGCTAAGGGCTGGAACGACTTTTGTACCGGCTGAGTCAATCCGATACCGCAATCGCTTCATACTGAAAGGCGCAATGCTTTTCACCCTGTGGGACGACCAGATGCATCGCCCAACCCGCGATGTAGACTTCCTCGGATTCAGTAACAGCGGAGAAGCGACACTAGTGGAAAATTTAAGTCGACCGGCTGAACATCTGAATTGGACCTGACTATGGATATTTCCGATCGCAAAATAATCCTTCAGAAAATCACCGAGGTCGAACAGCAAATTGCCCGTCTCCGGAAACAACAAGAAGAGGCTGAGACGATACTCAGATCGCTGAGAGGACGCCTGACACCAAGTAACAAGGAGACTACGTATAAACAAAAACATCTAGTAGAAGCTCCCGTTTCTACCGTGACAAATCTAGCACCAGACGAGAAGATCGCCCTTTTTCTCCGCCTCTTTCAAGGCCGAAAAGATGTATATCCGAAATTATGGCAGAACCGAAAAACGGGCAAGAAGGGTTATTCACCTGCCTGTTCAAATGAGTGGATTCGCGGAGTATGTGAGAAGCCCCAGGTAAAATGCGGTGAGTGCCCCAATCAGGCCTTCCTGCCGGTAACAACCAAGGTAATTCTGGACCATCTCCAGGGACGCCACATCATTGGCGTATACCCCATGCTGAAGGACGAAACTTGCCGGTTCCTCGCTGCCGATTTTGACAAAGCCGCTTGGCGTGATGACGTTATGGCTTTTACGGAAACCTGTCGGCGAGCAGACGTTCCTTACGCCATTGAGCGTTCCCGTTCTGGGGACGGCGCACACGTCTGGTTCTTTTTCAGCAATCTAATTTCCGCAGCGACGGCAAGGAAGATGGGCAGCTATCTGATTACGGAAACCATGGCCAGACGACATCAACTCAGCATGGCGTCCTATGACCGGCTTTTTCCAAACCAGGACACCTTGCCCAACGGTGGCTTCGGCAATCTCATCGCACTTCCGCTTCAGTATCACCCGCGACAGGAAGGCAATACTCTCTTTCTGAATGATGAGCTGGAGCCATTCCAGGATCAGTGGGAATTTCTCACATCGCTGGTTCCGATTCAGGTAGAGAAGATTGAAAAGATCGCCATGGAAGCCACAGCACGTGGCCAGGTGACCGGTCTTCAGATTGTCATTACCGAGGAAGATACTGTTGATGCCAGCCCGTGGTTGAGGTCACCCTCACGAAAACCGAAGCGCACTCCGATCACCGACCCCATCCCACACCAGGTTCGGGGTATTTTATCCCAACGTCTTTACGTCGAGAAAGCGGGCCTACCGTCGCCCTTGATCAATCAGATCCAACGGTTTGCCGCATTCCAGAACCCAGAGTTCTACAAGAAACAAAATCTTCGACTTTCCACGGCACTGACTCCCCGCGTAATCGCCTGCGCCGAAGATCATGGAAAGCACTTCAGTCTGCCGCGAGGGTGTCTCAACGACGTACAGGCATTGCTCCAGAAATACAAAAGCCACCTTGAGGTAGAAGATCTGAGAAGCCTCGGCGATCCCGTGGATGTTAGCTTCTTCGGTGAATTGACCGATGCCCAGCACCAAGCAGCGAAAGCCATGCTCGAGCACGACAACGGCGTGATCGTGGCGCCACCTGGTTTCGGGAAAACCGTCCTTGGAACCTACCTGATCACTGCGCGAATGTGCAGCACCTTGATCCTGGTGCATAGACAGCCGCTGTTGGAACAATGGAGAATGCAGATTGGCATCTTTCTTGACCGCGATGCGAAATCAATCGGTCAGATTGGTGGTGGGAAACGCAAGCTGACAGGGCAAATCGACGTGGCCATGATCCAGAGCCTGTCCCGAAAAGAGACCATGGACGACATCGTGGCCAAGTATGGGCAGGTTATCATCGATGAATGCCACCATCTGCCAGCTGTTTCGTTCGAACGAGTCCTCTCCGAGATAAAGGCACGATACGTTGTTGGGTTGACCGCCACACCGCAGCGCCGCGACGGCCACCAGCCCATCACCCATATGCAGATCGGACCGATTCGATTCAGGGTCGATCCACGTAGTCAGTTAGCACAGCGCCCCTTCGAACATCGACTTGTAGTTCGGGAAACCAGCTTTGAGCCTCCCATGCAGGCATCCGATATAACCATTCAGGAACTTTACAGCCTGTTGGTAGCCGATAAAAAGCGCAACGAGCGGATCATTGACGATGTACTATTGGCTATGGAAGAAGGTCGATCACCGATTCTGCTGACAGAACGCAAAAACCACCTTGAAGATCTCCATCAACGGTTAAAAGGCTTCCTGATTACCCCCGAGCCTCAGCCATGCTGAGGAGGCGCTGGGGCATAGGTGGTGTGCGCACTGCGGCGCGGCCGAGGCGCGAAATCATCTCTTCGAGCTTGAATCTGCGATTGAAGCGATAACA
>JAESPD010000082.1 GCA_016756855.1 gamma proteobacterium endosymbiont of Lamellibrachia anaximandri | reverse complement strand
GATTTTCTCAGGCTTTGGCCCAAACCTCGCAATCCCCGGGAAAATACTTTCGTCTCACTCCTCTTACGCATGGTGGCTTGAGTGCCAACTTTCAGGATGGTGAGAATTTCAGTGAAACTTCAGTTGTTATATTGATTCCATTCAATAAGGCAAAGAGGGTGCCAACTTTTTATCTATTTGATATTCAAAAACTTTCTTTGATACCAATTGAAAGCCAGCCGGATAGAGTGGGGCATTTCACTCACTTGATGTGTCATTTGGCGCAGTGGCAATGCCAGGAATCAGCCCAAGCGTTGGGTTACGATGCGCTCAAACAGGGTCGATAAACAGAAAGCGTGGCAGTGTCGCGCTTCTAACCCAACCTACATTTCTTGCAACGGCAAGATCGAGATGGGGGCTATTCTGCAGCCAGATACTCAAGCCACTGTTCGGCCTGTTGGCGCTCCTGTTTTTTTACCGATGCATCCCGCGCCTCGGTGAAAGCCTCGATAGCCTGCTGACGGCGTTCCGATCGGGCATATGACGTACCCAATAACAACCAGTCGCGAGCAGAAGGTTTTTTCTTTCTTTCGATACCCCGTTGCAATCGGGTAGCAGCGGTTTCCCAAAGCTCCAGCTCAATCAATAATGATCCCCACTTCAGGTCCGATCTGCCGCTAAGATCGATATTGGACAGCCGTGAAAAAATCGGCAGCGCTTTCTCAGGCTCACGGGCCAGAACCCACGCATCGGCCAGCAGACTCAGATTTCGGACATTGGCCTTGAGCAGTCCCGACATTATATGGGTTTCCACCAACTCAGCTGCATCCAGCGGCATATTCTGGTGCAGATAGAGGTTGGCAAGGCGACGAAGCTCCCCCGCTTTCAACAATCGCTTCTCGGCCGCCAGCGCCATCACCGCCGTGGCCGCCTTTTCCCGCCGCTGCTGCATCAATACACCGGCCAGTTGACGCCAATAACCTGCATTGTCGGGAAACATTCCCACCATCTGTTGCAGCAGTTCAGCCGCCGGCTTCAACTGCTCAGTTTCCAGATAGAGTCCGACAAGCAACTGATACCAGGACTCTTCAACTTCGTCCGACTGTTTGATCGCGAGTTTCAGTGCCTTGATTGCCGGTTTCCACCGTGCCAACGAACGATAGACCTGCGCCAGTAGCACGCGCGCACGGGGAGGTGGCTGCTGCTCCAATTCAAACCAAAACTGCAACAGTTGCAGCGCCGCTTTGGCATTATCTTCCTGCAACTGTAACTGTAACTGAGCGGTAGTGTAGCGCAGACTATGGGTAACCTGATCCGGCAGGGCTGATGAGTTGATCGCCTGCATGAAATGGGTGATGGCAGCGGGATAATCGTTCAGGCCGATAGCAACATAGCCATAGGTCTGATGAACCAGGGCTGTTTCGTAGCGATTATCTGCCACACGAGCCAATAATCCATCCAGCTCTTCGGCAGCCTCAGTATATCGTTCGTGACGGATCAGCGCCTCGACCAGAAACAGATAGTCGTATGTGAGCTGAGTGGCGATGTACTCATCCCCACCCTCTTCTTCTGCATGAGTGCCAAAACCTACCAGCAGTAGCAACAAAAAAAGCAGGCCCAACCACTTCATCTTTTCTTCATCGTAAAGTGGATGGTCTGGCTTGCAGGGCGGGAAACGGCAATCCCATCCTCAACTTTCGGTTGAAACTTCCAACGCCGAATCGCACGCAGCGCCGCCTGCTCGAAATAACCCACAGGTTCCGCCTTCAACACCTCTGGATTACTCACTGATCCATCGGCTGTGATAATAAAATTCAGGGTAACGCTGCCCTCCACATGACGCAGCAGCGCCCGTTGAGGGTAACGTGGTGCAAAACGCACCAGCGGTATGGGATCTGAGGAGGGTATTATCGGCATCGCAGGCGGACGAAAAGCACCAAGATAGGGGCCCGATCCAATATTTAGAGGAATATCGATCTTCGGCGTATCCCAATTCGGCAGTTTGTTTCCTGGCTGCTTGAAAGTGAGCCGTTGAGGTTGCGGTGCGCTGGGCGAAGATGTTGGTGGCGGTTGGTCCGGTTCATCCAACAACTCTGGTGGCGGAGGCTCCGGCTCTGCTTTCAAGCGAATAAAATCCACCATCAATGGTTCGGCCACCGACCGGTCGAGCGTTGCGCTCTCCCCGGTCACCATACGCTGCATAGCCCAGAAGAGGCCTATATTCACCAATAGGGCAAACAGGACTGCAGGAAGGTAGACCGAACGGTTCATCCCCCGGCATCCTGTGAAGCAGCAATTGAAACACTCTCCACCCCTGCAAGACGTGCCTGATCCAATACCCGCACCACAGTGCCTGTAGGCGCCTGCTCATCGGCCAGGATCACCACCGCCCCTTCCGGATTCTCCGCATGCAGACGTTCAACATTGGCGCGAACCGCCCGCAGATCAACGCGGCGTTTATCGATCCAGACCTCCCCTTTACTGGTAACGGCAATGAGGATGCTGGCACGCTCCTTGCGAACTGCTGTTGCTGCACTGGGCCGGTCAACATCAACCCCGGTCTCTTTCACAAAGGAGGAGGTCACCATGAAAAAGATCAGCAGGATGAAAACCATGTCGATCAGCGGTGTCAGGTTGATGGCGACATCACCACTTTCAGATTCAGTATGCCGGTGGCGCATCAGGCAATCTCCCCACAACATGCCGCACCCTGTAGACGGTGGCGCAGATCACTGACGAAATAGAAGCCAGAGAGTGAAGTGACCAACCCAGCCATAGTGGTGATCAGAGCGCTGGAGATTCCCCCCGCCATGCCCCGAATGTTGCCGGTACCGTGGCTTGCAATGACATAAAAAACGTCGATCATGCCCTCCACAGTCCCCAGCAGACCAAGCATCGGCAGGATCTGTGCCAGTGCAGTAATGAGGGGCAAACGGCTCTGCCCAGCAATCTTGGCAACCCCGATGCCGGCAAACCAGATACGGCTGTAACAGAGCGTGATCATGCTCCACATCAACAGCGACAGCAGCAGGATCAACCAGAGCACAGGCCCGCCCTGCTCCAGAAAACTCAGACTATCTGTTGGCAGCCACTCAATCAGCCGTTCCACCGGATTCCGCCCTATGTGCCACCACCAGTGCAGCACTCTGTTCATCGAGAATATGGATCAGCCGGTTGCTGCGACCCGTGAGATAACTGTGCAGCAGCACCAGAGGTATAGCTACCGCGAGTCCCAGCTCAGTAGTTACCAACGCCTGAGAAATGCCACCTGACATCAGCTTTGGATCGCCGGTTCCGAACAGGGTGATCGACTGAAACGTCTCGATCATACCGGTAACGGTACCCAACAACCCCAGCAGGGGGGCAACAGCTGCCAGGATACCTAACATCGGCAGTCCCCGTCTCAGTGCGGGCAACTCTTTCAGGATGGCCTCGTCAGAACGCAGTTGCAGCGCTTCGGCATCGATATCGGCCTGCGTTTTCATCGCCAGCATCAGACGTCCCAAGGGATTCTTTCCGGATGCCGAGCGATTGCCGATCTGCTTTTTAACCCGACGTCCGGTAACAAAGAGTACAATCAGTCGTTCGAGGGTCAGCAAAATACCCACCGCACCCAAGCCGATGATGATGTAACCGATAATTCCACCCTGCCGAATGCGCTCCAGGAGAGTGGGTGACTGCACCAACAACGACAGAATTGCGCCGCGTGATGGATCGACCGCCATGGTTTCTATTGTCTCTTCGGCTACCTCAAATTTTTTCGCCATCAACTGAAAACGCGGTGTAGGCTGCCGGCCCAACGCCATCAAACGACCACTCTCCGGCAGATAACGCAGATAACGTCCGTTGGAAATGGCATTGAAGAGACCTATCCGGGTAACCACCTCATTCTGTTCGACCCCTTCGCTGGTAATCACAGGCGTTTCAAAACGTTTGATTTTACCCGCTTCCACCAGACGTTCGAGAAACAGTTGCCAGAGGGCCTCCAGTTTTTCAATAGAGGGGAGCTTCTGGCTGCCCGCCAGTTCATCCAACAGCAGCAGATCCTGTGGCCGTTCCACACTGATCAACGATGCGCCAAAGATATTCCGGCTCTCGGACGCCACCTGGCGCACACTGCCGAAAAGTTCGCCCAGGGTACCGCTCTTCTCTTTCAGTTGAACCCGTTGCTCGATCAGACGCCCCTGGTTTTCAGTGTAGCGTTGATCCAACTCCAGCTTTTGCTGCCTGGCGGCGGCCAGCGCCTGTTTGGCCTCGTCAAGCAGGCGCTGGCGTTGATCCCGCTGTTCGAGAAACCGCTGCTCTCTCGCTGTATCTCTATGCTTCTGCTGTTGCCTGGATTCACGCACCTGCTGCAACAGACTCTCCAATGAATCAGCCTTGGCAGCGAAAAGCGTACTGCTTTGGGATAACATTAGTACGAACAACGGTAAGAGTAGTCTCTTCATTGCATCCGCTCCGGCACGATCAGAGGGAGCGGCATCAGATTAGGGGGGAGGCGCTTTTCGGCAATCTGCAGCGCCCTGTCGATCTTGCGGTTGTGTTCCAGCGCCAGCGGTTCCCAACGGGAAACCGCTCTATTCCAAATACCCGCAGCTTTGCCATCCAGTGTCAGGTAGTAGAGCGCAACCCGTCCCAAACGCAGAAAGGTCACCATGCGCGACTCACCATCGAGATCCAGATTTCCGCGGTAGGATTCGATGGTTCGCCCGTACTCGGTCTCCACCTGGTAGGCTTCCAGCAAACGCCGATAACGCTCGGGAAGCGTGGTATCGCTCTGTCCCTCCATGCTCCTCAAGTGAGCAATACGTTCGGCGCGTTCATTCGACAGGAAAGGCGTGTCCAATTCTACAAAACGTGCCAGCACTTCCAACATCCGCTCCATAAGCGGTTCGATCTCGCGCCGGGTGTTGTCAATGGAGAGAAGTTGCTCGGCAAGACGAAGAAGCTCTTCGTCCTGTGAGGCGACGAAACGCTGACGATGCTCGTTGTACTGTTCAAGTCTTTCCAGTTCAGTAGTGACCTGACGATAACTTTCCAACAGATTGCGGGACTCATCGTCAAGTTGCTCGACCCGCTTCTGCGAATTGATAGCCTCACTGACCGCCCTCTGCTGCTCAGAAAACGCCGCACCGAAGCTGTCAGCCAAGACCGGAAGCGGTAGAAACACAAGGAGTACGACAAGCCGGATAAGCTTCATCAATAAGACCGAAAATTGCATAATTGAAACATCACCCACAAACAGAGGCCAACGAAAAGAGCTGACAGCATGGCTTGGGAACCGTTCATGCCCGGCTACCGTTCAAGCCCGTTCACTCTACATGATATCCACGATTTGTTCCCACTGAAGAGAGCGACTCAGTGGCCGCCGAACACATCGAAAAACATCCTGAATTGAAATATATATCCATCCCCCACGATTCTCAGTCTAACCAGGTCGTAGTCGGTTTCATGCGAGTACTTAATAATTCGCTGTTAAGCCCGTAATCCCTATGCTAAATAGAGGGGATACTCAAGGTGGAACCTGTGTGAGGGGGTCAGAGTCAAACCGTCCACACATATCGTATTCTTCATCCATCTTTGCGCGGTTTGACTTCGATTCCATGAAGCCCAGGATCCCGCACACAATCTAAACAAATAATGAGGGGAAAGAGAAGATGGCCTATAAAAACCGCCTGCACCGAAGTGAACTGGCCGTGCCCGGCAGTAACGTGCGAATGCTGGAGAAAGCCCCCAAAGCGGGGGCCGATCTAGTGTTTCTGGACCTGGAGGACTCGGTCGCCGTCCCCGACAAGGAGCAGGCCAGGAAAAATGTCATCCATGCGCTGAACCATTTTGACTGGTCAGGCTGCTCCGTCTCGGTGCGCATCAACGGGCTGGACACCCACTTTTGCTATCGCGACATCATCGACGTTGCGGAACAGGCTGGTGACAAACTGGATACTTTTCTGCTACCCAAGGTCGGTCAACCCTCCGACCTGCAGTTTGTTGCCCTGCTGCTGGGGCAGATCGAAGCAGCCAAGGGACTGAAACCGATCAACCTGCATGCCCTGATCGAAACCGCCATGGGCATGGCCAACGTGGAGGCCATCGCCCAAGCCTGTCCTGACAGACTGGAAGCACTGGTCTTCGGCGTTGCCGACTACGCCGCTTCCACCCAAGCCCGCACCGTCAGCATGGGGGGACCCAACCCAGACTACTTGATGCTCGACACCCCGGATGAAAATGGTAACCGGCAGACCTATCTGGGCAATCAGTGGCACTACGCCATGTCACGGATGATCGTTGCCTGTCGCGCCTATGGCCTGCGTCCCATCGATGGACCCTTTGGTGATTTCAGCGACCCGGAGGGCTACCTGGCTGTGGCCAGAGCCTTTGCGGCACTGGGCGGAGAAGGTAAATGGGCGATCCACCCTTCACAGATTGCCCTGGCCAACGAGGTTTTCTCTCCCGGAGAGGCCGAGGTGGATCGCGCCCAGCGCATCATCCTGGCGATGGAAGAGGCCGAGACAAAGGGCAAGGGCGCAGTCAGTCTGGATGGAAAGATGATCGATGCCGCTTCCATCAAACAAGCCCAGGTTGTGCTTGATAAGGTAAAGCAGATCAGCAGACAGGCGGTCTGAAGGGGACAGGCGCGGAGATTCATAGGTATCAAACCAAAGAACGCTTTACCCCCTTCGACAATGCATCCAACATCACGGCTGAAGCGTATCTCTATGGATAATTTGCCTGATCCGCTACGCTTGATCAGGCCTACTAATGAGAGCGTTAAAGAACATGCTTCGAATCACACTTTTTCTCACCCTTCTGGGATTCATCACCGGGATATGCGCCGCCCCCAATGCCGAGCTTTGGCCGCGCTGGCAAACCCATGATGAAACCTCATCACTTTTGGTTGACCACGCCCCCTGGCAAGACTTTCTCGACGGTTATCTGTCTCAGGGCAGCGATGGCATCAACCGTGTCGACTACGCTGGGGTCAGCACTGCTGCAAAGGCAGAGTTACAGGCCTACCTGAATCAGTTGCAACAGACTCCTGTATCCCGCCTCAACAGAGATCAGCAGCGCGCTTTCTGGATCAATCTCTACAATGCCGGGACCGTGATGGTCATACTCGATCACTATCCGGTGGAGTCCATCCTCGACATCGACATCTCTCCGGGCATCTTCAGCAATGGCCCCTGGGGCAAGAAGCTCTTTACCATCGATGACCACAAGATCGCACTCGATGATATCGAACACCGTATTCTACGCCCCATCTGGCGTGATCCCCGGCTCCACTACGCCTTGAACTGCGCATCTATCGGCTGCCCCAACCTGCAACAGAAAGCCTTCACGGTAATAAACACAGAGAGTCTCCTGGAACAAAGCTCGCATGAGTATATCAATCACCCCAGAGGGGTAAACATCGAAGATGGGGAGTTGATCGTCTCCAGCATCTATCATTGGTTTAAAGATGATTTTGGCGGCAGCGATCAGCACTTGCTGGCACATTTCCGGCGTTACGCAGAACCGGCGCTTCTCACACGGCTATCTAAGATAGATGAGATTGAAGAGCATCATTACAACTGGCGGCTCAACAGCGCCAAATAGAGGGTGGCGCGCATACCTTTGCGTCCTGGGTGTGCTATTACAAGCCACGGGGTGCAACACACTGCAAACCGGACCGGCAGCAGTCGACAATGCAACCACCGAATGCCTGGCACTGTTTCAACAGGCGGACGCGCTGGCTTTGCAAGCCGCTACGGTTGATAGTGGATTTGCACGTATCCCCGATTTTCCCTGGCTGCGTACCAATCGTTTCTTTGCCTTCCTCTCCAATGAAACCCTTTCCACAGACAGTTATGCGCAGTGGCTCAGCCAACTGGAGCAGATGGACCGCGAAGCCCGGCACATCGAATTAAGCAATGCCGACACCGATCCTTCGCTGGAACAACAACTGCACCTTTGCCGCACAATACTCAGCACCGAACTACTTGGGGAGAGAGAGAAACAGTCACAACTGCAACGCATAATAAAGGTAAACGACGACTACTCATCCCTAAAAAGAGCAATTGGCCTCTACCCCATCACAGCTATCTTTGTTGATATCGTCGCCAGTAACTGGCGGGATAAAGCAAGGTTGCGTTTGAGTGGGACATCGGACAGACAATCTGATGAGGTGTCTGTAAGTTATATTCCCCCTAGCGGGAAAACGATGAGCAGTGACAAAGTGGCAAATATCCTCTCAAAAGTCACCGCCAACCCCCTCAAGCTTCCCGACGTGGATGGAAAAGAACTGCAGCAACTGTTACTGAACTTCGCACCGATTTGGGTCGTTGATACAGAAGATGATAATGACCACATCGGCACACCCCGATTTGATTCCACCGGCAATCCACCCTATATCGATACCAGCAGGCCGGTAGTCTATACGTACAAAAGCTTTACCCGCTGGCAGAGTAAAAACCTGCTGCAGTTAAACTATGTCATCTGGTTCCCAGCCCGCCCACTGGAGAACCGTTTTGATATTCTTGGAGGCCATCTGGATGGTTTGAGCTTTCGGGTTACCCTCTCTCCCTCCGGCCAACCGCTGCTCTATGACACCATCCACAACTGCGGCTGCTATCACACGCTCTTTCCCACACCGGCGCTGACATTCCAGCCACCATCGGGCGCTGAGCCACCACTCCTGGTAGACACAGCTCCTGAATCGTCGCAACGCAAGGAGATAAGGCTCACCGCAGGCACACATCACATCCGAAAGTTCGACAACGCAGTTAACGCAACCCTAGACTTGGGCAAGCGTTACAAGTTAGTCGATTACCAGCAACTGACAACCCTCCCACACACCTCCGGCAGTCGCTCGCTCTTCTCTGAGGACGGGATCGTGCAAGGGACGGAGAGAGGGGAACGCTGGCTGCTCTGGCCGATGGGTATAGCGTCGCCTGGGGCGATGCGTCAGCGTGGCCGTCATGCCACAGCCTTTGTGGGTCGCCGTCATTTTGACGACCCGGATCTGATGGAGACGCTGTTCTTTCCTACAAAAGCAGACTGATCAGACTCAATAGTATTCCTTGTCAACCATTCCCATGCTGGTGCGTTTTACACAGTGAGACGACCAAAAACTGTCGTCAAATCATTCAAACAACACTTACCAACCGAGGTAATTACAATGAAATCACTGCTCGCGAAACTCACCATTCTGGGTCTTCTCACCACTGTTGCCTTCAGCACAAATGCCGGACAAGGCCATGTCAACGGCAAAGGCTGGGCTCAGGGTTCCGGCGTCGCCCAAGGCACCGGCATCGTCAGGGGTTCAGGCACCGCCAGCGGGAAAGGTGTTGTTATCTACCGCGACGGTAACGGTAATATCCAGCACAAAAAGGGTTCAGGCACCGTATCCGGCCGGGGCATAGCCATTGGCAAGGGTACCTTTGCAGGCACGGGTAAAGCCTATGGCAAAGGCCGGGCAGCCGGGAATGGCAGAGCCTGGAAATAACGTCTTTTGATGTACAGTTGGGGCGGCATGGACGCCGCCGTCAAGCCTACAGAGATGTATATTCGGCGTCCCTCATTTGGGGATGTCGCCTATCCAACGTTCTCCTTTGTATGTTGGCCTGATTTGACGTCGGCGTCTCATGACCTGTTCTCTATTTCCAGTAGAGAAACAGGTTAACCTCAAGCGCTTTTTTTGAAAGAATGGCCTAATGCAGGGTCAATCCGATAACAATTCACTACGCAGGCAGCGACAACGCCGAACCCTGGCTGATGCCTTCCTGAAGATGCTGCCCACAGAGGCTGTCATCTTTCGGGACGAGGAGTTGGTCCCCTATGAGTGCGATGGACTCTCTGCTTACCGGCAGGTGCCCCTGATCGTGCTATTGCCCTACGACACGAGCCAGGTTCAGGCCATCCTCCGCTACTGCCACACCAACAAAATACCCGTGGTGGCGCGCGGTGCAGGAACCGGACTCTCTGGCGGTGCGCTGCCCCATGAAGATGGCGTGCTGCTCAGTCTGGCGCGTCTGAATAAGATCCTGGAAGTCGACCAGCCAAATATGTGCGCCAGGGTGCAGCCGGGTGTGCGAAATCTGGCGATCAGTGATGCCGCCCGGTCTCATGGACTCTACTATGCACCCGACCCCTCCTCCCAAATCGCCTGTTCCATCGGCGGCAACGTTGCGGAAAACGCTGGAGGGGTACATTGCCTGAAATATGGCCTGACTGTGAACAACCTGCTTGAAGTCACTCTGATCACCATTGATGGTGATCGAATCACCCTGGGAGGTGGCGGTCTCGACAGTCCGGGGCTCGATCTGCTGGCTTTAATGACCGGTTCAGAAGGCATGTTGGGGGTGGTTGTGGAGGTGCTGGTCAAACTCTTGCCGATTCCAACCAAGGCTCAGGTCATCCTGGCGGCATTTGACGAGGTAGAGGCCGCAGGCAATGCGGTTGCCGTTATCATCGCCAACGGCATCATTCCTGCCGGGCTGGAATTGATGGACAACCTCTCCTTGCGCGCTGCAGAAGCGTTCATCCATGCGGGTTACCCGGTTGAGGCCGCTGCCATTCTGCTCTGTGAACTGGATGGCAGTGAGGATGAGGTCACGGTTTCGGTGGCGTCTGTCTGTGCCATCCTGAAGCAATCCGGGGCCAGCGAAGTGCGCATCTCCAGGGATGAGGCCGAGCGGCAGCTTTTCTGGGCCGGACGCAAGGCTGCATTCCCGGCAGTGGGTCGAATCTCGCCGGACTACTACTGTATGGATGGCACTATCCCCCGCAAACAACTGGCGATGGTACTGAAGAAAATCGCCGAGATGTCTGAACGCTACGACCTTCGCTGCGCCAACGTCTTTCATGCCGGTGACGGCAATCTGCACCCTCTGATTCTCTATGATGCCAATATCCCAGGTGAGCTGGAAAAAGCCGAGAGATTCGGCGGCGAGATATTGGAACTCTGCGTCGCAGTAGGCGGCACCATCACTGGTGAACACGGTGTGGGTTTAGAGAAGATCGACCAGATGTGCGCCCAGTTCCCCGATGCGGAACTTGAGATCTTCCACGCAGTAAAGGCAGCCTTCGACCCTGATAACCTTCTCAATCCCGGCAAGGCGATCCCCACCCTCTCCCGCTGTGCTGAGTTCGGCGCCATGCATGTGCATGCCGGACAGCTGCGTTTTCCTGAGCTGGAGCGATTCTAGGTGGACAGCAACCAAGACATCAGTAAAGTGTTGCAAGCCGCTGTGGTTCAGGCGGCGGAGAGCGGACAACAACTCTGTCTGCGAGGAGGCAACAGCAAAGGTTTCTACGGCCGTGAATTGACCGGAGAACCTTTCGACCTGAGCAAGCACCAGGGCATCGTGAATTATGAACCCACTGAACTGGTTGTCACCGCCCGCGGCGGCACACCTCTCTCCGAGATCGAGGCAGTTCTGGCTGCCCAACATCAGATGCTCCCCTTTGAGCCGCCACATTTTTCAGATCAGTCAACCATTGGTGGTGCCATCGCAAGCGGTCTCAGCGGCCCGCGCCGTCCCTGGTTTGGTGCTCCCCGGGATCTGCTGTTGGGGATCAAACTGCTGGATGGGCGGGGACAGATTTTGAACTTCGGCGGCCAGGTGATGAAAAACGTGGCTGGATATGACCTTTCTCGACCCATGGCCGGTGCCTTGGGCACCTTGGGCATCCTGCTGGAGGTGTCGATAAAGGTCCTTCCTCTACCACCGCAGGAGACAACTCTTTTATTCGAAGCCGACACAGAGAACGCTCATGCAATCACGCAGAGTTTAAGACTGGATGCCGCCCCCATCTCCGGCAGTTGTCACATGGATAGACAACTGCACATTCGGTTAGAGTGTGATGAAACACGGGTATTGCTGCTAAGAAATCGGTTTGGAGGGGAGATGGTTGAAGATGCTGATATGTTCTGGAGAGCACTTCGGGATCAGCAATTTGCCTTTTTTCAGACTGACGCCCCGCTCTGGCGGCTCTCAATGCCGCCAGCAGCCGACTTCCATCTGCCGGGCAAACAGCTCACCGAATGGGGAGGAGCATTGAGATGGTTCAAGGGGGATCACCCAATGGAGACCATCCGCTCCGCCGTCAGCACAACCGGTGGTCACGCCACACTGTTTCGCAATGGTGATCGCAGCGGCGAGATTTTCCATCCCCTGAATCCCACTATTGCATTACTGCACCGACGTCTGAAGCAGGTATTCGACCCCAAATTCATCTTTAACCCGGGACGACTCTATCCTGAATAGACCAGCTTGTTTTTATTGGCTGCCGACAAACGTTTGATCTCCATTTCACGCCTCAAGGCATCTCCATGCGGGCCAACAGATTCCGTGTAGAGTAATTCGACCGGCAGTCTGCCGCGAGTGTACTTGGCCCCCTGCCCTGAATTATGTTTCTTTACCCGTGCAACCACATCCTTGGCAATCCCGGTATAGAGCGTACCGTCACCACACTTCAGGATATAGACGTGCCATAGATCAAACGAATCACTCATCAATAAATCACGTTTTATGCCAGGCAGCAGCCTCGAAATCAGATAACTGAAGTTTCACTGAAATTCTCACCATCCTGAAAGTTGGCACTCAAGCCACCATGCGTAAGAGGAGTGAGACGAAAGTATTTTCCCGGGGATTGCGAGGTTTGGGCCAAAGCCTGAGAAAATC
>JAESPD010000081.1 GCA_016756855.1 gamma proteobacterium endosymbiont of Lamellibrachia anaximandri | reverse complement strand
TCTTAGCAGAATCAAGCAGACAGCCCCCTCGGATAATTTTCAAGTTATTTGAGGGGGTTTTTCTTTATCCATCAGATAATGTGATCAAAAACAGGGGTAAACCCATCAGTTATTTTGCTTACTCTCATTTGACTCAATCCAGTCTAACCACGTCTAGAACAGCCACACACTGCCTATCCGAAGAGGCAGAAGTGGGCGAATTTGAGCCAATATTCCGTGAATTACTGTAGTGCAGTGAGTAGAATGCACTTAAACGGCTGGCTGAAAATTGGAATCCACTTCTGTTTCGTGAGTCTACGTCGGTCACGCCGCCAACTCACTCGCCAAATGAGTCAGGTTTGATCAGATCATCCACGGATCGATGACTCGAACTTGAAGATCTCGCAGTGCAACCTCCTCGTTTTCTTTTGAGTATGCCTCATGTCACATCCTTTCCAGAATTCCGACATTGAAGCCGCAGCCCGCAGGGCTCTAATCGCCGCGGATCCTGCCTACTTCTCATGGGTGCATGAGCGACAAGAGCATTTTCGCGCCAAGATGGATGATGATGCGAGAAATCGCATCCAGTGCTCCCTCTTAGCCAGCCTGTGCGGGATCGGGTGCAATTCTGCAAAGGAGGTCAATAACGCCTGGGAGGCTGTTTCCAACGCTGATCTTTACCCGCTCAACTGGGCCAAGCTGCTGACAAGTGGCATTGGAGAAGACTACCTCTACCTGAATGAGTCCATGGAAGAGGACACCAGTATCCTGGATGTCTCCACGCTCTACGAATACGACTATGCTGACTATCTGTACCAGGAGCACGCCAGATTCCGAGATTTTCCGGAGTATGAGGGCTCAGGCTATTTTGGTATTTCGCATAGCTTGTGGATCCGTCTATTGATCGAGGGTCAGCTCTATTACGGCACGGTAACCTCTCTGACAACTCATCTAATGGAAGAGATCGATGATGCTGGCAGTGACTATATCGACAAACTGATTCCCAGTAAATTGGTCGAAGGGGAAAATAACGGCAAACGGCAAGGCGGTGGTTTTTTATGGGACATGCATACCGATGCCAATGGTCTCGAAGGTCAGCTCGAAGAACTGAAGCGTCGTTGGTGGGCTTACCAGAACGAGCGGCGCGATGCTTTAGGTGAGGCGCTTTCGTCTTGGGCGCCGGCCATCTATACAAAAGATGAGAATTGGGACGACGACCCCAGCAGAACCTTTATATTTACCAATAGTGACTCCCTTAAGCGTGTCCGCTGGAGGCATTTTTTGTCCGACTGTGCCTTGCTCCAGACACCGCTTTCCGATACCGATGACCTACTCAAACGTGAAATAGAGCTAGCCATCACGTTTCTGGATGAAGCGCACCAGGAGATCATGGAGAATTACGATCCCAAGGTTATCAGGTTTAGAAAAAAGAGAAAAATCATCATGGCACCTGGGCTCCTCGATGATCTTGAGCGAATCTCAAGTGAAACAAGCGATGACAGCGAACCTTGAACAAATCACAATCCCCAGATGGCGTGCATGCAGGTCGGATTACACTCGGGATAACCCACCGGTCGCCACCCGGTCAGGAATACTCGCACGTCACTTCTCTTCGCTGCGGCCAAAGATTTCCAGCTTGAAACAAAAAACCATGTACTCTGGAATCATGCGCCCAAGTTCCTCCCAACTGATGGGCTTACCGTCGATGATTAGCAGTGGAGCGGAAGGGTCATCCGCTTCGCTGGTGATCTGGCCACGAACTACACCATCCTTGATACGATAGCCACTATCATAGTGCTCAAGGTGCTGGCGTAAAAGTTCACGGTGGATACGCTCAAACAGCGACTTGAACGTGAGGTAAAGGTCTTGATCAGCATCGGCAATTACACTGAACCCGTAGCCCTCATCATTTTCTGTAACCTCCAGTGCCTCAAGGGACAATTCATCGCTGAAAATGTGGGTCCGAAACTGAAAAGTATGTGGCAGGCCCTTTGAATCTTCGAGTGTAGCTTCGGTTTTTTGACCAAGCGTTTGTATTCGTTGGAGTGCCATGCTGGCAGTTGTTCCACTAGAAACAACTGTTCTAGCAAGGCCATGTACTTTTTAATGGTCAGACGGTCGAGACCCAGTTTACCGCCAAGCTCAGTATGATTAACCAATTTTCCTGCATAGAAGGCTGTGAGCTTGAGCAGCTTGGTCATCAGATCGGGATGGTCGATATGGGTTAGGCTCTGGATATCTCGCTGGATCAGGGTGCTGACGTATTGCTGGTACCAGGCCGCACTGCGTCGTTCGCTCGAACGTTGCAGAGGTTCGGGAAAGCAACCTACGACGATACGTTGAAGTAGGTGATCGCGAAGGCGGGTCTCTCGGGTTGATGGAGTTTCCTGTGATAGCAATTTGGTTAAGAATGTGGGCTGGTGGCCTAGGATTTCGCATTCTGAGAGAGTGGTTAGACGCACGGATTCCATGCGGTCTGCCAGAGAATCCGATAGACGCGGCAATAGCAGGGCATTGGCTGAACCTGTCAGCAGAAAGCGCCCAGGTACCCGGTGTTCATCCACGGTCTGTTTTATTGATACGAACAGTTCCGGCAGACGTTGCACTTCATCCAGTGCGATCCGTTTTGATGGTAGGTTGCGGATAAATCCCACAGGATCGGCTTTGGCAATTTCAAACTGAGCCTGATCATCCAGGGTTATGTATTCTCACTCTTCATTGATCAAACTCATTACCAAGGTAGTTTTCCCCACTTGGCGAGGTCCCATCACAAATACAACTGGGGTATCAACCAAGGCTTGTCGAACATTTGTAGCAGAATAGCGAGGATACATATCGGGGAATAATAGATCGTCCAAATGAAAATACAAAACCGTCCAAACGAGATTATACGGGCGTCCTGCATATTGCACGAGTGTGCCTTTCCACGAAACCGGTAGCTAAAGAAACAGGGTATCCAAGCGGGCATCGTCGAACCCTTCTCCGATGTACCCCCCGGTTGCCAGCAGGAGGTGCTCTTCTCCTAATTGGAATAGAGGCGAGTTGCTCCTGGATTTTGCGCCGTTCTTTTGCCGACTGCCCTCCTTGCAGAACGACGATATGCCGGACAAAGCCTTCTAATCGTTGATGGAGATGCTCAAGGAACCTACCGGTATATGCTCCGCTTCTTGATCAGAATCAGGGTTGAGTATGAGACTGTGAGAAATGCTAAAGCTCTATGGGCTGCTTAGCCACTGGGCGGAGACCGGGGAAAACGACGGGATCGATCCGCTGATCCAATGGAAGGAAGAGGCGCGGGTACGCCGGGGTCTGGAGCAGCGGTGGATGGTTGTCTGAATATCGATAGCAATCAGGCAGAGAATCCAGAAAGAAGAAAGCCCGCACCAATCCCTGGACGGGCTTCCGAGATGTCGACGCCTTCCCTGGCGCCTGGCTCCCCATCATCCTTGCGGGCAACCTGGATACAAGGGGGAGCATCCTGCGCCCATCCGATTCTCATCGGTCATCCTTGCTGGGAATTAATGTACTATCCCGCGTCGGGATAGTGAATGAGAAAAAACTGATATTGGTGTAGGAATTGTCCGAAAGACCATCACCACAGGCAGCAGGATTGCTTTGCTCCCAACTTCTATTCAAGGGGTTAAAGAGCGCGTAGCGATAGGGTGTGCCGAACAGAGCGTCGCATGCCCGGATGTCGATCAGTAGGATAAACTTATCTACCAGCTGCATGGGTTTGAGCTTCTCTGGATAGTCCTCCACCCAGCGTTGCAGCAGATTGCAGTTTGGGAGTGCTCCTGTGTATTCCAGCCTGCGTATCACCGGCAGCTTGAGCATTACCCGATGAATTGGGTATTAAAACTGATCCCGAAGAACCGCATAAATATTTTTCCTGATTACCCCTAAAATTCAGCTACGACCGAACAGTGCTTTCCAATCCACAAATAACGTAAATGACGCGATTTTTCCTTATGGATTGAGTCATTGCATCCGTCCCAAAAAGCCCTATTCTGTAATAGTTGAACCGGCCGATGCAGATGAATAACAATCAGGTTTTCATACAAAATCGATGCATTTGCGCTTTTTGCATTGTTCGCGGACAAATCTCTTTCCCTACGGTAGCTGAGTTATAGGGGGAATCAGAATATTTTTTATGATGAGAATGGCGTTATTAGGTTTTCGATGGTATTTTGTCGCCAGTTTCCAAACGCTAAATCACTAAGCGGAGTGGTAATGCGAGGGTAAACTTCGTAACCTATTGAATTATCAGCAAGTGAGACAGACTCAAAGCTGTGGACGCCGGTTCGATTCCGACCTCATCTCCATTACTTTTTGTAACTTGCTGTCTCGCTCATCCGCCCGGATGGCGAAATTGGTAGACGCAAGAGACTTAAAATCTCTCGACCTTTGGGTCGTGCCGGTTCGATTCCGGCTCCGGGCACCATTCCTCTACCCGTCCTATGGGTAGTATCCAATTCCTCATTCCAACCTGCCCACACTTGGCTATACTGCGGGAAACGCTTCTATAAGTTTCCCCACGGAAGTAGGTAATGGCCCGGCAAACTAAACGTCCCGTATTTCTCAATCTGTTTCAGATCAAGCTGCCTGCTGCGGCTCTCTTGTCCGTTGCCCATCGGGCAACAGGCGTTGTGATGTTTCTGCTGATTCCTTTTTGCATCTACCTGCTTGAGATGTCCGTATCCGATGAAACAGGTTTTCATCAGGTTTTGGCTATGATCGACAGTTTGCCTTTTCAAATACTGCTATTTCTGATGCTTTGGATTTTGCTGCATCATCTGCTGGCAGGCATTCGTTATCTCTTAATTGATATGGATCTTGGTGTGGACAGAATTGTCGCCCGTAAGAGTGCTTGGCTGGTGATTTTCAGTGGTTTCGCTTCGGCCTCCCTCTTGGGAGCGCTTTTGTGAGCCAAAGCATCTCGGGGCTTCGCGCTTGGATCTTCCAACGCATTACTGCCATATATCTGGCGGTCTTTGTGCCGATTGCATTGGGATATTTGCTTTTTTTTCCAGTAACGAGCTATCAGTCATGGATAGAACTGCTCAGTTCTTCTTGGGTAAATACTTCACTCTTACTGTTTGTTTTCGCCATCCTGCTGCATGGGTGGATCGGTATCAGGGACGTGGTGATTGACTACGTTCAACCGTTTCCAGCTCGGATGATGCTGTTGGTTCTGGTTGGGTTGGGACTGATTGTCTGCGGGGTCTGGGCAGCGCGTATTCTGTTTAATGTAAAGGGTGTTGTATGAAACTCTCCCGCAGAAGATTTGATACCCTGATCCTGGGGGCTGGAGGTGCTGGCCTGCGGGCATCACTTCAACTCGCGGAGGCTGAAGCGAGAGTTGGCGTTGTGACGAAGGTTTTTCCCACGCGCTCCCATACTGTTGCTGCGCAAGGCGGGGTCAATGCTGCCTTGGCCAATGTCTCTCCAGATAATTGGCACTGGCACATGTACGACACGGTCAAAGGCAGTGATTACCTCGGTGATCAGGATGCCATCGAGTACATGTGCCGATCTGCATCCAGGGTTGTTTATGAGCTGGAACACTTCGGCGTTCCGTTCTCCCGTCTGGAGAACGGCCGTATCTATCAGCGGGCCTTCGGTGGACAGAGCCAGAATTTCGGTGAGGGGCAGGCCTCCAGAACCTGTGCGGCAGCAGACCGAACGGGGCACGCCATACTCCACTCTCTCTATCAACAGAATATTCGGGCCAAGACTCATTTCTTTGATGAGTTCTTTGCGATTGACCTGATAAAGGATGATGAAGGGGTCATTCTTGGTGCCCTGGTGCTGGAGATCGCAACTGGAGAGCCACTGCTTATCGAGGCCAAGACCACACTGATTGCCACGGGTGGCTGTGGGCAATTGTTTCGCACCAACACCAATGCACATATCAATACCGGTGATGGTATGGCGATGGCGCTACGGGCCGGCATTCCTTTGCAGGACATGGAATTTTTTCAGTTTCACC
Organism: gamma proteobacterium endosymbiont of Lamellibrachia anaximandri; assembly: GCA_016756855.1. Lineage (GTDB taxonomy): Bacteria > Pseudomonadota > Gammaproteobacteria > Chromatiales > Chromatiaceae > QGON01. The sequence continues at coordinate 6,961 of JAESPD010000081.1, read as the reverse complement.
CAACCGGCATTGCCGGTAAGGGAATGTTGATCACAGAGGCTGCGCGGGGCGAGGGAGGCTATCTGATCAATGGTGTAGGTGAACGGTTTATGGAACGCTATGCCCCCAATGCCAAGGATCTTGCCAGCCGTGATGTGGTCAGCCGAGCCATCTCCACAGAGATACGGGAAGGGCGGGGATGTGGACCCGACAAGGATCATGTGTTGCTCAAGGTGGATCACCTGGGAAAGGAGGTTGTTCACAAACGGCTACCGGGTATCCGGGATCTGAGCCGGACATTTCTCCATATCGACCCGGCCAAGGCGCCAATCCCGGTTTTTCCAACTGCGCACTACGTCATGGGTGGGATTCCCTCCGACCGATATGGACAGGTGGTGGTGCCGGTGCGTAATGGACCCGAGGAGGTGATCCCCGGGCTTTACGCTGCAGGTGAATGCGCCTGCGTTTCCATCCATGGAGCTAACCGACTGGGTGGTAACTCACTGTTGGATATTCTGGTCTTTGGACGCTCTGCCGGTAACCGCATCATCGAGTATCTGCTGGAGAACCGCTATCACCGGCAGATGAATGATGCAGGCGTGGAGAAAGCGATGGCACGACTACAGCGCTGGGATTTGTGTGGCGAAGGTGAAACTGTTGACAATATGCGTACAGAACTGAAGCGGGTGATGGAGGAGCACTGTGGCGTCTTCCGAAATGAGGCTGTGATGCAACAAGGCGTTGCAGAATTGAAGCGTCTGCGCGAACGTCTTCCCGATGTGCGGCTGCGTGATACCAGCAGGGTATTCAATACCGCCAGGATCGAAGCGCTGGAGCTGGAAAACCTGATGGACATTGCAATGGCCACCATGATGTCTGCAGCTGCACGAAAAGAGAGTCGTGGGGCGCATTCTCGGGTTGACTACCCTGATCGAGACGACATCAATTGGATGAAGCACAGTCTCTACTATCTTGAAGAGGACCGTCTGGATTTCAAGCCCGTCCGGACCCGCCCGTTATCCGTTGAGAGTTTTCCGCCAAAGGAGCGTGTCTATTGATCATTTTGTTTGCAGCGACCGGGTAAGCGCATGCGTTTCCGCATCTACCGTTACGACCCGGATCAAGACAGGGAACCCTATATGCAGGATTTTGAGCTTGCTGAGACCCCTTCGGGCATGATGTTGCGTGATGCGCTGCTTGCGCTTAAAGCGCAGGATGAAACGCTCAGTTTCCGACACTCCTGCGGAGAAGGCGTTTGTGGTTCGGATGGGATGAATATCAACGGCCGTAATGGGCTCGCCTGCATCACACCACTGGCCGAGTTGAAAGAACCGGTTGAAGTCAGGCCATTCCCGGGTGTACCGGTTATTCGGGATCTTATAGTGGACATGCAGGGGTTTTATAAACAGTATCGTTCTGTAAAACCCTATCTGATCCGCTATGACCCAGAGCCAGAGGTTGAAACTCTGCAAAGTCCAGATGAACGGGACAGGCTTGACGGGCTTTATGAGTGTATTTTGTGTGGTTGCTGCACAACATCCTGTCCCTCCTTCTGGTGGAATCCAGATAAATTTCTTGGCCCGGCTGCCTTATTACAGGCTTGGCGCTTCCTGACGGACTCCAGAGATCAGGCAGAGAATGATCGACTCGAAGCACTGGATGGTCCATACCGGCTGTTTCGCTGTCATACCGTTATGAACTGTGTCGATGTCTGTCCCAAGAGTTTGAATCCTACACGCGCCATTGGCCACATTCGTGACCTGATGTTGAAAAAATCGATTTAGTCGCCATTACCCATTCTATATTTTCCAGTGTATCCCCAAGTCATCGTCAACGGGCAGAACCCGCGATGCTGAGTTGTTTGTTATGACCTGTCCTTATCTGCAAACTGTATTTTATCTGTAACAATCTGAAACAGTTTTCCAGTGCATCGAAATACTTGCGAAACAGCTAGCTCTCATACTACACAGCGTGGATTGAGTGTGTGGCGATTAGCGTCGCTACACAGTATCAAACCATCATGAGAATCTATTTGAGGAGAATTGAGATGACAAAAAGTTTGAAGGTTATGGCAGGGATTATGGCTTTGACGATAGGATCCATCAGTGTCGAAGCGGCAGATTATGCAGACATCAGCAATGAAGAAATGGTACAGATGCGTTCACAGATTCGGGAGCAGTCGTATGAAGATCGTGAAGGTTATCGTACAGAGATGCAGAGCAGAATGCAGGCAATGGACAGTGAAGAGCGCTCTCTGTTTCGTCAGATGAATGAAGCGGGCGGACAAGGAGAGGGTAGTGGAAAGATAAATCGTTATGGTCAGGGTGGCGGCAACGGCTCCGGGAATAAATATCGCTATGGTCAGGGTAACGACAACGGCTCCGGTAATAAATATCGCTATGGTCAAGGCTCCAGTCAAGGTTCCAGCCAGGCGTATGGGAGTGGATACGGCTCACGCAGCGGCGGCGGTTCCGGTGGCGGCAGGGGACGTGGTCATTAATGTGGTCGCTACGCGCACCCTATACGCTGATATTTCCAGTAGTGGCCATGGCCACTACTGGTTGCCAGAGTCTCGGTATAAATGAGTCAAATTCCTTCTTTGTTGGCCGCTATACCCAATATGTGCTGGGGGACATACCCAATCAGTATGCTGATTTAAGCAATCCCTTACCCGCTTCTTCAGAAAATATCTCTGATGGAAAAAAACTCTATCAAGCGCAATGCCTAGTGTGCCATGGTACATCTGGTGAAGGGGATGGCCCGGCAGGAAAGCTGCTGCTTCCCAGTCCTGCCAACCTTGCGATTACCCGTAGATTACCGGTCGTTACAGATGCCTTCATTTTCTGGACCTTATCGGAAGGTGGTGAGCCGTTTGGCACAGCTATGCCTGCATTTGGTCATCGGCTCACTGATAATGAGATATGGCAGATTGCCCTCTACATAAACACGGGTTTTTCCCTTTGATACAAGGAATATCCTATGATTACTAAACGGCCCGCATGGGTCTGGATTGCTGCCATCGTCGCAGTGGTCTTTGGCATAATGACCATTAAATTAGGTGGCAGCGTACTTTTCATGGATGGTGAAGCCAGGCGTGCTGCTGAAAACACTGTGGATTTTGTACTTTGGTTCAATTTTTCTGCGGGCTTTGTCTATATCGCAACCGGAATTGGTATTTGGTTGGAAAAAGCCTGGGCCCCAGCAGCTGCGATCACCATCGCGACATTGACGTTATCGGTCTTCGTCGCCTTTGGTATTTACATCTTTTTTGGCGGTGAGTATGAACTGCGCACCGTTGCCGCCATGACCTTGCGCTCTGTGATTTGGATCGTAATCGGAATAACGGGCTATCGGGCCATGTATTTACACCAGCTGCAGGATAGGACTCAGTAACTGAGTGCATTGCACCACATGGCAGTGTTGGGACATACTGGGTCATACCTGTTGAGATTCAGTGAATGCCTATGAGTGGAACTGCAGAAATCAACCGCTTACGCTGGCAGTGCCGCCGGGGTATGCTTGAACTCGATTTGCTGTTGTTTGCCTTTCTTGGAAATGAGTATCCCTCTCTCACTAGGGAGGCACAAAAGGATTTTGCGACACTACTGGGATATCCGGACCAAACACTACAGTCCTGGCTTATCTCAGGCAGCAAGATTACTGATAAGCAAGTGGTCAAGATTGTGAAGATTATTCGGCAGGGAGGCCGTGATCATGAGGCGGAACGCTGAACCGATAATTCTACAGCCCGGTAGATCCATAGTGCAGCAGGTGGTCTTGTCCGCTATTTATGCTGCAGGTTTGTTGGCGCTCCTATCAACTGAGTTGTCTTCCGAACCCAAAACCGTGTTGACTTTGTGCGTGCTCGCACATTTCATCTGGACGATTGCCCTGATAAGGGGAAGTATTAAAAGCGCATCGATTAGTCGATTGGTGTGGGAGCCGGAAGGGAGATGGAAGCTGACATTTTTGGATGGACGGCAACAATATGCGCAACTCAAGCCGTCAAGTTTTTGCAGACCCTGGCTGATCGTCCTCAATTTTTCCATTGGGAGATTTCAACCACAGCGTTCCGTTATTTTGACGCGGGGGAGTTTGGACAAGGTGACGGCACGTACTTTGCGCAAGCGACTTCTCTGGGAGAGAATGCTTGCTGACCGTTCAAAGCAAAGCGGAAGGACGAACCTATGAGGTTCATCCTTCACTAAAAAAATTGTCTATGTAATGGAGACTCGGCGAGCTATCTGCAGATGTCAACATCGGCTTCGATCATCATCTCAACGATGACTTCAATCTCATCCGGATTTGTCTCCGCAAGTTCGCGTAACTCTGCACAACTGACTGTAAGTGTATCTTTCATGGTAGTCACCATAACGTTAAATAAGTAAATACTAATGTAGTCGTTGCTTTATGGGAAGTCAACTCTTTTTCTGCGAAGGAAGTCAAAGTTTATGTTGATAGATCAATGAGATATACCGTACTGAGGTTCAGATAAAGAAAAATACGAAGTAAATTCGTTGGGATATATCCCTTTTTGCACAACCGGGTTGGCTCCTCCGGTTCATCTCACGGAGTCATTAAGAAAGATAATAATTGTTTGGAGGAGAGGAAAATGAAACTGGAGACACTGGCAATTCATGCTGGTTATGAGCCCGAACCCACGACCAAGGCCGTCGCTGTTCCCATCTATCAGACCACATCCTACGCGTTCGACAGTACGCAGCATGGAGCTGATCTGTTTGACCTCAAGGTACAGGGCAACATCTACACCCGTATCATGAACCCAACATCGGATGTGCTGGAAAAGCGTGTGGCTGCGCTTGAAGGGGGAATAGGCGCCCTGGCATTAGCCTCAGGCATGTCGGCGATTACCTATGCGATCTTCACGATTGCTGAATCAGGTGACAATATCGTTACGACCTCCACTCTGTACGGCGGAACCTTCAACCTGTTTGCTCATACACTGCCGCAGTTGGGTATAGAGGTCCGTTTTGCCGCACCGAATGATATCGATGGAATGGCGGCATTGATCGATGACCGCACCAAAGCTGTCTTCTGTGAGTCAATCGGCAACCCCGCCGGCAACGTGGCGGATCTGGCGGCAACAGCGGATATGGCGCATGCCCACGGTGTGCCGGTTATTGTCGATAATACGGTTCCAACCCCCTATCTTTGTCGTCCCTTTGAACACGGTTGCGACATTGTCGTCCATGCCTTGACGAAATACATGGGTGGTCACGGTACCTCGATTGGTGGTGCACTGGTCGATTCCGGCAAGTTTCCCTGGGCGGAACACAAGGAGCGGTTCAATCGCCTCAACGAACCTGATATCTCCTACCACGGTGTAGTCTATACTGAGGCGCTGGGTGAGGCGGCTTATATCGGTCGTGCCCGGGTCGTGCCACTGCGCAACATGGGCGCAGCTATCTCTCCTTTCAATAGTTTTCAGATCCTCCAGGGGATCGAAACCCTGCCGGTGAGAATGGACAGGCACTGTGAGAATGCGTTGTCGGTGGCAAAACACCTACAGTCTCACGAACAGATAGAATGGGTCAGATATGCAGGTCTGGATGAGAGCCGGGACAAGGCGTTGGTGGATAAATATATGAATGGACGTGCCTCCAGCATACTCAGTTTCGGCATCAAGGGGGGGAGCCTGGCCGGTGCAAAGTTCATCGATGCTCTGCAACTCGCGGTGCGACTGGTGAATATCGGTGATGCCAAGACACTTGCCTGTCATCCAGCCACCACTACCCATCGACAGCTCAATCCGGAGGAGATGGAAAGAGCGGGTGTTTCAGAAGATCTGGTACGCCTCTCTGTTGGTCTGGAGCATATCGATGATATTCTCGCCGATATCGATCAGGCGCTGGCTGCGGCTAAGTAGTGACCACCCAGAAACAATGTTTTTACCACAAAGGACACGAAGAGCACGAAGGTAAAAGATTGATTAGCAATGAATTTTCTTCGTGTACTTCGTAGTCAGATATGGGTGTCCTGATAGATACTAAGTAGTGTTCGACTGGTATACCTCTGCGTATATCTCCAGTAGGAGTGGCGGCCCGCCGCGATTTACCCATCTACGGGGAACTAAGTTCTAAGAGATGAAATATCGTCACGAGATTATCGATTCAGAAGACGTTTATGAAGGCTTTCTGAAATTGAACCGCTACCGGCTCAAGCATGACCTCTATGAGGGTGGCAGCAGCCGGGAACTTATCCGGGAGAGACTGGAAGGGTTGCAGGCAGCCTCGGTTCTGCTCTATGACCCAAATCTGGACAAGGTCGTTTTGGTGGAGCAGTTTCGTATCGGTGCACTGGATCATCAGGATCCCCCTTGGGTACTGGAGACGGTGGGCGGCTACATCGGTGAAAATGAATCCCCGGAGAACGTGGCGCGCAGGGAGGCGACGGAGGAGGCCAACTGCAAAATCACCGAGTTGGAATCGATATGTACCCTGATGGTGAGTCCTGGCCACTCAGTGGAACGGATTTTTCTCTTTTGTGGCCGGGTGGATGCCTCGCAGGCAGGTGGCGTCTTTGGCCTGGATCATGAGGGAGAAGATATTCGGGTGGTGGTCATGGATGCGGAGAAAATCATTGCTGAACTCTATGGCGGTCGCGCCAACTCCACCAGCATCATTATTGCCGTACAGTGGTTGGAAAAAGAGCGTGAAACCCTGCGTGCCCGATGGTTATCTCTTTGATCTTAGTGAAACCCATCGCTCTATTTCCTGTCTACACTATGCGAAATCTGCTCAGCCTTAATCCCCACCACGTTTTCCAGGAGTAAATGAATGTCGACCATGTCGAGAAAATGGGTGATCCTGTTGCCGATCCTTTTGGGTGTCGCGATATTCATATTTCTGAAGTTTCACCGTTTTTTGCCGGCAAATATAAGTAGTAGCTAATATTTTCGGGATAGTATTTTAATTCCCCCTGCATGCATGAAGCGTAAATAATCACAGAAATATCAATCGGA
>JAESPD010000080.1 GCA_016756855.1 gamma proteobacterium endosymbiont of Lamellibrachia anaximandri | reverse complement strand
AGCCTTACTCTTTTCGAGAAAACCCCATTGGATCAGTTGCTTATGAAATCCGATTGCAAAAGTGAAGAATGCGCCATGGATAACCAATTGAATTTATTCGATTTAACGTTGGGACACTAGTGATATTGTTCCTATCTTGTTGTAGTTTGGACAATTAATCTCACGCCTTGCCGCACTTTAACGGATTTCATCTGCTTTTTAGTCCCGATAGGGCTAATAAAAAGAATTTAAATTCTATTAATGTGTCGGGTTATTTTACATGCCAGACTGGAGTCTTCTTTTATTTATTGAAAAAAGATCTATAAATCATTGATTTGGGTTTTATGGAATACATTTTGCTTAGTTTTCAAAGAGAACCAGAATCGTCTCGAATCGATTAGGTTTAGAAGAAAGATAGAGTAGAAAAACCTGGCATGCCGTTAAAGCTAGGCTGTGCAAAGCAGTTTGGGAGAGGCGTTATGCTGCGGATATTCTTGTCCTGGTCATCCGGCTAGGCTGTCCCCGTCTATTTTGACTTGGGGCGAGAGAAAAATCTTGCGGTTTCAAGCTTGCCGAGTGTGGGCTTGGATGGTCACGCACACGTCCTCCTACAACGGTTTATGAGATTAAGCTGGTTATCGGATGGCCTGGATTTATGGCTTGTTGTGCTGAAAGTAAAGCATTCAATGGGATGAGATTAAGCGTATGAAAGGTTTTTCCGGGTTCTGCAAAACCATTTTTCTATTAACAGCGCTTAACTGTATCTATGTGCTGCCGGCCTTTGGTGAATTGAGCATGGGGCTGGTTACAGCAACCAGTGTTCAGCGCGTAAGCCGGTTTGAAGTCATCTATACCTATACGGCTGTACTGAATAACAGTGGACCTGAACCACTGAGTAATGTTACCGCAACCCTCACAAGCAACACGCCGTATCTGACAATTATCGATGGGGAGATAGTTTTTCCGGACGTCCCGGTCAGCGACGGCATAGAATCAACCGATACAATCACTATACGGTATAACAGACGTCACACGTTTAGCGATGAGGACCATGATTGGAGCTTTAGCCAGGAAGATCCAGCCCCTTCAAACACAAAACCAACAGCCGACGCAGGGCCGGATCAAAGTGCCTTTCTCTGGAGTACTGTAACGCTGGATGGTTCCGGCTCCAGTGACGTTGACGGTGATTTACTGACCTTTACCTGGTCTCTTCTGAGTGTGCCCGGCAGCAGTGTCGCCGCTTTGTCCAACCCGAATGCCGTCATGCCCGACTTTGTATTGGATGCTGTCGGGCTCTATGAACTGGAACTGGTTGTGAATGATGGGACTGATGACTCAGTGCCGGACAGGGTTCTTATTACCACCAGCAACTCGCCACCGGTAGCCGACGCGGGGCTGGATCAAAGCATTCTTACCGGAACCACGGTTTCGCTGGATGGTTCGGGATCCAGTGATGTTGATGGCGATCTGCTGACTTTTACCTGGTCCTTGCCGGGCGTGCCAGCTGGAAGTGTGGCTGCTTTGTCCGATCCCAATGCGGTCATGCCCAGTTTCATAGCCGACCTGCCAGGCAGCTACTTGGCTGAGCTGATTGTGAATGACGGCTTTGTCGATTCAGCAATAGATATTGTCACTGTCACAACCGAAAATTCAGGACCTGTGGCGGATGCGGGGCCCGATCAAACGGTCGCTGTCGGTGACTTGGTGACCCTCCAGGGTAATGGTTCCAGCGATGCGGATGGTGATCCGTTGAGTTATCTGTGGTCGTTGATTGCCGTACCCACGACCAGTAGTGCCAGTCTGTCGGATCCCACCGCAGTTTCCCCGGCCTTTATCCCCGACGTGCCGGGAGACTATTTGGGCCAGCTGATTGTAAACGACGGAGTGACTGACTCAGCGCCGGATACGGTGAAAATCAGCACAATCAACTCTGCGCCGGTAGCTGATGCAGGACCGGATCAGACGTCGTCCGTGGGTGGTGTGGTGACGTTGGATGGCAGTGGTTCCAGCGATGTGGATGGCGATGTACTGACTTATTCCTGGGCCTTTACCAGCAAACCGGCTGGCAGCAGTGCCAGTCTGAGTGATCCCGGCGCACTCTCCCCGGCATTTGTCATCGACCTGCCCGGTACCTATGTTATTGGATTGGTCGTCAATGACGGCACGCTCGACAGCAATTCGGATCCGGTCATTATCCAGACCGAGAACCAAGCGCCGGTGGCAGTGGCGGTGGCCGATGCCGACAGCGTGACACTGGGCACACAGGTGAATCTGGACGGAACCGCTTCCAGTGATCCGGATGGGGATCCCCTTGGCTATGCCTGGACATTGACGACACCGACGGAAAGCACGGCAATTCTATCGGACGCTACCAGTCCGACACCGGGTTTCACCCCGGATGTGGCAGGTAACTATCTGGCTACCCTGGTGGTCAGTGACGGTACACTGGCCAGCGTGGCCCAAGTGGCGGTAAGCGCGTCTATCCCGAACAATCCCCCCACGCTTGTAGCGGTGGGCAATCGTACCATTTCAGCCAGCCAAAACTTCTCCCTGAGGTTGTTTGGAATAGATACAGATATCGGCGATACGCTGACCTATTCACTGTCGGTATCACCATCTGCAATGAGTGTAAATCCAGCCACAGGTGATCTTAACTGGACGCCTGGTGCTGGTGATCTGGGTGCGAACGTGGTGATGGCTCAAGTGAATGACAATGCGGGATTGAGCGATGCGAAGAGTTTCACCATCGACGTCGTCGCGCCGGTGGTGCCGCCACCTGCCAATGAGCCACCACAGCTGGCGCCGATTGTCGACCAGACTGTTACTGTTGGAAATGCACTGGCAGTAACGCCCACTGCAAATGATCCGGATGTCGGTGACAGCCTGACTCTCTCTCTGCCATTGGCACCGGTTGGTTTGACTCTTGCCGCAGGTGGAACGCTGCAGTGGACACCCACAGTTGATCAGGTTGGCTCCCATGATGTGACCGTTCAGGTAACCGATGGCTCAGGGGCTATCGCGGTACAGAGTTTTATCGTCACCGTTATTGCAGTTAACCGTGCACCGGTCGCCGTGGATGATACTTATACGGCCAGAGTGGGTGAGATCCTGGCTGTTGCTGCACCAGGCGTTCTTGAAAATGATATGGACCTTGACGGTGATGTACTCACCTCAGCGCTGGTAACTGACGCCAGCAAAGGCACGTTAAACCTTAACCCCGATGGTTCGTTTGACTATACGCCGACACCACCTGAGTTTGTTTTCGATTTCGGCACCCAGATACGCTGCCAGCCTCCAGAAAATGAGCGTCGTTCAACCGAAACAGTGCCGATCATTATGGATCTCGATGGTGACGGGCAATCTGAACTCATCTTTACCGGAAGCTATGCAACCGGTGGTGCCAGCCGCCAGCATATCACCGCAATGCGACCAGATTGCAGCATTCTCTGGTCTTTCGAGAGTGCAGGCTTCGGAACCCCTATCCCCAATCTTGGGACTACGAGCAACCCTCGACATCCGATGGCTGCAGCGGATATGGACGGAGATGGCAATATTGAAATCTTAGTTCCAATTCGCACCACTGGAGTACTCAGTGATCACCGGTATCTCATTCTTGATCACGAAGGCACCCTGATTGGCCAGACAGATCTCATACCGCAGATAAATTCTCAGACTGCTTTTCAACATACAGCCCCTGCCATTGCGGACCTGGATGCTGATGGTGATGCGGAGATTGTTGTCGCCTTTATTCAGGCTAACTTGCCCTATCTGGCTATTTTTGACCACAACGGCAACTTGCTGGTCGTTAATGAAGATGCACCATCGACAGCAAATACCAGCAATTCAGCGGGAACCAAGCCGGTGATTGTGGATCTTGATCTGGATGGCATTCCTGAAATCCTGATGACCAGTCATGTTTACAGCAATACCGGTGTCTATCTTAGAACCTTTCCGCTGAATGAAAGTCTGGGTGCGGCCACGGTCCATTCTAATCCAAGAGCCATTCCAGCGGTGGCAAATTTCGACTCAGACCCTGAGCCGGAAATCTATTTCCAGACCAATCGGGGCATTTATCTGTTTGATCAGGACGGCTCCCTAATCTGGTTTTTCAATGACGATGCCCGCAAGAATGTGGTTTCCAATAGCGGGTTTGATATACCAGTCACCCTTGCCAATGTCGATGCTGACAGCGAAATAGAAATCGTGACCTATATAGGGCGCCACTATCTCACGGTGCTGGAGGCAGATGGCAGCATAAAATGGCAACACACTGATGCGGAGTGGATTTTTGATGACGTTGCTGGGCCAACGGCATTCGATATCGATGGCAACGGTATTGCTGAGGTCATTCACGTTAATGGTGTTGAAGGGCACAATGGCGGTAGCAACGGGCTGTATATTCATGATGGAGAAACCGGGGCGGAACTTAATTTCACCCGACTGAACCAGGGAGGAAGCCACCTAAACAGTTTGTTGATTGCCGATATGGACGACGATGGCGAATCAGAAATCATTGTTAACAATGCTTTTAGCACGAACGCTGTCTGGGCTGGCAACATTGCTGTTCTGGAAGGGCTTTCCGGCTATCCCTGGGCGGCTTCACGCGGCATCCGTAACCAGCTGATTGATACCTACACCCATATCGAGGATGACGGTGGTGTACCGGTCTCTGTCAAACCACACTGGTTGCAACTTGGCAAAAATGGTTTCAACTTTGTGCCTCAGTCGACCAAGGTTTATACGCAAATACAGTGTGAATCGCCTTTGGCTACACAGCTGCAACACAACGCTACTATAGCTGTGGGTGACGTTGATAATGACGGTGATATAGAACTTGCAGGTGTTGCTTTCTTTGGTACGACCCTTCAGGGAACTGAAGTGTGGCTTATGAACGCTGATGATTGTAGCCAACAACTATTACCAAATGCGGCTGATATTAGAAACGCAGGCGGCATGAGTACGGGTTCGCAACTGGGGTTACATGATATTGATGGTGATGGTGACCTGGAAATAATCGGGGTGCGTCGAATCATCCCCGGGGTTGGGGGCGGTGGTGGAGAACAGTTGCTTGCTGTGCATCACGATGGCTCCCTGGTATGGCCGGGCGACGGTGCCAGTGAACCCCTTGGGCTGGTCAGCTCAATCGGCAACAGTTCTGATGGCGGGTTCGCCCAGATGGGCCCAACCTTCGCCGATATTGACGGCAATGGCAGCGTGGAAATCATAATGTCATGGTATACCGGCGCTTTCGGTGCAGCGGCACCCGGCAATGGCGTCACGGTGTATAACGTTGCTGATGGCACCATCCTGTGGGAATACCTCGGCACGACAATTGCGGGGGATACGGATTACAAACCACCCACCGTGGTGGATCTGGATCTCGACGGCACCCTGGAGATCATTTTCCACAAAGAGGTGTTGGATCACCTGGGCAATAAGGAATTTGATCTACCAATAATATCCCTGCCTGAATCTCATCTTTCTGTGGCAGTTGCCAACTTTGATGAAGATCCGTTTCCGGAGATTGTTGGCCGTGATCAAGGTCATCTGTATCTGTTTGAGCATGATGGGACCACGGTCTTTGCCAATCCCAACAATAATAATTCGCAGAGCCAGATTTCGGTCGCTGATTTTGATGGCGATGGTGAGGTGGAGTTTGCCTGGTACAACGGTCTGGGTGGCTTCCTGACATCAGGCTATATGGAGGTTTATGACACAGATGGGTCACTGCTCTGGAGTCATCAGGGACTTAAGGAATTTGGTGAAGACATTACCCGTCTGAAGGGCGTCAACCCAACCGCCTTCGATGCCAATGGTGATGGTGCCTTCGATATTGTTGTTCATCTGGATATCCCAAACCCAATCTTTGGTGAAGACGACGGTGTTTATATTTTCGATGGACGCGACGGTTCGTTACTGGAATACATGCCAATTGGATCTGCCTCCAGAGAGCAACGATACACCACGATAGCGGATATTGATGGTGATGGTGCGGCAGAAATTATCTCTTCTTTCTCTAACGGGCTGGCGGGTGCGACTCGTATATGGGAAGGCACAGCATCTCAGCCGCTGCCTGACGCACCGGCACATCGCAATCAATGGACTTTCAATGAAGGTTATGCCGATGCCAAAGGCAATACACTCAGTAATCCGGTTCCTCATTGGTTGCAGTCGGGCCTAAATGGTTGGAACTTGATCAAGCTGCCACCGGACCCACTGGCGGGAACTACCGACAGCTTTACCTACACGGCAAATGATGGGCAGGTTAACTCCAATACAGCGACGGTCACTTTCGATGTGCAGCCACCCGGAACGCCACCCGTATTCTTGTCTGCTCCGGATACGCTGACTACGGTAGGGTTCCCCTATGAGTACGAACCACGCGTGGTCGATATTGACCCAGGGGATTCGGTAAGTTTTATTCTGACAGGCGGACCAGCCGGTATGTCCATTAATCCGGGCAGCGGCAGGGTATCTTTTACGCCCGACAGCGAAGGTAGCCACAAGGTCAGCATACTTGCGAGTGATACCATTGGTTTTAGTACACCGCAGACCTACACGTTAACGGTTGGTTTGCCGGTTACTGTGCCTAGTGTAATTAATCAATCTCAAGCCATCGCCGAAACCTCGCTGGGGGGTGTTGGGTTGCTCACGGGTGATGTGTTAAGCCTCAATCATCCTGTTATTCCAGCTGGTGATGTCAGTAATCAGACACCGGTTGCCGGCTCAGTCGCAGAATTCGGTAGCGCCGTAGATCTGATTATTTCGTTGGGCCCGGCACCGGAAGACATTGATAATGACGGCGATGGATTTACCGAAAACCAGGGAGATTGCAATGATAATGACAACACTGTCCACACCGGCGCGAATGATCCATCAGCCGACGGAATTGATCAGGATTGTGATGGTATAGATGGCAACCTTAGCCTGACGTCTATCCTGGTGTTGCCCGCTACGGGAGATATCCTGACGGGTGATGTGGTTAGCTTATCTGCTACCGGTATCTTTGAGAGCGGGACCAGTCAGAATCTTACTGAAATCGTCAACTGGTCAACCGGTCCGGTATTCAGCTCTGCAACAGCGGGCGTGTTTAATGTCAGCGCGACCCGCGGCCTGGTATCCGGCTCGGCGATAATTAGCGTCGTTGAACGGGTCACTGGGGACGTGGCACCACCGGTCGCGGAGATCACAACGCCTGCTGCAGGCGGCACAGTGACGGAACCTGTAGATATTGTCGGCACCGCTACGGATGCCAATTTTCTCAAGTACACCATTGGGATTGCGCCTACGGGTGAAACGGACTTCACTGAAATTGCAAATAGTACAAGTCAGGTTACTGACAGTGTTTTGGGCCAGTTTGATCCGACCGTGTTGATCAATGATCTGTATACGATTCGATTGACGGTGTTTGATCAAGGCGGAAATGTCAGTATTCATGAATCGACGGTTCAGGTCGATGAGAACCTCAAGGTGGGCAACTTCAGCCTGAGCTTCACAGATCTGCATATCCCCATGTCGGGTATACCAATCAAGGTGGTTCGTAACTACGATAGCCGTGATAAGCGCAAAGGTGATTTTGGTGTCGGTTGGCGACTCGATGTGCAGACACTGCGCCTGCGCAGTAACCGGGTATTGGGATCGGCCTGGCAGGTTGTTAAATCCGGAATTACATACGCGCTGCTGCCCACGGATGACCACAAGGTAAGTCTGGTGCTTGCCAATGGACAGGTTGAAGAGTTTGATCTGCTGGTTAACCCCATTGCCTCTGCACTGGTTCCTTTCCCACCTTCAGCCAACCGAGCCAGTTACATTGCTCGACCAGGAACCCTCGGTCGTCTGGAGAGCCTGGATAACAACGACCTGACCATCCTCGATGGTCAACCTGGAGATGTCGGGCTGCGGGACGACCTGACCAACAAGCTCTATGATCCAGACCTGTTCCGTTATACTTCAGCGGACGGCACGCAGATCGTCATCAGCAAAGCGAGTGGTGTGCAGAGCATCAAGGATGCAAACGGCAACACCCTGACCTTTACCCCAAATGGCATCACCCACTCATCGGGCAAGAGTATCACTTTTGTACGGGATGATCTGGGTCGTATTGCACAGATCACCGACCCGAACGGCAACAGCCAGACTTATGCCTATGATGCCAATGGGGATCTGACTCATCACGCGGATACAGAAAGCAACACGACAACATTTGCCTATGATGCCCATCATGGTTTGATCAACCTGTTTGATCCCCTGGATCGCTCACTGTTACGAAATGAATATGGTCCCGATGGCCGACTGATCAGCACCACCAATGCAGATGGCCGGGTAATCACCCTGACCCATAATGTAGGTGCGCGGCAGGAGATTGTCACCGATATCGATGGCAGCATGACAGTGATGGAATATGATGCCAGCGGCAACATACTCTCGGTGACCGATACTCTCGGCAGTGTGACTAGCCACACCTATGATGGGTCGGGTAATCCACTTACTACCACCAACGGTGAAGGTGAAACCACCACGCGAACCTATGATGCGCGTAGCAATAAGCTTACTGAAACTGATCCCCTCGGCAACACCGCGACCTTTACTTACGACAGTGCTGATCGGGTGATCCGTAAAACCGATGCCCGTGGAAATAGCACAGACTTTAACTACGATGCACGAGGCAACCTTTTAACTCGTACCAATGCACTGGGTCTGGTTGAGCTAAGCAACAGCTACGATACAAGGGGTAACCTGTTGGTGCAGACGGATGCCCTCGGTAATACCACCCAGTATGAATATGATGCAGTCGATAATCAGATAGCCAGAACGGATGCGCTGGGCAATCGCACGACTTATACCTACGATGCCAATGGTAACCAGTTGACGGAGACAGATCGTCTCGGCAAGACCACTACTCAGCTGCTTGATGGTCGTGGACTGGCTATTCGCAGCACCGATCCTCTGGGCAATACGACGGAGTTCCAATATACCGTTACAGGTCTGTTGCAGGCCATCACCGATCCGGCAGGCAACACAACCCATCAGGTACTGAATGCAGAGGGCAGGGAACTCTCATCCACCGATGCCCTCGGTAACCTGACCGAAAACAGCTATGACATCAAAGGTAACCTGACGCGCACGACCGATCCTTTGGGTCGCATCAGAACCTTGCAGTACGATGATCTGGATCGCCAGATTGGGGCGACTGAACCGGATGGCAATGCCAGCGTGCTGATGTATGACAATGCCGGTCGCATCGTCGAGCAGATTGATGCTCGCGGCAACAGCACAAGATTTGTCTACGATTTTGCCGGCCGGAATATCAAGGTGATCGATGCGCAGTTGCAGGAGACCCGGTTCGAATATGACAGTGTGGGTAATCGAACTGGAATGGTCGATGCCAAAGGCCAGATTTTCAGTTTTAGCTATGATGCACTCGACCGTCGGGTGCAGGTAAACTTCCCGGATGGTAGCTTTGAAACCACCGCCTATGATGCTGCAGATCGCGTCATCCGTGAGACAGACGCCCTGGGTCGTTCGATCCACTACCAATACGATGCCAAGGGTAATCTCACCGGAGTGACCGATGTCCTGGGAGGTCAGACAAGCTATCTCTACGATCAGGAAGACAATCTCCTGGCTCAGACGGATGCCCGGGGTAATACAACCCGATTCATCTATGATGATGCCGACAGGCAGACCCGCAAAACCTATCCGGACGGCACTACCGAGACCCGGCAATATGATCCGGTGGGTAATGTCACAACCACCACGGATGCTAACGGCGATATAACGTTGCAGAGTTTTGATGCCAAGGGACAACTTATCGCAAAGACTTTTCCGGATGCGACCGGGGAGACATTTTTCTATACAGCAACAGGCAAGGTGGCTACGGCTGATAATGTCCAGGGCACGACAACCTATAGCTACGATGTGAATGATCGTCTGGTTCGATTGGGCAATCCCGATGGCAGCTCAATCGAGTATGGCTATGATGCCGAGGGTAACCGTACCAGTGTCGCCTCCCGCCTCATGCCGATGGCTCTGGCACGCACGACAAATTATACCTACGATGTGCTGAACCGTATCGCAACGGTGATTGACCCAGATAGCAACACCACCACTTATGCCTATGACGCAGTAGGAAATCTGGCCAGCATTGATTACCCCAACGGTGTTGTCACGACCTATACCTATGACAGTCTGAGCCGGCTCTCTCTGCAGGTTCATAGCAAGGCAGGTGTTGAACTGGAACGCTTTCACTACGTGGTCAATGCAATCGGTGACAGAACCCGCGTGACACAGACTGACGGTTCGTTTGTTGAGTATGAGTATGATGGCCTGAGGCGTCTTATACGCGAGACTCACAGGAATATTTTCAACACTCTGATCTTTGACCGCAACTACATTTATGATGAGGTCGGAAACCGTACCAGTACCATTGATCTGGGCGGCACCACTATCGTTTATCTATATGACAGCGCAGATAAACTGCTTTCAGCAGGCAGCACAAGTTACGCCTATGATCCCAATGGCAACCGGCGCTCACGGGTCGATGGCGGCGGGTTGACGACTTATGACTTCGATTTTGAAAACAAGCTGACCTCAGTTAACGCATCCAGTGGTGCTGTGACCTATGGCTACGATGCTCAAGGTAACCGAACCCAACGGACCGAGTCAGCAGTGACCACTCACTTCCTGGTTGATCCAATCAACCCGACGGGTGTGTCGCAGGTGCTGGGTGACTACGACAGCGCGGCTAACCCAGTAGCTGAATATTTTTACGGTAACCAAATGTTGGCACAGAGTCGCAGTGGCGTGACTCACTACCTGCACAGGGATGCCAGGCAGAATGTACGCCTGCTGACGGACAGTGCCGGTAATCTTGCCGATACTTACCAGTACCAGGCGTTTGGCCAAGAGTTGAGTCAGTTCGGTTCAACCACCAATCCCTATCGCTATTCCGGTGAACGTGTCGACCCCACCACTGGTTTGGTGCATATGCGGGCTCGTGACTATGATCCTGCGACGGGGCGTTTTGTTGGCCGGGATCCGTTTGAAGGTGTGTTGCGTGATCCTGTCTCCCTGCATCGCTACCTCTATGCCAATGCAAATCCGGTATTCTTTTCTGATCCCACCGGGCGTTTCTCTGCGGTGGAGCTCTCTGTATCCGTCAGCATTGGTGAGATTCTGTTTAACCTTGGGCCAACCCTGATCAAAGGCACCTTTACCGCAATGATCATTAAGAAGTTTTTTGGTATCGGCTTCCATCTTCGCCAGGCAGGTTATGAGTTGATGCTGGGTCAATACAATGGATCGCACAAGTTCGAGGTGGGAACCTCCGGGTACCATGTCTTTCTCGCCGGTAATGCCTTTATCAAGATGGGTGCCATAGCGATTGATTTTGTCGATACCCTCACTGATGCTTTGTTCTCGATCACCGCTGCAAGCAAATCATTGGTTGGAGTTGCCGGCGCGGTAAGAGCTGGATCCGGAGCGGTCAGTGTGGCAAGCAACGGGGCACAGCTAGGACTTGATCTCTTCGCCTTGACAAAGAAGATTGATTCGGTCTCTGGATCAGTCAAAAATCTGCATGCAGCAGCAACCGGGAAAAGCGCAGGAAAGGATCCCAATACCACTAAGGCGGCCGCGCAGCTGGACACGGAGCGTACCAAGGCTGTTTCATTTGAGCTGTTAAAATTTGTGGTGGGTGCCTTTAGTAAAGGTAAATAACAGGGGCAGAAAAATCGGCAGTCGGTATCGCTTTCAAAATGGAACCAGCGGTAAAGGAGACATGTTTATTTAGCACTCAACCGCAAGGCGGTTCACGAAGCGGCAAAATGGCATCAAAAATTAGTTGCCGCATAATGCTTTCGGATGGACAGCATCCTAAGCCTGCCGCTTAACCTGAGCCATCCTGGCGGAAGAGGATCTCCAGACGCAGGAACAGGGCCGTGTTGATGTCACGACCGCCACCATTGTCATCCAGGGGCCAATAGACTTCCGGGATCACTTCGTAGAAGAGCCAGGGACGGTAGAAGTTGCGCCGGTAACGTGCACGAATCCGATAGGTGTTAACCTGGAAATCGGGTCGGGTCTGCCCGAACATGCCGGCGTCGAAGGCGATGGCCCGGTGGGAAGAGTCCCGGTAGAAATAGGTGAATTCGCTGCTCCACTCCACGCCGTTGCTGATCTCGGAGAGAAGTCCGTAGTTGCTCCAGCGCAGCATATCCCCACCGGTCAGGGCGTGCTCGATATCACCGCGCAGATCGGCGCCAAAGCCGTCCCGGGAGTCCCAATAGCCGGTGCCGGCCAGTCGGGTCAACCAATCTTCATCGTAACGCCAAGCCTCTCGGTAACGTGTCCGGAGTTTGGTGGCCAGGGGGTTGAGCCGGAACCCGGCGGAAAAGGACAACTTTTTCATCGCCTGATCCAGCACATCGAAGCGCAGGCTTGCACCGCTGGTACTGGTACTAGTGGCTCCGGTATCCGCGGCGGTGGGCGGTGGTACCTCTGAATCGGTCAGCCGATCCTCTTCGGTTCCTCCCTCGATCACCAGCCGGGCCTTACGTTGCAACCGTGGCAGTTTTACCTGCAGGCGGAACTTCGGGTCGTAGGTCATTTCATTGCGCGATTCGAACCGCAGATCTTGAATCAGACGCAGATGCACCACCGCATCGGTCTCCTCCGCATCCCGCTCATCCCCAAAGAAACGGTCGAACCAGTTGGCGCCTGCGTCCAGGGTCTCGCCGACTTCCTGCACCGAGTAGTCTAACCAGTTTTCGTCCGCTTCGGTTTCTGCGCCGGCGGGGCCAACAGCAAGCGCCAAACCCAGGGGAATCATGATTCCCATCACTCTAGCCGACGGTCTATCTTCTACCTTCATTCACTGCGCCTTATCTATCCTGCCCTACAATGACCTTTGGCCGGTCGCCTGTCAAAACGATGACGGCTCGTTCCCACTCGCAAGCGGTCGCAGCAATATCCACTCTTCGATTATACCGGATCCCAACCAACCCAGGTTCGTATTTACCGCAACAGTGCTTCCGACGGCAGGTTTGAGGTATTCGCCACAAGGCAAAGTTCCTGTCCACCTCGGGGATGTTTATTCCGCTGCGCTTCGAAAAAGCAAATTACTATCCCGATATAAAATGCTAGGGAGCAGCGTTGACCACTGCCCCGGCTAATCATATTTGGCTACATTTGAGAGTAAGCAAAATAACTGATGGGTTTACCCCTGTTTTTGATCACATTATCTGATGGATAAAGAAAAACCCCCTCAAATAACTTGAAAATTATCCGAGGGGGCTGTCTGCTTGATTCT
>JAESPD010000008.1 GCA_016756855.1 gamma proteobacterium endosymbiont of Lamellibrachia anaximandri | reverse complement strand
GGTATATTGTTTAATGAGCCGGGTAAGCTGTTGGCGTGAATATGCTGTCATTTTTATCAGGTAGCGAATGACAATGCCTTTGTCTTTTCTGGGCAGGGTTATATAGTCAAATTTGACCAGTGTTTTTCGAATGAAGCTATAGCGTTCCGTTTTATTGCCCAAAACAGAAAAAGCCACAAGCTGGTTGCCCAGGAGAAACTCCTCAAGTGCTTCAATAGTATCCAGATTCTCAATCTTCATAATCGCTCTCATCAGGTGATTATGAACAATTAGGGCTATTTGAGACTCATTTCATGCTGGAAATACGCCACTCCTTCAGACTCATTTCATATTGGGCAAGGCTATCAATTGCATTCGTTTGTCCCTCCTTTATACTGTCCCAACGTAAAGCCAGCTAGGGGCGCCTGACGAACTCAGGCTGAGAGAGACCCTTCGAACCTGATCCGATTAATACCGGCGTAGGAAAGCTGAACGCCCACCGCGCTCGCTTTCCTCCGAAATAGTTAGAGAGCAGCCACCATGAGCGCCATCCCGGAAGATTTCATCAAAAAGACCGCCACCCTCTCAGCAGAGGTGACTCGTCCCTTTCTTAAATCGAAGAAGGTCTACGTCGAGGGCTCACGCCCGGATATTCGTGTGCCGATGCGCGAGATCGAACAGGATCCCACAGCCGCCAGCTTTGGCGCCGAAGAGAACCCGCCGATTACGGTTTACGATACCTCGGGCCCCTTCACCGACCCTGAGCAGAAGATCGACCTGATGAAGGGCATGCCCGACCTGCGTTCCGGCTGGATCGAGGCGCGTGATGACACCGAGCAGCTTGAAGGTCCCAGCTCCGACTATGGTCGTATCCGTCAAGGCGATGCGGAGCTGGCCAATCTGCGTTTTGAGCATATCCGTGCGCCGCGCCGGGCCAGACCGGGGCAGAATGTCACCCAGATGCACTATGCGCGTAAAGGCATCATCACCCCTGAGATGGAGTTCGTCGCAATCCGCGAAAATTGCCGTCTGCAGGAGATGAGGGCCGACCCGCGTTACGCCAAGCTGCTGCGTCAGCATGCCGGTGAGCCGATGGGGGCCAATATTCCTGATGAGATTACCCCGGAATTCGTGCGCGCCGAGATTGCTGCCGGACGCGCCATCATCCCCGCCAACATCAACCATCCGGAGATGGAACCGGTGATTATCGGCCGTAACTTCCGGGTGAAGATCAATACGAATATAGGTAACAGTGCCATCAGCTCCTCCATCGACGAGGAGGTTGAAAAGATGGCCTGGTCGGCCCGCTGGGGTGGCGACACATTGATGGATCTCTCCACCGGCAAGAATATCCATGAGACCCGGGAGTGGATCCTGCGCAACTCTCCCGTGCCGATCGGCACCGTGCCCATCTATCAGGCGCTGGAGAAGGTCAACGGCAAGTCAGAGGATCTCACCTGGGAGATCATGCGCGACACGCTAATCGAGCAGGCCGAGCAGGGTGTCGACTACTTCACCATCCATGCCGGTGTGCTGTTGCGTCATGTGCCGCTGACGGCTGATCGTGTCACCGGTATCGTCTCTCGGGGTGGTTCCATCCTTGCCAAATGGTGTCTGGCCCACCATGAAGAGAACTTTCTCTACACCCACTTCGAGGATATCTGCGAGATCATGAAGGCCTACGATGTCGCCTTCTCTCTGGGCGACGGCTTGCGTCCCGGCTGTTTGGCCGATGCAAATGACGCTGCCCAGTTCGGTGAGCTGGAAGCCTTGGGTGAACTCACCAGGATCGCCTGGGAGCACGACGTGCAGGTGATGATCGAAGGCCCCGGCCACGTGCCGATGCAGATGATCAAAGAGAATATGGACAAGGAGCTGGCCGACTGCTTCGAGGCGCCTTTCTACACCCTCGGTCCACTGGTCACCGACATCTCCCCCGGCTATGACCACTTCAGCTCCGGCATCGGTGCGGCGCAGATCGGCTGGTACGGCACTGCCATGCTCTGCTACGTCACCCCCAAGGAGCATCTTGGTCTGCCTAATAAGGAAGATGTACGGGAAGGCATCATTACCTACAAGATAGCGGCCCACGCTGCCGACCTGGCCAAAGGATTTCCCGGTGCCCAGCTGCAGGACAATGCCATGTCAAAGGCCCGCTTTGAGTTCCGCTGGGAAGACCAGTTCGCCCTCGGTCTCGATCCGGAGAAGGCCCGTGACTTCCACGATGAGACCATGCCGCACGACTCCCACAAGGTGGCTCACTTCTGCTCCATGTGCGGACCCCACTTCTGCTCCATGAAGATCAGTCAGGAGGTGCGGGAATTCGCCGCCAAAAAGGGGATCTCAGAGATCGAGGCACTGAAGCAGGGCATGAATGAGAAGTCGCAGGAGTTTCTCAAGAAGGGTGCGGAGATCTACAAGGAGATCTGATCCACCAAGTGGGTCGAAGTCAAATCCTGCTGCTGAGTTATGGCCAGGTGGCGCGATTTATCCGGTATGACTTCGACCTTTTTTTCATTCACAGGGAGATGAAAAAAACACAATGACCAGCGAAATAGGCGAGGATAACCAGGTGGCATCATCGCAAGAAGAGCACTCTGGAGATCTGACTGAGCAGGATTGTTCCGAGTGTGAGGCGAGGCGTCATTGTCTGGGGGATGGACTCAGCGAAGAGCAGATGCAGGGGTTGCGCAAGATTACCCATACTCTTGGGCCTTTTAAACCTGGAGAGACCATCTTCAGGGTAGAGGACAAATTCAAGTCCCTGTTTGTCATTCAGTCGGGGGCCGTCAAGATCGAAACTGCCTCTTTCGAGGGCACCAAGCTGGTGGATGGTTTCTTTTTCCGGGGTGACCTTGTGGGACTGGAATCGATCGGTGCCGAGCAATACGGCCATGATGCTATCTCATTGGGACGGACTCTGGTTTGTGAACTCCCTTTTGATCATCTCGAGTCGCTCTGTTCGTTCGTGCCGAGGTTGCAACGGAAGTTGATGATTATCCTGGGGCAGAAGATTCGCTACACGAACGATACCATTGTGCGTGGACGCTATATGAGCGCTGAAAAGCGGTTGTTGTCTTTTATGCAGATGCTGTGCGAAAAGAAGATCATCAAGAAGAACGACAACACAGGCAGTGTGCAGTTGCCCATGTCAAAGGGGGACATTGCCAGTTATCTGGGTTTACGGCCTGAGTCCCTCAGCCGGGCACTGAGCAAGCTACAGAATGACGGTATTATCCGAAACCATACGAAGAAGATCGAGTTTCTGGATATCAAGGCAATCCTGCAGCAAGTGTGTGGGTAACATGACCATTTCCGGTATCAATTCCTGATACATCCAGGTATTGCCGGCTCTGACCACATCCTGGCTGACAGTTCAGACGTCAGCCAGGATACAGGTTGCCGTTCGGTGATCCCGACTTTGCGTTAGCCCAACAGTGAAGGCGTCTCGCCTCCCTGCCTGCGCTTGCTGCTTCGTCTGGCGGGTTTGTTCGCTGGGCGCTGCCCGGCGTTGGCTGGCCGGGAACTGGTCGGCTGGCTGCTACTGCCAGACCGTTTCTCACCTTTCCGCTCCTGCTGGGTATTTCCTTCCTGTCTGTTGCCGGAAGCCCTTTTACCCCGACTGGGACGACCCTCTTTACGGCGTGGCTTGTCGGCCCTGCCATGGGTGTGGCGGGTACTGTTGCGGCCATTCCTGATCGGCTCGGCTTTGATGTTCGGGTTCGGTTCGTAACCCGGCAACATTTCCTGGGGGATGGAACGCTTCAGCAGGCGTTCGATATCCTTCAGCAACTTGTGCTCATCGACACAGACTAGGGATGCCGCCTCGCCCTCGTTACCCGCCCGTCCGGTGCGACCGATACGGTGTACGTAGTCTTCCGGCACGTTGGGCAGTTCGAAATTGACCACATGGGGCAACTGGTCGATGTCGAGTCCGCGGGCCGCAATGTCGGTGGCCACCAATACCCGGACGTTACCCTCTTTAAACCCGGCCAGTGCCCGGGTGCGTGCCCCCTGACTCTTGTTGCCATGGATCGCGGCTGCGCTGAGGCCATCCTTCTCCAGTTGCTGGGCCAGCCGATTGGCACCGTGTTTGGTGCGGGTGAAGACCAATACCTGCCGCCAGTTGCGGGAGCCGATCAGGTAAGAGAGCAGTTCGCGCTTGCGCTTTTTGTCTACCGGATAGACGATTTGGGCTACTGTCTCGGCGGCGGTGTTACGTCGTGCCACCTCGATCAGCGTGGGTGAATTCAGCAGGTTATCGGCAAGGGTCTTGATCTCTCCCGAGAAGGTGGCGGAGAAGAGCAGGTTCTGCCGGCGATTGGGCAGCAGTGCCAGCACCTTGCGGATGTCGTGGATGAAGCCCATGTCAAGCATCCGGTCCGCCTCGTCCAGCACCAGAATTTCAACCTTTGAGAGATCCAGGGTCTTCTGCTGTACATGGTCGAGCAGGCGGCCGGGGGTGGCGACGAGAATGTCGACGCCATGGCGCAGCATATTGATCTGCGGGCCTATTTTTACGCCACCGAAGATGACGGTGGACTTCAACGGCAGGTGTCTGCCGTAGGTCGTCACGCTCTCACCTACCTGAGCGGCTAGCTCACGGGTTGGCGTCAACACCAGGGCGCGTACCGGGCGCTGTCCCTTGCCCTGAGCGTGCTGGTTCAAGAGTTGCAACATCGGCAGGGTGAAACCGGCGGTCTTGCCGGTACCCGTCTGGGCGCCGCCCATAATGTCGCGGCCTTCAAGAATAACGGGAATTGCCTGACGCTGGATGGGTGTGGGTTCGCTGTAACCGGATTCAGACACGGCACGCAGCAGTTCGGCCGACAGGCCGAGAGTATCAAAAGACATGATTGGGAAAGGCTCCGGATCATCACAAACAGGGCGTTGAGCCTTGCTACGGTCCAGGGATGATCTTTGGAAAAATCGGATTACGGAGTGTAATCACACAGAATGGATGCAGACCGAAGTGCATCAGAAGCGCGGATACTACATCAGCCGGACGACAGAGTCGATTATTAACTTCAGGGGGCAATGAGTAGGATAGGCTACGGAGTAATACAATAGTTTCAGGATATAGTTTATTTTGTGCCGCTGAAATTTACGTGGCTATCGACCCCACCTCACATGAGACTCGATAAATATTTAAGCAGCGTAACCCGGCTTTCCCGTTCACAGGCACAAAAAACGATACGTGCGGGAAGGGTGCAGGTTGACGGAGAAGCAGAAAAAAGCACCTCTCGGAGTGTTATGCCGGAAGCGCGGGTAACCCTGGATGGCAACGAGATGGCTCAACCTGGCCCTCGTTATTTCATGCTGCACAAACCGCAAGGGTATGTCTGCTCCAGCGGGGATCCCCAACACCCCACTGCGCTTGATCTGTTGGATGAGGTAATAACCGGAGATCTACATTTTGCGGGGCGGCTTGATATCGATGCCACCGGCCTGGTGCTGATCACCAGTGACGGCCAATGGTCCCACCGTATCGTTGCACCGGGGCGTAAATGCCGGAAGTACTATCGCGTCACCCTTGCCGACCCATTGACGGCTTTAGATGCGGAGAAACTGCGGCAGGGCGTGTTGTTGCGCAACGAGCCGCAACCCACTCAACCGGCGGAACTTGAAATCCTGTCAGAGAGGAACTGTCTGCTGACGATCACCGAAGGACGTTACCATCAGGTCAAACGAATGTTTGCTGCGGTGGGCAACCGGGTGGTTGGCCTGCACCGCGTTGCTATCGGCAACCTTGAACTGGATGAAAATTTGGCGCCGGGCGCTTATCGAAGCCTCTCGCTGCATGAGGTTGAGGTGGTGGCTCGATAGACCGGTTTCCATGGGGGGTAAAGGAATTCTTACCGGTAAAAGCTCTAAGGTTTCCTGTTTTCCGATTCCGCTACGCTTGGATCGACCTACGATGCTGTGGCAATTCCGACAGCGTTCAGCTTATCCGATGGCACGGCCACCTTTCGCCTTTAACCTTGTACCTATTTTTTATAACGTAACCACCAACCTGACCGCGTCCAGCTTCAGTCGCGAATCCTGCAGATGCTGGTGCAGCGCCAATCCCTGAGCCTGCAGCGCTTCGATCTCCTCGTCCCGTACGTTGGGGTTGTACTGTTTGAGCGCCACCATGCGCTGGATCTCGCTGGTATAGCTCTCCATCATCTCGCTTGCA
This sequence comes from gamma proteobacterium endosymbiont of Lamellibrachia anaximandri, assembly GCA_016756855.1. Lineage (GTDB taxonomy): Bacteria > Pseudomonadota > Gammaproteobacteria > Chromatiales > Chromatiaceae > QGON01. The sequence goes on along the minus strand of JAESPD010000008.1, from coordinate 84,351 downwards.
GCCCGCTCGATCAGTTCGGGTACCTGCTGCTGTGCCTTCTGTTCAGACAGCTTCACCAGCTTTTGGATGGCGTTGCGAAACTGCCGGATTACCGGTGCGGCTGTGCGGCTGCCCAAAGGTTTGCCCTGGTCGGTCAGTTCATTGCAGCTGATCTGATGGTCAAGTCTCTCCCCTTTGTCATTGACCAGTACGCGGATCAGTGTGGGTGGCAGAAAGCGCCCGGATTGCAGGCTGCGGGGGGCGATACATTCGACCACGTAGAGGGCTTCAAGCAGCAGTTGGCCGGCAGCTATCCGGTTATCCTTGTAACCGACCGCTGAGCTGTTGCCTGTCTCCTGGTCGATCACCATCTCCATGGCGCTGTTCACCAGTGGATGTTCCCAGGTGAAGAGTTGCCGGTCTTCGTGGGCCAGCGCAGTGGTGCGGCTGTAGGTGAGGGTCATGCCCTCTTCCAGAAGACCCGGGAAACCTCCGGCCAGGACCTGCTCTCCCGGACGGATGATCATGCTGTCGAGCCCCAGCTCCTCACTCTCCAGGCCATAGCTGTTAAACAGCCGGTTCATATAGTTTCGCAGATCCGGTGCCTGATCCTGGCTGTACAGGGTGGCCACCAGCTCACTTGCCATCGGTTCACGGCAACCGCCGAGTTCGAGTAGATGGTCACGTCCCTGCCGCAACCTTTCGAACGTCTCTTCCCGCAGCTTGCGGGTTGTCTCCAGCAGCAGCTCCTGCGCCTCGGTTTCATCATCCTCTTCCAGCGCCTGGGTCACTACGGGGCGCAGTTGGGAGAGAATGCCGTGGGCGCCCGGCACATTGTGGCGGAAGGCGTCGAGACCTTCGTGATACCAGCGCAGCAGCACGGTTTGAGGGCCGGGGTCGAGGTAGGGGACGTGGATCTTGACCGTCTCTGTCTGTCCGATCCGGTCGAGCCGGCCGATGCGTTGCTCCAGCAGATCCGGATCGAGGGGCAGGTCGAACAGGATCAGATGGTGGGCAAACTGGAAGTTTCGCCCTTCGCTGCCGATCTCGGAGCAGAGCAGAATGCGGGCGCCGTTTTCCGGATCGGCAAACCAGGCCGCACCCCGGTCGCGCTCCAGAATGGACATCCCCTCGTGGAAAAGCGCTGCACCTATGCCCGTCTTTTGGCGCAGTGCCTCCTGCAGTTCGATGGTTGTATCGGCATGGGCGCAGATGAGCAGCACTTTCTCTGCGGGGTTCTCCTGCAGGAAGCGGATAATCCAGTCGACCCGTGGGTCGATTCGCCACCAGACTTTGATGCCGGTGCCGTGATAGAGGCGTTCCGGCGTGAGTCGTTGTGCCGCAGACAGTGGCTCAGCTAGGGGGAGTTCATAGGGCTCCGGCAGTGGCAGGGGGCAGGCGTGGAGCACTCTTTCTGGGAAACCTTCGATGCGGGTACGGGTATTGCGGAACAGAACCCGACCGGTGCCGTGGCGGTCCAGCAGCAGTTCTACCAGGGTCTCTCGTGCTTGCGTCTTGTGGTCGCTGTCGGTTGCGGGGTCTTGGAGCTGCTGCAACAGCGTTGTTCCCTCCGCATCGTCCAGCACATTGAGCAACAGATCGCAGGATTCTGTAGAGAGATCTCCATCCGTCAGCAAGGCCTCGACCGCGTTGGCGACCGGCCGATAACTCTGCTCCTCTTCGAGAAACGCAGCAAGATCGAAGTAGCGGTCGGGATCGAGCAGGCGCAGACGGGCAAAATGGCCCTCCCGCCCGAGTTGTTCAGGGGTGGCGGTGAGCAGGAGTATGCCCGGCGTTTTGAGGGCGAGGGATTCCACCAGAAGGTATTCGGCACTGGGATTATCCTCCGACCAGGCGAGGTGGTGAGCCTCGTCCACGATCAGTAGATCCCAGCTTCCCTCCAGTGCCTGGGAGAGCCGGTCGGGATTCTGGCTGAAGAGGTTGAGACTGCAAAGTACCAGCTGCTCGGCGTGGAACGGATTGTCTCCCTGCCCCGACTCACTGATAGCCTGGCAACGCTCCTCGTCGAGGATACTGAACCTCAGGTTGAAGCGCCGCATCAACTCAACCAGCCACTGGTGGACCAGAGGGTCGGGCACCAGGATCAGCGCCCGGCTGGCGCGACCGGTAAGCAGTTGATGGTGCAGGATCAGGCAGGCCTCGATGGTCTTGCCCAGACCTACTTCATCGGCAAGCAGCACCCGGGGTGCAGGCCGGGTGGCCACTTCATGGGCAATGTAGAGCTGATGGGGGATCAGATCGATGCGCGCGCCGCTCAGTCCGTAGGTGGGGGACTTCTCCTGCTGGCCGAGTTTTTTCAGGGTGTGGTAGCGCAGGTCGAACCAGTTCATCGGATCGATCTGCCCAGCCAGCAGGCGGTCCTGAGGTTTGTTGAAGCGAGTAAAATTGCTCAGTTCGCCCTCGGTCAGTCCTGCTACGCTGCCATCCTCACGTACCCCACGGTAGGTGAGCAGGCCGTCGGATTCAGTCACCCCGGAGATGTGCAGTTTCCAACCCTCATGACTTTCCACGCTGTCGCCGGTATGGAACTGCACGCGCGTCAGTGGGGCATTCTGCATCGCGTAGACGCGCGTCTCTCCGGCTGCCATGAAGAGCAGCGTGACGGTGCGGCCCTCTTTCTTCAACACGGTGCCGAGGCCGAGTTCGGACTCGGTATCACTGATCCAGCGTTGGCCTGGGATGAATTCGATCATTTAAGCTAGGGTCTTGAGAGTGGAAACGCCGGGTATTCTACAAGGCGGAGGGGGAAAGGCGAAAGGGTGAGCTACGACCGAAGGTCCAGTGGACCTTCGCAGCGTAGCGAACGACCGGACAGGAAGTCCGGGCCGGGGGTGATAAAGCGTTAGGAGGTGGCGCCAGGGATGGTGGGGGGTAGGCTTGCTTGCAAGGTAACGGGAAGCGGGTGACAGGAACGGTTCCGGGGTATGGTTTCCCTGAATTGAGCGAAAGTAGGCCTGATCAAACGTAGCGGATCAGGTATACATGCTTGACCCGAGATTCAGCGCCTGAATAATAGGGGGTTGATTTATTGGAGTAAAAACCTTGGAAAAAATGTTTGAGAACTTTCTTTGGAACAGCCGCCTGGTGGTGCTGTCCGCAGTGGTTGCAAGCCTGGCTGCGGCCTTGGCCATGTTCTATATGGCGTCGGTGGATGCAGTCTACATGATAGGGCACCTGGCGCACTACGCCTCACCAGATCTGACAACTGAAGCCCGGGTCGAACTGCGCTCCTCTACTGTGACCCATGTCGTGGAGATCGTGGATGGCTATCTGTTGGCGACGGTGTTGCTGATCTTCTCTCTGGGTCTCTATGAACTCTTCATCAGCAAGATCGATCAGGCGGAAAACAGTGAAGGTGCCTCCAAGGTGCTGATGATCACCAGTCTGGACGACCTCAAGAGTCGCCTGGCCAAGGTGGTGATGATGATTCTGGTGGTGCGCTATTTCGAGTTCGCCCTGGGAATGGATTTCACTACCCCCATGGATCTGTTGCAGTTTGCCGGTGGCATCGCGTTGCTCGGGTTGGCACTCTACCTCTCCCACATGGCGGACAAGGGTGGCAGCCATTGACAGTGGCATAGCCTATTCCGCCAAGAGGCTATATGATTGATAAATGTCCTTTGTATGGACGATTTACTCGATGGTAATATACCCTCCAGCCGCGTCAAGGTGCGGGGTAAGAATTACACCGCCCAAGGTTACAACCTGTTTCCAAGGATTCAGGTAAAAAGTTTTTCCAACTCAAAACTAGAGGTTGACTCATTATGCAGATGAAAAATTTGGTGCCGTTCGCCAGCGCTGCCGTCCTGTCCCTGGGAATGATTGGTTCCGCCGCCGCCGCTGATGGCGCCGCACTCTTCAAGGCAAAGACCTGCTTCTCCTGCCATGGCCAGGACGCTAAGACTCCGATCATGCCGATGTACCCCAAGCTGGCCGGACAGAGTGCTGAATATGCGCTCAATCAGATGAAAGACATCAAGAGCGGTGCCCGCAACAATGGGCAGACTGCTGCGATGAAGGGCATCATGGCTATGGTCTCCGACGATGAGATGAAAGCGATTGCCCAGTGGCTGAGTACCCTGTAATCGCAGGATACGCCTTATGCGGTGGCGTAGTGTTTGATGCCACTACATAGCGTTGGAAACAGGGGGTGGCGGTGGAAACCGCCACCCCCTGTTTTTTTGTCTGTGGAGATGTGACAAAGTAGAAAGATGACCCGGAAAATTCTTGGGGAACAACGGGGCGGCGTCAGGTTCAAATAAGCCGACGTTTTTTATTGGAGTAGAGTGATGAGATTGAATCTGTTTAATGCGCTGGCTGGCGTGCTGTTGCTGGCTGTTGGGCCGCAGGTTTCTGCAGGAGATGTCGGTAGTATGGTCGATGTCGATGATCCTTATGTGCGCGGGGTGCCGCCGGGGCAGCCCAATACCGCCGCTTTCATGGGGCTGACCAACCGTGATCAGCAGGGGCATGCCTTGGTGGGGGCGCAGAGTCCTGTCGCCAAGGTGGTGGAGTTGCACACTCACACCATGGAGGGTGGCATGATGCGTATGCGTCCCGTGAAGCAGGTCGATCTGCCGGCGGGTCAGGAGGTCAGACTACAGCCTGGCGGGCTGCATCTCATGCTCATCGGCCTGAAACTAAAACTGAAGCCGGGAGAGAATGTGCCGGTCACTCTGTTGTTTGAGGATGGCTCCACCAAGGCCATGCAAGTGCCAGTGCGCAAGATTCGTATGCACATGAAGAAAATGTCGCACATGTAGTGAATGGGTATCAGGCGCCTCTGACTCAGTTGACCAGCGCCGGATCCGATATGTCGAATAGCCCTTTTTTATCCATTGAGACTTTTCGTCAGGCTTTTCTTTCCGGCCTTGAAGATCTCCTTGAGCAACCAGGATTCGGTGTCTTTATCCTGGGCCTAGCCAATGCGACTTTCGACCCCGAGATCCACGCAGCACTAAAAGTGCCTCTCCAACATCGTTTCCAACAGCTGGCGGAAATTTGCCGGGAAAGCCTCTCCGGAGGGCGGGAGGTTCCCGCGGCCCCGGACGATCTGGTGGTGTTTCTTAAATTGATGGCAATTGGTTTTGACGGGGTGGCGTTGACAGAGTTCCGTCGGGCAGACGAGTGGGAACTACAGTTCAATCACATTCGGGCCTTCCGTCCGGCACGGATGACAGGAGAAAAGGTTACCGGAATACATCGTCCCTTCGATCCCCGGGGCTTCCATTTCAACAAGCCTTTTTTGCGTAAAGAGGTGTTTTGGGAGGGGGAGTTGCACGGATTGGAGGTCGAACTGCTCTACAACAAGTTTCCATTCGCCCAATTTCACGGCCTGCTGGTGCCGGAGCGGAGGGAGCGGGAGCCGCAGTATCTTTCACATCTCTATCATCTCTATATCTGGAATCTGACCAAAGAGTTGGGCGGATGCCTGCCGGGGGTCGGTTTCGGCTATAACAGTTACGGCGCCTTCGCTTCCGTCAACCATCTGCACTTCCAGATGTTTGTGCGGGAACAGCCACTTCCTTTGGAAGCGGGACAGTGGGGGCACAACGGAGGGGAGTTACCTTATCCGGTGGACTGTCGGCGCTTTGGCTCCGCGCCCGAGGCTTGGGTCTACCTGAACGAATTACACCGGGAAGGCATCAGCTACAATCTGATCTACCGTCCCGGTTGCCTCTACTGCCTGCGCCGTAGAAAACAGGGGAGTTATGCGCACGCCCCCTGGACAACCGGATATGCCTGGTATGAAATGGCTGGCGGCGTAACTACAACCAATCGGGCGGATTACGACAACCTTGATGCTGCCGTCATCGACGCTGAGTTGGCGAAGTTGCAGCTTTAACCTGAAATGAGGTTCCTGGTTACTCTCGGTCTAGCCACTGTTCCAGGTAGTAGAGTCGAAGCCCCTCAGAAGACCGGGATGGCCCAACTACCCGGGCCGCATAGGTATTGCCGGCGGCATCTGCCCGATCCATCGCCTCCTCGGCGGATGCCACGACATTGACACAGTTTTCAGGAAAGCGATTACGGCGCCGGCTCGGCGTGAAAACAATGGCAAAACTGTTGTTTACGATGCTGGCATCAGGGTCTTGCTGCATGTGGGTTCCTCGAAATAGCTGTCCAAACATACGCTGTGGCTCCATGCCAAGACAAGTATCATCAGGTGAGTCCCGATATTTTGACCTTTATTAGAAGATTCTGGTATAGTTTCGCAGCTTTTTTATGGTTATCGGGTTCGACTGGAATCAAATCACAAACGGTGGTGTTTCTGGTTGGGGCCGTTGAGAACTGAATCCAGGCACGAAAACAGCGGGACTGAACATGAATAAATGGCTAGTAACTGTTTCCATCGCACTTGTGTTTGTCGCAAGCGGCGCCCAATCTGCTGGTGATGCCGAGGCTGGCAAGGGTAAATCAACCGCCTGCATGGCATGTCACGGTCCTGATGGTAACAGTTTAAATGCCCAGTGGCCGAAGCTGGCGGGTCAACACCCCAAGTACATAGAAAAACAGATCAGGGATTTCAAGTCAGGCGCCCGTAAAGATCCCCTGATGACGGCACAGGCCGCGCCTTTGGCTGATCAGGATATCGCTGATCTCGCTGCTTACTTCAGCAGCCAGAAAAAGACCATGGGTACTGCCGCCGCAGATAAAGCGGAGTCGGGTGAGTCCCTCTATCGGGCCGGCAACGCTGGAACCGGCGTTGCAGCCTGCATGGCATGCCACGGTCCTTCAGGCGCCGGCAACCCGGATGCAAACTTCCCGGCACTTGCTGGACAGCATGCGACCTACACTGAAAAGGCGTTGAAGGATTTCCGTTCTGCCGTCCGCACCAACGATGCCAGCCAAATGATGCAAGGCGTCGTTGCCCGCATGACTGACGCAGAGATTGCGGCAGTGGCTCAGTATATTCAGGGCTTGAATAAGTAAAATCATGCCACGAATGGTGGAAAAGGCGGCTTCGGCCGCCTTTTTTTGTGGTTTTCGATCCAGATTCAAGTTTTTTCCACTATATGCCGTAATATTGAAGATAGGGCGGAACATATCCCGGTTGGCGGGGCAGGACATGGGGTAATACCAGATGCAGAGACAGATAGAGAGACACGGTGTGGGTAAGACGGATGGCCATCGCTTGCGTCTGCTCAGTTATAATATTCAGACCGGCGTTGATACCCGCCGCTATCGGGAGTATGTCACCCATAGCTGGAAGCATTTTCTGCCCCATCGCGACCGATTGGCAAATCTGAATCGTATTGCCCGCCTACTCAAGGATTTCGACCTGGTGGGGCTGCAGGAGGTGGATTCAGGCAGTCTGCGCAGTGGCTTTCTGGATCAGACGGAATATCTCGCCCAGCAGGCGGGCTTCCCCTATTGGTATAAACAGATAAACCGCAGCCTGGGTAAACTGGCCCAGCACAGCAACGGCGTCCTTAGCCGGGTGCATCCCAGCACCATTGTGGAACATCGCCTGCCGGGGCTACCAGGTCGAGGCGCGATGTTGATGGAGTTTGCCACCAGCGAAAAACCGCTGGGTGTCTGCATTATGCATCTGGCCCTGGGTCGGCGTGCGCGGTTGCGGCAATTCTCCTATATCAGTGAGCTGGTGTCCCACTACTCTCACCTGATCCTGATGGGAGACTTTAACTGTGGTTGTGGATCCCAGGAGTTCCGTTTCCTGATGGACAATACTGATCTGCAGGGGACCTCCTGTGATCTCAAAACCTTTCCGAGCTGGCGACCCAATCGCAAGCTGGATCATATCTTGGCCTCTCCAAGTCTGCGTGTCGCCAAGGCCGAAGTGTTGGACTATGCCCACTCTGATCATCTACCCATCAGTCTGGAGATCGAATTGCCGGCGAACGTAAGACTTGCCAAGGCAGCCTGATTGATACGTTGCTTTTCTTCCCTGCGCTGATAATCTAGGGAAAAAGCGTGTCGGCAGGTATATCGCTGCCAGGCAGAAACAACTGGGCGTAGGGTGTTGGCGAACTTGTGAACCGCATCCTGCATGCAATGGGTTATTGATAAGTTGTTTGATGGGGGTCTTGTTGCAGGCTCTGGATTACAACCGAAGTATTTCATCATGGCTGACGAAAAGGACTGGAAACAGGCATACCAGGCGTTGCTGCTACAACATGAGCAGTCACTCGATTCCCGAACCGAAACCGAAGGTCTTCTGGTTCGTGCCATTACCCGTTTGACAGTCGCTACCAGCGGGATGGATCCCAATCTTGACCCTCATCTGAAAAGTATTCGTGACGCTGTTCGCAACGGTGTCAAACCCACCCTGAATGAGCGGCTGAATGCCCTTTCAGACAGTCTGGTTCATCAGCCTGACGTCGATGATTCTGCAGGGCCTGAGCCGCTGGAGATCTGTGGTCAGTTGATATCGCGTCTTCAACTGCCGAAGAGCGAAGTGTCCGAGGCTTCAAGGCTTTTTAGCCACCTGTTGAGTGATCCCTCTCATGTGGCGGAAACCGAATTGGATCGCTTGGCGGCACTGTTGAATCATGCGGTTACTGAGGGAACTCCTCCTAAGAGCGGTCTGTTTGGGCGTCTTCTCAGTAGCAGCAAGGAGGGCGACGGTGAAGGGGATACGCCTAACCATATACTGATGGAGTTGTTGGATCGCGCCAGTTGGCCTGGGCACTGGGGCACTGATATCTCCGATTTTCAAAGCCGGTTGGTGGATAAACCTGCAGCGGATGAGTGGGTCCGGGTGTTGCGGGACCTGTTGGAGCTGACTTCCCGCTCCTATGGTGATGCCCAGTCAGAGATTCAGGAGACAGAAAGTTTTCTCGAAGAGTTGACCCGGCGCCTGCAAGAGCTCGATACTTACCTTCGAAGTGGCCATGATAGTCGAGAAGTGGCGATAAAGAGTGGGCGCCGGCTGAATGTGGCAGTTGCCTCTGATGTGGATGGTATCCAATCCTCAATGCGGGAAGCGACGGATCTGGGGCAGTTGAAGCGGACGGTTGCGGAGCGTCTGGATCACATCCAGCTGAGTATGGATCAGTTTCTTGCGGATGAAGAACAGCGTTACAAAAATGCTGGAATCGAGGAGCGTGCCCTGCGGGAGCGTTTGCGGGAGATGGAGGAGGAATCGGATGATATCCGCTTTCGCATGGTTGAGGCGCATTATCTTGCGCTGCAGGATGCGCTTACAGAGCTGCCTAACCGGTTGGCCTATGACGAGCGGGTCAGCCAGGAGTTTGCACGCTGGAAGAGGTTTGGAGAGCCGCTCTCCATGCTTGTCTGGGATGTGGATGACTTTAAGAAAATCAATGATCGTTATGGCCACCAGGCGGGTGACAGCGCCCTGAGAATCATTGCAAAAACACTCCAGAAAAGGCTTCGCGAAACGGATTTTATCGCTCGTTATGGTGGAGAGGAGTTTGTCACCCTGCTTTGTGGTACAGATCAGGAAATGGCTCTGAGCGTGGCGGAAGAGATGCGCGAGGCGGTCGGGGCGAGCGGATTTCATTCAGGCGCCAAGGCGGTTCAGGTATCCATCTCCTGCGGTATCAGCTGTTTTGAGGGGGGTGATACTGTCGAGGCTGTATTCGATCGCGCTGACAAGGCGCTTTACACGGCCAAGGGCAAGGGAAAAAACTGCTGTGAAGTGGCCTGAGCCCTATCCCTGACGACTACCCCATGAGCGGATCAGCCATCCTGAATATAAAAGTAGCACCAAGCCTTGTCGTCATCTCCCTGTAGTGCTTTGAGCAGCGTCGTCGATGGCTGCGCCTCCTGGGGAAAGATATTCTCCACGAAGAGAAAGAAACGACCTGTGCCTGCCGCCTGTCGCCAGTTGTAGGTTGCCGGGTTCTGCAGAATGCCGCAATGTGGGCATGTCGCCCGATAACTTTTTGGTTGTTTTGACCAGGCCCTAATCAGATCCTCCCATTGCGGGATGCGTTTACGGCACGCTTTACAGCTGGGTGCATTGCTGTTTTTTCCCCCTAGAAATACCGGATCAGTGTAGGGGCCATCTATCTTCAGATGACAGAAAGGCTGGTTATCCTCTGTGGGTTTCAATTGTATGTACGGTGAGCACCCCATGAATGTGACCAACTGCATGAAGCGCTCGCCCAGCAGATAATCCGCCTCATTTTCCGGGAGGATGTGTGGGCCGATAAAATCGATGTCACGCAATCGTGCAAGCAGATCCGCCATGTCGGTTGGAACATAAAAAGCATCTTCCGGAGTCAGTACGAGGCGGCCTGTATGCATCTTTGAGATTCAGGGGGTCAGTTGAGTGGGGATTGATCTTACCGCTATTTGCTGTACTTTGTTCAGGTGAAATGGGCTAGCTCCAAAGCGGATGAAGATGATGCCGAAACAGACAGTAAAAGAACAAAAACATCTTTTATCCACCTATTGGCCTGCGCTTGTGCTGGCGCTGCTCGCTTTCGGCGTCGCCTATCAGTTCGTTGTACCCCCACCACCTAACCACCTGACTATTGCTGCGGGCAGCCCTGAAGGTGCTTACTATCAGTTCGCCTTGCGCTACAAGAAGATTCTGGCAAGGGAGAAGGTGCGGCTGGATATTCTCGAAACTGCGGGATCCATTGAAAACCTGGGGCTGCTGGAGCGGCATGGTGCTCAAATAGGATTTGTACAGGGTGGTACAGGGTCAGTTCGGACAACGGACAAGTTGCGCTCCCTGGGTGGTATCGAGTATGAACCCATGTGGGTCTTCTATCGTGGGAATCAACCGCTTAGGCAGCTCTCTGATGTAGCTGGAAAAAGAGTCGCAGTGGGTACTGACGGCAGTGGAACAAAGGCGCTGACGCTTTTTCTCTTGCGTGATAATGGTGTGGATGAACAGGCGATTGAAACTGTCTCACTGGGTGGGCGGCAGGCGCTGGAGGCCTTGGTGAAGGGTGATGTGGAGATTGCGGTATTCGTAGTCTCACCCGCCGCTCCGCTGGTTCGAACGCTACTCGAGCAACCTGAGATCCACCTGATGAGCTTCCGGCGGGTGGATGCCTATGCGCGTCGGCACCATTTTCTCTCCAGTGTTAATCTGCCGGAGGGTGCAATGGATCTGCAGACGAATATTCCACCGGAATCCGTCAGCCTGCTCGCTCCGGTCGCCAATCTTGTGATGAACGATTCACTGCATCCGGCTTTGGCTGACCTGCTGCTGCAGGCGATGGATGAGGTGCATGGAAATGGTGGCTGGTTTGGGTCGCGGGGAGATTTTCCCACCTCCGAGTTTCTGGAGTTTCCTCTCAGCGATGAGGCTGTCCGTTTCTACAAGCATGGAGCGCCTTTTCTGCAGCGCTATCTACCATTTTGGGCGGCAACCCTGGTGGATCGTCTGAAAATCATGCTGCTGCCCCTGGTGATGGTTCTGTTGCCGCTCTTCAAACTCATGCCGCCGATCTATAACTGGCGCATGCGGGCCCGTATCTATCGCTGGTACAGTCAGTTGGATGTGCTTGATGGAATGAGCCGTGAGTCGCTGACTTCAGAGCAAAAAGAGGCCCTGTTGAAGGCGTTGCGCGATCTCAGGGAGGAGGTGATGAAGATTGATGTGCCCCTCTCTTTTGCCGGCCAGCTCTATGACTTGCGCATCCACATCAAGCTGGTGCGAGGGTCCGTGATGGGAACAGATGATTCATGAGTGCGTTTTTCTTCAGCATGGGATACCTCTGGCTGCCGCTGCCGCAATGGTATATTTGATCCAAATATCGATATATCAACGAGTTGTCGTTAAAGAAAGGTTGTTTTTTTGATGATGATCAAGCTGTTTCAGGTTACAGTATGTGGGCTGGTTCCGGTAATGGAGCGAATGAGCGTGACAAGTGCGCCACAGAGCGTGTAGCCACCAACTTAATACATATGGAAGTGACGCGTCGGGGCAGCCGCATTTAAGTAGTGATATGTTTTGGGGGCTGTCTTCGGTATGTTGATTTTTTGTGGACAAAGGAGATGCGTTGGCGCGCGCCTGTTTCATGTGGCGGCACGGCCTGAGATCGTTGTTCCCAGTACGCTTTTCAGAGAAGGTGCTATGCAATGAAAGGGTTGAGGGGGAGCTCAGTACGTTTCCAACTGATAGTCAACCTGCTTCTGATCTCGCTACTCGCCCTGACGATTGCGTTCACGCTGCTCTATTTCATATCCCCACTCTTTGCGGAGCCTCATTTTCCCTCTGTTGCAACCCTGGTTGCGGTCTCAGGCCTTACCCTGGTTATCATTCTGTTTGTTGCGTTTTGGATGGAAAAGCGGTTTTCCGTCCCTTTGGATCAACTATTTGAGGCACTGAAGTCACTCTCCAGTGACGGTGACTACACACAACGTCTGAAACCCAGGCAGCACACTGGATTTGGCAAACTCTACGAAGGCATCAATGATCTGTTGGAGGCGATTCAGCGTCGCGATGCCTCGATATCCGCGTACAGTTCGGACATGTCGCGTCTGGTTGAGGCGCGGACGAGTCAACTCAGCCGCGAGCACGTCGAGCTGGAAAAAAAGATACAGGACTTTGCCAGGGCAAAGAGCAGTGCAGAGGTTTCAAATCGGGCCAAATCCCGCTTTCTGGCTGATGCGACCCATGAAATCCGTGCTCCCATGAACGGCATGTTGGGCATGACCGAACTGCTGCTGGGGACCCAACTTGATGAGAAACAGTTTCACTATGCGAACACGATCCGTAACTCCGGCGGCACACTGCTCAATATCGTCAATGATCTACTCGATTTCTCCAAGATCGAGGCAGGCAGGCTGGATCTGGAAACTGTCGATTTCGATCTCCAGACGCTGGTGGCAGAGACCTGCGAACTATTCAAAAAACCAGCACACCGCAAAGGCCTGAGTCTCGAATATGTGTTGCAAGAGGATGTTCCCTGCGGGATGCAGGGCGATCCCACACGTCTGCGCCAAGTGCTGACCAATCTCCTGGGTAATGCCATCAAATTCACTGAAAGTGGCGAGATCCGGCTTACTGTCAGTCGATTGGAACATGGGGTGCAGGCGATACCACTCTGTTTTCAGGTAACCGATACAGGTATCGGAATTCCTGAAGAGAAGCAGTCTGAGATATTTTCCGCCTTTACTCAGGCGGATGGTTCGACTTCCCGCTATTTCGGTGGAACGGGCCTGGGACTCTCAATCTCACAGCAGTTATCTCAACTGATGGGAGGCTATATCACCGTGGAGAGTGAGCCGGGGCGTGGCAGCACATTCCGTTTCGCCGCCGGTTTTGCTGCTCCTTCGGAGAATTGGGAGAGTGAACTGAAATCTGCTGGTCAGACAGATGCGACTGCCGCGAGTGTGACCCCGCCGGTTTTTGCAGCCAGAGTACTGCTGGCTGAGGATAATCCGGTCAATCAGGAAGTGACGGAGGCCATGCTGCAGCAGCTGGGATGCCAGGTCGATATCGTTGCCGATGGGGAGCAGGCCATCGAGGCCGTACGCCGCATCTCCTACGATCTGCTACTCATGGATATCCATATGCCGGGGCAGAACGGTATAGAAGCGACTCAGGCAATCAGACGGGCTGAAAGTGACTCGGATAAGCGGCTTGTTATCGTGGCAATCACCGCCAGAACCTCGGCGCAGGATCTGGATCAATACCTCCAGCAGGGGCTGGATGATTTTCTCGCCAAGCCTTTTGAGCTGACAGATCTGGCCAGTATGCTGGGACGGTGGCTGACTCCTGTGTCAGGTGAACCGCCGGAAGAGGTTGATGAGCTGCAGGAGGTGATGGATGAGTCTTCTTCGAAGGATGCGCTGGTTCCACAAAAGATGGAAAAATTGCGCACCCACTACAATGGAAAGCGGCAGGGTCGTTTCTCCCAACTCATAAAGGTCTATCTTGAAAGTTCCCACAGACTGCTGGACAACCTCCTCGATGGCGTGGAGACGCTGGATGCAGGTGCCATCTCTCAGGCTGCTCATAGTCTGAGTGCCGCCAGTGGCAACCTGGCAGCAACCGAACTGGCAAGTCTCTGTAAGACCCTCGAACTGGAGGGCCGGGCCGGGCAGCTGGCTAATGCCCCGGAACGTCTGGCAGCCATCGAGGCGGAGTACGGTCGTGTCGGTGATGCCCTGCAAGGCTTGGTGCGGAAAGAGCTGGGAGCGGCTGAGAGCGGCGAGGCTGGCAGTGAGAATCTGGGTGGCCCCAGGGTTCTTATCGTGGATGATGAGATCACGGCAAGACAGATCGCCAAGGATGTGCTGGAGGATAGTGGCTTTGAGGTGCTGGAAGCAACCGAGGGGTATGAAGCCCTGGAGTTGTTCGAGCAGGAGCAGCCTGACCTGGTGCTGCTGGATGTGGAGATGCCGCTGCTGGACGGGTTTGAGACCTGCCGCCGTATGAACCGACGGATGGAATCGAAGGACATCCCTATCGTCATGGTGACAGGTCGTGGTGACATCGAAGCGGTGGAGCGAGCCTACACCATGGGGGCCACAGACTTTGTCACCAAACCGGTGAAGTGGCCCATACTGCTACAGCGCATTAACTATATTCTGGCTTCTGCCGAGATCCTGGAGAAGCTCAGGCAGAATGAACGCAGTCTCGCCCATGCCCTGGAAGAGTTGCGCGGCAAACGGGATGAGGCGCTCTCCGCAGTGAAGGCGCGCGGTGAATTCCTGGCCAACATGAGTCACGAGATCCGCACCCCGATGAATGGGGTGATGGGAATGTTGGCCCTGCTGGAAGATGCCGATCTGGAGGGTAAAGAGCGGGACTACCTGGATACCGCACGGCGCTCCGCCGATTCCCTGCTGCACATCATCAACGACATACTCGACTTCTCCAAGATAGAAGCGGAAAAACTGACCCTGGAGTGTGTGGATTTCGATCTTGGCCGATTGGTGGAGGAGACCGCGTCGCTGTTCGTGGAATCTGCCAACAGTAAGAATCTGGAGTTGAACTGCTACATCGCAAACTCCATCTCCGGGATCTTCAGCGGTGACCCGACCCGCATCAGACAGGTGCTCTCCAATCTGGTGAGTAATGCCGTAAAATTTACTAATCGTGGTGGAGTTTTTCTGAAGGTTGAACTCCAGGAGGAGCACGGCGGGAAGCAGTGGATGCGCTTTACCGTTGAAGATACAGGGATTGGTGTTCAGGAAGACGACCAGGCGCATCTTTTTGAGCCCTTTACTCAGGGCGACGGCTCGGTCACACGAAAATATGGTGGCACAGGGCTGGGGCTGAGTATCAGTAAGGAACTGGTCAGAATGATGGGTGGGGAGCTCGGCATGACCAGCCGCGTGGGGCGGGGCTCCAGCTTTTTCTTTCATCTCCCGCTGACGCATGTTTCAAAGGCAGAACCTTTCCGGATAGTGTCGGAGAGTGACTTGCTTGAACACTGGGTCATGATTGCAGGAGGCAGTGCAACCAGTCGTTTTGTGCTGGAAACCTACCTTGAGACAGACCCTTTCCTGAAACTCTCTACCTGTGCAAGTTACGCCCAGGCGATGCAGATTCTGCATGAGAATGCAGTCCGGGGGAGGCAGAAGTACCATTTGCTGATGCTGGATTGTGATGCCATTGAGTCCGGGGGGAGGGAGTATGTGGAAGGTCTGAAAAACGATCCCGCAACCAATGGTATAAAGATCGTATCCCTGGTTCAGGGTGGGCGTTCGGTGGGTGACTATGATATGGGCGAGATCGATGGTGTATTGGCCAAGCCTGTTCGTAAGACGCAACTGTTTGAGATGCTTGGTAACCTCTTCAGTAATAGGGATAAAGTGATGCTTCAACAGGGGAGAGAGGGAAAGAGAGAGCAGCAGATCCTGCCTCGGTTTCAGGGACTGGTACTGGTGGTTGACGATGAGCCGATGAACCTCATGGTGGCAGTGGGGATTCTGGAGAAGTTAGGCATCTCTCCCGACGAGGCAAAGAATGGACAGCAGGCGATCGAAAAGAGCCGGATGGTGGAGTATGACCTGATTCTCATGGACTGCCAGATGCCGGGCATGAGCGGCTATGAAGTGACAGGGATGATTCGCAATCGTGAAGCGTTGAGTGGTGGGAATCGGACACCCATTATCGCGATGACGGCAAATGCGATGGAGGGGGCGAAAGATGAGGCGATCCAGCACGGCATGGATGACTACATCAGCAAACCCTTCCAGCCAGGTGAACTTGCCAGCCTGCTTTCCAATTGGCTGCTGCCGGCTCTCGAGGATGCAGTTGATTCCCCGGATCAGGCCGGGACAGATGAGGTCCTCATAGAGGGTGCTGAGCCTGAGCAGCGGCCTGTGGTTTGGGATCGAGTGGCTGCTCTGAAGACCATTGATGGTGACGAAAAGCTATTGGGACAGATGATTGAGATGTTTGTTGAAAGGGTCCCCGTCACCCTTGGCCAGATCATATCTGCAATGGATGAGGACGATGCTGCGGTCATGGCCGGGTCGGCCCATGCATTGAAGGGGTTGGTCAGCCACTTTTCCGCCTATCGGGCAAGGGATCTGGCTGCAGAACTGGAGAAAAGAGCGAAGCGTGGTGAACTGGCGGGTATGGATGAGCTTGTGGGAAGTCTGCGGCTTGAGGTTGAAACGCTGGTGACGAACCTGGACGAAGCCAGATAGTCCGGGTTAGCAAAGCCTAACCCGGAAAACTGGTTGGGAAATGCTGGATTACGCTTGGCTGATCCAACCTACAATATGCACCTGAATGAATTGCCGGATCAATAACTACAGGCAACTCCTACCCACCGGGGCTGTTAACCCGGCATAGCGACAGGCCATCTTGGCGCCGCCCGGAAACAGTTTGTTGATATAGGTCCTCGTCCAGCGACAGTTCTGCTGGTCTTTACAGAGATTGCGTGAAAGTATCGGCATCTCCGGTGCGATATCAAACTCCTGGTAAAATCTGTGCAGAAAGTCGATCAGCGTCCAGTGATCCTTGCCCAGCACAACTGCATCTCTCTGCGCCAGGGTTTCTGCTACCAACGGACTCCAGTCTTCTGCATTCAGCAGGTAGCCGTCGCTATCGGTGGGAACCAGTTTGCCATCTATTTCGAGAACTTCTGCGGTATTGATCTGTGGGGTGGCGTGAATCCTCGCCTGTTCCTCCAGTCGCATCTTGCACCTCCGGGTGGATCGGATACTGCTGCTTGGGGATTATGATTGTTATAACCTAAAAGTAGCAGGGAAATAGATTGGCTGCAGAGAAAGGTCTGTCAGTCTGTTTCACGCTTGGCAGAAAAAAAGAGGGCGTCGAAGATCATGAGTGCAACACCGACAACGATTGTGGAGTCGGCGATGTTGAATGCGGGCCAGTAGTACTCCTGGTAGTGGAAGTGCAGAAAATCGATGACGTGGCCAAAAAGCAAGCGGTCAATGACATTGCCGATAGCGCCACCAACAATCAGTGAGAGGGCGACGGCGATGGTTTTTTCCTCAGGCTTCAGGCGCCAGATCCAACCGACCAACACTGCGGAGACGCCCAGCGCCAGGACGATGAAGAACCAGCGCTGCCATCCTCCCTGATCACTGAGGAAGCTGAACGCAGCCCCCTCGTTATACATCAGAGTGAGATCGAAGAACGGCAGCAGGGTGGACGGCTGATAGGCGGACAGCGCCGCCTCCGCCCACTGCTTGGTTGCCTGGTCGAGCAGGAGGACGAGCAGTGAGAGCCAGAGCCAGCGTTGCATGGTGACCTCAGGCAAAGCGCCGGATCTCGCCCTTTCCGGCGACATTGGTGGCACAGCGGCTGCAGAGATCGGGATATTTCTTGTCCACCCCCACCTCTTCCCTGTGGTGCCAGCAACGCACGCACTTGGGCAGGCCAGAGGGTGTGGGTCTGACCCAGAGTCCATCGACTTCGGTCTCTATTGCATCAATAGGTTTGGCTGCCAGGGGAAGGACGCTGGCTTCCGAGGTGATCAGTACAAAACGCAGCTCTTCACCCAGGTCGTCGAGGGTTGTCTTCAATTCACCGTCGCAGTAGACCTCCACCTCGGCATCCAGGGCAGAACCGATCCTGCCGTCGGCGCGCAGGGACTCCAGTTGCTTTGATACAGCAGTGCGCACCGGGATCACCTGCTCCCAGAAGGCGCGGTCAAAACCCTCGTTGTCATCCAGAGAGAAGAGACCCGAATACCAGCTTTCGAGAAAGACGCTCTCGCCACGTTCCCCCGGTATATGTGACCAGATCTCATCGGCGGTGTAGCTGAGAATCGGGGCCAGCCAGCGGGCCATCGCCTCAACGATGTGGTACATCGCAGTCTGGCAGGAACGGCGCGGCAGGCTGTCCGCCTGAGTGGTGTACTGCCGGTCCTTGATCACGTCGAGATAGAAACCGCCCATATCGGTGACACAGAAGTTGAGCACCTTCTGGTAGATCAGGTGGAACTGATAGTGTTTGTAGGCTTCGATGATCTCCTGTTGCAGCTGCAATGCGCGATCCACCGCCCAACGGTCGAGTTCGATCATCTCGCCCGGTGCTACCATGTTCTGCGCCGGCTCGAACCCGTTGAGGTTGCTGAGCAGGAAACGTGTGGTATTGCGGATGCGGCGGTAGGCGTCGGCGGTGCGCTTGAGGATCTCGTCTGAGACGGTCATCTCGTTGCGGTAGTCAGTGGCCGACACCCAGAGCCGGATGATGTCGGCGCCGAGGTTCTTGATCACCTTTTGCGGCGCCACCACGTTGCCCTTCGACTTGGCCATCTTCTCGCCCTTATCGTCGACAGTGAAGCCGTGGGTCAGCACCTGTTTGAAGGGGGCGCAGTCGTTCATTGCCACCGAGGTGAGCAGGGAAGACTGGAACCAGCCGCGGTGCTGGTCGGAGCCTTCGAGATAGAGATCCGCAGGAAAGCGCAGCTGCTCACGGGCCTGCAGCACGCACTGGTGGGTCACTCCGGAATCAAACCAGACATCCAGTGAGTCGGTGACCTTGGTGTAGTCAGTGGCTTCGTCCCCCAGCAGTTCTTGGGCGTCGAGATCGAACCAGGCCTCAAAGCCCTTCTCCTCGACCCGATTTGCCACGGCTTTCACCAGTTCGGCGGAGTTGGGATGCAGTTCGTTGGTCTCTTTATGGACGAATAGGGTGATCGGCACACCCCAGGTGCGCTGGCGTGAGATGCACCAGTCCGGGCGGTTCTCCACCATGCCCTGGATGCGCGCCTTGCCCCAGTCGGGCAACCATTCGACGCTGTCGATCTCACGCATGGCAGACTGACGCAGTCCGGCCTGATCCATGCTGATGAACCACTGCGGGGTGGCACGGAAGATGATCGGGGTTTTGTGGCGCCAGCAGTGCGGATAACTGTGGTTGAGACGCTCCTCGCGCACCAGTGCGCCGTGTGCCTTGAGCACATCGATCACTTTCTCATTGGCGGAGAAGACGTGCTGGCCCGCGAACAGTTCGGTGCCCTCCACGAAACAGCCGTTGTTGCCCACAGGGTTGTCTACCGGCAGGCCATAGCGGGCGCCGACCACATAATCGTCGAGACCGTGACCTGGGGCGGTGTGCACAGCGCCGGTACCCGCCTCAAGGGTGACATGCTCTCCCAGAATCACCTGCACCTGACGGTCATAGAAGGGGTGTTGCAGCTTGAGTCCCTCGAAGGCATCGCCTTTGGCGTAGGCGATGACGTGATACTTCTCGATACCGTAGCGGTCCATCACATCCTTCAGCATGGCGTCGGCAATCACCATGCGCTCTCTGCCGAGTGGGCCGTCGCACTGCACCACTGCGTACTCCAGGCTCGGGTTGAGCGCCACTGCCTGGTTGGCGGGCAGGGTCCAGGGTGTAGTGGTCCAGATCACAAAATGCATCGGACCTTCACCCAGCCCATCGGGCACATGGTGGCAGCGGTCGAACAGCGCTGGTTCTTCGAGCACACGAAAGCGCACGTCGATGGCAAAAGAGTCCTTGTCCTGGTACTCCACCTCTGCTTCGGCCAGCGCAGAACCGCAGTCAGTGCACCAGTGGACGGGTTTGGAGCCTTTGTGCACATGGCCATTCTCGACGATGCGGCCTAGAGAGCGAACGATATCCGCCTCGAATCCATGGTCCATGGTGAGATAGGGGTTCTCCCACTCACCGAGTACGCCCAGGCGTTTGAAATCGTTACGCTGACTATCCACCTGCTTGGCGGCATATTGGCGACATGCCTTGCGGAACTGGCCGCTGGTCACTTTAGCCCCGGGTTTGCCGATCTTCTTCTCCACCTGGAGTTCAATAGGCAGACCGTGGCAGTCCCATCCCGGCACATAAGGTGCGTCGAAGCCGTCCAGCGTGCGGCTCTTGATGATGATGTCCTTGAGGATCTTGTTGACCGCGTGGCCGATATGGATGTTGCCGTTGGCGTATGGAGGTCCGTCGTGCAGGATAAATTTGGGCCGTCCGGTGCATGCCTCGCGGATCCTGGCATAGAGATTGTTTTCCTCCCACTTCTTCAGCATCTCCGGCTCGCGCTGGGCCAGATTGCCACGCATCGGGAAGGCGGTTTTGGGGAGGTTGAGGGTCTGCTTATAGTCGCTCACGGACGGCTGCCTGGGTGGATTTCAAGAAAAGTGGGCTATTGAACCGCAAACCGGGCCAATGCGCAAAGGATCTTGCTGATTTCGGGAGTCTCGATTCAGAATGTAGGCTGGATCAAGCGCAGCGGATCCGGCATCGGTTGTTCGTCCATAGCACATTTGCCTGATCCGCTACGCTTGATCAGGCCTACAGGTTATCTGCTCAAATTGCGGGTTAAACTCCAAGCTCGATACGTGCCGCCGCGGCGTCTTCCAGAATCTGCTTGCGCAGATTATCGAAAGAGTCGAATCTCTTTTCGTCGCGCAGTTTGTGTACAAACTCCACCTGAACATGCTCGCCGTAGACTGAGCGATCGAAGTCGAACAGGTGGGTTTCCAGCAGATAACGGGTGTCACCCTCCACCGTGGGACGTGTACCTATGTTGGCCACGCCGGGCAGTGGCTGTTTATCCAGGCCCCGAACCTTGACAGCGTAGACGCCGCGTAGCGGGCTGACACGGCGATGAAGGTTCACATTCATGGTGGGAAAGCCGATGGTGCGTCCGCGTTCGTCTCCGTGAGCCACGCGGCCGCAGATGCGATAGGGACGCCCCAGGCATAACTCCGCCGCCTGCAGGTTGCCATCAGTGAGCAGTTGCCGGATGCGGGTGCTGCTGACGCGATCGGCATCCAGCTTGAAGGTGTTCATGTTCTCCACCTCGAATCCGTGCTGATTTCCCATGGACTGTAGCAGATGGAAGTCGCCCTCCCGTCCCATGCCGAAACGGAAGTCGTCGCCAACTGACAGGAAACGGGCATCAAGACCGCTGACCAGCAACTCTTCAACGAAGGCAACGGCTGGCATCGATGCCATCTTCCTGCCGAATTCCAGGATCACGACCCGCTCGATGCCGATATCCTTCATCGCTTGCAGCTTTTCCCGCATGCGGGTGAGCCGGGCAGGCGCGCCGTCAGGTTGAAAAAACTCGCGGGGCTGGGGCTCAAAAGTCACTACGGTGGCGGGCAGGCCGAATTCGCGCCCTTTTTCGAGCAGATGCTGAAAAACTGACTGATGGCCCAGGTGCACGCCATCGAAATTGCCGATAGTGGCCACGCATCCACGGTGTTCTGGTCTCAAATTGTGTAAGCCGCGAATGACTTGCATAAAAAACCGCCTCGTTTGAAGCGGTTCATTATAAGGGATGAAGAAAAAGGTTAAAGGCAAAAGGCAAAAGGCAAAATGCTAAAGGTGGCCGCGCCGTCGGGAAGGCCGAGCTTTGTCGTGGTTGCAGGTGCTGAAAAAATGCCCGATCCGCTACGCTTGATCGGGCCTACGTTCTGCCATATACAGAAAAAGAGATTGCATCCGGTGGCACCGGACACATACTTGTGTCACCTTCTTACGCTGAACGAAAATGGCGCAGTCTGATTCCGGAAGAGATGAGGACGAAAAAGTAGACGCAGGCGCCAAGTATGATCCAAAACGCAAGGTGGAGGATGCGTTCCCAGGTGCCAAGTAGCAGCCAGGCATCTGTGTCACCGCTGCCCCAGATGAGTAGAGCCCCCATGATTGCTGCGGCTACCCCTGTGCGCAGCCAGATAAGCTTCCATCCAGGGCTTGGTTGATAGATCTGCTCTTTTCTCAGCCAGTGGTAGAGCAGGTAGGCATTGAGGATCGATGACAGCGTCGTGGCCAGGGCAAGGCCTGCATGGGCCAGAGGGAACACTAAAATAATATTGAAAGCCATGTTGGCGAACATGGCGATGATACCGACCCGTACCGGCGTTCGGGTATCCTGTCTGGCGTAGAAGCCAGGTGCCAGGATCTTGATCAGAATGATGGCCATCAGGCCGGGGGCATAGGCCATCAGGCTCTGGGACGACATGACGACATCGTTGGTGGTGAAGGCTTCGGAGTGGAACAGGGTGATCAACATCGGGCTTGCCAGCAGCAGCAGCCCTACAGCTGCGGGAATGCCCAGCAACACAGTGACGCGCAGGGCCCAGTCCAGGGTGCTGGAAAACTCCTCGGGTGATTTTTCGGAGTGTTTGCGCGACAGGTTGGGCAGGATCACGGTGCCGAGAGCAACTCCGAGAATACCCACCGGAAACTCCATCAGGCGGTCAGAGTAGTAGAGCCAGGAGATGCTGCCGCTAACCAGGAAAGAGGCGATGAGCGTATCCAGCAGCAGGTTCAGCTGGCTTACCGAGACGCCGAACAGGGCGGGAATCATCAGCCGTATGACCCGGATGACACCCTTGTCCCGGAAGGCTACCTTGGGTTTCGGAATCAAATTTAACTGGTAGAGAAAAGGAAACTGAAACATGAACTGCACGCCACCGGCGATGAGGACGCCCCAAGCCAGCGCCATAACCGGCTCTTCCATGCGTGGTGAAAGCAGGAGCGCGCAGCCGATCAGCGATATATTGAGCAGCACGGGGGTGAAGGCCGGTACGCCAAAGCGGTTGTGTGCGTTCAGGATGCCGCCGGCGAAAGCAGTGAGAGAGATGAAGAAGAGATAGGGGAAGGTGAGGTGCAGCATCTCCACCGCCAGCTCATACTTGCCCTCATCCTCGCCGATGAAGCCCGGCGCGAAGATCATCACCAATAGTGGCGCCGCGATCACGCCGATGGTGGTCGTCAACAGCAGCACCATGCCTAGGGTGCCGGCCATCTTATCGACAAACTCTTTCAGTTCAGCAAAGGAGCGTTGGCTGCGGTACTCCGTCAATACCGGGACAAAGGCCAGTGAAAATGCCCCCTCGGCGAACAGGCGACGCATGAAGTTCGGGATCTTGAAGGCGACGAAGAAGGCATCCGTGGTGGCGTCGGCCCCGAACAGGCGCGCCAATACCAGATCTCTTACAAACCCGAGGATGCGGGAGAGCATGGTATTTGAGCCGACAGTGGCAAAGGGTTTGAGGAAAGAAGCCAGTGAACTGTCCTTGATTCGTTGTTGTACTTATTATAACTGCAAAGTATAAGCCCATTTCATGACAAGGTAGTGAAAAAATCGGCAGTTTTTCGGAAGTCGTTGAGAAGAGTTGACATTGACTTGTTTATTGAGCAGAATGTGCGCCCTTCCGATTTTATGAATGTTCAGGAGTCAAAAGTTGGCCAATTCAGCCCAAGCCCGTAAGCGCGCACGTCAAGCCGACAAGCGCCATCTGCACAACCAGTCCCGTCGCAGCACCATGCGCACCCACGTCAAAAGGGTTGTGAATCTGATCGCAGAGGGCAATAAGGAGGGCGCTGCAGAGGCCTTTAAGAGCGCAGTGCCCGTGATTGATCGCAGTGCCGATGAGGGCCTGATCCACAAGAACAAGGCGGCGCGTCATAAGAGCCGTATGAATGCTCAGATCAAGGCGCTGTAAGTTGTAATCGACCGCTCCTGTAGAAAAACCGGCGGAAGCCGGTTTTTTTATGCCGACAGTTTTGATCTTGCTTCGCTGTGTACCCGGCTTTTGGGATATGCGGGTGGGTTTTCATACAATCAAAGCAACACAAGATTATCCCGGTGGATCAACTCCGCCTCATCCACATAACCCAGTATCTCCTCGATCCGCCTGCTCGGCTGCCCCATGATGCGCCGGGCCTCCTGGGCATTATAATTGGCAAGTCCACGGGCCACTTCGCAGCCTGAACTGTCGAGACAGACCACCGCTTCACCGCGGGAAAATTCACCGCTGACATCAGTCACGCCCACTGCCAGCAGGCTGCTGCCCTGCTCCTGTAGCACGCGCACCGCACCGCCATCCAGTGTGAGGTAGCCTCGTACCTGTAGTTGGCCTGCAAGCCATCGTTTCCGGGCGGCCTGAGGCTCCTGAACGGGTTTCAACAGGGTGCCTATCTCTTTGCCCTGGGCTATCTCAGCCAAAACCCCCGGTCTGGCGCCGGGGGCGATGATGGTGCCGGTGCCCGAGCGAGCAGCCAGTCGGGCGGCCCGCACCTTTGTGACCATGCCGCCCAAGCCGAGGCCGTTCGCGCTGCCACCGGCTACCTCGTCAAGTTGAGGATTGTCCACGCGGGTTTCATTGATCAGGGTGGCTTTGGGATTGAAGCGGGGATCGGCATCGAACAATCCCTCCTGATCGGTGAGCAGGAGCAGCAGATCCGCCTCTATCAGGTTTGCCACCAGGGCTGCCAGGGTGTCATTGTCGCCAAAGCGAAGTTCTTCGGTGGCCACGGTGTCATTTTCATTGACCACCGGTACCACGCCCAGGTTCACAAGGGTGCGCAGTGTGCTGCGGGCGTTGAGATAACGGGGGCGGTCAGCGAGGTCGTCGCGGGTAAGCAGGACCTGGGCAGTGTGCAGGCCATGTTTTTGAAAACAGGTCTCGTAGGCGCGTATCAGCCCCATCTGGCCGATGGCGGCCGCCGCCTGTAGTTCATTGAGGTTGTGCGGGCGGCGTCTCCACCCCATACGGCTCATGCCCTCGGCGACGGCGCCTGAGGAGACCAGTACGATCTCGTGACCGGCCTGCCGGAGTTGTGCCATCTGCTCCACCCAGGGTGACAGGATCTCCTGCGAAAGACCCTTGCCGTCGGAGGTTAGCAGGGCGCTGCCGATCTTGATGACCCAGCGTTTGGTAGTGGGGATCGAGTCGCGTGAAATCATTTCCCGTCACCTCTCCTCCAGTGGGTCCCAAGGCGCCTCTTCGACCTCTTCCGTCTGAGTCTCACGCCAGAGTACTTCGAGCCGCTCCATCAGGGCGCTGACCAGTTCCTGGGTACCTTCACCGGTTACTGCGGAGATAACGAAAACCGGTCCGGTCCATTCCAGTTCGGTCAGGATCTGTTGCTGCCGCTCTTCGAGTTCGTCGCTGGGCAGCAGGTCCTTCTTGTTGAGCACCAGCCAGCGCTCCTGTGCCACAAGCTCACTGGAGTAGTGTTCCAGTTCCGTCTCGATGCGACGCACCTCGTCAGCGGGATCAGCCGATTCATCCAGTGGCGCGATATCCACCAGATGCAGCAGCAGGCGGGTGCGGGAGAGGTGTTTGAGAAATTGCAGTCCAAGGCCTGCACCGTCCGCCGCGCCTTCGATGACGCCTGGGATGTCCGCTACCACGAAGCTGTGGTCGCGTCCCAGCCTCACTACGCCCAGATTGGGATAGAGGGTGGTGAAAGGGTAGTTCGCCACTTTTGGGCGTGCACTGGAGATCCTGCTGATGAGGCTCGACTTACCGGCATTGGGCATGCCCAGCAGGCCGACGTCTGCAAGCAGAATCAGCTCCAGCAGCAGTTCGCGGCACTCGCCGGGGGTGCCTTGGGTAAATTGGCGTGGGGCGC
Source organism: gamma proteobacterium endosymbiont of Lamellibrachia anaximandri (assembly GCA_016756855.1). Lineage (GTDB taxonomy): Bacteria > Pseudomonadota > Gammaproteobacteria > Chromatiales > Chromatiaceae > QGON01. Next base: position 58,625 of record JAESPD010000008.1, on the reverse strand, counting down.
GGCTGGTACTGCTCTTGAAGTGTACATTGCCGATTCCCCTGGTGCCGCCCTGGGCTACCAGCAGTTCCTGCTTGTGCTCCAGCAGTTCGCCGATGAGCTCACCGGTCTCATCGTCTTTGACTCTGGTGCCTACGGGTACGCGTACATAGATATCCTTGCCGCTGCGACCGGTTCTCTCCTTTCCCATGCCGTTCTGACCCCGCTCTCCACGGTGAATGCGCTGGGTGCGGAAATCGACCAGGGTGTTGAGGCCACTGTCGGCAATCAGATAGATGCTGCCGCCATGGCCGCCGTCACCGCCATCGGGGCCGCCCCGGGGGATGTATTTCTCCCTGCGGAAGCTGGCGCATCCGTTGCCGCCGTCACCGGCGTCAACCTTGATAGTGGCTTCGTCGACAAATTTCATAAGCTATTGTGGGTCTCTAGAGAGATGTCCGGCCCCTGCAAGCGTTCATGCAGATATGTTCAGGAGCCACAAAGCAAAAAGCCCCGTCAAAGACGAGGCCCTTGCTGATCCGGTCAGGATCTGAGTCAGTCAGTGACCACGCTCACATACTTGCGGTTGCGCGGGCCTTTTACTTCGAAAACAACCTTGCCGTCTGCCTTGGCGAACAGGGTGTGATCCTTGCCGACGCCTACGTTGACGCCGTTATGGAAGCGGGTGCCGCGCTGGCGCACGATGATGCTGCCTGCATTGATGGACTCACCGCCGTAGATCTTGACGCCAAGGCGTTTGGATTCTGAATCGCGGCCGTTACGTGTGCTGCCGCCTGCTTTCTTATGTGCCATTTCGTTCTCTCCTCAGCTCGCGCTGATACCGGTCACCTGCAGTTCGGTGTACCACTGACGATGTCCCTGACGCTTCATGTGATGTTTACGGCGACGGAACTTGATGATCTTCACTTTTTTACCGCGACCGTGGGATTTCACGGTGGCCGTTACCCTGCCGCCATCGACATAAGGTGTGCCGACCTTGATATCTTCACCATCAGCAACCATCAAAACCTTATCCAGTTCGACAGAAGCACCTTGATCCGCGTCCAGCTTCTCCACCTTGACGGTGTCGCCTTCTGAGACGCGATACTGCTTGCCGCCGGTTTGAATTACCGCATACATAGCCTATCCCCAAGAAAACCTGTTGATCCTGATGCGGGAGGGACCCCACACGGAAAGAGGCGGGATTCTACCCATAACGACAGATAAGGTCAACCGGAGATTGGCCGCTGCTCTGCCAGGCCGAGGTAGCGCCGGTGCAGCTGTTCGACGGCTTTTTCGAGCGTTTGGAGTCCCCCGTCGTTGCTGATGACATCATCTGCTGCCGCGAGGCGGGATTGACGATCGACCTGCGCGGCGATGATCTGCGCTATCTGTGCTTTTTTGAGTCCGTCGCGCTGCTGGACCCGCTCTATCTGGTGCGCTTCAGGAATATCCACCACCAGAATGCGGTCGGCGAGGCTGTTTTGGCCCGACTCCAGCAACAGGGGGATGACCAGTACGGCATAGGGTGTATCGAGTTGCTCCAGGCGAAGCAGCATCTCACTGCGGATACGGGGATGCAGGATCTGCTGCAGTTGAAGGCGCTTGTTACTCTCCTCGAAGACGATTTTGCGCATTTTTTCGCGGTCGAGTCCACCTTTCGAGGTGATGACATCTGCGCCGAATTGCTGCCGGATCTCATCCAGTGCCGGCGCGCCGGGTGCTACCTGCTCCCGGGCGATCAGGTCCGCATCAATGACCGGGACCCCCAGCTTTTCAAAGTGCCGGGAGACGGTGGACTTGCCACTGCCGATGCCGCCGGTGAGGGCGATGACTAAAGCAGGCCTGCCCATTGCAGATAGGCATGGTTGATGGCGTCACCCCAAAGCAGGCTGATCCAGCCGGCGCAGGCCAGGTAGGGACCGAAAGGGATCGGGATATTGCGATCCCGGCCGCGGAACAGAATCATGGCGACGCCGAACAGTGCCCCGACAAAGGCGGAGAGCAGAATGATCTGCGGCAGGTAGTGCCAGCCCAACCAGGCGCCGAGCAGGGCCAGCAATTTGAAATCGCCGTAACCCATGCCCTCCTTGCCGGTCAGTCGTTTGAATAGTTGGTAGACGCTCCAGAGGGAGAGGTAACCGGCGGCAGCGCCGATGATGGCTGATTGGCTATCGGTGAAGAGCCCGTTGAGACTCAGCAGCAGTCCCAGCCAGAGAAAGGGCAGAGTGATGTTGTCGGGCAGCAGTTGTGTATCGAAGTCGATCAGGCTCAGAGAGATCAATGCCCAGGTAAGGGTCATTGCCGCCAGCGCCTCCCAGCTGGGACCGAAATGCCAGGCAACCGCCAGGGTTATGATGCCGCTCAGAATCTCCACTGCCGGGTAGCGTGGGCTGATTCTCGTCTTGCATCCCGAGCAGCGGCCCTTGAGTAGAATCCAGCTGAGTACCGGTATGTTCTCCCAGGGCCGGATTTTATGGCCGCAATTGGGGCAGTGGGAAGCGGGTTGGTTCAGATTGAAGGGGACGGTCGGCTGCTGTTTTGCCTCGTCTCCTCCATTCAGCTCACTGCATTCCTGGCGCCACTGCGTTTCCATCATCTTCGGCAGCCGGTGGATGACGACATTTAGAAAACTGCCGACGGCCAGCCCCAGCAGGCCGCTGAAAAGCAGAAAAGCCCAGGGTGTTTGTTGGAGATAAATGATTACAGACAAAGGAACAGGCCTGATTGGTAGAGTGGAATAAAACGCGCCAAATGTTCTATGTCATCTCGAGCACAGCGAGGGATCTCTGGAAATTGGCAGCAAGCTTGCCGAGATTTCTCACATGCGTTCGAAATGACAGGTAGTGGTTTGTCATTATGAATGGATATTGACCGGGCGCTAACCCAGTACCGCGGAGCCCATCTTGAAGATCGGCAGGTACATGGCAACCACCAGGCCGCCGACCAGGGTGCCGAGGATGACCATGATCAGTGGTTCTAGCAGGCTGCTCAAGGCGTCGACCGCATTGTCCACCTGCTCCTCGAAAAAATCCGCCACCTTGGAGAGCATGTCGTCCAAAGAGCCCGACTCCTCGCCGATGGCGACCATCTGGATCACCATATTGGGGAATAGGTTGCGCTGTCTCATCGCCAGTTGCAGGGATTGGCCGGTTGCCACGTCTTCCCGCATGCGCAGCACGGCATCACTGTAGACCACGTTACCCGTGGCGCCGGAGACCGACTCCAGGGCTTCCACCAATGGCACACCGGCGGTGGACATAGTGGAGAGGGTGCGGGCAAAACGGGCGATAGCCGCTTTGTTCAGAATCGGGCCAAGAATGGGCAGTTTCAGCAGTATACGGTCTACGCGCTGACGGAAGGCGCGGGAGCGTTTCCAGGTGCCGCCGATCAGATAACCGGCCAGGACGACCCCGCCCAGAATGGCCCACCACCAGTTTTGCACCACATGAGCGATGTTGATGACGACCCGGGTGAAGACCGGCAGATCGGCGCCGAAACCCCTGAACAACTGCTCAAACTGGGGAATTACGAAGATCATGATGATCGCGGTGACCACGATGGCAACCACGATGACTGCTATCGGGTAGAAGAGGGCCTTTTTGATCTTGCCCTTGATCGACTCCGTCTTCTCCTTATAGAGCGCGATCTTGTGCAGCAAAGACTCCAGTACGCCGGCATGTTCACCGGCGCTGACCAAACTACAGAAGAGATCGTCGAAGTGTAGGGGGTGCTTTTTCAGTGCATTTGCCAGTGCGGTGCCGCCTTCGACGTCGGCCTTTACTGCCAGGATCAGATCCTGCATGGAGGGATTTTCGTGCCCCCGTCCGATGATTTCGAAGGCTTGTACCATGGGAACGCCGGCGCTCATCATGGTGGCCAGCTGGCGGCTGAATATGGCGATGTCTCCGCTGCCGATCTTCTTTTTGCGTGAGCCGAACAGGGGGGCGGATTTCTTGCGGATCTTGAGCGGGACAACCCCCTGCCGCCGCAGTTCCGCTCTCACCAGCGCCACGTTGGAGGCGCGGGTTTCGCCAGTGATGCGGGAGCCTCGCTTATCGCTGCCCTCCCAAGCGTAGAGGTAGCTCTTGTGTTGTCTTTTTTTCGCTGCACGCGCCATGGATTAGTCCTTGGTTACCCGATTGATCTCGTGGAGACTGGTAATGCCGGATCGGACCTTGCGCAACCCGGACTGGCGCAGGTTGGCAACCCCTTCCTTACCGGCCAGACCGGCCAGTTGCAGGGAGGTGCCTCCTTCCATGATCAGTTTGCCCATGTCTTCTGAAACCGGCATAACCTGGAATATACCAACGCGCCCTTTATAACCGTTGGTACACAGATCACATCCTACGGGTTTGTAGATTGTAAATCCCTCGTCGATCTCCTGCTGGGTGAAGCCCTCTTCCAGCAAAGCCCCTTTGGGAAGCTCGTCCGGTGTCTTGCAGTGGTCGCAGAGCCGGCGCGCCAGCCGCTGGGCCAGGATGAGCAGAACCGAGGAGGCGATATTGAAGGGGGGGATGCCCATATTGGCAAGTCGGGTAAGGGTCTGGGGAGCATCGTTTGTGTGCAGGGTGGAGAGCACCAGATGGCCGGTCTGGGCTGCCTTGACCGCGATCTCGGCGGTCTCCAGGTCGCGTATCTCGCCCACCATTATGATATCCGGATCCTGACGCAGAAAGGCGCGCAGGGCCGTCGCAAAGGTGAGGCCGGTCTTGGAATTCTGGTTGACCTGATTGATGCCTGCCACCTGGATCTCCACCGGATCCTCTACGGTGGAGATGTTGACCTCCTGCTTGTTGAGTAGGTTCAGAGCGGTATAGAGGGAGACGGTCTTGCCGCTGCCGGTGGGCCCGGTTACCAGGATCATGCCGTAGGGTTTGCCGACGGCGTTGAGAAAGTCTTCGCGTTGTTCCGGTTCGAAACCCAACGCCTCGATGCCGAGTTGGGCGCTGGCGGGATCGAGGATACGCAGTACCACCTTCTCTCCGTAGAGTGTGGGGCAGGTATTGACGCGAAAGTCGATGGAGCGGTTCTTCGACAGCTTCATCTTGATGCGCCCATCCTGGGGGATGCGGCGCTCCGATATATCCATGCGCGACATGACCTTGACCCGGCTGGTCAGGCGGTTCGCCAGGTTGGATGGTGGCGATGCAACTTCACGCAACAGGCCGTCCTGACGATAGCGTATGCGGTATTTTTGTTCGTAAGGCTCGAAATGGATGTCCGAGGCCCCGACGTTGATGGCGTCCAGCAGGATCTTGTTGACATAGCGCACCACCGGGGCTTCGTCGACATCCAGGTCCCCATCACCTGCGGGTTCATCTTCGCCACTGCTGATGTCCAGGTTGTCGAGATCGGTGTCCAGCAGGTCGTCCATGCTGGTGTCCTGGGCCTCCAAAGCCTGCTCGATCAGGCGGGTGAGCTTGTCCTCCTCGACCAGTATCGCCTCGGATGAGAGCCGGGTATTGAAGCGAATCTCATCGAGACCCTGATGGTTGGTCGGGTCGGAGACCGCCAGGAAGAGCCGGTTGCCCCGTTTGAACAGCGGCAGCGTATGGTGGGCGCGTATCAGCTTTTCATCCACCAGATCCTGTGGCAGGGCATCCATATCCACCGCGTCGAGATCGAAGATAGGTACGCCGAAACTGCGGGAGGCGGAGATGGCAATGTCGAGGCTGTTGAGCAGTTGATTCTCGACCAGGTGGGTGACAAAAGGGGTGCGCTGTTTCAGTGCCTCGGCAAAAGCCGCTTCCGCCCGCTCTTCAGAGATCAGATCGTCCTGAATGAGACCGCGAGCCATGCCGCTGAGATTCATTTTGGGTTTGGTGGTAGCCATCCTGTCCTGAGATCGATTCGACGGGGAATCTTTCTGCCTCTGCCTTGCTCTCTCTGGTAATTATGTGCCGGTATGTTGCTGCCGGGTCTAGTGGATCAGGCCGGATGTTGCAGGGAAACGAATCACATTTGGATGTGTTGCTTCAAAAACAGTCTGCAAGCAGCTGATCTACTTAAGGCAATATAGCCTGCAACACCCAAGGGATCAATTGCAGACATAGGTGCCGTTGGTCTGATCACGGTTGCAGGTGATAGTGGCGGCAGCTTCATTTGTATCGGTCACGGTCATGCTGTAGCCAGTGGCAATTGTACCGGGGGCTGCTGGCGCTGCCACCACATAATCATAGTTGCCGCCGTCGCCATCGGGTCGCCAGCCCAGGTTGCCTGCATCGTCAAGTGTCCTTGTCCCGGCTGCGTCGGCATCCCACTGGCCGGCAACATAGCTGTTGTTATCGAGAAAGAAGTCCTCCAGCGCCAGTCGCAGGGGTTCAGTGTTCATACGTACGGTGCCGATGCGGGCCTCTGCCACGTAACCCTGATAGGCGGGGAAGGCGATCGCGGAGATGATGGCGATGATGGCCACGGTGATCATCAGTTCCACCAGGGTGAAACCATGGTTGTTGGATAATCCGTGTTTCATGTTTCTGCCCCATGTTTGTATCGAATGAGTTACACCCATTCATGGTTAAAGGCTGCTGGAAGAAAAAATGCAAAAGGAGGAAGCGGTAGTGAAACCGCTTCCTCCCTATGCTGTGGTTGCTTGCCTAGGTGTCAGGCCAAGCGATTAAGTGCCGCCACCGCCGCCAGCTGCAAAAGTAACTGCGCCGTTGATGTCGATGGTGGCTGTTTGTGCTGTTAATGCAGTGTTTACATCACCTGCCGGGTCATAGGCCGGGCGAGCCAAAACGATGTCTGAAACATCTGTGCCGTTTCCGGTTACAACGATGTTGTCAGCTGCTGCATTGGCTGCAATGCCAAAGGCGGGGTCGCCGCTGGGTGAGGTGCCTCCGCTGACGTTGAGGGCAGCAACCCACTCGACTTGTGTATCGGTAGCGAAGGTACCGCCGCGGGCAACCACTGCTTGGCGCCGGGACATCTCAGAGCGAACAAAGTTGACGCCCTCTTGATACGCGGTGTCAACACGGGTGAGGTTGGCCTCACTGATATAACCGTTATAGGCCGGAATCGCAATGGCGGCCAGGATGGCGATGATCGCGACAACGATCATCAGCTCGATTAGGGTAAAACCTGATTGATGTTTCTTCATTTGCTTCATGCCTCATGTGCTTGGTTGGTGCCTGTTGTATCGGTCACCGCGTTTGAAACTTGAATTCGACAATATCGAATTGGTTGCCCTGATACCGCAGGCTTCGTGCCATACACTGTGGAACTGCAGCGCATTTTAGCGGCGAGTTGACTAACAAATTGAAAAATAAATGTTTTTTAGATGATTTATTATCTGATTTTGGCATCGGAGCGAATTAAATGATCGGCAATATCTGTGCCGCCCCATGCCTTGATCGTCAGAATGTGACAATTTTTGTCATTTTGGGGGATAGGGGAATCGTGTTGTAGTTAATCTCAGGCGTTAAACGAATAAAGACAGGTGACAGGCTGGCAAATCGAAGATTTACCTGAATCTTGTGTCAAACTTGTAGGCCCGATCAAGCGTAGCGGATCGGGCACCCAGGCTTTGGCAGTACATTTCATGTCGCCGGTTCCGCTCCGCTTGAACCGGCCTACGTTTCTTCAGTCACAAAGAGCAGTAGCGACAGTGTTCGGCTCATCCATTGGCACGGCCACCTTTCACCTTTAATCTATCCCCAGCTTTTCCAGCCGATACCGCAGGGAACGCAGGCCCATGCCGAGTCTCTTTGCTGCGGCGGTGCGATTCCAGCGTGTCTCTTCCAGCGCCTTTATAATTGCCTGGCGTTCGATATCGCCGAGCATATCCCCCAGGGGTTGATCGGATTTGACATTTTTGTGATCCAGCGGTGTTTCCGGCAGCAGCAGGTCATTCGCCGCCAATGTGTTGTCTTCGCACAGGGTGGTGGCCCGCTCCAGAATGTTCTCCAGTTCCCGCACATTGCCGGGGAATGGGTAGGCCTTGAGTCTGTCGAGGGCGCTGTCGAGTAGTTTGGGCTTTATGCCTTTGCCGCCGAGTCGTTCGAGGATCTTATCCGCCAGTAGTGGGATATCTCCTGAGCGTTCACGTAGCGGTGGGATGGTCAGTTCGATGACATTGATGCGGTAGAAGAGATCCTGGCGGAATTCGCCTTGCTTTACCCGTTCGGCCAGATCCTTATGGGTGGCGCTGATGATGCGGATATCCACCGCAGTTTCCCTGTGTCCACCCACAGGGCGTACCCTTTTTTCCTGTATGGCGCGCAGGAGTTTGACCTGCATGGAAAGCGGCAGATCGGCCACTTCATCGAGAAAGAGGGTGCCACCGTCCGCTACCTGAAACAGCCCTTCATGATCCGTTGTGGCGCCGGTGAAACTCCCTTTGACGTGACCGAACAGTTCGCTCTCCATCAGTTCACGGGGGATGGCACCGCAGTTGACGGCTACGAAATTCTGCCCTGACCTCGGTCCCTGGGCGTGGATCTGGCGGGCTGCAAGCTCCTTGCCGGTTCCCGACTCCCCGCTGATATAGACAGGCGCCTGACTGCGGGCCAGTTTGGCGATTAAATGGCGGATGCGATCCATTACCACAGATGTGCCCAGCAGGGGGCTGGCTGTGGTGATCCTGCCGGCACTCTCTTTCGCTGGTGCAGGATCGGGCCGTTTTAGTTTGAGTGCCTTTTCCACCAGTTTGCGCAGTACCTCCAGATCCACCGGCTTGGAGACAAAATCGAAAGCCCCTGTCTTGAGGGCCTCCACTGCGGATTCCATGTTGCCGTGGGCGGTGATCATGGCAACTGGAATCTGTGGATAGGTTTCATTGATGTGTTGGACCAATTCGATGCCGTTCCCGTCCGGCAGCCGCATGTCGCTAAGGCAGAGGTCGAAGGTGTTTTGCGTCAGCAGTTCACGAGCGTCTCCCAGGGTGAGGGCGGAGCGGGTATCTATGCCCATGCGCATCAGGGTGATCTCCAGCAGTTCGCAGATGTCGGGTTCGTCATCCACTATCAGCGCCAATGGTTGAGTCATGCCTGGGTGACCTCTTCGGTCGAGTTGTCGAATATAAGACGGAAGCAGCTGCCACCGGTGGGTCCTGGAATATACTCCAGACGTATCCGGTTGTTCTCGCTCAGCTCCCTTGCGATGTAGAGCCCCAGCCCGGTGCCGCTGTTGTGGGTGGTGTAGAAGGGTTCGAAGATCTGCTTCGCCACGTCCGGTGGAATGCCGGGACCATTGTCGATGATATCCACAAAGGGGGTGTCCAGTTCCGGAACCTGTCCCCCGACGATGGTGACCTTCAGTGCAACGCGCTCTTGCGAGTGCTGCAGGGCATTATTGCAGAGGTTGGTGACAATCTGTCTCAGCTGTTCCGGGTCAGCCTGGATCTGGGTCTCTTGCGGTTCTATCTGCAGACTGAATATATCACTGCCGAATCCCTGGTTTCTGACCAGTTCCGCGATGATCTCCTCGAACCAGCTGTGCAGATTGAATCTGGCCCACTCTCCCGGTTTGTGCCGGGAGAGTTGCAGAACGTTTTCGATCACCTGATTGACGCGACCGGAGTTGACCTTGATGATCTCGATCAGGCGTTGGTCGGCTCTATCCAGATTGGGAGACTCGCTGAATAGCTGATTGGCGTGGCTGATAGCCCCGAGGGGGTTGCGAATTTCATGCGCAATGCTGGCGGTGAGCCGGCCCAGGGAAGCGAGTTTGAGATGCTGCGCCTCCAGCAGAACCCGGGAGGTGTCCTCCAGAAATACCAGAACACCACCCAGATTACCTCTGCCGAGTGCATTGAAACGGGGCCTCAGCTCCTTCCCTCTTGGAATGGCGCGAAACGGGGGGCTGTCGCAACGGCGGCTGCGTTTCCACTCCACCAGCATCTCAGCCAGTTCCGGTGAGGCGGCTCCCAAGTGGTTGCCGGGTTGGGCATCGGGCATGCCGAGCAGCCGCCAGGCGGGTTCGTTCATCAGCAGAATCTTTCCCTGGTCATCGATCACCAGTACACCGGTTTGCATATGCTGGATGACATAGTCGTTGAGGCGGGCCATATTTTCCAGATCGTGGGCGCGATGGTGGGCCAGTTCTTCACTCTCTCTGGCACGTTTGGAGAGAACATGGGTGAGCAGCGCCAGGGCGAAGAAGACCGCGCCAAGGAACCCGGCTTGGGTAAAAAGGGCGGGGAAACTGCCGGTGAGTTCGGCATAGATCTGTTCCGCTATCACCAGCAGCGATGCAAGAGAGGCAAACAGCAATGCGGCCCGGCCCCCTGTCATTACAGCGCCGCCGGTTATCGAGATGGCGATCAGCATGCCCAGTCCGCTCTCCAGTCCGCCGCTGGCGTGCATGAGCAGGGTGATTGCCAGGATGTCGATGAAGATCATCATGTGGGCCTGCTGCTCCACCTCCGGAGAGCGCCAGTACCAGAAGATGCCGCTGGCCAGCACCAGGCCCAGATAGAGGGTTGAGACAAAGGAGAACAGCTCCGGGGCGAACTGTCCCAGAAAGTTTGGGCCTGTGCCGGTAAAAAAGAAGAATGGCAGGGAGAGCGAGAGGGTCAGCCGGTAGAGCAGAAACAGGCGCAGGGCATTCCAGGTCTGGAGGTTTTTCGTGTCTGCGTCGACGGGGTCGGGTTGCAGTGTGTCGAGCAGGGACTCAAGCCATCCTTGCATGAGATATGTTCTCCTGACTAACCCTGTTTCCGGGCGGCATCCCGGTGTTCGGCGTTGCAGAAGTGGTCTTCCCCGTCCCTGATGGCCTCCTCTTTCGGCAGATGTAACCCGCAGTATTTGCACTGCACGCTGTTGACCGACTTTTGTGAGGATGTAGTCTTGGGTTTTGCCAGGCGTTGGCGCAGCAGATGGCGGACAATCAGGTAGCCTACCCAGATAGCAGCAGCCAGAAGTAAGTAACGAAATCCCATATGAGTTATTTAGTCCGCGAGTGGTTTTTGGAATAATACCATCAATCTTAAAGTTTAAGCTGATCGAGGATCTTGTGAATCTGCGTATTCTGATTGCCCAGCACAATCTGCTGGTGGGGGATATCGAGGGCAATGCCCAACGCGTCATCGACGCGGCACTAAAGGCTCGCGATCAGGCGGATGTGATCGTCTTTCCGGAGCTGACTTTGACCGGTTACCCGCCGGAAGACCTGCTGCTGCGGGCGGACTTTATCGACCGGGTGGAGATTGCGGTTGAAAGGATTCGCAGAGAGGTCAGCGGTATCTGCCTGGTGGTGGGTTATCCAAAACGTGCTGACGGTGCTCTCTATAACATGGCGGGGGTAGTGCGCGATGGGAAAATGGTGGTCGAATATCGTAAGCAACAGCTGCCAAACTACAGTGTGTTTGATGAGAAGCGCTATTTTGCCTCGGGCAGTGAGAGCGGACTCTTCAGCGTCAACGGCATCAATATTGGCCTTACTGTCTGCGAGGATATCTGGGAGCCGACCCCCATTGCCCAAGCCTGTGAAGCCGGTGCGCAACTGATTCTGAATCTGAATGCCTCACCCTACCATACAGGAAAGGCGCCGGAGCGGGAGGCGTTGATACAGCAGCGGGCGCGGGAAAACGCGGTCCCGATCATCTATGCCAATCTGGTAGGAGGGCAGGACGAACTGGTTTTCGACGGTGGCTCCTTTGTGGTGGACGCAGCGGGGAACCTGACGCAGCGGTTGCCCTTTTTTGAGGAGGCGGAGGTTCTCAGTGAGTGGCGTATCGGTACCGATCCTGAGCCGCTGGCGGCTGATGTGTCTGTTATTCCAGAGGAAGCTGAGGCGGTCTACCGGGCGCTGGTACTGGGCACCCGTGACTATGTTTTGAAGAACGGCTTCAATGGCGCCATTCTAGGGCTTTCCGGCGGGGTCGATTCCGCGCTCACCCTGGTGGTGGCAGTCGACGCACTGGGGAGTGATCGGGTCGAGGTGGTGATGATGCCCTCCCGCTATACTGCGCAGATGAGCAATGAGGATGCGCTTGAGGAGGCAGAAATTCTGCAAGTCGAGCACCGCTCCATTCCGATCGCCCCGGCCTTCAACGCCTTTGTCGACATGCTCTCCGAAACCTTCTCGGATTGTTCGGCAGATGTGACTGAAGAGAACATTCAGGCGCGTTGCCGCGGTATTATTCTGATGGCAATCAGCAACAAGAAAGGGCGCATTTTGCTCACCACCGGCAACAAGAGCGAAATGGCGGTGGGTTACGCCACGCTTTATGGTGATATGGCGGGTGGGTACGCTCCGATCAAGGATGTACCCAAGACGCTGGTCTACCGGCTTTGCGAATATCGCAACACGCTCTCCCGGGTGATACCTCAAAGGGTGATAGACCGGCCGCCATCCGCTGAGTTGGCGCCTGATCAGAAAGACAGCGACTCACTGCCGTCCTACGATGTGCTGGATTCGATCCTGGAGCGCTATGTGGAGCAGGACCAGAGTGCCGGGGAGATCACTGCAGCCGGCTTTGAAACTGAGACCGTAGATCGTGTGGTAAGAATGGTAACCCGTAATGAATATAAGCGGCGCCAGGCTCCGCCAGGGGTTAAGATTACCCGCCGGGCGTTTGGCCGGGACCGCCGCTATCCACTGACCGGGAGTTAAGTGGTTTAAGCGTACATCCAGTATCCGTCCCGAAGCGTTATAAGCGGAATGCATGCTTCCGAATGGGTTCTATCTACATTCCAGAGGGAAAAGTCGCTAAGATAGCGGTGTCTTGATGCTGCACACAAGCGGCGGACTACAGCTCAGAGGGAGCAGAAAAGAGATGAAAAAAGTAGAAGCAATTATCAAACCCTTCAAGATGGAGGATGTCCGCGAGGCGCTTTCCAATGTCGGCATAACCGGCATGACAACCACAGAGGTCAAGGGCTTTGGGCGTCAGAAGGGACATACGGAGCTCTACCGTGGGGCGGAGTATGTGGTGGATTTTCTGCCCAAGGTGAAGATCGAGGTGGTGATTGCAGCGGATCAGATGGCGGAGTGCATCGAGGCGATTACCAACGCGGCCCGTACCGGCAAAATCGGTGACGGTAAGATATTTGTCTCGCCGGTCGAGCGGGTCATTCGGATCCGTACCGGTGAAGAGGACGAAGCGGCGATCTGATTTTTGTCGTTTTCAACCGGAAGAGGCTCAGGGCCTCTTCTGGAGAACGGTTAGTTTTTATCCAGTTCGAAGAAGTTCCAGATCGTCTCGGTCAGGCTTTCGTCGTCGTCCTGGCCGGGTACGTTAAAAGTCCCCTTCTGTTGGTTGAGCGTCAGGACTCGTTTGGCGTCGTTGGCCAGATCCTCCATCTCCAGGCGGGTATATGCGTCAACCATGATCTCCAGCGCCTCTTGAACCACAGTGCTGCGCTGGAAGTTGGCCACCACGCGGTTGGCCCGGTTGGCTGCGGCCAGATAGGCATTTCGTTTCATATAGTATCTGGCGACATGTATCTGGTACTTGGCAAGGTTGTTGCGAAGATAGTACATGCGCTGACGGGCATCATCGGCGTACTTGCTGCCCGGGTAGAGCAACAGGAGCTGCTCGAAATCCTTGAATGACTCCAGCGCTGCTCCCGGATCCCGCTGTGATGGATCGGACGGTATAAAGCGACTGGTGAAACTGTGGTCGCGGTTATAGTTTGTCAGGCCTTTCAGGTAGTAGGCGTAATCCACGTAAGGGTTCTGGGGGTGCAGTTTGATAAACCGGTCGGCTGCTGCGGTAACGGAATCCGGCTCATTGTTTTTGTAATAGGCGTAGATGATGTCGAGCTGTGATTGAGTGGCGAAACGGCCAAACGGGAAACGGGCTTCCAGCCCTTCGTAATATTTGATTGCCTGATCATAGTCCGAGTCCCTCATCGCCTCCTTGGCTTCAGAGTAGAACTGGCTTGCGCTCCAGTCCTTGGTCTGATCGATCTGCTCGGGCAGCAGAGAGCATCCGGAAGTGAACAGGAAAGTAAGAATCCAGAGAAAACGAAAAGTATGCATCTATCGGGAATCGGTAAATTGGGATATTTGAAATCCTCGCAGTATAGCGGAAAGCGTGGGGCAACGCATGGCCATGTCTGACAGCGCGGGGACGGGAGAGGCGGCGGAGCGGCTGGTTGCGCAAGTAGGCGCAGATCAGGCGGGCAAGCGGCTGGACCAAGTGGTGGCATCGCTGTTTTCCGACTATTCGCGCAGCCGCCTGCAACGCTGGATCAAGGATGGACGAGTGCTGCTGGATGGGAAACCCTGTCGCAGCAAAGACAAGGTCTGGGGCGGTGAGCGGGTGTCATTGGAACCTGTGCTGGAGACGGAGGTCGTCTCCCGGCCCCAGGCGATCCCGCTGGAGATCCTCTTCGAGGACGAGAGTCTGCTGGTGATCAATAAACCCGTGGGCATGGTGGTGCATCCGGCGGCGGGCAATCCCGACGGGACGCTGCTGAACGCCCTGCTGTACCACCATCCGGACCTGAACCAGATACCCCGGGCCGGCATAGTGCATCGTCTCGACAAGGCGACCAGTGGTCTCTTGGTGGTGGCGAAGACGCTGCAGGCGCAGACCTCCCTGGTGGGACAACTGCAGGAGAGAAGCGTCAAGCGGGAGTATGTGGCGATTGCCCAGGGTGTGATGACCGCAGGGGGTAAGGTGGATGCACCCATCGGCCGACATCCTGTCCACCGCACCCGCATGGCGGTACATCACTCGGGTAAGGCGGCGGTGACCCACTACCGCGTGGAGGCGCAATATCGGGCTCACACTCTGCTGCGAATCAATCTGGAGACCGGGCGCACCCACCAGATTCGCGTGCACATGGCCCATATTCACCATCCGCTGTTGGGTGATCCTGACTATGGCGGCAGGCTCCGTCTGCCAGCTGGCGCTTCTCCTGGCTTGGTGGCGGTACTGCAATCCTTCAGGCATCAGGCGTTGCACGCGCGGCGGCTGGGGCTGATACATCCAGTCAGTGGTGAGGAGATGACCTGGGAAGCGCCGCTGCCGATGGATATGCGGCAACTGCTGGATGAATTGGAGCGTGACAGCGCAACCCTATGAATATCATTCTACCGGAGTGGCCTGCGCCGAGCCGGGTGAAGGCGGCGATGACCACCCGTATCGGCGGAGTTAGCCGAGGTCAATATTCAAGCCTGAATCTTGCTGCCCATGTTGGGGATGACCCCGTGGACGTCACGCAAAATCGGGCGCTCTTGCAGTCCGCACTGAAACTTCCCGGAGAACCACTTTGGCTGCAGCAGGTACATGGCTGTGATGTGGTTGACCGTGAGCAGGTGTCTGCCGGGTGTGAGGCGGACGCGATATGCGCCACAACGCCCGCACAGGTCTGTGCCGTGCTCACCGCCGACTGCCTGCCTCTACTGCTCTGTGACCGCTTGGGAGCGCGGGTATGCGCCGTTCATGCTGGCTGGCGTGGTTTGGCGGGAGGTGTGATCGAGGCGGCGTTGCGGCGGTTTGATTGTCCGGGGGACGAGGTGCTTGCCTGGCTGGGTCCGGCAATCGGGCCGGAAAGATTCGAAGTGGGGGGGGAGGTGCGCAAGATATTTCTGGATCAGAATCCCGAGGCTGAAGTCGCGTTTCGTCCGGTCTCCGGCGATCACTGGCTGGCGGATATCTACCTCCTGGCCCGGCAGCGTCTGGCGCAGTGTTCTGTCGGTTTCGTGGGAGGTGGGCAATACTGTACAGTTAGCGACCCGAAGCGATTTTTCTCCTATCGACGGGATGGGATGACAGGCCGTTTGGCTTCATTGATCTGGATTGATCCAGACTGACAAAAGAGGAAAGATCCTGATGGATTGGCAGATGATGACGC
Organism: gamma proteobacterium endosymbiont of Lamellibrachia anaximandri; assembly: GCA_016756855.1. Taxonomy (GTDB): domain Bacteria; phylum Pseudomonadota; class Gammaproteobacteria; order Chromatiales; family Chromatiaceae; genus QGON01. The sequence goes on along the minus strand of JAESPD010000008.1, from coordinate 42,897 downwards.
TGGTCGGCGAAGACCGGCTGGGGATAGTCTCCCGTGTGACGGATGCGCTCTACCGGGGCGGATGCTCACTGGGCGAGACTTCGATGATGCGTCTGGGGGGGAATTTTACCATCATGATGATGGTGTCGGCAGGGGATCAGCCGCTGGAAACCCTGATTGCCCAAGTAGCGGATGAGTTGCAGTTGCAGGTTCATATCGATCCTATTCGTGGAGAGCTGCACCAACACCGGGTGCCTAATTTCCAGGTGCGGGTGGTGGGCGCCGATCGCGCCGGGATCGTGGCCGGAGTGACCGGCGCCTTGGCGGAGAGTGGTTTTAATGTACTGGAGCTGGAGTCAGACGTGGCGGGGTCCGCTGAACAGCCGGTCTACATCATGACGATTCAGGGTTATTCTGAAGAGACGCTCGAAAGGCTGCAGTCGGCGCTGGACGGACTGGGTGGTGAAGAGATCGAACTCAATATCTCACCCATCGAAACCCTGATCGGCTGACCCTATGGCGATACTGGAGATTCTGAAGCTGCCGGATGCCCGTTTGAAACAGGTGTCTGAGCCGGTTGAGCGGTTCGACGAAAAGTTGCATGCCTTCATCGATGACCTGGAAGAGACCCGCCGGGACGGCCCTGCCGCGGTGGGCATTGCGGCGCCCCAGCTAGGCCACCACCAGCGCATCATCATCATCGACTGTTCCCACACACGCAAGCCGGTTGCCAATCACGGACATCTGATCCTGGTCAATCCGGAGATCACCGAGTGGGACGGTTTTGAGTTGGGGCGTGAAGGTTGCCTGTCGGTGCCGGACTATACCGGTAACGTGATTCGGGCCGAGCGGATCAAGCTCACTGCACAGGATAAGTTTGGCGAGTCCCGCGAGTACGAGATGGAGGGGTATGAGGCCCGCGCCCTGCAGCATGAGGTGGATCATCTCGATGGTGTGCTCTTCGTCGACCGTCTGGTAAGCCGCCGAACCGATCTGTTTCAGCGCAAGGTCTATCAGAAAGGCGGCAAGAAAAAGAAGTAGATGATGGAGGCCTGGCAGCTGCTCTTATTCTGTCTTGTTGCGGTTGCCGTCTATGGATTAAACCGGCTGAACCGGGTCTCTCTGCGGGCGAATGAAGTCGACTGGGGGCATGGTTGGGCCAACCGTATCGATGGTTTGAGCAGGCTCTTTTGCCGTGGATACCATCGCCTGCAACCGGTGAGGCTGTATCTTCCCGAGCAGGGTCCGGCGATCGTCGTATCCAACCATATCTCCGGGCTAGATCCGCTGTTGCTGGTCAGTTGTTGCCGCCGCCCGGTGCGTTTCATGATCGCTCGGGAGCAGTACGAACGTTTTGGCTTGAAGTGGTTGTTCAGGGCTGCCGGATGTATCCCTGTTGATCGGGAAAGATCTCCGGAGAAGGCTCTGCGAGCCGCGTTTCGGGCGCTGCGCGATGGCGAAGTGGTGGCGATTTTCCCCCACGGAAAGATCCACCTGGACACAGATCCACCACGTCGGCTCAAGGCGGGAGCTTCACGGCTAGCTGCATTTACCGGTGCCCCGCTGGTTCCGTTGCGCATCACCGGTGTGCGGGGGCAGGGGCATGTGTTTCCCGGTGTGGTGTTGCGGGGCCATGCAGTGATCACGCCCTATCCGGTGATAGATCCGGCGGGGCAGACGTCACAGCAGTTGAATGAACGTCTGCAACAGATTATCGATGGGTAGAGGTGCTTTAGCGTTGTAGCAGGAGCGGAACCAGCTCCTGTCAATAAACACTACTTTAACCACGAAGTGCACGAAGAACACGAAGGTAAAAGATTGATTGGCACTAAATCTTCTTCGTGCACTTCGTGTTCTTTGTGGTTAGACAAGGGCTTCCGGACAGCCGCTATTTTAGAGTGAACCCCACTCATTGCGGCGCCGCTGAAAGCGCAGGTGCGGCAGAATCAGGCCGATGAGGATGCCCGCGATGATGACGCCGGCCCCGATAAGAAACCAGTCGCGGGTGGCCTTGTTACTCAGATCCCGGTTCTCCTGTTTCAGCTCTCCGACCTGGCGGGTCAGCTCTTTGACCTGTGTGCGCAGTTCGTTGCGTTCATTGGAGATGCGGATAGCACTGGATGCGGTGCGCTGAATGTTCTGCAGATTGGAATCCAGTTTTTTCTTGATCTGCATGAGTTCTTTGTGCGCCGCTTGCAGCGCCTTGTGTTGCTGCTGCAGGTCCGCAAGTTTGCTACTGAGTTTCCCCGGCGCTTCCTGCAGCTCCTGCAACTGCTGCTCCATTGAGGTTAACTGGCTGCGGGCGCTGGGTTTGACCATCAGCTGCCGATTCAGGACATAACCGATCTGGCCGCCGCTGGTGCGTATCTTGGAATAGCCGGACTCGCTGTTGCTCTCCAGTACCTCGACGGAGGTTCCGCTGTTGAGCATGCGCAGGATGCGGTGGGAGGAGCTCTCCCCGGAACGCATGGTGACCTTGAGGATGTCGGTAACGTAGCGGGTCTCGGCCTGAAGGGCGCCGGAAAGCAATAGTAGCAGGCAGAGCAGTAGGACTTTCATCTTATTCATCACGGGGATCCAGCTTGGTCGGAGAGGTGATTGTTTCAGTTTCCCGTCGGCAATTCTTCAACGTCTGCCGCAGTTTTGCTGCTGAAGGGTGGGTTAGTTGAGAAGTAGAAACTCCAGCAGGGCCTTCTGCGAGTGTAGACGGTTTTCCGCCTCATCCCAGACTATGCTGTCCTTCCGGTCGATAACCGAGGCGCTGACCTCCTCTCCGCGATGGGCTGGCAGGCAGTGCATGAAGAGGGCGTCCTTGTCTGCATTTTCCATCAAGGCATCGTTGACCTGATAGCCGGCGAAGGCCTTTTCGCGAAGCGCCTGCTCCTTTTCCTGACCCATGCTGGCCCAGACGTCGGTGACCACGAGATCGGCGCCATCGGCAGCCGCCATGGGGTCGCGGATGATCTCGGCTGTATCGCCGGCAGTGTCCAGGATGGTCGTATCGGGATCGTAACCTTCCGGACAGGCGATGTTGAGTTTAAAGCCAAAACGGATGGCTGCATTCATGTAGGAGTGGCACATGTTGTTGCCGTCGCCGACCCAGGTCACGGTCTTCCCGCGGATATCGCCACGGTGCTCGAAATAGGTCTGCATGTCCGCCAGCAGTTGACAGGGATGGAGCAGATCGGTGAGGGCATTGATCACCGGCGCTGTAGAGTATTGGGCAAAGTGCGCCACTTTTTCATGGTCGAAGGTGCGGATCGTAATAATATCCACCATGCTCGACATCACCCGGGCGCTGTCCTCGATGGGTTCGCCGCGTCCCAGTTGGGTGTCTCGTGGTGAGAGAAACAGTGCGTGACCACCAAGCTGGGTCATGCCTGTCTCAAAGGAGATGCGGGTGCGGGTAGAGGATTTATCGAAGATCATACCCAGGGTACGATTCTTCAGAGTTTCATGGATTTCTCCCTGGCGCTGCAACGCTTTCAGTTCGATGGCGCGTTTGATCAAGCCATTCAGCTCGTCGGATGAGAGGTCGGTGAGGGCGAGAAAGTGCCTGGGTTGTGTCTGGTTCATATTGCTGTTACTTGGGTTGTGAAGCGCTAAGGAAATTGTCGACCAGTGTGCTGACTGTTTCGATGATCTGATCCGCTTCCTGATCTGTCAGTATCAGTGGCGGCAGCAGCCGGATGATCTTGTCTGCGGTAACGTTGATCAGCAGGCCCTCATTGAGAGCCTGACTGACGAGTTCGGTGCAGGGCCGATCCAGTTCGATGCCGATCAGGAGGCCGCTGGCGCGAATGTCGGTGACACCTTTGTTGGGCTGAAATACCGCCTCGAATCCTGCCAGGAACCGTTCACTCAGGGTGGCTGCCCGCGCCACGAGGTTGTCGGACTCCAGGGTTTCGATTACCGAGTTACCCACCCGGCAGGCGAGGGGGTTTCCGCCAAAGGTGGATCCGTGGCTGCCAGGACCGAGAACCTCGGCCGCCATGCCCCTTGCGAGGCAGGCGCCGATCGGTACGCCATTGCCCAGTCCTTTGGCCAGAGTCATGACGTCGGGCTGGATGCCGTTGTGCTGATGGGCAAACATCCTGCCGGTGCGGCCCATGCCGGTCTGGATCTCATCCAGCATCATCAGCCAGCCCTGCTCGTCGCAGAGCGTGCGGATGTTGTTCAGATAGTCGGCGGGAGGAATGTTGACGCCGCCTTCACCCTGCACCGGTTCCACCAGTACCGCAACCACGCTGGCGCCGCTCTGCGTCACCTCTTTGATTGCGTCGAAGTCGCCGAAGGGGACGCGCACGAACCCTTGCACCAGGGGTTCAAAGCCCGCCTGCACCTTACGGTTTCCGGTGGCGGAGAGGGTGGCCAGGGTGCGGCCGTGGAAACTGTTCTCCATCACCAGAATGGCGGGGTTATCAATGCCTTTCCGGTGGCCGTAGAGCCGGGCAATCTTGATTGCTGCCTCATTGGCTTCTGCGCCGGAGTTGGCGAAGAAGACCCTGTCCAAGCCGGAGAGGCGTGTCAGGTTGTCCCCCAGGATCTGCTGCTGCTGGATGCCGTAGAGGTTGGAGGTGTGGATCAGCGTACCAGCCTGCTCGCAGATCGCGGCTTTGACTGCCGGATGGGCGTGACCCAGGCCGCAGACCGCAATGCCGGCAATGGCATCCAGGTAGCGCTTGCCCGCAGTGTCCCACAACCAGGCACCTTCGCCCCGCTCGAAGGTTACCGGCAGTCGCCTGTAAGTTGCCATCAGTGTGTCTGACATTGCCAATTCCGTTCCCCAGAAAAACAAAAGGCATCCCTGAATGGACGCCTTCGCATCGATTTTCGCCGTAAAAGATGGCGGAAAACCGTATAGTTTACTGTTAATGGCGTTGCTTTTCAAATGTCTGGTGTGGACGCCAACCAGGAGCAAGTGTGCCGCATTGGAAGGGCCCTCTCGATCTCTCCAGGGTTTTTAGGGATAGTGATACGGTACAATCACTCGTCCGTAATGAATCTAGCTTTGGAGTAATCAATGTCCCTGGCCATGACCCTGCATCTGCTTGCCGCCATCGTCTGGGTGGGTGGGATGTTCTTTGCCCACATGGCGCTGCGCCCCGCTGCGGCGCAACTGCTGGATCCACCGCAACGGCTGCCGCTGCTGCTGAAGGTTTTTGACGGTTTTTTTCCCTGGGTCTGGCTTGCGGTCATCCTGATTCTCGTCACCGGCAGTTGGGTGCTTTTTTCAGTTTTCAACGGTGCGGCAACGACTTCTGTATGGATTATGACGCTGGTGGGTACCTTGATGGCGGCAATATTCGTCTTCATCTATGCCGTACCCTACCATCGCATGAGTGAGGCGCTGCAGGCGGGGGAGTTGCCCAAGGCCGGTGAGGCGATGGCGCTGATTCGCAAGCTGATCGGTACTAACCTTATCCTCGGTCTTTCGGTGACCACTCTCGCTGTGGCTGGGAAGTACTCCGGATTCTGAACTACAGGAGTGCGAGTTGCAGTGACAGCCGCAGCCATATCGCGATCAATAGCACTGAGCTTAAAAGAAAGGCCCACATCCTCATTCTCAGCCTGTTGACCGTGGTGTGGATGAGCGTGTGCAGCAGCCGCATTCCCACATAAGACCAGGCCAGTGCCAGATAGATGACGTCTACCTTGCTGGTTAGGAACAGCAGAATGGAAACCGCATAGAACAGGAGCGGAAGTTCCAGCAGATTATGGTAGTTCTGCTCTACTTGGGCCAGATAGTCCGGTACTTTGCTGCCACGGTTCAGCAGGAAGTAACGAGGATTGATCTCGCCGCGTCTGACTGCCAGAAAGCGCAGCCGGATCATCAAAATACCTACGCCGAAAGTCAGCGCGGCCATTGCCATCAGGGGATAGATAATCAGTATCTGTAACATGATCGTTCACTATGAATTTTGTGGTGACGACCTACACTAATCTCTGCGACTATATGATCAAGATAATATTGTATATGCAGGCCCGATCATGCATAGCGGATCGGGCGGGTTGCCGGTTCCGCTGCGCTTGAACCGGCCTACGGCGAGTGATGTGATTGTTGGAGCGAGAAATGCCCTGGTCAAGTGAACAGAAAGAGAAGAGCCGGGAGAAGATTCTCGACAGCGCCATCGATCTCTTTTCGCGGCGGGGCTTCGATAACGTTGCCATCGGTGATCTCATGCAGGCGGCAGGTATGACGCACGGCGGCTTCTACGCTCACTTTGGTTCCAAAAGTGAACTCTATCGCGAGGCTGTAACACTGGCGGCGAGAAAGAGTGCAGTGGCAAAGCTGTCGGCAGAGACCCTCTCTGCTGAAGAGCGTCTGTCGAAACTGTTGGCGGGATATCTTGATATTTCCCATGTCCAGCAGGCGAATCCGCCCTGTCCGTTAGCGTTTCTGGCTACCGACATAGCCAACCGGGATGGCGATGTGCGTACTGCCTATACCCAGGTTTTTCGCCGCCTGGTGGCGCTGATCGGGAGGCAGTTGCCGAATGAAAACGGGTCGAGGCGGGAGACGGCGCTGGCGTTGTCGGCCATGATGATTGGCGGGGTTGCCGTGGCACGGGCCCTGAATGATGATCGGTCAGTGGAGCAGCTGCTGGATGCCTGCCGGAAGACGGGAGTGCAGATGATCGAAAATAGCGCGGACACAAAAAAGCCCCGGCCGTAATCTAACGGCCGGGGCTTTCAGAGGACGCTTAGCTCATGTTGGAAGCAACAGAATCCCAGTTGACGATCTTCCAGAACGCGCCCAGATAGGCCGGGCGGGCGTTGCGGTAGTCGATGTAGTAGGCGTGCTCCCAGACGTCGGCGGTGAGCAGGGCCTTCTTGCCGACGGTCATCGGGGTGCCGGCGTTGGAGGTGTTATAGATCTCCAGACTGCCGTCTTCATTCTGTATCAGCCAGGTCCAGCCGGAACCGAAGTTGGTGGCGCCGGCGGTGGCAAACTTCTCTTTGAACGCATCGAAGGAGCCAAAGGTGATGTTGATGGCATCGGCCAGTGCGCCGCTGGGGGCGTTGTCATCAGCGGGGCTGCGCAGACAGTTCCAGTAGAAGGTGTGGTTCCAGATCTGAGCGGCGTTGTTGAAGATGCCGCCTTCTGATTTCATGATGATCTCTTCGAGAGAGGCGTTTTCAAACTCGGTTCCAGGCACCAGATTGTTCAGATTGGTGACGTAGGTCTGGTGATGTTTGCCGTGATGGAACTCCAGGGTCTCCTTGGAGATTACGGGCTCAAGGGCGGTATCGGAGAAGGGGAGAGCGGGAAGTTCATGTGCCATGCTGCGGGGCTCCTTTATTCATCAGTATTTTGTTGCCGGGGTGGTCTGACAATCGCTGAAAGCCGTCCCGAAATATAAAACCTAGTAAAACAGTCGGCTATTCTATCGGTGCTTTGATGCGGATGCAAGCATCCCTTTTCCAGGTAGAATGGCATCATGGATCCGGTTGAACTCAATATCTTTGCCTCCCGTCTGGAGGCGGTCTGCGATGAGATGGGGGCGATGCTGCGCAACGCCGCATTCTCTCCCAATATTCGCGACCGGCTCGACTTCTCCTGTGCAGTGTTCGATGCGCAGGGTGAACTCTGCGCCCAGGCTGCCCACATCCCTGTGCATCTTGGGAGTATGGCCTTCGCCATGGCGGGGATAGTTTCCGGCATTACCTGGCGGCCGGGGGATATGGTGGTATTGAACGACCCTTTCCTCGGTGGTACCCATCTGCCGGATATCACCCTTATCGCCCCCTTGTATATTGACGCCGAATTGACTGCATTTGTGGTGAATCGTGCGCATCATGCCGATATTGGCGCAAATGCTCCCGGCTCCATGCCGGTCTCCAGCAGCCTGGAGGAGGAGGGAAGGGTCATACCACCCTGCCATTTGATGCGGGAGGGTGCGCTGGATCGGGAACAGCTACAGTGGCTGTCGGGTCACAATCGTAATCCTGGAGAGTCGGCTGGGGACTTTTCCGCCCAGATCAGCGCCAACCGCTGCGGCCTGCTGCGTCTTGAGCAGATGATCGATGAGTGGGGACGAACGTCCTATCTATCCGGTCTCACTGCCCTCAATGCCTATGGCGAGAAGTTGTCGTTGGAGGCGATCTCGACAGTGCCGGATGGCGTATATCATTTTGAAGATGTGATGGATGACGACGGTCAGGGGACCCTCGATATCCCGATATGCGTTGAATTGACGGTGCGAAAGGGGCGGGCTGTGGTGGATTTCAGTGGCACGGCTGAACAGGTGCCGGGCAACATCAACTGCCCATTCTCAGTGGCCGCTGCGGCGGTCTATTACGTCTTTCGTTGCCTGATGCCGCCACAAACCCCAGCCTGTGCAGGCACCTTCCGGCCAATCCGGTTGCAGGCCCCTGAGGGTTCACTGCTCAATGCCCGCCGTCCCGCCGCCGTGGCTGCGGGTAATGTGGAAACCAGTAGTCGGGTGGTGGATGCAGTGCTTGGGGCATTGGCGCAGGTAGTGCCGGCGTCTATCCCCGCTGCCAGCCACGGCAGTATGAATAATCTGGCCATGGGCAGCGACCAGGTGGGAAACCGCTGGGACTATTATGAGACGATCGGCGGCGGCATGGGGGCGGGTGGTGCCGGAGGTGGCCTGAGTGGTCGGCAGACCCACATGACGAATACCCTTAATACACCCATCGAGGTGGTGGAGAATCGGTTTCCGATACGGGTGAGACGCTATGCGCTACGCCGGGGTTCCGGTGGAGCAGGTCGCAGAGCAGGGGGTGATGGTCTGATCAGGGAGTTTGAGTTCCTTACCCCGACAGAGCTCTCCCTGTTGACAGAACGCCGCCGCCACCGGCCCTGGGGCATCGATGGTGGCAGTCCCGGTCTGCCCGGGCGCAACCTGCTCGATGGTGAGCCCCTGCCTGGCAAGGTCAGCCTGCAGGTGAAAGAGGGACAGCGTCTGACCATAGAAACACCGGGTGGTGGCGGTTGGGGTACCTGTAATTCAGCGCTATAAGCGGTTGAATTTGCTAAATTGAATCCATCCAGAACCCCATCTCTAACCACTTAAAGAATGCAGGAGTGCCAAGGTGAAAAATTATTAACTTTAAACTTTCTTCGTGTACTTCGTGGTTAAAACAGTGTTTCCGGACAGACACTGGATAGTTTGATTGGAATAACAGGTAGTCAGTTATGTGTGGTATCTGCGGTGAGTTGCGGTTTGATGGTGAATCTGCGGATCTGGGTGCGATCCGGCGGATGACGGCCCGGCTGGAGCGAAGGGGACCGGATCATGGCGGCAGCTACAGTGATGGCCCGCTTGGATTCGGTCACCGGCGTCTCTCCATCATCGACCTGTCGGAACATGCCAATCAGCCGATGGTGGATTCGACGCTGAGTCTGGCGCTGGTCTTCAACGGGACTATTTATAACTACCGGGAACTGCGCGAAGAGTTACGCGGGAAAGGTTATGCCTTTTTCTCCGCTGGCGACAGCGAGGTAATCCTCAAGGCCTGGCACGCCTGGGGCGAAGATTGTGTCGACCATCTGCAGGGTATGTTCGCCTTCGCTGTCTGGGATTATGGAAAGAGGCAGCTTTTCATGGCGCGTGACCGATTGGGGATTAAACCCCTCTACTATTCTTTGAGCGACAACAGGCTGCGTTTCGCCTCCAATACACAGGCCCTGCTTGCCGCTGGCGGCGTGGATGCCTCCATCGACCCAGTTGCACTACACCACCAGTTTACCCTGCATGGCGTCGTTCCGGCACCGCATACGATCTTCAACGGTATTCGCAAACTGGCGCCTGGCCACAGCATGGTGCTGTCCGAAAAGGGTGAGCCCAGGATGCGTCGTTACTGGTCTTTCCCCGCCACCCGCCCGGAGAAACCCTTGTCGGAAGGTGAATGGCTGGAGGCGCTTCACGATTCGCTGCGTTCTGCCGTGCGCAAACGCAATGAGGTGGCAGACGTGCCTGTGGGCGTCCTGCTCTCCGGTGGGCTGGATTCCAGCCTGCTTGTGGCGCTGTTGGCGGAGACCGGTGTTTCGGATCTGCGTACCTTTTCGGTGGGTTTCGAGGATCAGCCGGAAGAGAAAGGAAGCGAGTTCGAATACTCCGACCCGGTGGCGGAGATGTACAATACCCGCCATCACAAATACTTGATTCCCAACGACGATGTACTCAAGCGTCTGCCGGAAGCTGTGGACAATATGGCTGAACCGATGTTCGGTCAGGACGCGGTGGCCTTCTTTCTGCTGGGAGAGCAGGTATCACAACAGATCAAGGTGGTGCAGTCGGGACAGGGTGCCGACGAGGTGTTCGGTGGCTACTTCTGGTATCACCGTATGTTGGCGGAGACCCAGGGCGAGCCGGTGGAACGGTTTGCAAAACACTATTTCGACCGTGACCATGATGAGTTCCTGCACATGGTCCATCCTGAGTTTGGCGGCGAGGATCACACCCGCAAGCTGATTGCACAACTGCTGGCGGAGCCGGATGCCGATACCTTCATGGATGCGGTGTTGCGTTTGGACACCACCACATTGATCGTCGACGATCCGGTGAAGCGGGTGGATAACATGACCATGGCCTGGGGGCTTGAGGCGCGCGTGCCCTTCCTGGATCAGGGGTTGGTGGAGCTGGCCGCCCGCTGCCCGCCGGAACTGAAATTGAAGGAGGGGGGCAAATATCCGCTGAAGGCGATGGCGCGTGGGATTCTGCCGGACTCAGTGATCGACCGCCCGAAGGGTTACTTTCCCATGCCTGCGCTGAAATATGTGCGGGGGGATTTTCTCGAGTTTATGCGTGATATCCTCGATTCCCAAGTTGCCCGTGAGCGAGGCATCTTCAGACGTGAATATATCGACATGCTGATGGCTGCACCTGAAATGCACCATACGCGTATTCAGGGCAGTAAGCTTTGGCATATCGCGGTGTTTGAGTATTGGCTGCAGCGGCAAGAGATATCAAGGTAACAGGTAACAGGTAACAGGTGATGGGCGACAGGTGTAGTTCCGAGATGTTTTTGGAGGATGCTTTGTTTCTCGAATCATCGATAAAAAAATAAACTGGGGAGGAGATAGTTCGTGCTGACATATGACATTCTGATAGTGGGTTCCGGGGGAGCAGGTCTGTACGCCGCGCTCGAATCCAGGATGGAGGAGGATCTGCAGGTAGGCGTGCTGACCAAGGTCTATCCAACCCGTTCGCATACAGGTGCGGCTCAGGGGGGGGTAAACGCAGCCTTGGCCAATCTGGATCCGACCGATACCTGGCAGGACCACTGGTTCGATACCGTCAAGGGTTCCGACTATCTGGCCGACCAGGATGCGGCGGAGATCATGACGCGGGAAGCCCCCATGGTGGTACGCGAGATGGAGCATTGGGGATGTCCCTTCTCCCGCACCGATGAAGGCAAGATCGCCCAGCGCCCCTTCGGCGGTGCCTCCAAGCCGCGGGCCTGCTTCTCCGCCGACAAGGTCGGTCATGTCATGTTGCATACCCTGTATGAGCAGGGCATCCGCCACGGCGTGAATTTTCTCAATGAGTGGCAGGTGCTCTCCCTGATGCATGACGGCCAGCGTTGCCAGGGTGTCACCGCCATCAACACCCAGACCGGCCGGGTGCATACCATCCAGGCCAAGGCGGTGATTCTTGCCACCGGTGGTCACGGCCGCATCTACTGGACGCGCACATCCAACGCATTGGGCAACACCGGGGACGGCACCGCCATTGCTTACCGTGCCGGCCTGCCTATCAAGGACATGGAGTTCATCCAGTTCCACCCCACCGGACTGCGCCGTACCGGCATCCTGGTATCCGAGGGCGCGAGAGGCGAGGGGGGCTTCCTGCTGAATGGACAGGGTGAGCGTTTCATGAGCCGCTACGCCCCGGAGAAGATGGAGCTGGGTCCCCGCGATCTGGTCTCCCGCTCCTGTGAAACCGAAGTGCGTGAAGGGCGCGCGGGTCCCGAAGGTGAGGTCTTCCTCGACCTTACCCATCTGGGCCGTGAGCGTATCCTGGAAAGATTGCCGCAGATTCGCGAACTCTGCATCGAGTTCGAGGGCGTGGATCCGATTGAGGAACCCATCCCGATCAAGCCTACGGCCCACTACTCCATGGGTGGCATCCATACCGACCTCAATGGCCAGACACCCATTGAGGGCATCTACGCCGCCGGTGAGGCGGGCTGTGTCTCGGTGCACGGTGCCAACCGGCTGGGCGGCAACTCCCTGCTGGATATCCTGATCTTTGGCAGGCGTGCCGGAAAGCACGCCCTGGAATACGCCCGCAACAACAGCTTCACGCCAGTGGATACCGGGCAGGAAGAGGCGGATGCAAAGATGATCGCCTCCATAATGGAAGGTGAAAGCGGCGCGTCCATTGCGGATATTCGCCGCTCCATGGGTAACCTGATGGCGGAAAAGGTCGGCGTTTACCGTAATGGAAAGGATCTGGAGTCGGCTGTCAGTGAGCTGGCGGATCTGCAGGAGCAGTTCAAGATGGTGCGCATTCAGGACAAGACCAAGGCCTTCAATACCGAACTGGTTGCAGCGCTGGAACTGAAAAATATGCTCGATCTGGCGGAAGTGGTGGCGGTCGGCGCTCTGGAGCGCAATGAGTCGCGGGGTGCGCATACCCGCGAGGATCATCCTGAACGTGATGATGAGAACTGGCTTGCTCACACCATGGCCACCCTGGGTGATGATGGCCGTCCCAAGCTGGACTTCAGTCCCGTGACCATCACCGAATTCGAGCCCAAGGCTCGTACCTACTAAGGAAATGTCGGCATGATTGAAAAAATCACACCCGTCCGCAAGAGCATTTTGGCCAATATCCGCATTCAGAGATTTACGCCAAGCGAACACAAATCGGCCTATTTCGATAATTTTAAGGTCAGCGTGGAGACCGGCATGACAGTGCTGGAGGCGCTGCGCCTGATCAAGAACACCCAGGACAGCTCGCTGACCTTCCGCGCCTTCTGCCGTTCCAAGATCTGCGGTTCTTGCGCCGTGCGCGTCAACGGCAAGCCGGTGTTGGCCTGCAGCACCCAGCTGATGCCGATTCTGGAAGATTTCAAAAAGGATTCCGTCAGCATCCAGCCGTTGAAAAACATGCCGGTGCTGCGTGACCTGGTGGTGGATATCGAGCCCGTCATCGAAAAACTCTCGAAGATGCATCCCTATCTGATGGAGAATCGTGAGCGGATTCCAGAGACGTTGGAAGAGGAATCCATCATGTCCAAACAGGAGCATTCACGCTTCGATTACATTACTGACTGTATCCTCTGCGGCTCCTGTTACTCCGCCTGCTCTGCAGCCAGCGCCGATCCCACTTACGCAGGTCCGCTGACCCTGGGCAAGGCCTACCGATTCTCTGCCGATGTACGGGACAGCTTCCAGGGTGAGCGCATGCAGGCGGCGGTGGACCAAGGACTCTGGTCCTGCGCCCAGTGCCGCAAGTGCATCAATGTTTGCCCCAAGGACACGCGTCCGGCGGTATCCATCCAGCGTATGCGCAAGATGTCCATCGATGACGGCATCCATGACACGGCAGGATCACGCCGCGCCAAGGCATATACCGGTGACGTGGCGAAATATGGTCAGGTCAACAAGCCGATGCTGCCGGTGATCGTCAACGGTCCCAAGGGTTGGGCTGCCATCGAAGCGGCCGAAAACTATCTCAAGAAACACGGCATCGAGCCCACACTCCAAGTGTGTACCCTGGGTGGCCAAAGCAGCACTCAGAAGATCTACGACAAGGTTAAAGAGCTGGAATCCAAAGGAGAGAACAAGACATGAGTGAGAAAATACGTTACGGATTCTACTCCGGCTGCTGTTTCCAGGGCGCGGACGCCCGCTTCTTCGATATCCTGAGGGAGGTGTTCGCCAAGGTTGATGTTGAGCTGGATCTGATCGAAGATGCGGTTTGCTGTGGCTCTGGCGTCATCGAGGAGCGCTCCGAGCTGACCTCCCTGGCGGTGAATGCCAAGAACATGGCCCATGCAGAACAGATGGGGTTGCCCCTCTACACCCCCTGTTCAACCTGCTACAACGTGATCTCCAACGCCCAGAAACGGATGAAGGAAGATCCTGCCGTACACGCCCAGGTCAACGAGATCCTGGCCGAGCAGGGGCTGGAGTACAAAGGCACCTGCAAGCTCACCCACACCCTCTGGGTCTTCGCCCAGGACGTGGGTCTGGATAAGTTGAAGGAACGGGTCACTAACCCGCTCACCGGGCTGCGGGTTGCCTCCTACTACGGTTGTCATACCCGCAATCCGGCGGATATCCAGGGTTACGAGTCGGCGGACAACCCCACCTCTTTGGAAGATATTTTGGAAGTATTGGGCGTAGAGATCGTGGAGTACGACACCAAGGATGACTGCTGCGGCTACCATTTGGCCTGGCCCAATAACGATCTCAACATGAAGATGACCTCCAATGTGCTGGAGGGTGCTCATACCAAGGATGTGGATCTGATGGTCACCTCCTGTCCGCTCTGTTTCAAGAGCATGGACGGCACCCAGGCCAAGGCTCTGGCGCAGACCGGTAAGAACTTCCAGTTGCCTGTGCTGTTTCTGCCAGAACTGGTGGGCCTGGCCTGTGGCATGACCTCTGAAGACATGATGCTGAAGTATCATGGGGTGCCGGTGAACTTGCGGCTTTAGAACTCTATTGATTTCAACCATTGAGGTTAAAGGCAAAAGGTTAAAGGCGAAAGGCGAAGTTCCTGGATCTGTGGGTGTTTTGGGGGAGTTCAAGTGGCGTTTTTGTCGGGCTACATGCTGGAAAAGCCGCATTGAGTAATCTATGCTCAAAACAGGGATGAATGGATTCCCTGCCATGCTCTGCTGTTCCGGCGACACGGCTCTGCTGAGCAGAGGAGGTTGTCGTGAAGCGGATGTGGTTTGCAAAGTGCCTCTCCTTGTTCTTCTCCACGCTGATGCTGTTTGCGCTGGCACCGTCCCTCCAGGCAGGAGACTTCACCGCTGACGTGGTGGAGACCCACGGCGGCAAGGTCGAAACCTACAAGATCCTGGTTTCACAAGGCCGTTACCTGCTGCAGAAGAGAGAAGACGGCAAGCAGTTGCGTATCATCGTCAATCCGGCCGCCAACCTCACGCGAATCGTTATTCCCGCCGAGAAGACCTACTACGAACTCCCCGCCGACGACCTGTTCAGCCTGATCAACAATCCCTTTCAGTCCGCCCAAGTCTCGGCATCCCGCTATGCGACCCGCTCCTTGGGTCGGGAAACACTGCAAGGTTTCGACTGCAGCAAGACCCTGATCCATTCTGCCGGCCAGGATCTGATGACCCTGTGGACGTCGGATGAGTCGCTGGTGCCGCTGAAGCTGAGCCTGAACAGTGATCCCCCGCGCCAGGTGGAGTTGGTGAATCTGAAGTCAGGCGCGGTGGACGCCGCACTGTTGCAGATCCCCGGGGATTTCAAGAAGAAACCACACCCCTCGCAGAAGAGACGGGCACCCGATCCGGCTACCCTCTTTGCCGTCACAGGATCAGTCAGTGGCAAAGCGCCCTGGGGCCGGCGGGTAAAAGCGGGAGCCGAGTTGCGTGTCGAGGTGGATAAGACGCGAAAGGCCAGGGTCCGGGTGATCAATCTGCTCAAGAGCGAGGCGGAGATCGTCGTTCTCCCCTTCCACCAGGGGAAACAGCGGGAGAACATCGGCGTCACCCCGCGAAAACTTGAGTATAAGGGTTCGAGCTTCAGCCGGGAGTTCAACAAGGATCGGGATATGTTCGGCAGCAGTTTTGCAGTGGATGAGGTAGTAATCAAGGTCAGCAAGGGGCTGGCCCATGTGGTGGTGGATCAACCGGGAAAAGAGGTGCGCGATCTCTACAATCGGGGTGGCGTCACCACTTGGGAGCGGCTCTCCCCGAACCGCGCAACCCGCCTTAGCATGACCGGTGATAATCCGGACGGCGATACCACCAGTGGCAAGATCCTGGTGCGTAACGACAAGGCGAAGACGCGCGAAGATCTGCCCTTCGAAGTGAAGAACGGTGAGACCAAAGTGTGGACCTTCGATACCGACAAAGGCTACGGCACTTTGCAGATCACGGTGCCCAGTGGCCAGGGTAGCCTGCGCATCCACATCGAGCAGCCAGCCGCTGCCGTCCCAGAGGTGAAACTGCTGCAACCGCCGCCCAGTCCGGCACAGCCAACAAAAGCCAAATCGAAACCGGTTGTGAAATCTCCGTCAGGCCAATCCCAGTCCGTGGTATCCGCCCGCATGGTATTGGTGCTCGATGCATCCGGCTCCATGTGGGGGCAGATCAAGGGCAAGGCCAAGATCACTATTGCCAAGGCGGTGATGGCCGATCTGATCAGAGAGTTGCCGACCGATTTCCAGACCGGCCTGATGGTGTATGGCCACCGGCGCAAGGGTGACTGTGACGACATCGAGATGTTGATGCCGGTGGGACCGCACAATGCGGTCCCGATGAATGCGAAGGTCCAGGGCATCAGCCCCAAGGGCAAGACCCCCCTGAGTGAGTCGGTGCGGCAGGCCGCCAAGGCCCTGCGCTACACCGAGGAGCGCGCCAGCGTGGTGTTGTTGAGCGACGGTCTGGAAACCTGCCATGCCGATCCCTGCGCCCTGGCGGCGGAACTGGCCATGAGCGGGGTCGATTTCACGGTGCATGTCATCGGCTTCGACATCAGCCAGGAGGAGCAGACGCGGCTACGCTGCATGGCCGACAGAACCGGCGGCCTGTTTCTCGCCGCGTCCGATGCACAGACCTTGCGCGATGCCCTGTCAAAGACACTGGATGAGGTCAGGGAACCGCCGCCGCCAGTGGTGAAGGATCCGGGTGAGGCGCGGTTGACGGGACCTGCCTCGGTGCCCGTGGGGGCTGCCTTCCAGGTTGGCTGGGAGGGGCCGGACAGTCACAATGACTATGTGGCGATTGCGCAAAAAGAACCCAGGGATTCCGCCTTTATCGACTACGCCTACACCAGCAGAGGCAATCCTCTGGAACTGGTCGCTCCCGGTAAGGCGGGGGAGTATGAACTGCGCTATCTGCATGCCCACAGCAGCCGGATTATCGGCCGCAGGGTGATCCAGGTGACACCGGTTCAGGCAGAGGTCAAGGCGCCGCCGAGCGCCAATGTGGCTACAGAGATCGAAGTGGTCTGGTCAGGTCCAGCCTATAGGAGCGACTACATCACCATCGCCAAGGTCGACGATGTGGCGGGGCGTTACGACAACTATGCCTATACCAGCAAAGGGACGCCGGCAAAACTTTGGGTGCCCGCCGAGCCGGGGCAGTATGAAGTACGCTATATCCTGAGTCGCGGCACCCAGGTGCTGGCCCGTACACCCCTCACAGCAAAAAGCGTCACAGCCCAGGTTCAGCCCCCCGCAACCGCCAATGCAGCCGCAGGGTTTGAGGTGACTTGGCAGGGGCCGGACAATAAGGATGACTACATCACTGTTGCGAATCCCGAAGACGTTGCGGGTCGTTATGACAACTATGCCTATACCCATAAGGGCAGCCCCGCCACACTGATCGCACCTTCGGAACCAGGTGATTACGAGGTGCGATACATTCAGGCCAGGGGCACGAAGTTGCTTGCCAAGGCGTCTATCACGATCCAGGCGGTGTCTGCGCAGGTGCAGCCACCGGCATCAGCCGATGTCGGTGCTGGATTTGAGGTCGCCTGGCAGGGTCCGGACAATCAGGGGGACTACATCACCGTGGCCCCGCCTGGCGATGTCCCCGGCCGTTACGATAACTATGTCTATACCCGCAAAGGGACACCGGCAAAACTATTGGCGCCATCAGAACCGGGTCAGTATGAGGTGCGCTATATCCAGGCCAAGGGGACGAAGCTGCTGGCCAAGGCATCGATCTCGGTGAATGCCGTTTCTGCTGAGGTGGTTCCACCGGTGTCCGCTAAGGCAGGAGAATATTTCCAGGTCGCATGGCAGGGGCCAGCCTACCAGTCAGATTACATCACCGTGGCACTGTCCGGCGATTCCCCCGGCCGTTATGACAACTACGTTTATACCCGCACTGGCAGTCCGGCCCGACTCAAGGCGCCCACTAAACCGGGTGAGTATGAGGTGCGCTACATTATGGCGCGTGGCACGAAGATATTGGCCAAGAGGGCCTTGAAGGTGATCAAGTAGTCTGAAAAGCGGCAGGCGATGTTCCCGGCAGGGCGGCAGATCGATATGGAGGAGTATGAAATGATGATCAGAAAATTAGTGCTTACGATTTCAACAATTTTCACCCTGCTGCTGTCTATAAACACGGCCCAGGCTGCGGAATGGATGGCCGACTTCGTGAAAACAGATGGCCAGATGCGGGATGTCAGCAAGGTCTACATCAAGGGTGATAAGCGCCGGGAGGAGATGACGCACCGGGGGCAGACCGAGAGCATCGTCCTATTCAATCCCGGGAGCCACCAGATCATCACGCTGATGCCGGGCGAAAGGATGTTCATGGAGATACCCATGTCGCCGGACCAGGCGATGTTCTCTAAGGGGCCCGGTTCCGACCTGGCCGGCGGCAAGCCCCTGGGTACTGAGAAAGTCAGTGGTTATCTGTGCGATAAATATCACCAAGAGTCGGCTGAGGGTGCTGTTACCGTCTGGGTCTCGCGTAAACTGCAATACCCGATCAGGATCGAGATGGTGGATCTGGATGGCGGCAAATCCGTGATGACCTATGAGAACATCCAGGAGAAGAGTCTGCCGGACAGCCTCTTCAGCGTCCCCGCGGGTTACAACAAATTCTCGATCCCCGGCATGCCGGGCGGTATGCCCATGATGCCGCCTATGAGGTGACAGGTCATGCCATTCGGGCAGCAGAGGGATCAGCGGTTGAGGCTATCGGTATTTTTGCTGAACGCCCTCTTCCTGTTGGCCTCTGCCGTTGTGGGGGTTGGAGCCCAAGGTGGGCTGCGGGATTGGATCCCGCATAACCCCAATATCTGGCATCTGGAGGTTGTCATCGACCGCAGTGGTTCCGGTCGTTATGACAGGGATCGCAGCAAAGACGGCTATATCAACACAAAATCCTACGAGCGCACGGTAGAACAGCAAGTCAGGATTAAGGCCTGTGGCGCCGCTGGCGGGCTCCTCTATGTCAAACAGGCGAAGTGGGAATTGAAGGATGACACCACCGAGAAGCTCCACATCCAAGCCAAGGAGGTGACCTGTCCACTCTCTCCCGAGGAGATGAAGCACAGCAACCTCAATCGCATGCAACGTGCTCAGCAGGAGATACGCCGTCCCGGCAACTCAACCATCCACACCAAGCGGGAGACACTGACGCTCTATCCGGGGCAGGATGCGGAAACCCTGGCCCGTAACGCCTCCGCTACCTTGCTTCACCGCCAGGGCGATCACTACCTGTTGCAGGTCGGCAGTCAGGCATTGGTCGACAACCGGATGGATGATGTTCGTGTGGAGAAGAAGGTCTGCAGTGGCCATGTCGTCCGCAACGAGCAACACAACCGCAGTGGTGATCAACCGAGTATGAATATCACCCCGCCGACCGGGGAGGATGATTTCAATTCGGAGATGTGGTTCACACTCTCTCCTATACCCATGACCGTCGGCTTTTATCAGAAGATGGAGCTGACCGACCAGTCGTTATCGGGTCAACGGGAACTCGAGAGGAAGAAAGAGTCTCACTATCAGGAAACCACCACCGCTTCGTGGAGCCTTAAGCCGAAGAATCCGTGCCTGGAGGTTGTCGACCGGATACTCAAAGACCTGGCTTTCGCGCAGGCCTATAGCGATCGAAAGATACAGGACTTCGCCGCGGACAAACAGGAGTATGAAGACTTGGTGAGTCAGCGGGCCTACAAGAACTATACAGGACGTGATTTTTCCCGCCCGGATCCGGACGGGAATAGTGGGGGAGCTGGTGAGAGTGAAGTCGAGCTTGAGGTTGGCACCGACTGCAAACTGCAGGGTGACAAGGCATTCAAGGAGAGACTGCTGAAGGAGTGCCGGCCGATGATCATCTTCAACGCCGCCTATGACCATGAAATGACTCATGTGCGCCAATGCAAAAAAGAACACGGGGCATACAGTGGTCTTAAGCCGGTGGATGTCGGCCGTATGGAGGTTGAAGCCTATATCGTGGGCATCGAAAGCATGCTGAGCTGGATGCAGGATTTCTGCCCGGAGCGGGATATGAGCAGCGTCAGCAGTCAGGTAAAAGCGCTGGGAGCGGAATATGGCTACTAAAAGTGGATTATCAAAGGAAAAAGCGCCATTAATTTAGCCCGAATGTGTGCAGGCCCTAAAACCGTTCTGAAATAGGCAGTAATCAGCGCTCTACCATCTTTATAATCGTATTTTTGACTATGAGTAATATCACAAGTCGGTCTGTAGTGTAGCTGCTATTTCTCTAAAGCTATTCAGTCCAGCTTCAATATTCTCAATAATCTCAACTGCCAGATCTTCAGGATCAGGCAGGTTATCCAGATCCGCTAGTGACTTGTCCTTTAGCCAGAAGATATCGAGGCTGGTTTTATCTCTGGCTACTATCTCCTTGTAGTTGTATTTGCGCCAACGGCCTTCCGGGTTGCGTTTTTCAGTCCAGGTCGCTTTTCGTTTATGACGGTTTTCTGGATTAAAGCATTTGATGAACTCTTGCAGGTGCTCTAACCGCATGGGTTTCTTTTTGAGGGTGTGGTGGATATTGGTTCTGTAGTCGTATATCCATACGGCTTTGGTCCAGGGATTTTTTTGCGCGGGACGGTTGTCGAAGAACAACACGTTCGCTTTGACGCCATTGGCGTAGAAGATGCCGGTAGGTAGTCTCAGTATAGTGTGGAGTTCTGTGGTCTCCATTAGCTTCTTTCTGACAGTTTCGCCTGCTCCACCTTCAAATAAGACATTATCGGGGACGACTACAGCGGCACGGCCTGTGGTTTTCAACATGGTGCGGATGTGCTGAACGAAGTTGATCTGTTTGTT
This sequence comes from gamma proteobacterium endosymbiont of Lamellibrachia anaximandri, assembly GCA_016756855.1. Taxonomy (GTDB): domain Bacteria; phylum Pseudomonadota; class Gammaproteobacteria; order Chromatiales; family Chromatiaceae; genus QGON01. The sequence goes on along the minus strand of JAESPD010000008.1, from coordinate 21,979 downwards.
TGATGTGGTGGCCCAGAAGTCCTGGCGATTGTAGGTGAGGTCGTCTCTCTCCTGCTCGCCCTGTTCATTGGTAAATGTCATGCTGCTCTTTTTACCGAAGGGTGGATTGGCGAGGATTATATCCACGGTATGCGCAGGCGGGGCGATTAGAGAATCGTTGGAGCTTATGGCTCCTTCGCCATCGATCTCTCCGATGTTGTGGAGAAACATATTCATCAGGCACATACGACGGGTGTTGGAGACGATCTCGTTGCCGCTAAAGGTTTCGTGCTTGAGGAAGGCTTTCTGTTTCCTATCGAGCTTGTAATTATCCTCGTCCGTCAGGTAATCATAAGCAGAGAGGAAGAAGCCACCGGTACCACAGGCTGGATCTGCAATTGTCTGCATCGGCTCTGGACGCATACAGGCGACCAGAGCCTTGATCAGTGACCGGGGGGTAAAGTACTGACCGGCACCGGATTTGGTGTCTTCAGCATTCTTCTCCAGTAGCCCTTCGTAGATGGTGCCCTTGGTATCGGCATCGAGCATCACCCAATCGGTGTCATTGACCATGTCTACCAGGCGGGAGAGCTTGGCCGGGTCCTGGATCTTGTTCTGCGCCTTGGTGAAGATCTGGCCGAGCATACCCTTCTTGTTGGCCAGCTCCCTTAGCAGGGTAATGTAGTGACCTTCCAGCTCTGCACCCTTTTTGGTGCGCAGGCTGTTCCAGTTGAACTCCTCTGGAATACCGACATCCCTGTTATAGGGTGGCTTACTGTATTCATCCGCCATCTTCAAGAAGATGAGATAGGCTAGCTGCTCCAGGTAGTCACCATAGCCAACACCGTCATCTCTGAGGGTGGTACAGAAACTCCAGACTTTGGAGACGATGGTATCGGCGTTCATTTTTTCTTTTCCAGTTCATTAGCCTGCTTTAGCAAGCGATCAAAGTCAGATTCGAACAAGCGATCCTGAACGATGCGGTATTTCTCAAACTCGCTTTCTGCGTGTGCTTTGGCAATTTCAGCGGTGACCTTGCCGGCGTCTTGCAAGATTTCCCGGTCAGTAGCAGCAATAAAGCGATTCAGGCGGGTCTCCCAATCCTGCATGGTCATGGGCATCTTACGCAGCGCCATATCTTCAGCTACATCAAGATAGGCAGCGACCAAACGTGTTAGTTGAGCCATCTCATGTTCGGTCAAATAGTTCTTGGCAATAACAACATCAAACTTTTGAATTTTTCCTTTAGGCGCATCCTTCCAGGTCGTCAAACCCATATTCTGCTTTTCTGCATCAACCCGATCATAAACAACCTCCGCCGCTGTCTGACCATGAATGGCCCAATGCAGCTTGTTTTGAACGGTAGCGAAAAAACGTTTTGTTGCCTTGGCGGTCACGTCGTAATCAATGGAGGTGGCGTAAATATCGGTAATCTTCTGATAGAACTTTCGCTCCGAAAGACGGATCTCTCGAATACGCTCCAGCTGTTCTTCAAAATATTGATCCGTCAGGATGGAACCACCGCTTATTATACGTTCATCATCCATCACGTACGCCTTGATGGTGTATTCCTTGATGATGGTGGTCGCCCACCTGCGAAACTGTACGGCGCGTTCCGAGTTGACCTTGTAACCAACGGCAATAATGGCTGAGATATTATAGTGTTTGGTGCTGTAGTTTTTGCCATCAGCGGCAGTTATCCGAAAATCCCGGATAACTGAATCTTCCTGTAACTCGCTGTCACCAAATATCTTTTTCAGGTGATAATTGATCGTTCTGACATCGACATCATAAAGCGTGGCCATCATTTTCTGACTCAGCCAGATGTCTTCATCAGAATAAACCGCTTCCACACCGCCTTCGCCACTAGCGGCGATAAAGGTCAGGTATTCAGCAGCTGACGAGCGGACGATGGATGCTTCTATTTTGGCAGGCTTCTGTTGTTTTTGGCGGGTCATAACGCCTTCTTCTCCTTGGCTGTTTTCTTCTTCGCTGCCTTGGCCTTTTTGGCCTTGGCTGCGGCTTCTTCTTTTTCTTTGGCTATGCGTTCTAATAGGATAGTGGCTGGTTCGTCATCAGGGTCTTGAGGGACTAACTGGCCGGAGAAGGCTTTTTTCAGGATGGATTGGCGGAGGGTTTCTGACTTTGACAATGAAGCGTCTATATTTTGAATCTGCTCATCAACCACTGATAGCTTTTCATCTAGCAGATCTATGATCTTTCCTATCTCGATCTCTGAGCAGATGGGAAGACAGATTGATCTAATTCTGTCTTGACCAATATTACGCATCGACTCCTGATTACCTGTGGATCGAGACATGATCTCTTTTCTACCAGTTCTGCTTCTTAGGTAATGGAGAGCAAATGGTTTTAGGGAATTATCCATTGAAATCCTCAAAGTCTTGTCACTTAGCATGACAGACTTAGATACATGTCGAACAATCACAGCCGCACCAACCAGCTCAATCGTATTTGCCCTACTCATAATAAAGTCGCCTTCACGAATAAAATATTCGCTTACAACCTTTTCGGGATCCAAACAGGTTTTGCTTTCAGACTGATCATATTCACCCCAAGTGACGGCGCTTACCTTAGCCACACCGACTTCTGAGTCTAGTGGCTCTCTTTCGTCACATTTAAAGCTCTTTCCCGCATCAATGGTGTCTATGACTTCTCCGAATCGGATGTACCCCCACTCTTTAGGTACGCCGGGTAATCTAGAGTATTCTTCCGAGCTAATGCCATCCACAGTTTTGTGCTTCTGAGGCTTGCTCGGCTTCTTCGCTTCCTTCCCATCAGCCTCCCACTGCTTAACCGCAGCCTTCCACTCTTCCAGTTGTTGCTGGTAGCGGGCTTCACGCTCTTGCTTGATGCGTTCCAGTAACTTGGCCGCTCCTGCGCTTCCTGCGCCCGCGGCATTAGTGCTTCCCTGCACGTCATCAGCTGTTTCCAGCTTGGTCGCTCCGGGCTCCTGCCCTCCCGCGACACTTGCACCTCCCTGTGCGGTGTCGGCGTTGTCTTTAGCCGCTTCGGACTCCTGTCCTCTCGCGGCACTTGAACATCCCTGTTCGGCGCGCCATTGTTCAGTGAGTTTGCCTTCAAAGGCGTGTTTGAGCAGTGCCTGACGGTAGACTTTGAGTTGTTCACGAGCTGTCTTCAGGCTATCGATGCCTTTATCCAGCTCGGAGAAGAGTTCTTCGATTTTGGCGACTATGCGGTGTTGTTCATTGGTTGGTGGAACAACAAACGGAATGGATTTGGAAAAATCACGGGAAGAAATGCTTGCCTGATTTACATGCTTAACACATTTGTGCATGTAATATCTGGCCATCCACAAATAATGCAACTGATAAGCACCGTACTTAGCATCGATTAATCTATTGAAATCGACTCTTGTCATATGGTTAGAAAATGCTAATCCATCTGCTTCTTTAGTGACATAAGCAGTTTTTCCAATCAACTCTGGACTATTCGTGTTGTTGAATAGAACATCACCTTTATTCAGCCTTCTATCATCATGTGATGCAGGCACAAACTTCTTAATAGCTAAATCTATAGTCCCGTCACGGCTTACATTCATGGGCCTTAAATGGGTAATACCAATATCGTTATCACTGTGCTTCCCACAGGCAAAACCCGATTGGACGACATCGCAAACTCTACCAACTAGATCGCAAGCCCAGCTCTGAGGAAGGCTCTCTAAGTCAATTGGATAGTGGAGTCCTGTATCTATACTGCTCAAGCTGCTAACTCTTCATTCATTTCTTCAATCAAACTGTCCATATCCGCCCCAAACAGCTGATACATTTTCCCCAGTCCACCCTGGCTATCGAATGGGGCCATTTCCAGATCATCACGTTCAATACAGGTAGGGTGGATAAGCGCAGCGCATCCACGCGGATTCCATACATGATTTGGTGGATGCGCTGCGCTTATCCACCCTACGTTTGGTTTGTTCATTAGTGTTCCATATTGAGAACGTGCTGGGGGATGCTATTCCCCCAATCCGGCTCATACCACCCTTTGGCAACAGCCTGATGGAAAGATGACCATGGCCAATCGCATACCCTTTCTACCAACCGGTGCTTTACCGGGTTGTAATGGATGTAATCCATGTGGTTACGCCAATCCCGCTCGTCACGTATCCGGTGTTCCCAAAAACGCCGTTGCCATACCGGGCGCTCCCCGCAGGCGTTGGTGCGGGTATCCAAATAACGTGAAACCCGCTTTTTTATCTCCCGCCAGCGTCCGGAAAAGTCATGGTCATCCTCAGGCAGTTGCCAGATGCAGTGCAGGTGGTCGGGCAGGATGACTGCTGCTTCCAGCTTAAATGGCTTTTCGTTCATGGTTACCCGGAATGCTTTCCGCAGGATGCTGATGTTTTTTTCAGTTTCAAACCAGGGTTTACGGTTTTTGGTTACCACAGTGAAGAAGTAGGTTGCTCCTTTGATATTGGCACGTCGATAGTTGCTCATTGCTGATTATTGGTGGATGCGCTGCGCTTATCCACCCTACCTTCTTCCATTACGCTGCTAACTCTTCATTCATTTCGTTAATCAATCCATCCATATCAGCCCCAAACAGCTGAACCATTTTCCCCAGTCCACCCTGGCTATCGAATGGGGCCATTTCCAGATCATCACGCTCAAAGTGGAATGAGCTGATGATGTGGTCACGGATCATCTGTAGCCACTGCATCTGATCCTCGTTGAACTTCTCCCCTGCTCCGGCATGGTGTTTCATCACCCAGTTCTGGAAGTTTCGGCGTACTGTGGCGTCGTAGGTGGATAGGGTCTTGTCGATTTCACAGACACGGCGAATCAGGGCCACCAGTGCTGTCAGTTCGTTAATGGGCTGCTTGCCTTTGTAGTCATCCAATTGACTGTAGGCATTCCAGACTCTGATAGGAGCCAGTGCGGGCTTGTCTGCCTTGAGTTTGTCCATCACATCTCTGATCATGTCGTAGGTGATCTCTCTTCTACGATGTGGCTGATCGTAGAAGATCTCCAGGGCATCGATCTCATTCTTGTGTTGCCGGATATAGTCGGCAAAGTCATCGACCAGCTTCTTGGCGTTCTCTATGGAGTCTTTTCCCCACTCGGCGCGGATCACTTCATCGATATTGTCGTGGTCGATCTTCTGTTCCTTGTCTCTTCTGATGGCGTCGATCAGGTCTATCAGATCGCCATTGAAGACATTGGTAGCCTGACTCACCAGCTCCGCCTGAGCCTCTTTGCGCTTGTCATCACCTGGGTCTGTACCCTTGGGCTGCTGCGCCAACTCCAAAGCCTTCACTTCAACCCTATCGGCATCGATGGCATCGAACAGGCCATTGACGATATGAGTCAGTTCCACACCCTTAGCCGCCTTTTTGATTCGGGCCTGCTCATCGGCATCCAGTTGCTTGTTCAAGCGTGCCAGACGGCCTGCCAGGGAACTGACGGTATCGGTATCGCTGGTTCCCATCATTACGCCCATTGCCAAGTCTTTCAGCGGCACTGAGGGCTTGGTGATGAGGGGCTGGCTGGCAGTCTTGAGGGATTTGGTGACACCAATGGCATCGACTATTACGTAATGTGTCTTGGCGCTATTGGCTGAAGGTGTAACCTTTTTTAGATCGTCATGCTCCAGGGTACGGGTGCCCCGGCCTTTCATCTGTTCGAAGTAGTTTTTGCTCTTTACGTCACGCATAAAGAGCAGGCACTCCAGGGGTTTTACATCGGTGCCGGTGGCGATCATGTCCACTGTTACCGCGATTCTTGGGTTATAGTCGTTGCGGAACTGAGAGAGGACCGATTTAGGATCTTCCCCTTCCTGTATCAGATTTCCGTCCTTATCTTTCTTATCCTGTGCCGCCTTGTAGGTGACCTTTTTGCAGAAGGCATTACCTTCGCCAAACTCTTCCCGCACTGTCTGGATGATGTCGTCGGCATGGCTATCTGTTTTGGCAAAGATCAGTGTCTTGGGGGCTTCTTCGCGGCCAGGGAAGATGTCACCAAGGCTGTTTCTGAAGGTCTGGATCACCGTTCTGATCTGACTGGGATTGACGATGTCCTTATCCAACTGCTTGGCTGAATAGGTCTCGTCTTCGTCCTGCTCTTCCCAACGCTTTTTACGAGTCTGCTTCTCGCGCCGCTCTATCTGCTGTTTTGCTTTGAGTTCTGCCCCCTGTTTAGTGATCTGGGTATCGATGGTGTAGATCTCATTGCCCACATTGACGCCATCGGCCACGGCCTTTTCGTGGCTGTAGTCGCTGACCACGTTCTGTTTGAAGAAGCCGTAGGTGCGGTTATCCGGCGTAGCCGTCAAGCCAATCAGATAGGCATCGAAGTAATCCAATACCTGTTGCCACAGGTTGTAGATGGAGCGGTGGCACTCATCGATGAAGATGAAGTCGAAGAACTCTATCGGCACCTTGGTGTTGTAGGCGACGGGCACCGGCTCTTTCGGCTTGGTGAGTTGTTCTGCAGGATTGCGCTCTTCCAGAGTATCATCCAGCTCTTCACCCTTGAGGATGAAATACATGCGTTGAATGGTGCTGATACAAACTTGGGTATCTTTGGGAACACTGGAGCTTTTTAGTCGCTGTACCGCATAGAGCTCAGTGAACTTGCGGTTGTCATCACTGGGGGTGAAGGAGAGCATCTCCTGCTCGGCCTGTTCGCCCAGGTTCCTGGTGTCCACCAGAAACAGAATGCGCTTGCCCTTGGCGTGCTTGAGAATCCGGTACATGGCGGTGATGGCGGTATAGGTCTTACCGGCACCCGTGGCCATCTGGATCAGGGCTCTGGGCTTGTCCAGTTTGAAGGAGTCTTCCAGGTTGGTGATTGCCGTTTCCTGACAGTCACGCAGGCCAAGCTCCTTGGCCGGGAGTTTGGATGGATTGAGCAACGGAATGTTATTCAGACGTGTTCTCAGGCTGTCGCCCTGTTCCAGCCACTCTTTAAGGGTTTCAGGTCGATGAAAGGTGAATACCTCTCTGGAACGGGGTTTGGGATCTCGGCCATCGGTGAAGCGGGTGGTGACACCGGTACTCTCATAGAGGAACGGCAGTGGCTCTTTGTTGCTGACCCATTTGAGCTTGGCGCTAGCGTAGCCTTCTGTCTGGTCTTCAACAGTAGTAATGTTTTCGCCTTTGCTTTTCCGCTTGGCCTCAATGACGCCGACTGCTTTCTTGTCTACGAACAGCACATAATCTGCTGGGCCTGCATCGGTCTGATACTCCCTGACTGCCTGACCCTTGCCATCGCTGAAGTCGATCTTCTTTTTGTCCTGGACGCTCCAGCCTGACGCCTTGAGCAAGTCGTCAATATTGTCTCGTGCTATCTGTTCCGGGTTTTGATTTGGGGCCATCTTCCTATCGCCAGTACCTTTCCCTGCTCTACCTGATTTTTATTGTTAGTTCCATTCCCTATTAGGAGATTAACGCTGAATAGTATCATTTTCCCGAAGACTATTGGCTATGTAGCTGATTGTTCAATGCGGTGATGATTTGTATCAGACCTCTGCCACAGTGACGATGGAGCCAGCGTTCACCCCAGAGAAGTGGTGAAACGCTGTCTCCGCAATAAAAGCCTACCTAAATCCAGGTTTTCTCCCAGCCTCTGGAAGGTTAGTATTCACTTATACACTCAATGCTTGAAATACTTGGGGGAGATCCCCATCTAGCATTGATCAGCTGAACATTCGAAGAGGTAGTCAGATGGACGTTTTGGATCGTATCCGTGAGCAAGTGGAAGGCAATCCGGTGGTGCTCTACATGAAAGGCACGCCCCAGTTTCCCATGTGTGGATTCTCCTCTCGTGCGGCTGCCGCCCTGCAGGATTGCGCTGTTCCCTTCTCCTTCGTGAATGTGTTGTCGGATCCCGAGATTTTTGAAAACCTGCCCCGCTATGCGGATTGGCCCACCTTTCCCCAGCTCTATATCGACGGAGAATTGATTGGCGGTTGCGACATCACCCTGGAGCTGCACGCCAACGGCGAACTGCAGACGATGGTCAAAGAGGCGGCGGAGAAGGCTGGTGGTGCTGAATAATCAGCCCGCTGTGGGTTGTCAGGGGTGAATCGGATCTACTGCTCTGGTTCGCCGGCCAGTACCGCCCCATCCCAGGGGTTGGGTGAGTTGGTCGTCTGCCAGCGGTTGACGATCCTGCAGAACAGCTCCGCTGTCTGCTCTGTGTCATAGATTGCCGAGTGGGCTGCCTCGCTGTCCCACTCCATGCCAGCGCACTTGGCGGCCCGGGCCAACACGGTCTGGCCATAAGCCAGCCCCGCCAGGGATACGGTGTCGAAGGTGCTGAAGGGATGGAACGGATTGCGTTTGATCCCGTTGCGTTCCACTGCGGCGTTGAGAAATCCCAGATCGAAAAAGGCGTTGTGTCCCACCAGGATGGCGCGCTTGCAGCCGCTCTCCTTGACCGCTTTGCGGATCGGTGAGAAAACCTTCCTCAGCGCTTCAGTTTCCGGCAGGGCCAGCCGGAAAGGGTGATGCGGGTCGATGCCGTTAAAGTCGAGTGCTTTTTGCTCGATATTCAACCCAGGAAAAGGTTCCACATGGCAGGCATGGGTCTCTCCAATGTGTAACAGCCCCTGGGCATCCATCCAGACGGTAGTGGCGGCAATCTCCAGTAATGCATCGCGTTTGGCGTCGAAACCACCGGTTTCCACGTCCACCACCACTGGCAGATAGCCCCGAAAACGATGGGCGATGAGTGGATTGTAGCTTGTCTCGTTCATGCGCAAAGGATAAAGAAAAGCGGCAGGGTTTACGAATCTGACTGTTGGCTTTCGTCGTATTCCAGATCATTGGTATGTTATTGTTTCGGGATCAGGGATCCTAGGGCTAACCAGGACAGATGGCTGTGCAAATGATAAACAGGGTTGTGATCGGGCTTATGCTCCCCCTTATTCTGCTGGGACTATCTGCATGCGCCAGCGTGCCGGAGGGAACGGAGCATATTGCAGATCCGCTGGAGGGGATGAACCGTTCCATCAATAGATTCAACACTGACTTCGATATCACCATTGCAAAACCGGTGGCCAAAGGCTATCAGGCGATCACACCCGACCCGCTGGATCGGGGTTTTACCAACTTCTTTCATAATCTTGCGGATATCAATTCCGCCGCCAACAATCTGTTTCAATTCAAGCCCGGGCGGGCGATTACCGATGTAGGGCGGCTTTGCGTCAACACTACGGTCGGTCTGCTGGGTTTTATCGATGTGGCCTCTGGTATCGGTATTCCCGAATACAAAGAGGATATGGGGCAGACATTGGGGTACTGGGGTTATGAGGAGAGTACCTATATTATGCTGCCGATGCTTGGCCCCAGCACGGTGAGGGATTTTATCGGTAAGACCGGGGACGTTTTCATGAACCCGATCTACTACACCTCAGAGGGAATCTACTGGACGCTGCTTGTCTTCAGATATGTTGATCTGCGGGCTGATCTATTGCGTGCGACCAAGGTGGTGGAGGAGGCTGCTATCGATCCCTACGCCTTCGTGCGCGAGTCCTATCTGCAGAAACGCCGCTTCGATATCTATGATGGTGATCCACCGCTGGAAGATGATCCGTTGTTGGATGACTTATGAGGTTGCCTCCCGGCCTATCTCACTATCTGCCAGTCAATCTGCTCCCCGGCGCACAAGGGGATCAATGTGTCGTTGCCGAATTTGTAACGCTTTGGTACCTCCCAGGACTCCTTCTTCAGGGTGATCTGTTTCCGGTTCCTGGGCAGTCCGTAAAAGTCCGGGCCGAAAAAGCTCGCGAATCCCTCCAGCTTGTCCAGAGCGCCAGCCTGGTCGAAGGCTTGTGTATAGAGCTCAATGGCGGCATGGGCGGTGTAACAACCAGCGCAGCCGCAGGCGCACTCCTTGGCTCCAAGTGAATGGGGGGCACTGTCGGTACCGAGAAAAAATCGTGGATCGCCACTGGTTGCGGCGCTGATCAAAGCTGTCTGATGGGATTCCCGCTTGAGTATCGGCAGACAATAGAAATGGGGGCGAATGCCGCCAGCCAGCATGGCATTGCGATTGAAGAGCAGGTGGTGCGCGGTGATGGTGGCTGCCACATTGTCCGCTGCAGCAGAGACGAAATCCGCTGCTTCTTTGGTAGTGATATGTTCAAAGACCAGGCGAAGTTCCGGAAATTCTTTGACCAGCGGCTCCAGATGCCGGCCGATAAAGGTTTTCTCCCGATCGAAAATGTCGATATGACTATCGGTGACCTCTGCATGCACCAGCAAAGGTAGTCCATGCTTCTGCATGGCCTCCAGCACGGGATACATCTTTTTGATGTCTGTGACGCCAGAGTCTGAGTTGGTGGTGGCGCCGGCCGGATAGAGTTTTACTGCTTGCACGATGCCGCTCTCTTTGGCAGACAAGATCTCTGCGGGTGAGAGATTGTCTGTCATATAGAGTGTCATGAGCGGCTGAAAGTCTGAGTTGATTTCCAGTGCACGGAGAATTCTCTCCCGGTAAGCCTTTGCCATCTCTGTGTCGGCCACTGGTGGCTTGAGGTTCGGCATGACAATGGCCCGGCCAAAACGCTCTGCGCTATGGGCGACGACTGAGGCCATTGCATCGTCGTCACGCAGGTGGAGGTGCCAATCGTCAGGTTGGGTTAGGGAGATATGCATGGCGTGACCGGATGTAAAAAATCATTCTGATAGATAAACGCTATAAAAAAGCGAAAAATAATAATCAAATTGTATTTGCCTATTTAAGAAATTACTAATATTATTTCTCTCGAAAGCTACGAAGTATCTGCTTTCCACTTGCTGCTAAGTACATATTCTATCTAGGAGAGTACGTAATGAACAATATCATTAAAGCTACAGCTGCTGCTGTTCTGATCGCTGCTTCTGCTTCTGCTTCCGCATGGTGGGGTGGTCCTGGTTATGGTAACCGTGGTTGGGGCAATGACTGGCTGGGTGATGGCTGGGGTGACGGTGACTTCAGTTTCGGCATGAGCGGTAGCGCCCGTGGTTCCGGTTATGGTCGCGGTTACAACAACTACTATAACCGTGGTTACGGCGGCTACGGTCCATATGGCTATGGTGCGCCTTACGGCTACGGCTATCCTTACGCGGCTCCGGTTGCTCCTCAGGCTCCGGCTGCTCCAGCTAAATAGTTCGAGCAGACAGCAAACGGGATCGCACGCACAGGGACGTGCAAGAACAAACCAACAAACAAATTAACTAGCTTTCAAAAACAAATTTTCGGGTGTGTGACATGAAAAAGATTTCTATTATCGCTGCTGCCATCGTTCTGGCTGCAACTTCAGCTTCAGCCAGTGCCTGGTGGGGCAATAACTGGGGTGACGATTTCTTCGGTGACGGTTTTGGCGCCGGTGACTTCGATTTTAATTTCAACATGAGCGCCCGTGGTCGTGGCAATGGTAGTGGTTGGGGTCGTGGTTACGATCACTATGGTTATGGTCCTTACGGTTACGCACCTTACTACGGCGTCCCTGCCGCTGTTGCTGCCCCGACCGCTGAGCAGCAGGCTGCCGTTGCTGAACAGCAGCGGAAGGCCTATGAGCAGGCAGTTGCCGCGCAGCGTCAGTACGCCGAGCAGTACAACAATGTTGATCCAATGGCTTCCAGGGACGCACAGATGAAGTCCATGCAGGAGAGAATGGAAGTTGATCGCAAGATGATGGAAAAGCGTATGCAGAGCCGTATGCCTGCAATGCCGGCCATGCCTGAGTCCATCGCCAAGCGCGTTGAAGAGTCCAATGCCCGCCGCGACGAGATGGTCAAAGAGATGGACGCTGATCGCAAGATGATGGAAGAGCGGATGCAGAACCGCATGCCTTCTACGCCCGCCATGCCTGAGTCCATCGCCAAACGCGTTGAAGAGTCTAATGTCCGCCGCGAAGAGATGGCTAAAGAGATGGAAGCCCGTCGTGCAGAGATGCAGCAGCAGATGGAAGAGCGCCGCAAGGTTACTATGGAACGTGTGCCCTTCGAGCGTCCTGCTTTCGCGACTCGTAAGGACATCTAAGCGCTACAGCGTTTAGTCTCTGAAAAAAGCGCGCCCGACAGAGTCGGGCGCGCTTTTTTTATGTGTTTGGAAAGCCTGGTATGAAGTGGTGATTGTTATCCAATCACCTGAAAACAGTAATAATTTCCGGGGATTGTTTCAGTATTAAATCTGCAATAAACCTTATCTTGTTGTATATTGCGCGTATTAATTCTAAGTATTTGCTTGTCCAATAATAGAGCGGAAATGTTTCTGTTTGCCGGATGCAGAGGGTCGGCAGGGCATTTGTTTATTTCAAAAATTGAGAAATTCGATGGCGACAAAACCCGATATCGACCCCCTGGAGACTGAAGAGTGGCTCGATGCTCTTGAGGCAGTGTTGGAAAATGAAGGGGTTGAGCGGGCCCACTTTTTGATAGAAAAGCTGGTGGATAAGGCTCGCCGCTCCGGTGCGCATCTACCCTTCAGCGCCAATACGGCCTATGTGAATACTATCCCGGTCAGCCAACAACAGCGGTTTCCCGGTGACCGGGCCATGGAACGCCGCATCCGTTCTTTCATTCGCTGGAATGCCATGGCGATGGTGGTGCAGGCGAATCGGATCTCCACCGAGTTGGGCGGACATATCTCCAGTTTTGCCTCCGCTGCCACCCTGTTTGACGTAGGTTTCAACCACTTCTTCCTCGCATCGAACAAGAATAGTGAAGGTGACCTGATCTTTTTTCAGGGCCACTCCGCGCCGGGCATCTATGCGCGGGCCTATCTTGAAGGGCGCATCAGCGAGGATCAGCTCTACAGTTTCCGCCAGGAGGTCGATGGCCAAGGCCTCTCTTCCTATCCCCACCCCTGGCTGATGCCGGGATTCTGGCAGTTCCCCACCGTCTCCATGGGACTCGGCCCATTGATGGCGATCTATCAGGCGCGTTTCATGCGTTATCTTCATGACAGGGGTATATCCAACACCGAGAACCGTAAGGTCTGGGCCTTCTGCGGTGATGGTGAGATGGACGAGCCGGAGGCGCTGGGTGCCATCTCTCTCGCCGGACGGGAACGTCTCGACAACCTGGTCTTTGTGGTGAACTGTAATCTGCAACGGCTCGATGGACCTGTACGGGGCAACGGCAAGATCATCCAGGAGCTGGAAGCGGTCTATCGTGGTGCCGGCTGGAACGTGATCAAGGTGGTGTGGGGCGGTTACTGGGATCCCCTGATCGCCAAAGACAAGAGTGGTCACCTGCTGAAACGCATGGAAGAGTGCGTGGATGGTGACTATCAAGCCTACAAGGCGAAAGGCGGTTCCTATACTCGTGAGCACTTCTTCGGAAAATATCCGGAGTTGCAGGACATGGTCGCCAACATGACCGATGAAGAGATCTGGCGTCTCAATCGAGGCGGCCACGATCCACATAAAGTCTATGCTGCTTACGCGGAGGCGACTGCCCACAAGGGGCAGCCGACGGTAATTCTGGCCAAGACGGTGAAGGGTTACGGCATGGGTGTCGCTGGTGAAGGGCAGAACATCACCCACTCGCAGAAGAAGATGGGCGAGGCGGCGTTGAAGGCATTTCGCGACCGATTCAATATTCCGATCTCTGATGACCAGATTGGTGCGGCGCCGTTCTACAAGCCGTCGGCCGATGGTCCGGAGATGCAGTACATGCATGAGCGTCGTCAGTCTCTGGGCGGCTACCTGCCTCAGAGACGCACTGAGGTTGCCCAGGTGGAGGTGCCCGAGCTCGACACTTTCAAGGCACTGCTGGAAGGCAGTGGCGACCGCGAACAGTCCACCACCATGGCCTTCGTACGTCTGCTCAATATGCTGATCAGGGACAAGAAACTGGGCAAGCATATAGTGCCGATAGTGCCCGATGAGGCTCGTACCTTCGGCATGGAAGGCATGTTCCGCCAGCTGGGCATCTACTCATCCGTGGGGCAGCTCTATGAGCCTGTCGACGCGGATCAGGTAATGTATTACCGGGAGGACAGGAAGGGACAGATCTTGCAGGAGGGCATCAACGAGGCGGGCGCCATGTCCTCATGGATTGCAGCCGCCACCGCATACAGTAATCACGGGACCACCATGATCCCGTTCTACATCTACTACTCGATGTTTGGTTTTCAGCGTATCGGTGATCTGGCCTGGGCTGCCGGCGATATGCAGGCGAAGGGTTTTCTCATTGGTGGTACCGCCGGGCGAACTACCCTGGCGGGTGAGGGGCTGCAGCATCAGGACGGCCACAGCCACCTGATGGCGGCCACCATCCCCAACTGTGTCGCCTATGATCCGGCGTTTGCTTTTGAGATGGCGGTGGTCGTGCAGAATGGCATGCGGCGGATGTATCAGGAACAGGAGAATATTTTTTACTACATCACCGTGATGAACGAGAACTATCTGCAACCCGCCATGCCGGAGGGTGCTGAGAGCGGTATTGTGAACGGGATGTACCTGTTCCAGAAGGGCGGCAAGCGCAAAAAACGGGTCCAGCTGCTGGGCAGTGGTGCGATCCTGCGAGAGGTAATCGCGGCAGCCGAGCTGCTGGAGAAGGACTTCAGTATCTCTGCGGATGTTTGGAGTGTCACCAGTTTCAACGAACTGCGCCGGGACGGTCTCGATGTGGAGCGCTGGAACATGTTGCATCCGGACGAAACCCCTCGCAGCGGCTATGTTGAGAGCCAGCTGGCGGAAACCAAGGGTCCTGTGGTTGCCGCCACTGACTATATGCGCAGCTATGCGGATCAGATCCGGCCCTTCGTGAAGGCGAGCTACAGCGTATTGGGCACCGATGGTTTCGGCCGCAGTGATATGCGCAGCCAGCTGCGGAAGTTTTTCGAGGTGAATCGCTACTACATCGTAGTTGCCGCACTCAAGACGCTGGCGGATGACGGGGAGATCGATCTCTCCAGTGTCAGCAAGGCGATCAAAAAGTACAAGATCGATCCGGAAAAGCCGAATCCAACGACGGTATAAAAACCGGACACGGGATATCTGTCGATATTCCTGAAGAGAATTTTCCGCAATGCGGCAGAGGAAACAACGTGGGTAAAACGAGCGAAATATTGTTGCCCGATATTGGCGATTTCGATGAAGTCGAGGTAATCGAGCTACTGGTCTCCGTGGGGGACCGGGTGTCTGTTGAGGATTCGCTACTCACTTTGGAGAGTGACAAGGCCACCATGGAGATTCCCTCACCCCATGCCGGTGTGGTGCAGGCCCTCTTCATCAAGGTTGGGGATCGTATCGGCCAGGATCAAAAAATAGCGATTCTGGAACTTGATGATGGTGTTGCAGAGACGGCATCGAATCAGAGTGTCTCATCACCCGCGCCCGCAGCTGAAGAGATTGAAGCTGTGCAGGCACCCGCGTCGGCCAGTCAACGTGATGTCACCGGTGAACGTATTCCCGGCGAGAAAGCCGCGAGTGCGCCACCGGTGCCGAACAGTCCCGCCGTCAAAACTGATCGCAAGGCACACGCCAGCCCGGCTGTGCGCAGATTCGCCCGAGAACTGGGTGTGGAGCTGTCACTGGTGCAGGGTAGCGGTCCCAAGGGGCGGGTGACCAAGGATGATGTGCAGGGCTTTGTCAAGAAATCCCTCAAGGGCGGCCAGCCGACACGCACGGCAGGTTCCCCGTTTGAGATGCCTGCGGGACCGGAGGTGGACTACGCCCGGTTTGGCGAGATCGATACCCAGCCTCTGGGACGTATCAAGAAACTCAGCGGCGCCCATCTGCACCGCTGCTGGCTGACGGTGCCCCATGTTACTCAGTTCGATGAGGCGGATATCACCGAGCTGGAGACCTTCCGCAAGGCGCAGAAGGAGGTGGCCCTGAAACAGGATATCCGGCTTACCTTCATGCCGTTCCTGATGAAGGCAGTGGCGGCGGCACTGAAAGAGATGCCGACCCTGAACGCCGCGCTGTCAGCGGATGGTGAAAGCCTGATCTATCGGAACTATATCCACATCGGAGTGGCGGTGGACACCCCCAACGGCCTGGTGGTGCCGGTGATCCGGGATGTGGATAAAAAGGGTGTTTTTGAACTGGCGAAAGAGTTGATGGTGGTCAGTGGCCGGGCGCGTGACGGCAAGCTTCTGCCTGCCGACATGCAGGGGGGGTGTTTCTCCATCTCCAGTCTGGGCGGCATCGGTGGTACTGCTTTTACGCCCATCGTCAATGCGCCGGAAGTGGCGATCCTGGGTGTCTCCCGAGCGGCCATGAAGCCGGTCTGGGATGGCAATGAGTTCCAGCCGCGCCTGATGCTGCCGCTCTCGCTCTCTTACGACCACCGGGTGGTCGATGGTGCCGACGGGGTGCGTTTCACGACCTTGTTGGGGAGCCTGCTTTCCGAGATCCGGCGACTCTTGCTCTGATCGTTCGCTTCTCCAGGAATGACGTACAATGTGCGCAGAGTCTGTTTTTCAAAAGGAACCGGGCATGTTGAACGCAGAACAAAAAGCGCTCTACGACGCCTTTTATGAGTCCACCCACAATACCCGCTATCTCGATCGGAAGAGTGAGGTGCTGGTGGGGTTGGCGGCAGCGATGGCAATGAACTGCGCTCCCTGCACGGACTACTATCTGCAACAGGCAAAAGAGGCGCAGGTCAGCAAAGGTGAACTGTCCGAGGTCTTGGCCAAGGTGATGGCCGTTGCCGCCGGACAGAAGCGGCTGCAGGTTCAGGAAGTGTTGCAGAAGTCCAAGGTGGATCTTGATTCGTTTGAGTAACACCTGTGTTGCCTTAACTAGTGCCCGTCCGGAAACACTGTTTTCACCACGAAGCGCACGAAGAACACGAAGGCAATTCATGGTTGATCAATCTTTTACCTTCGTGCTCTTCGTGTCCTTTGTGGTTAGATGTGGGTTTCCGGATGGACACAAACTATAGTATTAACCACGGCACCGCTCCGCGCTGCCATTCAACCTGTTCCGAGGATTGAACATGAGTAACATCGTTGAGATCACACTGCCCGATATTGGTGATTTTGACCAGGTCGATATCATCGAGGTACTGGTATCGTCCGGTGACAGGGTCGAAGCGGAAGACTCTCTGATCACCCTGGAGAGCGACAAGGCAACGATGGATATTCCCTCGCCCCACGTCGGTGTGGTGAAGGAGATCAGGGTCAAGGCCGGGGAGAAGATCTCCCAAGGCGCGCCGATCCTGACCCTCGAACTGGCAGCCGGTGAAACAGAAGCGACGAAACATGAGTCGACGGCCGCGCCGGTCACAGAGGCGGTCAAAGGGACGGCGGATCTCCAGACCGATGTGGTGGTGCTGGGGGCGGGCCCCGGTGGTTACACCGCTGCCTTCCGTGCCGCCGATTTGGGTAAACGGGTGGTGATGATCGAACGTTATGCCTCGCTGGGTGGCGTCTGCCTCAATGTCGGCTGTATCCCCTCGAAAGCGCTGCTGCATGCGGCGGATGTTATCAATGAGGCGGCAGAGATGGAGGGCATGGGGATCAGCTTCGGCAAACCCAAGGTGGACATCGACAAGCTGCGGGCCGGCAAGGATAAGGTGGTAACCCGTCTCACCGGTGGGTTGGTGCAGCTTGCCAAGCAGCGCAAGGTTGAGCTGGTGCAGGGGATTGCACGATTTGAATCCCCCAACCGGATCTCCGTGAATACGGCAGAAGGTGTGACCTCTATCGCCTTTACCGATGCGATCATCGCCTGTGGCTCCAGCGCGGTGCAGATCCCCGGTTTTCCCAACGACGATCCGCGCCTGATCGACTCCACCGGCGCCCTGGAACTGGCGGACGTGCCGAAACGTATGCTGGTACTCGGGGGCGGGATCATCGGCTTGGAGATGGCCACGGTCTACGGCACCCTCGGCAGCGAGATCGATGTGGTGGAACTGCAGGATAGCCTGATCCCCGGTTGTGACAAGGATCTGGTTCGTCCGCTGCAGAAACGTATCAAGAAGCGCTATAACCGCATCATGCTCGGCACCAGGGTGACCGAGATCAAGGCCCAGAAACAGGGGCTGAAGGTCAGCTTCGAAGGCAAGCAGGCGCCGGACAAACCTCAGGTCTATGACAAGGTGCTGGTGGCTGTTGGCCGCAGTCCTAACGGCAAACAGATCAACGCCGAAGCAGCGGGTATCTCGGTTGATGAGCATGGATTCATTCCGGTGGATGAGCACATGCGCACCAACGTCCCCAATATCTACGCCATCGGTGATGTGGTCGGTCAACCGATGCTGGCGCACAAGGCGACCCATGAAGCGAAGGTGGCTGCAGAGGTGATCGCTGGTCTGCCCGCCTCTTTCGATCCCATGACCATCCCCTCTGTGGCCTACACTGACCCGGAAGTTGCCTGGATGGGGTTGACCGAGACAGCGGCTAAGGCTGAGGGCATAGAGTACGAAAAGGGGGTCTTCCCCTGGGCTGCAAGCGGTCGGGCTCTGGGCATCGGACGGGACGACGGGCTGACAAAACTGCTCTTCGACCCACAGACCAAACGCATTCTTGGTGCCGGCATCACCGGTCCCAACGCCGGGGAACTGATCGGCGAGACCGTGTTGGCGCTGGAGATGGGCGCAGATGCAGAGGATATCGGCTTGACCATCCATCCCCACCCGACCCTCAACGAGACCATCTGCTTTGCCGCCGAGATGGCCGAGGGGACGATCACCGACCTGCTACCACCGAAGAAACGTAAAAAGTAGGTGCTGCTTTGTGTGCTCCTCTGTACAAATAACCAATATGTCCTATAATTTGCCTATATTAACAGGCAATACTGGCGGCAAAAATGAGTGTGCTGGCGCAAAAATTGATTGATCCCCAGGGTTTTGTAAATCCCAGGATGGTGGCTGACGAATTCCACACTACCATTAAAGAGGTGGCGCAACTCACGGGTCTGTCTGTCGATGCGGTCAGCAAGAAGGATCGGGTGCATTCAAAGTCATCCCAAAAACGCCTGCGGGATCTGGTCATGATCATCAACCGGGTAACCCCATGGTGTGGTACGCCTTTCCAGGCTTTTGCCTGGTACCGTTCTGAAGGTATTCCGAGCTTTGGGGATCTCACGGCTGAAGCACTGGTCAAGCAGGGGCATGCTGATCTGGTCATGCAGTATATCGATCGCATCGCGGAAGGTGGATTTGCTTAATGCTTCGTTACCAGGGATGGGTCTATCGCGCACATAATCCTTTCTGGTCATTCGATCCCCTCTCTGGAGATGGCGCCAAACGTTATGGCGGCCGATTCAATCCAAAAGGCGTGTCTGCACTCTATACTTCCCTGACTGAGACTGCGGCGCTGGCTGAATACCACCAGGGATTTCCCCACCGCCCTCAACCTGCCACGCTGTGTACCTATGAGGTGGATTGCCTGGACGTCACGGATCTCACAAATCCAGAAGAGAGAGGCGCACTGGGGATTGATTCAGACGATTTGGCATCTCCTTGGGAAATGCCGGCGGGAGTGGGCCGGGTGCCGCCCAGTTGGGCGCTGTCCAAACGACTCGTTGAAGACGGGGTTGCCGGCATTATTGTCCCGTCCTATGCAAAAAATGCCCCTGAGAATGGGAAGAATCTTGTCTTTTGGGTGTGGGACAGTGTGGTGCCTCACAAGGTAATCGTAATTGATGATTTTCACCGGCTGCCAAAAAACAAGGATTCATGGCGAGAATAGAAGCGGTGCTGATTTTGGGCCAAGTCCTGACTACTGATGCTGAAGTGTTGATCATCGATGCCTGTTGAACTCCACTATCGCGAAGCGGGTGACCCGGCCCTGCCGACGCTGATCCTGTTGCACGGCCTGTTCGGTTCTTCGGCCAACTGGATGGGTATAGTCAAACGGCTGGAGAAGCAGTTTCATCTGATCGTTCCCGACAGCAGAAATCACGGCAGCTCCCCGCACACAACTGAGATGGACTATCCGTCTATGGCTGACGACCTGCTGGCGCTTATGGATCGTCTGCATCTCGATGCTGCACATCTGCTGGGTCACAGCATGGGTGGCAAGGTTGCCATGTGGCTGGCATTGAATAGGTCGGAGCGGGTGGAGAAACTGGTGGTGGCGGATATTGCACCTGTGACCTACCCGGACAACTTTCAGCCGATTCTGCAGGCAATGAGCGGATTGGATATGGAGAGACTCGCAGGCAGGAGAGCAGCGGATGTCCTTTTATCGGGATCGGTGCCGTCTCTGGAAGTCCGCCAATATCTGCTGCAGAATCTTGTGAATGTCGGGAATCACTGGCAGTGGCGGTTGAACCTCTCCGGGTTGCAAGGCGCGATGCCGGAGTTGCTGGGATTTCCCGATGTGACCGCCGCCCGGTTTCCAGGGACGGCGCTGTTTATCCATGGCGGAAATTCAGATTATGTGTCGCCGGACTCTCGTCCTGTCATCAAAGAGCTGTTTCCATATGCTCGGATGCGACAACTGACCGGTGCCGGGCACTGGCTCTATGCGGAACAGCCCGATGCCTTTTCCCGCCAGGTAACGCTGTTTCTTTCAAACCGCTGAATGATGCGGTATTGCCTTGAACTCATCCTGTTCTGACTGCTGACTTCCGTAGGCGATCCGGGAGAAGGTCTGAAAAAAGGCAGCGGCATGACGCCTGCGGTATTCAGCCATCCTGGATGTCCTGTTTCTGTCCTGCTGCATCCGCTGTTCTCGATCCTGATACATCACTCTTCCCTCCGTTGTTTTGTGGTGTGGCCAGATTATGGGTTTTATCTGAACGGTTCTGGTTACAACCCGCCATCCGCCTGTCCTGATGCGACATCCGGAAATCATAGGAGTTTGAGGGAAGCGAAGCTATGAGCCCCGCCCTGTTTTGTGATCCTGGTCAAAGCCCCCAGACCAGCGATGCGTTGTATTTGAAGTCGTTCTCTTTTGTGTCTCCAATCGCCTCGGAGTCGTATTCGTTGGAGAGACCGATCTTGATGCCCATTGCAGCATCCATGGAGATCTTCCAGTCGAGGGTTGAGATGTTGCGGAACTCGCCGCTGTCTCTCAGATTGGGATAGAAGGTGGTGCCCATCGACAAGGACTCTTTGTCGGAGATCTTCCAATCCGCATCCAGGCCCAGAATCGCTTCCGGGCTGAACTTTTCGTCGTTGCCGCCGAAGGTCTGGTTGCCGCCGAGACCGGCCTTGCCTTTTACCAGCCATGTCTCGTTTTTGAGGAACTGGTAACCCACGCCGCCGGAGCCGGATATCCGGTGATCCCAATCCTTGAACTCATCCCAGTCGTAGCGGCCCTGCGCATAGGTAAACCAGGGGGAGTCGGGGCGCAGCCAATCTTTTTGCAGATCTGCGAAAAACTGATTTTGAGAGGTCTCGTTGTCACTTTGCGCAGAGTCGTAAGCGGTGCGGAACTTCCAGACATCCTCATCATCTGAATAGTCGGCGCCGAAACCGGCGTGCAGGTTGAATTTCTGGCTGTTGCCCTCGGCACCGCTAAGGCCGATGTCGAGTTCGCGACTCCAGTCTTTCATGAAACCGCTGGCGAGCAACCCCTGATCTTCGGGTTTCGCCGGTTCTTCGCTTTTGAGTGTGTCAGCTTGCGGTTCAGCTGCTCTCTTCTCTGCGAGAATCTCGGAGATCTGTGAACGGTTGATGGTGACCGGGCCGAGGGAGTCGTGCAGCAGGGTTATACTCTCATTCGTCTCGGCAATGATCGGCGCATTCAGGGTGTCGCCGTTTTTAAGATGGATAGTGGCGGCGGACGCAAAGGAGGTGCAGAGTGAAAGAGAGATCAGGGTAAAGAGTGAAGTTGTCAGGCGCATGACGATCAGGTTCCTTTGCACGGGGGTAAGAAATTGGGCGGAAGATTAGCATGTATTACACCAATATCCTGCAATGAATTTGTAAAATGAGCAGAGCATCCGACGGAACATGAAGTATCACAGGACAGGGGTTTAATGACCAAATCAATATAAACTGTAACTACTCACCCCCATCCGCATAAAGCTGACCAGAAAGCGCCAACTGAATAGCGACCAGCGGATTGTATCCCTGATTCGCCATGGTCTGTAAGTAGCTGGAGATACGGCAATAGGC
>JAESPD010000079.1 GCA_016756855.1 gamma proteobacterium endosymbiont of Lamellibrachia anaximandri | reverse complement strand
TTAAGGCTGGTTCCTGAGTTGATTGGTGTGGGTTTGGCGATTTGCATCTTATCACCTGAACCAGCCTTTTTTATTGTTATATCAATATGTTAATCCTAAAGTAAGTGCCATTCGGGATAGACCCCTATAGCAAGGAGGCAAGACCTCATTATTGTGCGATGGGAATTGAGGGACTCAGCACTATGGGTGTCTATTATGTTTCCTTCTGCTCGAAACTGGCATCTCGATAGGGAAATGAAATACGCGGAAACGCTGAAATAGGGGGCTCACCATGAAATAGGGGACGCACCACGTTTATTAGCCAACTATGTCGGTTTTTTCGTGGTCTCCCCGGCTTACCTGGCACTACACGCCTTGCCAACATTTTTTCTACGCAATTCTTAAAGCGTTCGTTTCCTGGCGCATAATTCCCATTCGTCGCCTTTCGGATTTTATCAACCATGCAGTCCGTTTTCTCGGCATATTTCCGCACCATTACAAGGTAAAATCGGTAATCATCTTCTGCGAAGAAACATGGCTGGCGATTATTGCCCCTTTGAATAACATGATGTGGTACGCCTGGTAGCGTTATACGAGGTCGTCTTGGCATGATGCCGGTCCTCCGTGACCAATTTTTTCATATATAGTATTTTACCTTAGCAAATAACAACCGATATGAGGAAAACGTGGTGCGTCCCCTATTGTCCACGACCCCGGATCGTAACTCGCTCTACCTTGTTCTGGCGTTGCTGGTTCTGGCACTGCTCAGCGCTTTTCAGCCGGTGCTCGGGTTGGCTTGGAAGGGCGCAGCAGCACTATTGGTTGCCACGATGGTGCTCGACTTTTTTCAGGCGCGGCGTATCGTTAGACCAAAGTTGACCCGCCGGGTGCGTGGCAGTATTCCGGTGGGAGTATGGTCGCCGGTGGAACTGCAGTTGGAGAATCTCAGTGGCCATGGCCTCAGCCTGGTGGTACATGATTTTCACCCCGCTGATTATGCCGTGGAAGGGCAGCCTCGTGAATTTAAGCTTCCGGCAGGCAGTTCGGCGACACTGGCTTACCGTATCCTCCCTGAGCGACGGGGAGATGGCCGCTTCAACGGCTGTGATATCGTTCTTCGTTCACCACTGCGCCTCTGGCGCCGCAAGATACATCTGCCGCTGCAGGAGACTGTGCGGGTCTTTCCCAACTTCCGCGAGATTGCCCATTTTGCCCTGCTTGCCACCGACAACAAGTTGAGCCAGCTGGGAGTGCGTCATCGACGGCGACGGGGAGAGGGGAGCGATTTTCATCAACTGCGGGAGTATCGCGCAGGCGACACTATGCGGCAGATCGACTGGAAGGCGAGTTCCCGCTACCGTCGCCTGATCTCTAAGGAGTATCAGGACGAAAGGGATCAACAACTTGTCTTTTTGTTGGATTGCGGGCGCCATATGCGTCACATGGATGGAGGCGGTGCCCGTCTCGATCATGCGCTCAATGCCATGTTGCTGCTCGCCTATGTCGCGGCAAGACAGGGGGACGCGGTGGGATTTCTCGCCTTCGGTGGGGAGAATCGGTGGCAGCCTCCGGCCAAGGGTGGTGATCTGATCCGCCGTTTATTGGATCGTACCTATGATCTCGACTCGACCCTGGAGGCGGCGGATTACATGGCGGCTGCCCGTGAGCTGACTTCCCTGCAGCGTCGGCGGGCGTTGGTGATTCTGATTACCAACAGCCGCGATGATGATCGTGCCGAACTTTCCCGTGCCCTGGCCTTGCTCACAAGGCGACATCTGGTTGTGGTGGCTGATCTACGGGAGACTTCGCTGGATGAGACTTTGTCGCAGCCGGTGCAGGGTTTTGAGAGTGCGCTGATTTTCCAATCGGTGGTCGACTATCTCGCAAACCGCTCCCTGACCCATGATAGTCTACGTCATCAGGGGGCGCTGTTGCTCGACACCGTGCCCGGCAAACTCCCTGTGGAACTGGTCAATACCTATCTGGATGTAAAGGCGACAGGGGTGTTGTGATCCTCCTGTTCAATTTATACTGAGTCCTGACTCCCCAAGAGATTGTGAGAACCATGGAATCAGCTCCGGAAAAAGGCAAAAAACGCAGACGCGGTATCTATCTGCTGCCGAACCTGTTTACCACGGCGACACTGTTTTCCGGTTTTTACGCCATTCTCGCTGCAATGAACAATCGTTTTGAGCAGGCTGCAGTGGCGATCTTTGTGGCAATGCTGATGGATGGTCTCGATGGTCGTGTGGCACGCCTGACCAATACCCAGACAGAGTTTGGCGCTGAATATGACAGCCTGGCGGATATGGTGGCCTTTGGGCTTGCGCCGGCACTGGTGATGTATCTTTGGGCGCTCACGGGCCTGGGTAAATTTGGCTGGATTGCCGCTTTTGTCTATACCGCCAGTACTGCGTTGCGCCTGGCGCGCTTCAATACCCAGATAGGTGTTGCCGACAAGCGCTATTTTCAGGGGCTGCCCAGTCCTTCTGCTGCCGCGATTATCGCGGGCGCGGTCTGGCTCGGCGTGGATTATGGGATGAGTGCTGAAAGTCTGAGCTGGACTGCGGCGGTATTGACCCTGTCGACCGGTCTGCTGATGGTCAGTAACTTCCGCTACAACAGCTTCAAAGAGATCGACTTTCACGGCAAGGTCCCTTTCATTGTGATCGTTGCGGTGACCCTGAGTTTTGCCATCGTGCTTACCCATCCGCCTTCCGTGCTTTTTGCGCTGTTCCTGATCTATGCCGTCTCCGGTCCCGTGTTGACACTGACCCAACTGCGAAGCAGGCGGGCGGAACGATCCAGCCAGTCGGATGAGAAGTAGAAAAACCTGCAGGGTCGAATTTCATGGCTTGGCATACCCCAAAGCATGCGCTATATTCGACTTACCCTCATCGGAAACTGTATAGATGATCTCTTTCGCGCGCAAACAGCAGATTACCGCATCCCTTCATGGGGCGGGTGACGCGCGCCTGCCTGGTTTCCTTTTTAGCCTGCTGCTGCGACTGCTGCCCTGAGGGGCATACACGAGAGCGCCCCGGCGGGGGCCGAAATAACACGCAACAGCAGAGCATTCCAAACAGATTAGATTCAAATCCCGATTCAGCCTCTATCCGGCAATCGTGGTTGGAGCAGAATTATGAAAAACCCAGACAGATTGATCGTTTTCGATACCACCCTGCGTGATGGTGAGCAGAGTCCCGGCGCCTCGATGACCAAGGACGAGAAGGTCCGCATCGCCAAAGCACTGGAGAAGATGCGGGTGGATGTCATCGAAGCGGGCTTCCCCATCGCCAGTGCCGGAGATTTTGACGCTGTAAAAGCTGTGGCTGAGATGGTGCAGGATTCCACCATCTGTGGATTGGCCCGTGCCCTGGACAAGGATATCGACCGTGCCGGTGAGGCGTTAAAACCCGCCAATTCGGCACGTATCCACACCTTCATCGCCACCTCGCCGATCCACATGGAGCAGAAGCTGCGCATGCAGCCCGATCAGGTGGTTGAGCAGGCGATACGCGCAGTGAAGAGAGCCCGTCAGTACACCGACGACGTGGAGTTCTCCGCCGAGGATGCCGGTCGTTCCGAGATCGACTTTCTCTGTCGTATCTTCGAAGCGGTGATCGATGCCGGTGCCACAACCCTCAACGTGCCAGATACCGTGGGCTACGCCGTACCGCACCAGTTCGGCGAAATGATCCGGACCCTGCGCGAGCGCATCCCCAACTCCGATAAGGCGATTTTCTCCGTGCACTGTCACAACGATCTCGGACTTGCAGTTGCCAACTCGCTGGCGGCGGTGGACAACGGGGCGCGGCAGGTGGAGTGCACCATCAACGGCCTTGGTGAAAGGGCAGGCAATGCCTCGCTGGAAGAGATTGTGATGGCGGTGCGCACCCGTGCTGACGTCTTCCCCTGCAGCACCAACATCGATACCACCCAGATCGTCAGCAGTTCCAAGCTGGTCTCAAATATTACCGGCTTCCCGGTGCAGCCCAACAAGGCGATCGTCGGCGCCAACGCCTTTGCTCATGAGGCGGGTATCCATCAGGACGGTGTGCTCAAATCACGCGAGACTTACGAAATCATGCGCGCTGAAGATGTCGGCTGGAGCCATAATCGCATGGTCCTCGGCAAGCACTCCGGCCGCAATGCGTTCCGTGTCCGTCTGGAGGAGCTCGGTATCAGCTTCGAGACGGAGGAGGACCTTAACTCGGCCTTCACCCGTTTCAAGGATATCGCCGACAAAAAGCATGAGATCTTCGATGAAGACCTGCAGGCGCTGGTGACCGATGCAAGATCCAAGGCGGAGAACGAGCGGGTGAAGCTGGTCTCCCTCAAGGTCTGCTCGGAAACCGGTGAGACCCCCCACGCCAACATAGTGATCTGTGTCGATGGGGAAGAGCTGGCCGACAGTGCTGCCGGGGGTGGTCCCGTAGATGCTGCATTCAAGGCGATCGAGGCCCTGGTGGAGAGTGGTACCGAACTGCAGCTCTATTCGGTCAACAACATCACCAGCGGCACAGATGCTCAGGGTGAAGTGACCGTGCGACTGGAAAGGGACGGTCATATCGTCAACGGCCAAGGGGCGGATACCGATATCGTCATCGCCTCCGCCAAGGCCTATATCAACGCGGTCAACAAGATCCTGGAACCGATGGAGAAGGCGCATCCCCAGTCCGGGGACGTGTAACTGTTGGGATCCATGGAAGAGGCACGGCGCAAAGCCTATCTGACAGCGATGGGGATCACGGTGTGGCAGCGCCGTGATCCTCCGGCTGCGGTTGCCCCGGAGACGATGGTGTCTGAGGCTGAATCTCTGCCAGCCCCTGAACGGACTGCCGGTGAGCGTACCCTTGTGGAGACAACCGCAACAGCGCCGATGGCTGAGTCTGCTGCGGATCAGTGGAGCGATCTAAGGAGACGTGTAAGCGCCTGCTCCGCATGCAGTCTGCGGGCCGGGTGCACCCAGACCGTATTTGGCGTAGGCAATACCCAGGCTGACCTGCTGATCATCGGGGAGGCTCCCGGCGCGGATGAGGATCGGCAGGGTGAACCCTTCGTCGGCCCGGCCGGGCAGCTCTTGAATGCGATGCTGCTGGCGATGGGGTTTCAACGGGAAGCGGTGTTCATCGCCAACATCGTCAAGTGCAGGCCGCCCAGTAATCGAAATCCCAAACAGGAAGAGGCGCTGCAGTGCGAGCCTTTTTTGTTGCAGCAGATTGCGCTCACCCAACCCAAGGTCATACTCTCCCTGGGAGCAGTATCCGCCCACAATTTGCTCAAAACCGATATCCCTGTCGGTCGCTTGCGGGGCCGAATTCATAACTATGGCGACTCTGCCATTCCGTTGGTCGTGACCTACCATCCCGCCTACCTGCTGCGTTCGCCCGAGCAGAAGGCAAAATCCTGGCAGGACCTGCAATTGGCGCTATCCCTGCTGCGCGAACAGTGAGCGCGCAACTGGATGAACCGCTGCTCAGTATCCGGCCTATGGCCCGGTCGGATCTCGCTGAGGTATTGGCGCTTGAGGAGCTGGTCTACGAGTATCCCTGGAGCATGGGTATCTTCAGGGACTGCCTGAGGTCAGGTTACTCTTGTTGGGCGCTCAGTCTCAATCAGAAGATTATCGGCTACGGTGTCATGTCGGTTGTACTCGATGAGTGTCATCTGCTCAATATCTGCGTCCATCCCGAACATCACGGCTTGGGGTTTGGACGAAAGATTGCCGACCGGCTGTTGAAGCTGGCCAAACAGCGTGGGGCCGACACTGCCTTTCTCGAAGTGCGAATCAGTAATCGAAGCGCACTGAAACTCTATGAACGTATCGGTTTCTGCGAGGTGGGCTTGCGTCGCGGTTACTATCCTGCGGCAAAGGGGCGGGAAGATGCGATGGTGATGGCGTTGCCGCTTTGAGGCGGGTCAATGAGATCTGAAAAATAGCCTCATTGTCATCTCGACCCTATGGTGCGCACAGTACACCCTTTATGAATATCAGGCACTCATGTCGATCAACACAGGGTCTGGCTGGTCGGCGGACTGTACCGTTAACAACCGGCCGATGCCTCTGGCAGTTGAAGACGGCTGTTGATTCCCTGCTTCTGTCTCTCCCTGTGACTGTTCCCTGGCAATCTCCACCCGTGCCTGGGCCGCCATTGCGGTTGCCTGCATGGCCACGCGGCGATCCTGGCTGGAGGGATCGGCGGGGGCCAGTGCCGCCTGGCGAATAGTCTCCGCTTTCTCCAATGTCCGTTGCGGGTCGCTCTCTCTGGAGGAATCGATACTCACCTCGCCGCCGACGGCGTAGCGATTGCCGTCCGGGCCGACCTTGTAGTCGAACTGGGCGCCACCACGGGCGTATTGCCCTGCGGCGGAGAGGTGTGCAAGTTCATGGGCTCTGACGGCCTGATCCCGGCTTTTCAACTCCTGCACCAACCGTAGTTCAGCAGTGCCTAGTTCATCGGTGGCCTGTATCGGCTTTGGCTCATTGGTGGAAGCGTTTTTTTCGTCACTCCGGGAGGATCGGAGGGGGAAGTCCGAAGCCTGTTGTTTTCCTTCGGCAGACGTTTCACTTTCCGCCTGTTGGCGCCGTATCTGCGGCGTCAACGTAGGGTTCAAAGAAGTGGCGGCGGCCGTTGGTCCGATCATGGCGAAAATGGAGTCCGGAGAAGATCTTCTCCGAGTATAGAGAAATCTGCGGAATCCATCTCTTGATGTCTGTTCATTTGCGAATGACATTCGCCCTACCGCTTCTTTTTCTTCTCCTTGCGCAACCCTGATTCCGTATTTCCTTCCCTATGACACAGATTAACCTAGAATAAAAACTCAGCATTGGAAATATTGTGGGGGAACAAGATATGGGCGCTGGCGTAATCCCATTTGCTGTAAGTGACTGTAAAGTCAGCTTTTTATTCCAAACTACCTTTGCCGGCAGAAAGACAGGCTATCTTATTGATTTCGGGGGCGGCCTGGGAGTGGATGAAGACTACCGGGAGACCGCTATACGGGAGTTTATCGAAGAAACGGAAACGATGTATTTCTCCGATGATCTACAGCAGGCAAGTCGTACTGCTGAAAGGGTCATGAATCAGACTCCAGTAGTTGAGGCTCTGTTTGATGAGACACTCTCGGTTCATCCAGACTGGTGGTGCAGACGGGCGCCTGGAGATCCTCTAAATCCCAAACGGTGGAAAACGTTCTTTATCGAATTTCCGTATCGGGATATCGAAGCGCTTAACCGGGAGTGGGAGGCCGACAGGACAGGTCGGTTTAAGAAACGGCGTGAGTTGGTTTGGGTAGCCGCAGGCAAACTGCTCACTGTTTATGAAAATGCCCCAAACATGTTGTGGAAACGCGTGCGACAATTGGAAAATGCCACAGAGACTGTTCGCTCTATCCAACAGAGCAAAGAGTCTTGATTCATCCCGCCTGACCTCCTTGTTTCCGATCAATATTCGTTGTCTGAGATGATGCAAGTCATCTTCCTGCCAGGCATTGTTCCACTGACAGATGTGGGCAGGAAGTTTCTACGCAATTCGCCCTAAAGTCCCGGGGAAGTAAGCCGATAGCAGTTCTGTTAGACCTGATTTCCGCAGGGGCGTGATCAACAGTGAGCAACGTCCTCTGCGATCCACCACTCTGGAGAATTTGCAGATGTTAGCTCTCAAGCACCTCACACGATCAAACCGAATCGGTTTTCTTTTAGTTCTACTCACCACTATCACCAGTTTTCCCCTCAACCTGCAGGCGGCAGGCCCCACTTCTGCCGAGTATGGCGTGGTGCTCAACCTGTCTGGCAAACAGCGCATGCTGACTCAGAAAATGAGCAAGGAGATCATGCTCGTCGCCCTTAATGAAGCAAAAGGACAAAACATCACCAACCTGAAAAAAACCTCGGGACTCTTCGATAAAACCCTCAAGGGACTGCGCAATGGCAGTGACGAATTACGCCTGCCCCCGACCAACAGCGGTCGCATCCTGCGTCAGCTCGATAAAATCGATGCCGTCTGGGCTGAGTTCTACCCGACGGTCAAGGAGATCATCGCCAGTAAAGCGGTCACCAAGGCGCAGGTTGATTTCGTTGCGAGCAAAAACATACCCCTGCTCAAGCAGATGAATAAGGCGGTAGGACTCTATGAAAAGGACGCAAAAAAAGGCGGCCTGAAAAGCGCCCCCGGCCTGGCTGCCACCCTCAACCTGTCGGGCAAGCAGCGCATGCTGACCCAGAAGATGAGCAAGGAGTTCCTTTTTGTTGCCTATGGTTATCAGCAGGATGACAGCAAATTGGCCCTGCTTGAGACCAGTACACTGTTCGAACGCACCCTAAAAGGTCTGCTTGATGGTGATGAGACCCTGGGTCTGCCCGGTACCAAGCCACAGCATATTCGCGATCAACTGGGTGTGGTGAATGGCTTGTGGGCCAAGTTCAAACCCATCATTGATTATGGTGCTGACCACAAAACCACCCAAATCCCTAACGACAAAATCAAAGTCTTGGCCGCAACCAACCTGCCATTGCTCAAGCAGATGAACAAGGCTGTCGGCATGTACGAGAAAGAAGCCGCGAAGTGACATGGGCACCAGGCGATGGGGCAGATGTAGCTCCATTGCCTGCCTGTTTCATTATCTTCAATCATTCTGGACGAGGTAAAAGGTGACCATTAAATTAAAATTGCTGGGAGGAGGCATCACGATCAGCCTTCTGCTCCTTGCGGTACTGATACTGACCTTCTTCTCTTTTGGCAGCCTGAGTGGCGGCTTTAGCGACGTGGTGACGAAATCAGCTACTGGTGTTGATAACTCGCGTACCACTGAAGAGAACATCACCTCAGCAGACAACAACCTCGCCCAGATATCGGAGGGTATGCTCGCGGTCGTCGACGATATCAGCCGCACCAGCATGCACGTCAAAGTGCTTGAGCGCAAACTCAAAGGCATCTCTTCTACCATGAAAGAACTGGTAGAAGAGGTAAGCGAAACAGCGGAGGAACTACCTGAAGGTGATGCCCGTTATGCCCTGGAGGACGTCACCGATGCAGTCGGCGATATCGAGGAGACCATGCGCCGTGAGGCCTTGATCAGCGTCTCGCGCACGGTCGGCAAGATGGCCGAGTTTGCGCAAAGCATCGACGCCCAGGTTGCCAGCATCAAGGCCCTGGCCAGTGAGCTGAAAAAGGTCAAAGAGCTGAGCAGTGGCGTGGTTTCAGCCAACCAGGATATCCGCAGTCTCTCCGAAGCATTCAGCGGTGAGATCAGTGTTTCACGCAATGCCACCGCTGGTGTTCTACTCATTACTGTGATCATCTCACTGCTGGGAGCTGTGCTACTCACCCGCGCCATCACTCAACCATTGAATCGTGCCAACGAGATCGCCAAGGGCATCGCCAGTGGTGACCTCAACCAGACAGTCGATATCACAAGCAAGGATGAGATCGGTCAGTTGGGCCGTTCCATGAAGGTGATGATCAAAAACCTCAAACGAAATATCGATGAGACCCAGCAACGTGCCGATGAGGCGTCCCGTATCCGCATGGCGCTGGACAATGTATCAAGCAGCGTCATGATGGCCGACAATGAACGCAACATCATCTATCTGAATTTTGCCGCTGACAAACTCTTCAGCGAAGCCGAAGCCGACTTCCGCAAGGAGCTGCCGGATTTCCAGTCCGATCAACTGTTGGGCAGCAGCATCGACACATTACACCGCCATCCTGATCATCAGGACAGTCTGCTTGAGAACCTCGAAAAGCCTTATGAATCGGAGTTCATGATTGGCGGCAGAACCATGCGCACCGTCGCCAATCCAGTCATCAATCCACAGGGGGAACGACTGGGTACCGCTGTGGAGTGGACAGAACGAACCGCTGAAGTTGCAGTCGAGGCCGAGGTCGAGTCGATCGTCGTCGCTGCCCGTGAAGGTGACCTTTCTCGCCGTATCGAAACCCACAACAAACAAGGCTTCTTCAAAGAACTGGGGGGAGGCATCAACTCCCTCATCGAGCAGGTCGAACTGATCTTTCAGGATCTGTCTGAGGTCATGTCCATGATGGCCCAAGGCAACCTGACCCGTCCCGTTCGTGGTCAATATCACGGCTCCTTTGAAGTCATGAAGGGCAATGTCAATAGCACCCTCGGCAACCTGAGAGGCACCCTTGGTGAACTGCGGGAGTCGATGGATGAGATGCGCACCACCGCTGACGAGATCTCTGCCGGCAACAACAGTCTCAGCTCGCGAACAGAACAACAGGCCTCCAGCCTCGAGGAGACCGCCTCCTCGATGGAGGAGCTGACCAGCACTGTGCGTAACAATGCCGACAATGCCCAGCAGGCCAATCAGCTCGCTGCCAATGCCCGCAACAAGGCGGAGGAAGGGGGCGCAGTGGTCGGCCAGGCCGTGCAGGCGATGGATGCCATCAATACCTCAAGCAGCAAGATCGCCGAGATCATCGGTGTTATCGATGAGATCGCCTTCCAGACCAACCTGTTGGCACTGAATGCCTCGGTAGAAGCGGCACGTGCCGGCGAACAGGGCAGGGGTTTTGCCGTGGTTGCCACAGAAGTCAGAAACCTGGCAGGTCGCAGTGCTACCGCTGCCAAAGAGATCAAAGAGCTGATCAAGGACTCCGGCGAAAAGGTTCTACTGGGTGCAGAACTGGTCGACAAATCGGGAGGCACGCTTGAAGAGATTGTCGACGCAGTGAAAAAGGTCAGTGACATCATCGCTGAGATCGCCGCCGCAAGCTCACAACAATCCGCCGGCATCGATCAGGTCAACAAGGCCGTTACATCAATGGATGAGATGACCCAGCAGAATGCAGCCCTGGCGGAGCAGACATCGGCCGCCTCTGCATCCATGTCGGATAAGACGGCAGAGGTGAATGGCATGGTTGCGCGGTTTGAGGTGTAGGGCTGACACTTGTTCTCCGATCCCCCGTCTACCCTAGGGCCTGTCTGTTTATCTGGCGACTACACCATGTGAGATATAGCCGGGCATTTTGGCTGGCATTCTCCCACTGTAAATCGCACAGTGGGCAGTAAAAGGAAAAGAGGATGGTGCTGGATCGAAGACCTGACCCCATATTTTTCTAATAATCAGATTTCAGAATGAGAATATAGACCTCTTCGTGAAGCAGAGATCACTCGTGCACTCCCGTTGTTTTGTGCGGGAGGGTAAATGAAAAAAACGCCCCACCCTCCGGGTTGTTTGCTGCCTGAATCTGCCCACCATGACCTTCGATGATCTCTTTACAGATCGCCAGACCCAATCCCGTGCCACCAGAACCTGAACGAGTCTTGCTGGATTGAATGAACTTATCAAATATCGTATCCAGTTCATCCTCTGGAATCCCTATCCCTTGATCGCTGACACTGAGGGAGATAGAGGGTAGTGTGTCGATATCGGTGTGACGTTTCCCTGCCGGTAGACTGGACTCACCGAAAGAGACGCTGATGCTCTTGCCCTCCGGTGTGAACTTGATGGCGTTGGAGAGCAGGTTGCGCACCACCTGCCCGATCTTTTCCCCATCACACCAGACCATGGTCTCGCGTTCGTGCCCCGCCATCTCCAAGGTCAGCCCCTTGTTCCTGAGCAGGGATTCGTATTCTGCGGCCGCACTCTCAACAACGATCTTCAGCTCCTGTTCCTTCATCTCATAGTGCATGCGACCCGACTCCAGCTTAGAGAGGTCAAGCAGGTCGTTGAGCAGACTCAGCAGCCGCTCACCGCTCTGGTGAATGTTGGAGTAGTAATGAAAGAGCTTCCCTTTGGGTGCCGTGTCGATCTTATTCATTCCGAAATTGGAAAAACTCAGAATGGCATGCATTGGGGTGCGCAGCTCATGGGACATGTTGGACAGGAACTCGCTCTTGGCGCGGTTGGCCTTCTCTGCAGTTTCCTTGGCTAGCTTCAGGTCAGCGGTTTGTTCCGCTACGAGTTCCTGTAGGTGATCCCGGTGCTGGAGCAGTTCTTCTTCAGTGCGCCTGCGCTCATTGATTTCGTCGGCAAGAGCATGTACCTCAGGTATCCACTTAACCAGACCAAACGCCAAGAATATAAAGCCACCGAGGAATCCGACAAATTTTTCCAGAAACGCTTCCAGCTCAGTATCACCGACAATCAACAGCCAGTTAAGGTTTTCGAAATTGTCGGAAATATCGAGGAGACTGCCAAGCAGCAGTAGACAGAATCCAGTGAGGATGAAGTTCCAGCCTTTGCGGGTATTGAGATTTTTCTTTGTCCCCTGTAGCCATAGCCACCACACAAGGCTTAGCAGAATCAAGGCGCGTACAATTTCCAGTGTAATATCAAGCATCGGCAGGATTCATGGTAATCGTCGCAATCACCTGATTGCCGTTGCCGAGGTATTCAAGCTGATCGAAGCTCACCATCCTGGCCATGGCGATACCTCGGCAATGGGTGTCGAAGACCCGATCCGGACTCATCTCCAGGTACTCCTGCCAGTCGAAGCCATCTCCCTGGTCCTGGATCAGGAAACGCACCTCACTTCCGGTACGTTCGAATGACAGGCTCACGGTCTTGGTGGTGTTTTCCGGCAGGGCCAGACGCCTTTCCACTTCTGCCTTCCAGGTGCCCTCTTCATTCAACCTGGACTTTTCGTCGTAGGTAATGCCCAGGTTGCCGTGCTCCACCGCATTGATCACCAGTTCCGATAGCCCCATCACCACCTTGGCGGCTTCCGGATGGGCATTGGACAACAGGGTGACCAGGTCACGCCCCTCCTTCAGTGTGCGGAAAGTGAACTGCCCCTTGTCCATCAAGGTGAGAGCGTGCGATGTGTGTTGAGTTTCCTGTTGCAAAACGCGGTAATGCTGGTAGTCGCCAACAGCCGTTTTCAAGATGGCGAGCAGCTGATCATTATCGAACGGTTTGGTGAGGTAATAGTAGGCCCCGGCCTGAAGACCCTCCAGCACGTCTTCCTTGGCAGCCTTGGCGGCCTGCAGGATCACGGGGAGTGCACCCAGGGTGGGATGGGCCTTGATCTGGGCAAGCACCTCCATGCCACCCATCTCTGGCATCATGCGGTCCAGGAGTACGGCATCAAAACGTTCGGGCGTTTCCTTCAGCAGATTCCAGGCCTGCCGGCCGTTCTCCGCAACAATCGGCACATAGCCCGCATCCTCCAGGTGTTCGCTGAGTATCTCCAGATTAAAGACCTCATCGTCCACCACCAAAATCGTTGGTATTGCTTCTCCCATGGTCACTTCCTCCATTTTCCCCCAGCCACCTTAGTCTATCGGCAGTTAACCTTGTGGACTTTAGAAAAGATTGTAACGGTCCCAAAATCTTTGGCGGTTGGTATAGAATCAGTAGGTGCCGACTTCGACCCCTTCCTATGCCGATGGGGTATTAAGGGCCGCGGAAAAAAATAACTATCCGGTTTGGGGCTGCGGAGCTATTTTGATGAACCAGTGCTCCAGGTCAGTAGTGCGCTCCAGTCGAGACTCAATATCCAGCATGGCCCTCTTCGCCACGGT
>JAESPD010000078.1 GCA_016756855.1 gamma proteobacterium endosymbiont of Lamellibrachia anaximandri | reverse complement strand
TCTTTGATCCTTTGCATCGCATTGGATCAACAGCATAGAATCAGAAAGCTATGTTGTCAAGCTTCTATTGGTGCAAGTTTGTTAATCTGGATGGTGGGGGGGTGAGTAGTTACGTAGTATCTACAAATACCACAATGAAATACTATGACAGTTATCAATCCAAACAAGATTTATTCTTATCTTGATGCAGACAGCTCCATCAGGAAATCCCACTAAGGATGGCTACACATGACGTTAAGCGAAAAAATCAAATTGGATGGCGCGCCCATCCTGCTCTTTGCCCTGATCGTCGGGAGTAAGACTTATGCCCTCTGGAGCTATCTGGCCGACAAACCGAATCTTTGGATGATGCTGGAAAACATTAGCAGCATGGGGCAGGATGGCGCCTATTATCTTACTAACGAGTTAACCTACATCCTCTACTTCATAACAGCGCTGGCCTTTGATTTTCTTGCATTTTACAGTTTTATTGTGCGAGGGGAGGCCAAAAGCAAACCCCAGGGATTTTGGGAAAACCTGTTTCCACTATTGACCGTATTCGTCCCTGTCATTTGCTTCACACTGTTATTTTTTCCGCAAGTCCGGCAATTTGTGCCTGGTTATTCACCAGAAACACTGGAGATTTTCAGAAGCATCACGCCACTGTTCAGTTTCTATTTCACCATGACAGGTTTCATAATAGGCCTCTTTGGGGCTGCCTTCAGCATATGGGCGATCAGCTACCTGAAACGCTCCTTTGGTCTACGTGCTGCCGTCCGCACACTAGTAACTACAGGCCCATATTCCAGAATACGACATCCCCTCTATTTTGGTGAAATCGTACACATCTTTGGAATCGCCATCCTGTCAGGAACGCCAGTTGGACTCTATCTCTTTGTGGGTGCGGTCGTGTTACAGATCATACGAGCCAAGATTGAAGAGCGTAAGTTTATGAGAACCCTGGCGGAATACGATGACTACAGGAAAAGCACCGATTTTCTGTGGCCCAAGCTGGCAAGGCTCTGATCATTTTCACCGCATCCCAACAAACTAAAACCTACTAAATACTTTATAGGATAGGCGACATACACAAATGAGCGTGTCTGCGGCAGGCGACCCATATGGATGAGGGAAGGTAGTGCACCGCAGGAGCAGTTGCCGAGAAGCCGCCATCGAACCTACAGGGATGTATATTTGGCGCCCCTCATTTGGGGATGTCGTCTATCCAACGTTCCCCTTGGTAAACTTTAGAAATCGTGGGGGATATGTGATTCACACTCACTGCTGACTGAAGAAGCATGAATTTAAGTCTTCGACTGCACAGAACACCTATCCCTCCCAGAATCCCTTATTCAAGGTGTCTTTACTTGATCGCGCCCAGCGTTTTTCGCTGCACACATGGCTACGTCAGCAGCTCCCAGTAAATCCTGCCAGGATTGACCATGTACAGGAAAGGCAGCAACACCTATGCTGGCAGTCATCTTGATTTTTTTGCCGGTATCAAGTGGGACAGAAAGAGCTGCAATACTGCTCCGCAGACGTTCCGCCAGCCCCATGGCTTCTTGAAGTGGGGTTTCCGGCAGGACAACGATAAATTCCTCACCACCATAACGGGCCACATAATCCGTTTTACGAATCGAAACCTCCAATTCCTTTGCCAGACATTGAAGTACTGAATCCCCGGACAGATGGCCATACGTATCGTTGATCGACTTGAAATGATCTATATCCAGCAGGAACACTGAAAGTGAGCGGTTATACCTTGCCGTCCGATGCAACTCTGCTTCTATTCGATTCTCCAGAGCCTTGCGGTTATACAGCCCGGTTAAGGCGTCGTGGGTTGCCAAGTGCTCGAGTTCCTGCTGGGTGGCATGCAGATGATTAAGCATGGTTTGGATGGAGTTTGCCATCAACCCCAGCTCGTCACGCCGCCCATACCCTTGCGAAAGTTCATCGATCACATCGTGAGACACAAGGGCCGCAATCATAATTTGCTGCGCCTGATCGAGAGGGTTATAGCGCAGATGGGTCTCGATTAAGCTTGACGATTGCTCCGGAAGATCCTGGAACTCATATCCTTCTTGGAAACGCAGCATTTGCTTGAAAGTGGAATAATCCTTCTCTAGTCCGGGACTCCCACCCAGTGCATGGCTAAACTGCCGATCCTTGTCTGGATGAAGGAGATAATCGCCCTTCTGATCGGCCATGATGAATGAGACATCGGCTGGAGGTGCATCAAAGGGACTGGCCAAGGCATTGAAAACGGCATTGATAACCACCACACCAAAAACAGTGCCGTTCTTTGTATGGATGGGTGCAGCCACCCGCATTACCGGCTGCAGTGGAAAGACGATACTGTCATGCTCCTTGTTCAGTTCCACCCTGGAGAGATACTGCTGGTTCGGTTGTAAACGGATAGTTTCCCTTACATAATCACGCTGGCCTTTGCGCTGGAGATCTCCATCAGGAACGACAGCGATGTCACCGCCCACCCGCTCCACTCGAACGATCTCCCGCCCCCTGTCGACGATGCCGATATATCGAATCTGTAGATAGTCCGGACGCTGTTCCATCAGCAGTTTGAAATCGATGGTCAGCCGCTGCTTCCAGAGCGCCTGCGTCATATTGAACTCATCATCATAACCATCGCCTGCAACAGCACGATGGTAGCCGATGACAGAATCGGAGGTCGCAATCCGCCGCACATCCCTGCGCATGCGGTCGGTGTTTTCCTGGAAACGGTCGCTGAGCCGCAACAGCTCCCCCGCCATGCGCTCAATACTCTGCTTATGCAGCAGGGCGCCGGCATCCTGGTAACTATAGGCCGAGATACCGAGGATACCGATACCGGCGATCACAAAGGCCAACAATGCAAACCTTGCGGTGAGGGAGAAGAACTTCACGTCTGCTCACTTTCCATGTGCTGAAGGCTCCTCAGTGCAGCGGATACACCTTCAAGAACCTGTAAAACATGGGCTGGCGTCTTGCCTTTCTGAGCCTGTATCAAGTCTGGAACCACCGATATACCAAGAAAGACCTTGAACTCGGTCAGCTCTGTATCGATCAGGCGAACCTGATTGAACACATCTGAAGGGGTGACCGTTTCGCCGGGTGAGACCGCAATGTTACGCCCCCCGAACATGCCGGCCCGCCGCTTAGCCGCTGCGATCAGATCTACCACCTCCCCGGCCTTGTCCAGTACAACACTGGGCTCGGTGCCTGATTTGAGGTCTGGTGCACTCCAGGTCTCTGCCGGGATAGTTTCGCCCAAGGCGTGAGCAATCAACTGAACATCCTGTTTCGTAACCAACACCTCACGATAAACATCGTTGGGGGTAAAACCTTCCGAACCGAGGATTGTGTCCAGCAGGTTCGAGACCCGCTGCATAATGAGGAATACATCGCTGGGCCGTTTGTCTTCATATTCGCGCACTTGAGTAGAGGTCACCCACAGCTCCGCTTCACCACCCCCCTGTCGATGGATAAGGGCCAGTTCGTTGTCCAGGCGCAGGGCCAGATCGAAGACCTCGGAGGGTGTGATGGTCCTCAGCGGGTAGCGCGGCACGGCCATCGGCCCCAGGTTCTGACGCTGTCGCAACACATCCACTTTCTCCATGATCTCCAATGCCTTGCCATAGACATGCTGTGATTTGAGGCCTGGAATCATCTGTGTCTTGCGCGGTGTGTCTGAATACCCCGCAGGCGACGATACTGCATGAGTCTTCTCATGATATGTTCGCTGACGGAAAAAACCTGGTTGGAGGTCTTTTGCAGTGCCGACCGGTCATACTGCAGCAGCGGTCTTCCCAGATTGAACTCGGGAAGCAAGGCGGCGGCCCAACGGGCATTCTGTATGACGTCATCCGGAGTCTTGCCTTCATGTGGCTTTGGATCAGGGAACTGACGCTCCAGCCCCAGGCGGAACTGGATGCGCTGCAGTTCCGCCATGGTTACCCCCATGGCATCAAAGACATCAGCGCAATCACACGTCTGGGCTGCTACATCAGAGTGAGCGGTTTCATCCAGAGATTCCGTTCGGCCTGCTGAATCCGGGCCAGTAGATCGTTTACAGATTTCAGTGCATGATTGGACGGCTTTCCCTGGCCCCGGGGCGGTTTAGCCACTTCCATCGGCAATCCCTGGCTTCTGCGCAGAAACAGGGCAAGCTCAACAACCTGCAGACTGCGCGTATAGACCTCGGAGGGGGTGATGCTGCGTAATCCAAGGGTCTCTTCCAGGGCAATGGAGACCTCGGACAATGCCGAGTAGACATGGCTTGGCGTCTTGTTGAAGAAATGCTGCTGTTCCTGCTTTCCCTGCTTTTCCTGCGTCTGGTGCTTCAACAGCAGGCTCAATTCCTGGCGCAGGCGGACGACCGTACTAAAAGCCTCGTTGGGCG
This sequence comes from gamma proteobacterium endosymbiont of Lamellibrachia anaximandri, assembly GCA_016756855.1. Classification (GTDB taxonomy): domain Bacteria; phylum Pseudomonadota; class Gammaproteobacteria; order Chromatiales; family Chromatiaceae; genus QGON01. Next base: position 9,307 of record JAESPD010000078.1, on the reverse strand, counting down.
TGATATCCCGTCCGTGAAAACGGGGAACAGTGATTGCCCCGGTCTTGGCAAGATTGGCCCGATATCTGCTGATTTTGCCCAGGATCTCCAGCGCCTTCTGAAATACATGCCTGGGAGCCCGAATTGCTTTCACATCCACATAGGGCCAAGGTGTAGTTATGTTGTTTTCTCTACGCAGCTGGCGTACCGCATCTGCCAGCAGTTGCACCTGATGATAGACATCTCCTGGGGTCTTCTCCGCAGTTTCCGCAGTTAAGGACGGAGAGAAAACAACCAACCAGAAAATAAGCAGCGCAACTATTACAGCAGAAGAGGGCAGGCGCGCGGAGTGCCTATGTTGATCCTGGAAAGACCCAGCGCAGATCGTTCTTGGAGTAAGCATCATCAACTTGCCCGAAATGTTGCATCAGGTTTAGGAATTCAAATACTTCGACTGCATCCCCATTAGCGGCACATTTCTGACAATCTTTAGTTGATTCCGTGATTCCATGGCTGTATCCCGATTTCTCTGTGGGTTCGGGGGGCAGCGTGATTCCGGGGAATAGGTATACTGTCCCCAGTATCCGCAGCCGGGTTAATAGTGTTGAAAATCTATCCGGTATTTAGCGAACACCAGGTCTATAAAATCGAACCATTGTTTGCCGGGAACCCAGATAACCGCTACATGCTGATAAGCTGTATCAGGGTCTATCTCTTCGTGTACAACCTGGTACATAAAAGTGAAAATTGAAGCCCGCATATTGACCTGACAGTGGACTAATACTTTTCTTCCTCGGTACTGGTTAAGTAAGTCGCTGAACATTTCAAATTGCCCAAGATCATACGCACGCACATCAACCGGAATATGAGCATAATCAATACCTTTCCCCCTGATGATCCGTTCTTCGTCTGGCAAAGATTCAGCCATGTTTAACGGCGACAGATTTACTACCAGTTCAAAATCCGTTTTCTCCATACGTGCAAGCTGTGTCTCACTTGGTTGACCCGCCGTCATAATCCAGGCCGAGACTTCTACTTGATTGATTAGCACCGGGCCATTTGGTTCCTTTGCGGCCTTTGTTGTACACCCGTTCAGTAATACTAAAAACACAATCAACAGTGTAACCGTACCTATCGGCTTAACCGGAAGACTTACGCTGAGCTGCCAGTGATACATGAATACTTATCGATGTCTTATCGGCGAAGGCATTGGCCAATTCAGCCGAACTTAATTGGTGATTGTGGTTGGGTATTGACATGCAATTGAAAAATATCGGGGCGAGAATAGTGTCCGGTAACATCCAGTGCTCTTTTGGCGATACCCACTCTGTCCAAATCGATATTACAAAACAGAATCCCCTCTTCCTTTCGCAATGGTCCTGCAACTATCTCACCACCCGGAGCGATAACAACGGAGTCACCGGGATTGATCCATTCATCTGCATCCGGGTAGAGCTTCTCTTTTTCGGGAAAGTCATCTGGAATATCTTTGCCTCTCATCAGATTGCCGCATCCCACCACCCAGCAACAACCCTCACGTGCGATATGCTGCAGGCTGGAAATCCAGTCATCACCACTGTCATAAGTCGGAGCTATATAGAGCTCTACTCCCTGTGCATAGAGTGCATACCTGGCCAGAGGCATGTAACTTTCCCAGCATAACAAGGCGCCAATACGACCCGCAGGCGAATCCACGACCTTTAGACCCGATGCATCACCAAACCCCCACACCATTCTTTCAGGGTTGGTCGGCATTAATTTTCGATGTCTGTTTAACAAGGTACCATCAGGACCTATCGTTATCACTGTATTGTAAAGTGTTGCTCGACCAAGCTGACTTTCTCTGTCCTCTATTCCGCATACGATAGTAAGCTGACACTTTTTAGCCACCTGATACAGTGGAGTTAAATCATCGGACTCCATATTCACTGCATTGTCTAATAAACGCGCATGTAACGCCTCACACAGGTTCCAATCACCACCCGGTCTCAGACGCCACACCCAGGCCGGATAACCGGGAATGAACGCCTCGGTAAATACAACCAGCTCAGCGCCCTGGTTTGCCGCTTCCTCTACCTTTGTCACGGCTAATTCAATCGTTTTTATTTTATCCAGAAAAACCGGAGCGGTTTGAACTATGGCCAATTGAGTCATTGTTTTAACCTAATTGTTGATTTAATGAAGTGTGACACCCGCAAGCGTTACACGGTGCAGATCGATTACTTAGTGTCTTTCTGGAAATCCGTATCTGACCACGAAGCACACGAAGTACCCGAAGGAAATTTATCGTCAATCAACCTTTTATCTTCGTGCTCTTCGTCTCCTTTGTGGTTAAAATATTGCTTCCAGATGACCACTACTTAGTGCCAACTGCAACCAACATTTCGCAAGGTCCTTCAAACTGACCATTGATCTCAAACTGACCCAAAGCTTCTTCGATTTCGTGCCAGGATTCATCTTGCTCAGTGTCTGATAGACCCGATAGCATCTGATGCAGAGCACCAAAAGATTCCTGCTCAAACTGCAGACATTCAGCAGCTGATGAAACCCGTACAGGGGCATTAATCGTTTCAACCTCTATATTCCTGAAACCTGCATCGGAAAATGTTTTTTCCAACTTACCCTCAGCACCAAGGCTGAAAGGTCCAGGTTGGCCAGGCAGTGGCGCAGGCAGGTTGGCGCGGCGTCGGATAATAGAGACTGGAACGGAAAAAAATGGATTGGTCTCAGCAGTAGAATAGACCATGGCTGCGACCTTACCCTCACGCTTCAGATGATGTTTCATACCGGCTAAGGCTTTCTGCTGATCCGGGAAGTAAATAAGACCCACACGAGAAATTACGGCATCAAAAGGTTCGGTTTCAAGTTCAGTCAGATCTTCACCATCCAATACCCGAGTGCGGACATTATTCAAACCAGCCAGCTTGGCTGATACCTTCGCAAAACCCAGTATATCTGGGGAAATGTCGGTTGCCAGTACATGGCCGGTCTCTCCAATACGTTTGGCTACAGCTACCGTCTGCTCACCGGCCCCGGCAGCCACATCCAGCACTCGGCTACCATTGGAGACATTACACATATCCAGCATGGTTTCAGTCGCCGGTCCCAGCCACCTTGACAACAGCGGACCCCAGCGGTGCCATGCCTCTGCTGCTGTATTCCACTGTTGCAGGGTAGTTTGCTTGTATTTGATTGCATCAAATTTTGGGGAATTCATAGTCATGAGTCTCTCTCCGCTTATGTTGTTTTGTTAAGTATTGGAGAGTTTAGGCTGATTGTTTTTGCTTACAATTCACTAAAAAAAGAAACATAATGTGCAAAAATGCACAGGCGGTTTAAGACCTATGAACTGGGATGACATGAGGCTTTTTTTAGCGGTAGCCCGTACTGGTTCAATCAGTGGCGCAGCCAAGCAGCTGGGCGTGCAGCACTCCACTGTTTCCAGGCGCATGCGGAAGTTGGAAGAAATCCTGGGTGCTCGTCTAATTGAACGCAAAAAAACAGGTTATGAACTCACCGAAGCGGGTGAAAATGTCAAACAGGCTGCACTACGTATTGAGGGAGAGGTCATCAGTGTGGATGGCGCCCTGCTGGGTAAAGACACTAACTTGGTAGGCCCGTTACGAATCACAGCAATCAATAACATGGCTTCATCGATTCTGATGCCCATGTTTGCCTACTTTAGCAGACAAAACCCGCAGGTTGATCTGCATATCATTGTATCAAATAGCGATGCCAGTTTACCCCAACGTGAGGCTGATATTGCCATTCGCCTCACCAACTCACCCACCGACACTCTAATCGGTAAACGCGTGGTAACCGTTGCATCGACTATTTATGGCAGTCGGGATTATCTGAAACAACTAAAAAAAGAGGGCGGCGAGCCAAAATGGATAGGTGTGGAATGTTGTCTGTTTCATAAAACCTGGACCAAGCAACATTGCGGCAATCAATCTTTTGACTTTTTTAGTGATGATACCCTGTTGACACTTTCGGCCATCAGAGAGGGATTAGGCGTCTCTTTCCTGCCCTGCTTTATGGGGGATGGCGATCCTTCGCTTGAGCGTTTTAGCGATCCAGACGTAGCACATAATTTAGGTCTGTGGATACTGCTGCATCCTGACCTGAAACACACAGCGAGAGTCCTAGCATTTCGCGATCATATGACCAAATCCATCCAAGAGAAACAGGATCTTTTTGAAGGTTTAGTCCATCGTCGATGAGGTGCAGTTTGGGGTCAGATACCAGCTGCTATTTATAACTAATTGATATTTTTAAGATTTATTACAGATAGGCAGGAAGGCACCAGAAGCAAAGTTTGGTGGAATGTCGACGAACTACCAAATAGCGCCTATAGCAATTAAGACAGCAAGAATTATATTCTCTTGATAGACATGAATCCTTCATCGTTCAATAATATCGGTACATCACAAGCACGGTAACCGGTGGTCGCTTTGGAATTAGATAAAAACTCATTTATCCACTCGGAACAGGTTCGAATTATCTATGGGAATGCGGCGCCGTCTGCCTTTGGAATCATATTCATTGCCGTAGCCGTTTGGCTGGGATTTTTTAAAGTCGTGGATCCCCTACTTCTGAGTGGATGGTCTGCATGGATGCTCTCTGTTGCCACATCACGGCTCATTCTCAAAAAGCAGTTTGACTCATCATATATCCCTGAAAATGCTCCTGCCTGGGCCAGGAAACTTCTTATTAACACAGCAATCGCCGGCATCGGCTGGGGCATGCTGTGCCTTTTATATCTCGCTGTTAATGACCTTGCCTATCAGACTGCAATTGTATTGATTATATTGGGTGTACTGGGCACTGCAGTCCCTATACTTTCTTCATATTTACCTGCATTTATATCTTCCAGCCTACCTTCGGCTGTCATATTGCCGGGAATTCTACATACGCAGCTCGATGAAACCGCCCCCCTACTAACATCCGCAGTGATTCTTTTTATTGTTCTCATTTACTACATAAGCATAAAGACCTATAAAAATCTCGAAAATACATTTCTGTTAGAGTTCGAAAACAAAAACTTGGTCACCACGCTGTACGGCGAAGCGGAAGAACGCAAGAAAACTCAAGTTCTGCTTGAGCATCACCGACAACATCTGGAAGAGGTTGTTGATGAAAGAACAAAGCAGCTACAAAAGAGTAATCAAGAGCTGACGAACGAAATAGAGGGACGAAACAAAGCTCAAGATGCATTAAAACGCAATGAGTGGTTTCTCAACGCAATTATTGAAAATATTCCTGACATGGTCTTTGTCAAGGATGCGGAGAATTTGCGTTTTGTACGCTTCAATAAAGCAGGCGAAGAGATGCTGGGCTATTCGAGAGAGGAGCTGGCATCGAAAAACGATCATGATTTTTTTCCCAAAGAGGAGGCAGAATTTTTCGTCGCTAAAGACAGGGAGGTATTGAACAGCGGAAAACTCCTGGACATTCCAGAGGAGCCTATCGAAACCCGTGAGCGCGGCACCCGCATCCTACATACCAAGAAAATCCCGATACAAGATGACTCCGGCGAACCTGTCTACCTGCTGGGTATTTCGGAAGACATTACAGAACGCAAAAAAGCAGAGTCTTTTACTAAAAGAAATGCTGATGTTGTTGAGATGATTGCAAAAGGAGAACCCGCATCTAACATCTATGATGCGATTGCATTGATGTATGAGGAACGCCATCCGGGAATGCGATGCTCAATGCTCGAATTGCATGGAAATAAACTCATGCACGGTGGAGCGCCAAGCCTACCGAAGGAATATTGCGATGCGGTGAACGGTCTGCAAAACGGTCCCGACATTGGATCGTGCGGAACATCCACATATACCGGAAAGCGAGTTCTTGTTGAGAATATTGAGACGGACCTTAAATGGGCAACAATCAAAGATGCAGCCTTGCCTCATGGTATGCGCTGCTGCTGGTCTGAGCCTATCAAAGACTCCTCAGGCAAAGTATTAGGTGCTTTCGGCATGTATTACGATCATACTGCGCTACCCAATGAAGAGGAATTAACTGACCTTCAATCAGCGGCAAGGCTTGCCGGCATTATCATGGAGCGGGTGCGGTCGGAAAACGAACTCCATCAACACAGACAAAATCTCGAAAACCTGGTTGCTGAACGCACCTTGGAACTTGAAGATGCCAAGAAGGAAGCAGAAGAAGCCAACCAAGCTAAAAGTTTGTTTCTTGCCAACATGAGTCACGAAATCCGCACCCCTATGAACGCGGTCATCGGCATGACCCATCTAGCGTTGCAAAGCGAGTTAGATGACAAACAGCGCAACTACCTTACCAAAGCCCACACTTCTGCAGAGAACCTGCTTCGCATACTCAATGACATCCTCGACTTTTCCAAGATCGAGGCTGGCAAGCTGGAATTAGAAGAAATCGATTTTCAGCTCAAGGATGTCATCAACAACATAGTCAGTCTAATCAAACTAGAGGCTGAGGAAAAAGGCATTCAGCTTGCCGTCAGTATTGATCAAGACGTCCCTGAATACCTGGTCGGCGACTCCCTGCGCCTGAGCCAGACGCTGGTTAACCTGAGCGGTAATGCGGTGAAGTTCAGCGAACCGGGCGGCACGGTATCGTTAAAAGTTGCCTTAAAAGAAGAGAATGATCTAGAAGCAGTATTAGAGTTTTCAGTTCAGGACACGGGTATCGGTATCTCCAAAGTGCAACGGGAAGAACTGTTTCAACCCTTTAGTCAGGCTGACAGCTCCATAACCCGCGAGCATGGAGGCAGCGGGCTTGGCTTGATTATCTCCAGGAATATCGTCCAGATGATGGATGGCGATATGTGTGTGGAGAGCGAGCCCGATGTCGGTAGCACCTTCAGCTTCACTGTACGCCTACAGAAACAACAGGGTACATCAAGCCGTCAAACTGATGCGGAGGTTGCTGTAGCCACGACACAATTGCATGGTGCAAAAATACTGTTGGTAGAAGACAACGAGATCAATCAGGAACTCATGCTAGAGCTACTGGCAGCAAATGAGATCAGGGTCGAGACAGCTCAAGATGGACAGGAGGCACTCGACCTGTTGGACAAGGAGGATTTTGACGGCGTACTGATGGACTGTCAGATGCCAATCATGGATGGTTATGAAGCGACCCGCCATATACGTGAACAAGATAAATACAGCAATCTACCTATTCTTGCCTTGACCGCCAATGCGATGAAAGGTGATCGAGAAAAGGTTTTGGCAGCAGGTATGAATGATCATATACCCAAACCGATCAATCCTGGCGCCATGTTTATTACAATCGCTAAATGGATAAGCCCCGCCGGAACAGCTAACGAAGAAGCCATCCAGCCACATCCCGTGGAGGGAAGCGCCAAGGAAATGGAAGGGCTGCCTGATCTGCCAGGCATCGACACCAAAGCCGGCCTGGCCATCGTTCGGGGAAAACTAGCCCTATACCGCAAACTGTTGTCGAAGTTTCGAGATAGCGAGCGAGACTTCGAACAGCATTTCCGCGCCGCCCTTGCCGACGACAAGGACCCGCAGGCCGCAACACGTGCGGCACATACGCTCAAGGGGGTTGCTGGCACTATCGGGGCACGTGGCGTACAGGAAGCAGCCCATTCACTCGAGATAGCCTGCAGTGAAGACACGGAAACCATCGATGAATTACTGGTTGCAGTTGTTGCCGAACTGCGGCCAGTCATCACCGGACTCGAAGCCCTTATGCCTTCAACACATGCTGACGACACAACGTAAGCGTTCACTCTACGACACTATTACCCAAATAGGTCTTTGAGCGGAGCGAGCCTTGCCATACCGTTCCTCCCTGAAACATTTATGGAAATATCCATAGCTACCATCTACCATGCTACCTCTTAAGGAATCTCTGATTAATTCGGTCCCTGTCATCTCGACCGCAGGGAGAGATCTCAAACTACGGATCTATCAATGGGTTACGAGGGTTGAGATTTCTCGCTATGCTCGAAATGACAATTAGTCAGAGTTTCCTTAAGTCTCTTTGAAGAATAGGTACACTGGACCCTGATTCTCGGCCACATCAAAAGCGGATATAATTCAGTATCATTCACAACTCCTTATCCCTAATCAGCAGCGCCCCATGAATACAAGATTCCCCACAACACCCGCCATCACACTCTACGATCCCCTGGCTGATCTGCTTGGTGCCGGGGACGGTCATTTTCACTACACCTTCGATGATGTGGTGAAACTCACCGGCCACGCCTGCCCTACGGTAGCTGGTGCGTTTCTGATGGCGATTCATACCCTTGAGGCATTGTATAGTGAGGAGACCCCACAGCGTGGAGAGATCCGTGTCACTATCGCCGGCAAGGAAGACCAGGGAGTAAATGGCCCCATCAGCCAGGCATTCACTCTATTGACCGGTGCCGCCGGGCGTAACGGTTTTCATGGACTTGGAGACCGATATGTTCGCCAGGGGTTGATGGATTTCACCGCCGATTCAACTGGCAGCTTTATCTTCACCCGTGTAGATAGCGGTGACTCCGTCAGCGTCTCTTATGACCCGGCCAGCATTCCACCCAATCCCGATATGTTCCCTTTGCTGCAACAGATTCTTCAAGGCCATGCGGAACCGTCCACCCAACTGCAGTTTCGGGAGATGTGGCGGGACCGGGTGATTCGCATCCTCGAGGATGGCGGTCAGCAGACCATCACATTAAGCGGTCAGTGATATCATTCAGCAAACAATTAATTCCACTTCATTATTTAACAAAGGGGGTGGGTAATGAGTACTGATTTGACCGGTCCACTGTATCGGGATGCGTCAGGCTACCGTAGGCGACGTAAAAGCCTCCCACATTCCGAAAGCAAGAGGGAGTCATTACCACTGAAAAGCAACTTCTTACCTTTTTCTGAAGCATAGGTGATTATCGTGAAGTTTATGTTAAAAGTCTGCACGACTATTTTTATGGTATTGATTATGGTCGGGATCACTTATGCATATAAAGACAGGCAGGGAAGCAGTGACCATCCGTTGATATCCAGGCTGTCGGATTTCTGGATCGCTGTTTACAAAGAGAGCGAACTCCACTCGCATTCATTCCGCGATAGTGCCAATAACAAAATCAACATTGAAGGGCACTACTACCATATCGAATATCGCCTGAACAAAGGCGCACAGGCGCCAGGACGTATGTCGATACTCGATAAGCATGAAAATGCTTTGAACAGGATGAATGCTGAAATCTTGAAGAGATCAAAAAAAGACGTAACTACTCACCCCCCCACCATCCAGATTAACAAACTTGCACCAATAGAAGCTTGACAACATAGCTTTCTGATTCTATGCTGTTGATCCAATGCGA
>JAESPD010000077.1 GCA_016756855.1 gamma proteobacterium endosymbiont of Lamellibrachia anaximandri | reverse complement strand
TCACCGTGGCGAAGAGGGCCATGCTGGATATTGAGTCTCGACTGGAGCGCACTACTGACCTGGAGCACTGGTTCATCAAAATAGCTCCGCAGCCCCAAACCGGATAGTTATTTTTTTCCGCGGCCCTTAGGCCGAATTTCTCCGCAAGAACAGTCCCCGCAATGGCACCACCCACGGCACCAATAAAGGTTGCTTGCTGCTTATCTTTCTTTTGTGCGTTTGCAAGCTCTTGGGAATCACTAACGTTATCGGACGACCTAACACCATTTGTTGCATCTGTTAGTTCATCCAGTAACCCCAGCGTCACAAATCCATCTGAAGAGGTTCCGCGGCTACGCTGGAAGGACTTGATCGCATTAGAAGTCTTTTTTCCATAGATACCATCAACAACACCAACATTGTAGCCTAGCCGGGAAAGCATCCGCTGAGCATCAGCTACCGATTGCCTATCAGTCAATCTAGTTGATGTGTCCCGCTGATATTGCGCGCTCCTTTGTTGATACCGAGTTATGTCCTGATGCTGTGGCTGTGTTTGCGTGTTCGCACCGCCTCCTGGTATGGGAATGGCATCGATCAAGTCATCCATCCAGCTTGCGTTGGACACTGATCCGTTAAGCAGGCCAACACCTGCAATAATCACCAGCATTTTTCTCATAACTCTTAACTCCCTCAATTTTCGACATCCTGGCTCGTAATCAGAGTCCCATTCTGGCAAAGAGAAAACGGACACCTGGAAGCCACCACTACGTTTAAAAAAATGCTTGCCGTAAAACTACGTTGCTAAAACGCATGACATACAAAATCCAGTTCGACTGAAAAGCGTTATAATCTATCCTCAATCGCAACCTTCATATATTCTCGTATATCAGCATCCCTCGGAGATCCTTCCAATACTTTCAGCCCCATTTTCAACAAGCGAACGGTCTCCGAACTATCCCTGCCTTCCGCTGCAGCAATCGCCTTATTAAATTGCGCTTCAACTGAATCCGAATGCTCAGAATAGACGTGATTAAGTTCCATCAGTAAGGCAATAAGCTTATCTTTATATTTCACAAGGTCTTGTCTTTTCTTGTTGACGACAATCTCTAGCGCGGAAAGCACCGCCGCACCACCGATTTTTTCTGCCTCGATCAACGACAAGACATTTACTTCAAATTCTTTCTTAGAAAGCGAGGTAAGCGAGCCTATCTTCACAAGCCGTTCCAGATTCATTGATATATCAACCTCAGCGACCTGAACTCTTCTCTCCTCTTGCTTATCACGAGAAGCAGCGGAAAGTTTCCCGTATAGATAGTAAGATCCCAGCGGAAGAAGTATGCCTAGAACCAACGCTAAAGCTGACGGAAGCAGCAGACTACTACGACCGACCTTAGGCTTCGACGGCTGCGGCACATCTTCGCTAGCAGTGGGAGCATTTTCATTCTCTTTGCGCAATACTTCTTCCGCAGGAGAAGCCGGTTCAATAGGAGTTCTTGATATTGGTTTGTCAATTATGGGCATAATCTTTATCCGAACTCAGCTGGTTGCCTATTTGCTTTTAACAATCGCAGTCAGAAGGTAAGCCAACATTTTTCCAGGATTCTGAGTGAAATTATCCGGCTGCCCCGACTTTGCAGCAACCTCTCTAAAAAATCGAAGGCTTTCTTTATGTCGGATGCGGTATCCCTGGGGCCATGAGGGCTCCGGTGTAGCACCAGAAAACAGGCTGATTACGCGCCGCTTATCAGACCCCTTTACCCATGAAGCTATTTTCCTGGTTATCGGAGCCTCGTGCCGTTTCTTTTGTGGGGTGAAAAATAGATCTTCAAGACTATACTCATATGGACCCACATCCCCCAGCAGCAAGAATATCTGATAGCCATCGTAAGCGTTTGATGAAGATAGTATACCTATAGCCTCATCAACAGCCATGCCTACTGGAGCTATACCGTTAGATGCTTTAAGGCCGTGCAGAAAGTTGCTTATTTTTGCGAAAGACCGGCCTCCGTCTTTCGAGTCCACAACAATTCTATGGAGCGGAAATATTTGCAAGGGTGTTCTGTCGTCTGGCCCCTGCCGATAAGCCACTATACCTACCCGAAACTCTGGAGTGATCTTCGGCAAAACCTTTCCAATCGTCGTAATGGTTTCCACCAAATGCCCCAGCGCCTCGCCCATACTACCTGACACATCGACAGCAATCACAAGCTCCAGCCCTTGCGCCTTTACCGAATCTTCCAACTTGGTTAACTGTTCAGTCAATTCCTGAAGCTGTTCGCGCGCTTTATCTCTTTCAAATTCAGTCTTTGCGATTTGTTCGGACTGCTCAACAACCTGCTTTTCTACCTCTTGAAGCGTCTCCTTCAAGTCCCCTTCGTTACCTGATGATTGAATAAGCGTCAAAAAAACAGTCATCAGCAATACGAAAATCGCCATGGTCGCGAATATCAAATCGCTGAACGACTCATAAAAGCTTGTGAACCTGGATGGTGATTCTAGCTTCACGACTAAGAAGCTGTAGTTTCTATCATTTCGTGCGTTTTCTTGGCAGTACGTCGCATATAGGGCAATACATACACCTCAGTCAGCTCCGCAAGATGGGCCGTATAACGCATAATATTTGCATCTACTACGCTGGTTAAAACCCGGAGTATCACACCACCAAATACCGCGCCCAGCAACGTCGTGTAAAAAGCAATGCCAAGTCCAGAAAGGGGACCACCCTCTGGGTCAGCCAATCTGGCTAATAGGTCATCGCCTCCTTGCAACATAGCTTCAGTCATGCCATCCATCATGATAATCAGACCGACTATCGTCCCTATCAGGCCGAGCGTGATTAGTATACTTGAGAACAATTCTATAACCCGATTTCTTGCCATCAAACGCGTGTGCAACACCTCAATCAGGTTATCCTGATTGATTTCAGTATGGGAAAGAGAAATCGTATGTAAATTGTCTATATGCGACCTGAAAACACTTTTTTTTGCCTGATCCAGAAAAGACTCAAAGTCATCAACCCGCTCAAGTATCTTCACCTGCTCAGATGCCAATTTCATTTCCCTATCAAGAAACTTGGCGTCCTGATACCCTTTGTAGACCAAACCGATTGCCAGAGAGAAGATGACGAAATACATCCCTGCGCTAATCTGACCGAGAAGGAATGTCACAACCAGAACCACGCAAATTGCCACCATAACAACCAACCACGCAAGCCAACTGCTGAGGCCAGAGACGGTTTCAAATTGAGATGCAAAACTTTCTGGATGATGTTGATTTTCGGTGGGACGGGTCATCTTATCCTCCTTAACAAAACGCACGCATTCATGATACCTACCCGCTGTATATAAATACACCCTGAAAACGGATCCCAAAATAATCCAGGGACGGGTAGGATTCAAAGCTATATCGACCAGCAATTCTATCGATAATATGCACCCTTTTACCCATATACGATTTCAAGAAATGGGAGTATAGAGCGAAGTCAAGGGAGGTCAATAATGTGGTGCGGCAGAAAGAGTCATCCGATCAGCATGGAGTCGCAGGAGAGACACAAATCACATCTGGGCCAAGGCATCCTGAACAAGTAGCTCCAACTCATCGAGGTCGGGAATAAGCGCTGATTCACCACCAACGATTACCGGTTTCTGTATCACAACTCCCATCTCTTCATCTGTAGAGGCGGGCAGAATATTGTCACTGGTTACACGCACCAAACGGGGGATTGCCTGGGCAACCAAACCAATGTACGGCAGTTCCTCATCACCATTCAGGGTATGGGTCACGATAATTCGGCCACGATGACCGGGCGCTTGAATCGATTTGTCCAACAACCCGTCAAACGAAACCACTGGAATGTCATACTGCCGCCACTCAATAAATCCAAGCAGCCAGTCCGGCAGATTCGCCTGCGGCTCAGGTTTCCGGTAGCCGACCACTTCCGCCACTGCGGCATTCGGCAGTAACAGCCGTTCCGATTCAAGCGGTATCAGAACGCTTCGCACCTCTGATGAGACAGCTTCACTCATGCACTGCCTTCCGCCAGTACTTCATTGATGTTCTCCAACAGATCGCTCTCCTGGTATGGTTTGCCGAGGCAGCGTTTTACACCCAGATCGAAGGCCCGCTGTCGGTGTTTTTCACCAACGCGAGAGGAGATCATGATGATAGGAACCTTTTTGTAATCAGCTGAGTTGCGCATATGACGCGCCAACTCGAAACCATCCATACGTGGCATTTCGATATCCAGCAACATGATATCGGGCACCTGTTCCTGCAACAGTGCCACTGCATCTACCCCATCTTTGGCGGTCACCACATCCATTTCATGGCGCTCCAGGAGGCGGGTGGTGACTTTTCTCACCGTAATTGAGTCATCCACGACCAAAACCCGCAGTCGTTCTTTTTCAGCCCCGGCATCCACACCCTTGTCAGCATCCGGCACTGCAAGCGCGTGGGCAGCACCCAGGCGTACCAACGTACCGATATCAAGGATCAGGGCCACCCCCCCGTCCGCCAGAATTGTTCCACCGGTGATCCAGGGCACACTGCTCACTTGCTTGCCCAACGGCTTCACTACAATCTGACGCGTACCCAACAATCCGTCAACCTGCAGTGCCACCTGATGTTCACCTGTGTGAACAAGCAACATGGGGAACCACTTGGTACTCTCATGCAGATCGGGGGCACCCGCCATCATCAGCTGCCCCATGTTCTCGACTTTGTAGCTTCTGCCAGCGTAACTGTACCCCACCTGCTCACCAGCGTAGCAAGCACTCAATTCCTCGTGACTGATTCTGACCACTCCCTCTACACTGCCGTGGGGAATGGCATAGACCTCTTCACTGATCTGCACCAATAGCGCATCTGTGATAGCCAGGGTCAGCGGCAGTCGAATGGTAAAACTGGTACCACGACCGGGTTGCGAGTCGATGCCAAGCGTACCGCCCAGCTGTTTTACCTCACTGGTTACGACATCCAACCCCACGCCCCGGCCGGCAATCTGAGTCACCTCATTCGCTGTAGTAAAGCCGGGCATCAACACACACTGCATCAGATCATCATCACTGATCTCCGCATCCGGGACAATCAGGCCGTGGTCGACAGCCTTGGCCCTGATGGCATCGATATCCAATCCACGTCCATCGTCTGAGATTGTCAGTACGATGTCGGTTGCCTCCCTTGCCATGTAAAGAGAGACTACGCCTTGTTCGCCCTTTTCAGCTTGGGCACGGTCAGACGAACTCTCTATCCCGTGGGAAACCGCGTTGCGCAACAGGTGTTCCAGGGCGGGAATCATCCGGTTGAGTATGCTTCGATCCATCTCGCCATCGGCGCCGAAGCTATCGAGACGCGCCTTTTTCCCTAACTGATCGGCAGTCTGCCGAACCACGCGCTGTAGTCTGGGCAACAACTGCGCAAAGGGAACCATGCGGGTACGCAGCAGACCATCCTGTAGATCGGTGGAAATACGCGACTGTTGCAGCAACAGTGTGTCTGTCTCACGCTGAAGGTCGTCCATCAGGTGATAGATACTGTCGAGATCGCTGACTGTTTCAATCAGCGCTCTGGAGAGCTGCTGCATATTGGAGAAACGATCGAGTTCCAGCGGATCGAAAGCCGCCTTGTCCACATCGTCCTTCTCGTAGTCGTCCCTTTCCCAGCGATAGAGAATCTGGGCTTCTGTCTCTATCTCCAGCTTGCGTAGCTGATCGTGCAGACGGGACACGGTCTGCTCCAACTCAGTCAGGTTAAACCCGAGCACACTGTTCTGTTGCTCCAAACGGGTGCGATAGATACTGATCTCACCTGCATTGTTCACCATGCGATCCATCAGTGTGGAGCTGACACGCACTTGGTCTCGGGCCGGTCGAAAGATCGAACCGGACTCCTCGGCCAGAGGCTCGACATCAGCCTCACCTTTAAACAGAGAAAAGGCTTTATTCCAGATATCGGCTGGCTGCACACTCTCCTGCAGAGGCTCCGCTTCATCTGGCTGTACCGCCTTCTCATCAATACTCGGGGATGGCGCTTCAGTCTCCTCCGTTTCCGGCAGAGCCCGCTGGCCATCAACCTCAGCCAAACCCATTTCCGACAGCAGGCCCTCAAGCTCACCTATCAGATTTTGAGGTTGATGTACCCTGCCGATACTGCCCACCTCATCCACCTGGGTGGCCAATCTATCCAGTGCTTGGCGCGTCAGATCAGTGACTGTATCGCCAGCTGGCAGCTGGCGGTCAGCTACTCCGGTAAAAACTGTCTCCAGGGCATGGCTGAGATCCCCAACGGGCAGAATGCCAGCCAGTCGCGCACTCCCTTTCAGGGTATGAAGTGTACGTTGAATATCATCAATGAGCGTGTCGTTTTCGGAATCCCCCATCCACTGCTGGTAGGTGGACTCGATGGATTCGAGCAGCTCTCTCGCTTCCTCAACGAAGATCTCGATCAGCTCCGGGTCTTCGCCGACCTCGAACAGCGGCTCTTCCTGCATAAGCGATCGAGAGATATCCTCAAGGCCTACCCCTGCTGCAATATCCTCTTCAACAGCTTTTTCGGGAACCGCTTCAAGCTCAATTGTCTCGGAGATTTCAGCATCTTGGAGATCGCCCTCCATCTGCCCTTCCAGCTGGGCTTCAGATGCTTCCTCTCTGACCGCTTCTTTTTCGAGCAGTTCGTGAGCCTGGTCGAGACGATGCAGAAAATCCTCGGTCTCCGGTTCCTGCAGATTATGGTCAAGAAGCCACGCCAGCAGACCACGGATAAGTGAGGCGCCATCATCAATAAAGGCAACGACCCCCTTATTGGTAACCTGATGGTGAGATATCAACGAATTCACATAGTATTCGAGCGCCTTGCTTAGACCCGCAATGGATGTGACGCCCGCCATGTGAGCGCTGCCGTGCAGGGTATGAAAAGCGCGTGAAACCTTTTCGGTCAGCGAAATGCCTTCGGCATTCGCTTTCGCCTTTGTGACAAACTTATCCAGGGTTTTGAGATGCGCCGCCGACTCCGCTTCAAAAATCTCAAGTAACTCGGTATCGAGTTCAATTTCCAGATCCTCAGCCGGCAACCCTTCCTGTGGCACTTCAGCTTCAGCTTCAGCTTCGGCTTCGGCTTCGGCTTCGGCTTCGGCTTCGGCTTCGGCTTCGGCTTCCAGAGAAGCGTCGTCAACTGATTCTTCTATTGCAACTTCGTATCCGGCAACCTCGTCTCCTGTATCCAGAAGGGCCAAGGCTTCATCGATCTGATCCAGTACCGGTGATTCCACCACTGGCTCGGTAGAATCAGCATCCTCTGGCACTTCAAAAGCAGCCACTTCGAGCAGATCTGTATCGACGAGTATCTCTTCCTCGGCGGATGGGTAGTGCTCAGAAGGAGTGGACTCCTCCCCCTGCTCAGGCAGCGGTTGCACCTCTTCCGTTTTGGCAGCTGCAGATTCCGCCGTACGCCCTTCGGACAAGGTGAAAGCGCGATTGATAACAGCATCGACATCAACTGTCGGCAACACCGAGCGTTCCTGACAATCGATGAGTTCCGGCATGATATTCTGCACAGTATCGAGCAGATCGAAAATCTCGGGGGTAACCTCAATGGCCTCGTCAATCACCCGGTTGATCATATTCTCAACCGACCAGGCCAGTTCACCGATGATCTTTGCACCCACCAACCGACCACTACCCTTCAGGGTATGAAACGAGCGACGAAAAGTGATGAGGGCGTCTTTGTCATCATGATTCTGCTGCCAGCGAGGCAGGTATTCCTGAATAACCTCCAGCTCTTCCCTGGCCTCTTCGATAAAAATTTCCAGGATTTCCGCATCGATATCCTCGAGCGCCGGCTTGTCTGCCGACGGGATCGGGATCTCCTGGCTCGAAGCCTCAATATCAGCCTGTTCCGCTTGCTGGGAGACAACATCAACGGGGGATGGGGTCTCCTGGGTTTCACCCGGATAGGCTTCTTCAGTCTCTGACTCCTCGGCAGGGATTCTCTCCGGAGATACGGGGAGGGGAACCACCGGTGCCGGCACATCACCGTCAGCCTCAACCACTTCAGGGGCCTGTGCACCACGCGTCTCAAGCAGGCCAGCCAGTGCCGCTCTTGCAATGCTGACAATCTCATTGCGGTCACCCGCACCGTCGATCAGAGATTCAAGGAAGTACTCAATACTGCTTATGACATCAGCCAGGGAATTCAGCTGTTGGCGCTCTGGTATCTGCTCTTCTTCTATAAGACGAGTACGGATAAAGTCTGCCGTGAGGCCGAGTATCCGTGCGGGCTCAACCAAGCCAAGCAGGTTCAGGGCGCCGTAAACCCGATGAAATTCATCGTAGACATCCTCAAGTACCGAGGCATCATGCGCGGCTTCGGTATAGCTGATGATCGCCTCTTTGGCTTTCGCAATGTCCACTTTGGCTTCGCGGACGGTCTGCCTGACCAGGCTTTCATATTCACCCTGGGGCAGTTCCTGTCCCCAACCACCATCATCGACAACCTGATCGATGGGGGCCTGTCCACTGTGAATATTGCTCAGAGACGATTCGACAAACAGCAGGTCGCCCGCCATTTCCATCAGTTCAAACTCTTCCGGCTGAGTCTCCCGCTCAATGATAGAGTGGACACGGTCTGCCTGCCGAATCAGACGGGTTCGAAGCGCGCCTTGGCCGATCATGCCAAGGGTGTCCCCCAACTGGCGCAGGGGGGTCTCCATCTTCGCCAGCGCACCGGGTTGGGACTGCTCTCCGCGCATGAACAGATCAAGGATATCCTTGACGTGGGTAAGTTCAATGTGGATAGCATCCCGAACCGACTCGGCAAGATCCTCATTCGCCCCGGTCAGACCCTGTCTGCCCAGCGCCAGATCTGCCTCGCTGGGCAGTACCTCATTCAGATGATAGGCCTCTTTGACCTCCTGAATACGAGGATTGCCGGAATCGGCGCGGGCAACATAGTAGAGAAGATTCTTTAAAAGGTCTTTCGGTGGGTCATTCACTAATGACGACTCACCTTCATCCACGATATGTTTGAGTTGACGGTCCAGCTTGCCAAACAATTGTTTGACAGCGATGCCGGAATCGACGGTGAATTCACGCAAACCCTCGATTAGCGCCCCGGCAACCCACATAAGGCGATGGACCTGTTCAGTCCCGGCACTACGTTCCAGCTCGTCGACCACATCCTGCAGGTAGCCCCAGCCTTTCTCAACATTCAGTTTGCGGTACCAGTTGAGTAGACCGAGATGGAACTTGTGCCGTGAACGGCGAGCCAATGCAGGCAGATCCTCATTGGGCTCCCCGGTGATACGGCCAGCCACCTGGACATCATCCAGATCAGGATTGAACAGCGCAGCCTCAGAAAGCAGCGGTGCCTCCCGCACGGCACGGAGATCATTCAGCAGTGGTAAAACGATGAAAGGAATGTCCGAATCACCGGCTTGCAGTTTTTCCAGATAGTCAGGCAGCTGTATCAGCGCCAGCATCAAGGCTTCGGCAGCGTCATCGATCTGCCGCACCTTTCCACTGTACATCGCCCGCGCGACCTGCTCCATCTCTTCGGCAAGCATGCCGGGGCCATAAGCCTGAACCATCTGCAACACACCAGATATCTGGTGCAGCCGATCGGCGCAAACCTCCAGGGATGAGGCATCGCCCTCGCCCTCGATCCGCTCCTCAAGCGCCTGCCGCGCCTGACGAAGGGTCTCGTCAATCTCTTCTTTGACCCAGTTCAGGGCGCCAAAATCGTGAATGTTGGTCACAGGCGTACCTCGGTAGCCCATTCACGTTTCGCAAAATAAACTTTGCTCAGCATTTTGCCCCTAATACCCCTAACCGCCATTGAACTGAAAAAATGATACGCCCCGCCTTTACGGGAGACGGAAACCCGCAACAGTTTTCTGTAGTTCATCAGAGAGATCCGCCAGTTCTCCGATGGATTGCGCGGTCTGGTTGGTGCCGTCAGATGTCTGGGTAGTGATCTCTTGAATAACCGCCATGGTGTCATTGATCCTGGCGGACTCATCGGACTGTATCTTGGCTGAACCTGAAATCTTCTCTGTCAGATCAGAGATATACTGTGAAACGTTCTCGATCTCCATCAGGGCTTCACCAGCATCCTCCGCGAACTTGGCGCCTTTCACTACACCTGCAGTACTGGCATCCATGGAGATAACCGCCTCGTTGGTATCCGCCTGGATGGTTTTAACCAGCGCCTCGATCTGCTTGGTTGCGTTGATGGAACGTTCAGCAAGACGCTGTACCTCGTCTGCAACCACCGCGAAACCACGGCCCGCCTCACCTGCCATCGCCGCCTGCATAGCAGCGTTCAGGGCCAGAATATTCGTCTGATCAGCAATGTCATCGATCAGCTCCACGATATCCCCGATCTCCTGGGAGCTTTCACCCAGTCGCTTGATTCGTTTCGAGGTTTCCTGAATCTGTTCGCGGATCGCATCCATGCCCTGGATAGTATTGCGCACGGTGTCAGCACCCGTGTTGGCGATATCAACCGAGCGCTTCGCAACCTCGGCCGTCTCCGCAGCATCCTCCGTCATCTGATCGATAGCGATCGTCATCTCCTTGATGGAGGCATTCGCCTGGGTGATCTGCTCTGCCTGATGCTCACTCGCCTCTGCAAGATGCATTGCGGTTGCGCGACTCTCCTGTGTCGAGGATGAGACCTGTTCCGAGGTGGCATTGATGGTGGTAACCAGCTCCCGCAAGGCCTCGATAGCATAGTTGATGGAGTCGGCAATGGCACCGGTAATATCCTCGGTGACGCTGGCGGTCACTGTCAGGTCACCATCCGCCAAGTCGCCCATTTCATCCAACAGACGCAGGATCGCCTTTTGGTTGCTTTCATTCAGCTGCTTACTCGCTTCTTCACGCCGGCGGGCATCAACAACGAGCTGCACGCCCAAGAGGATTAGAAACAGTGCCGCTGCGGCACCGAAAAGTGCTACCGTACCTGGACCCGCCTTGATGCCAAGCAACTGAAATCGTCCGGGAGATTCACCAAAGGCCTTGATCAGCTGTCCCGCTTTGTCACTGGTTCGGTCACTGACCTCGTCGACCGTAGATGCCGCCTCAAGTGCCGGCAGTACCGCCGGAATACTGTCGATGATCTCTTCTACATGATCGTTGATCGTGCCGAACAGGGTGGCAACATCCCGTAAACTTGCCTCTGCGGCAGGATCCGTCACTTTTTCCACGCCCAAGTCAGGATCACCCTCCAACAACCCGTCCAATACACGGCCAAAACGATCACCATCCCGGCTAAACTGGTCAATCGCAGATGCTGTCTCCTGTCCCCCAAGCAGTACCGCATTCACCTTGGTATCGATTCGCTGTGCCAACATCAGCTGTTCAGTGGCAATATAGATTTGGCGTGGCGACGCCTGTTCGTTGATCAGGCCCAGCACAACCTCATTTGAAAGATCCTGTAGCTGAGGAATAAATTCTGAAATGACGCTGGAAAACTCGCCAATTGCCAAGGTGGGTTCTTTCGCGGCAAGAATCTCATCCGCATTCTGGCGCAATTCGAGCCAGGTATTTTCAACCTCACGAAGGGTTGGACGCACTTCGTCCGACGTTGGGGGCAATCCCTCTGAGCGTGCCCCGTTCTTGAGTTCCCACATGATCTGCTCAAATTGGTCTCGGACGTTCTGCAGGGAGTTGAATGCCTGTCGCTCGCCACGAGCAGCCAAGAGGGAGAATTTAGCCAGTCGCTGAGCCAGAATCTTCTGTTCAGCGGCTCTTAGCAGGTACTGCTCGTCAAACGCCTCTTGCCTGGTGGTATGCACAAAGGTCAACAGCGCCAGAACCAATGACACCAACAGTAGTACGGAAAGTACCGTTATGGCTCTGTTTGACGGTGATTTAGCACCTCTTACTTTCATTTCTCTTTCTCCTGAAAGCGCATCTTCAAGCCCCGCTGCAAGCGGTGCGTGACACGGACTTACACGGCCGCAACCTGAAAAGCAGGATCCTGCGCCAATGAAAACAGACTTAAAACCGGCCAGACTTCACCATCAAGGTCAAATCCAAACCGTACATATTTTTCCATATGACCGACAACACCATGATTGGCAATTGCCATCGTTTCACTGAAGTGGCGCATACCCACCATTTCACCCACCAGGACACCGGTAAAAACGTCATGATGAGCAAAAACCAGTACCCGGCTGCGCCGGCCATGTTCTGTTCTATTTCCGACAAGATAGGATTGCAAATCGATAACGGGAATCAGATTGCCGCGAACATTTGCCACTCCCAACATCCAGGATTTCGTTCCAGGAACCGGGGTAACATTGCTGGGATAGTTAAGGATCTCTTTTATCTCATCGAGTGGAGCGACCAGTCTTTGCTCCCCAACGAAGAACATGACGCCTTCCCACTGTGCCTCAGCCTGCTCCTGCTGGGGAAGCCCCCGGGCAAACTCTCTGCTGCGATGCTCGATAACCTGTAAAAGCTGTACCAGCTCTTCAGGATTCTCAAACATTGGTTCAGAAAGCATTTCAGCCATTCAGCAACACCTTGATCTTGGCCAACAGGTCTGCAGGCGCCACCGGCTTGACCAGATATTCACTGGCCCCCTGGCGCTTCCCCCAGCTCCGATCCGTCTCCTGATCTTTCGTAGTCACCATGATCACAGGGATTTTCGCGGTCCCCTCATCGTTCTGCAACTGCCGGGTCGCCTGAAAACCATTCAGTATTGGCATCACCACATCCATCAATATCAAATCCGGATGTGTGCGCTTTGCCGTATCGACACCCTCCTGACCATCACGCGCCACCTGAACCTGAAAGCCCTGCTTTTCCAGGATCTTCTTCAGAACATGCACCTCCGTGGGGGAATCATCCACGATCAATATCGTAGCCGCATCTGCCCCAGGTACCACAGTAGCCTGATCAAGCTCTTTTGGAGTCCTGTCTCTATTAAAAAATCTTCTTATCATCGATATAAAGCGCCGAAAGCTCTTATGCTCGCTGGTCGCAGTCTATGCGACCCCCATAATTATTACTCTGGTCAGGCTGCCTTAGTGGCGTATCGCCTTATTGCACCCAAGAGTTCATCCTTTGTAAAAGGCTTGGTCAGGTACTGCTCAGAACCAACAATACGTCCGCGCGCCCGGTCAAAAAGACCATCTTTACTGGAAAGCATGATGACAGGAATGTCTTTATAAACTTCATTATGCTTTATCAGCGCGCAGGTCTGGTAACCGTCAAGACGCGGCATCATGATATCGACAAAGATAACGTCGGGATGATGGTCGGCAATCATCGCCAGCGCCTCAAAGCCATCGATAGCGGTCATAACTTCACAACCGGCTTTTTTCAGAAGACTTTCAGCAGTACGTCGGATGGTCTTGCTGTCATCAATGACCATCACCTTGACCCCTGAAATATCCGTCTCCGTATCTTCAGCACTCAACTTGACATCCTCTCGATAATGGGGCGGCGCAGCACATAGTAGGCCAGCTATTTGTTAGGAATCACAGTTGTCAGGCCCCACAACTGCCACAACTGCATACCTCCACGGTAGTAAAAAAGCCTTTCCGGTGGATATCCCGCTTTCAAAAGCCCCTTTATCGCCCTGGGAGACTGGCCACAAGATGGGCCATTACACCACAACACCAGGTCCTTGGCTTTGGAAAAATCCCATTTGCCGCTCTTCAACTCCCCATCCATGAACCCCATCTCTTCCATTTTACGGGTAAAAAAACCTACGCTGGAACGCCGTGTGACGCCAAACGACTCCAGCGCCTTCACCATTTCCGGGTCGTCCACGTCTTTGGAAAGAGTGGTGAAAGGGATATTGACGGAACCGGGGATAGTTCCACGCTGATACCACTGGGGAGTTCTGGCATCGATCAGCAGCCCCTCTCCATCCCGTAATTCTGTCTCCATAAACTCGAAGATCTCGACTTCACCAACGGTCGACACCCGCGGATCCGCCTGCTCCGGCCTGATACAAAACGGCGGACACTTACGCACCGTCTTGGCAAAATAACCCTTGAGTTCGTAGTCGGGATCCTGAACCCGCTGAATCTTTACGGAACGTCCCTCATGCATGACATGAAGATAGGGCTTGTCGGCAGTCAAACCCACCACACCGCTGCTTTCACCCACCTCTAACTCATCTGCCGAAGCAGCTCCCGTCATAATCAGCAGGAGAAAGATGACGAAAGTATATTTTACGAAAAATTTCATGCCTGTCCCCGTAATTCTATTCTTATTTTGAGAAATTCAAGGCCGCTGCCCAGGGTATTCAATAGTGCCCTGCACGTTTAGCGGTGCAGGAACCGATCCATGATCTTTTTGCGAATCTCTCCGATGGAAACTCCACTCTTGTAATCAAGATAGATCTCTTCCTGACTTCGGCCAGGCAACTTTCTATAAAACGTAAAGCTGCCCAGGTAACGACTCTTCAGGTTAGCCTCGAATTCCTTCTGGGTTGGCCCACCGTCTTCCAATGGCGCCTGCTCACTCTGCCCATCAACGTCGCCCCTCTGCTCCACCTTCTTGGCTTCTTCAGCGATGGCGGAGAGGAAAGCATCATCCTCATCCTCCGCTGTGGCCAGGCCGCTCACAAATACGAGCATAAGAAAGAACAACCAGCGAAAACCCGGTCGCAACATCGCCAAACCGCTCTGACGGCTGAATCCTACCGACATAGCGCACCTCAAATATAGTCAATGATTTAACAATTGCGGCTCGCTGCCCTTTTCACACTGCCAGGATGAACAACGAATCTCTTTATTATACGGTCGAACCCCCTTCAACCTACCCCAACCATCCTGGATTCACTCAAAATAGCAAGATGTTCACCCCGCATCAAGGTTAGCTTTCTTCGTACCCACGGCGGATTCATGCTGAGACCCCATTTTCAATAAAAACATAAAGATACCCCTTAATACTGGACAAACCCCGCGATCTGAGGTAAAAAGTAGACCTTCA
>JAESPD010000076.1 GCA_016756855.1 gamma proteobacterium endosymbiont of Lamellibrachia anaximandri | reverse complement strand
CTGGCGTGAGGGGATGAAAGGTGCGTTTGCTTGATGGGAGCGGTATGAGCGGAGACGTTCACGTACCGTTCTGCGAGAGGCTGAGGGTGAGAGTCCCTTGGTCTACTCTCCTCCCAAAATCTATCACGAGGTAGCGACACGCTTGTCTGTTGTTCGTCCCGTTCTATCGTGTTGCATAAGGTTGCGATTGTGGCTTTTCAGTCGGCCGAATGGCCGACCAATCCGGCTTTCAGCCGTAACCCGAAACCACCGGCTTTTAGCCGGTGGAGTGTTCATTCGACCGCTGCGAGTGAATGGATTTCCTCGACCGTGTATCGAGGCGTGATATGCCGTGGGCAGTTCCAGTCGAATGCCTTAATCTTCAAGGTAACCAAACGCTCAATGTGCCCTTCGTACGCTGGAATCTTCAATTGCTCGAGAACTTCAGGGTGGTCATCGGCCTCGTCGATGGTTGCTTCGGCCCAGATCTTCAAGCGTTGCTGATTCGGGTAGTCCATCAGTATCAAAGCAGTCTTTTGGTTTGCCTCGATATTTCCGGTGCTGATGTACTGGCCATTGCCGTGGAAGTCTGCATAGCCGATGGTGGTATCATCGATCACTCTGAGAAATCCTTTTTCGCCGCCACGAAACTGCACGTAAGGCCAGCCGTTCTCGCCGACCGTGGCCATGTAGAAGCTGTCACGCGCGTGGATGAACAGTGCCTCCCTGGCGGTGAGCCGATACCGATCCCCGGCCTGTTCCATGCGCGCATAGGCATCACGCGTGCCGTAGCGTTTCTGTGCTTTCTTGACACTGTTGGTGAATGCATACTGGGTGAAATTTCTGTACATGGTGTTGCCTCCATTGTTGTCACAGACCCAGTTCGCTAAGGCTCTGGTGACCGTCGGGACGACGACCCAGCGGCCAATGGTACAGGCGCTGCGAATCGCTGATCGGCAGATCATTGATACTGGCGATGCGCCGACGCATCAGGCCGCTGTCATCGAACTCCCAGTTCTCGTTCCCGTAGGAGCGGAACCAGTTGCCCGCATCGTCGTGCCACTCGTAGGCGAACCGGACCGCGATGCGGTTGTCCTTAAACGCCCACAATTCCTTGATCAGCCGGTAGTCTAGTTCCCTGGCCCATTTTCGCTGCAGGAACGGCACAACCTCTTCGCGCCCGTTGACAAATTCTGCGCGGTTGCGCCACTGACTGTCCGCTGTATAAGCCAGAGAGACCTTCTGTGGGTCTCGGCCGTTCCAGGCATCTTCTGCCAGGCGCACTTTTTGTGTCGCTGTCTCTGTCGTGAATGGTGGTAACGGTGGTCTGGATTCTCTATTGGTCATGATCATTGCCTCTTGTTCCGAATGTCGCCGAAAGACCGGGACGCTTTTCGGTGCGCCCCGGCCGACCGGCAGAAGGTCAGCGGGATGCCACCCTGGATTGCAGGAAGTCGCGAATCCTTTTAGCGATCAGCTGGCCATCCTCCTCAAGGGCGAAGTGACCGGTATCCAGCAGATGGAATTCCAAGTTCCTGAGATCGCGTTTGTAGGGATGAGCCCCTTCGGCCGGGAAGATGTAATCGTTTTTCCCCCACACAATCAGGGTCGGCGGCTGGTGCTTGCGGAAATAGGCCTGCCACGCCGGGTAGTGCGGGACGTTGCTCTGATAGTCATAGAACAGAGCCAGCTGGATCTCGGGGTTGCCGTCGCGAGTCAGGTGTTGCAGGTCCACATTCCAGTTGTCCGGACTGATCTTCTCGGCGTCGCGCACACCGTGCGTGTACTGCCATTTGACGCCGTCAGGTGAGATGAAGCCTACCAGCGGCTTGGCGTTCTCAGGCGAGGGGTCATTCCAGTAGGTGCGGATCGGGTCCCAGAACTCGCGCAGACCTTCGTTGTAGGCATTGCCGTTCTGCACGATCAACGATTGAATCCGGTCCGGGTGCTTGGCGGCCAAGCGGAAGCCGATTGGTGCACCATAGTCCATCAGGTAGAGGCTGTAGCGATCGATACCGAGCTGATCGACGAAGGCTTCGACGAGTGATGCCAGGTTGTCGAAGCTGTAGTCGAACTGGTCCATCGCCGGTTGCTCGCTGTTGCCGAAACCCGGGTAGTTAGGCGCCACTACGTGGTACGTGTCTGCCAGCGCTGGGATCAGTTTACGAAACATGTGCGACGAGGTCGGGAAGCCGTGTAACAGCAGAAGGGTCGGACCATCTCTCGGCCCTGCTTCGCGGTAAAAGACGTTAACGTCCTTCACGGTGAGGGTCTTGTGCCGGGTCTGCTGAACGCTTGCCGTTACACTGGCAGCATCGATCTTGGCGACCTGGGTCGAGATTGCTCCGGCATGGGTACTGACCGACAGTATCAGCGCAAGCACCGCGGCTGATGAAAGCAGTTTGTTGACGATTGGATTTGCTTTGGACATGGGAAGATTCCTCCTTTGGGAATATGAAGTGAGCTAGTTCCGCTTGCTTGTCAGATTCATATTTGAGAGTTCGTCGAACCCACAGATGGGCTCATCATCGATGAAGATCTGCGGTACGGTGCGGCGGCCGGATCGTTCGATCATTTCCGATGCACGCACTTGGTCTGAGGAGATGTCGATCTCCTCATAATCGAGACCCTTGGTGCGCAATAGTGACTTCGCACGCATGCACCAGGGGCAGTTGTTGGTCGAATAGATTTCGATGCGGTTCATAATTGAGTGCTCCTAAGTCAAGTTGTTGGGTTGTCCGGGCTATTGGTGAATCAATAGATAACGGAGGATTGAAGTCCGCTTGTGTTGGTTTTCCATGCAGGCCTGTGAACTGCTTCATTGATGGGATGTCCAGACCAAGTCAAGCCGAGCTGGAGTCCAGGCATCCCGAAGCTCACTACGCCTATTTTTCACCCTCCATCGCCTTCCTAGCTTCTTCTGTCGTCCATACCGTATTGGCCATGTAACGGAAGTTCACCAGGGCGGCGGCGTAGCCATCGCCTTCCTCGACCTGGGCCGCCGCTGTCGCATCCGACACCACGGCAACTTCGAACCCTTGTTCGAGCAGCTCGCGCATGTGTGATTCGGTGCAAAGGTTGGCGGACATGCCGGCTAGTACGACCTTATCGATACCCTGCTTACGCAGCTGCAGCACCAGATCGTTGGTTTCCGGGCCGTAGACCTTGTGCGGACTGGTCACCGTGGTGTGGCCGTCATTGATATACGGTTTGTATCGGGCCAACCAATCGGCGCCGGAACCTTCGAAGCCCTCGACATGCAGAGCACCTTTGCGATCGAACATGCCGATGTTATGCATCAGCTTTTCCAGCGCGCCTTCGAACTTCCAACCGTGGTCGTGCGGGTAGTAGTAGTGCGGGGAAACGAATACTGGGATGCCTTGGGCCTTGGCCGTCTTGAACAGGGTGTCGATGTTCTCCACGGTGTTGTTGGCTTTGACGCTCTTGCCTACCACGCCTCAGGTGACGCCTTTGGGACTCAGGAAGTCATTCTGTGGGTCGGTCACGACCAGTGCGGTGCGTCCGTTTTCGACCTGCATGCCGGGATCGGGTAGGGCGGCCAGTGCGGTCGAGATGGCGGTAGTCAGTAGTGCAACTGCGCTCACTGTTTTTGCGATTGTCTTCATGGTTCATTCCTCGTTTTTCGGTTGATGGATTACTGCTTGGATGCCTGTGCGTCTTTCGCATCAGGCGCTGTGCAACCGGTAAGGCCGCACGATTTCCGTCACACGGATGCCGGATCTTTGCGATGCACCTGATTGCCGGTTATCACCAGATACAGTGCAACCAGCGCCAAGGTGACCTGGAACTCTATTCCTCCCATCGGGAAATCCTGGGTCGGGAGGAAATTCCATCTGCCCCAGTGGACCAGGACGATCGCACCGACCATGACCGGGATCTGCATCGCCGCGCCGATGCGGGTGGCCAGATCGAATAGGCGTTGGTGGCTGAAACCACCGACCAGGATCAACAAGCCGCCGCCGAATTCAGCCAGCGCCACCAGCACCGTTTCGGTGTAAGAGATGGGTAGCATTTGCGCGAAGCCTTCGAGGTTCAGCAGTTTCAACGCGCCGTGGAAGACGAACACGCTGGCGAGCGAGGCACGCAGCAACCAGTGTGCGTGAGGGGTAAGGGTATTGAATGGTTTCATGGTTTACTCCTGTTGTGGCTCGCGCCACAGGTTGTGTTAAATGGAAGGAGAGGTTTCTGCCGATCTGCCTGAACTGTGCCTGCCACCGACCCAGTGCAGCAGGCGAGCCTCCAGGCGGGTGCACAGCGGCAGCCACAACCACACAAAAAGGGCTACCGTGCCGAGCAGATCAGCGGGTTGAAGGCCATCAATCAGCAGTCCGCCCAAGGTGAGGGCGAAGATCAATGCTCGGTTCAGATTGATGAGGCGACTGCGTTGTCTGGCGTTCATATCGGCTTCTCCTGTCTTACACTGTGTTCCACAGCAAAGGCTGTGCCATGCATAAAAATCAACAAAAACAATGAGATAAAATAAAATTCATGCCTTAAATACTTGTGGAACACAAAAAGTTGTGGCCTAATCCTCAAAAAACTGAGGAGAAGCTCATGGCCGAATGGCTGTTTCAAGACGCGCCAACGCTGCTGGCGGTGCTGGATAAAGAGCTGCTCTGCCGTCAGATCAGCCGGGGCTGGCGCGCACGACTCGGTCTGACGAGCGCGGGCGACGGATCGACCGTGCCGCTATCGGAGATGTTCCTGCTCGATCACACGGCAGGGCTGGCGGATCAACTGCGAGATGTGCTACCGCAAGCGATATCGCTTCAGGACATTCCCGTCTCCCTGGTCGGCAAAAACGGCGTCACCCAGGGCCTGCTATCCGCTTGGCCAATTCGGTCGGAGTCAGGCTCGACAGGTATTTGCCTGGCGGTCACCTGCAACACCGATCTGCATCGGGCACTCGATGAACTTCGGCACTTGCGCACGATGCACGAACTGATACTCAACGCCGCGGGGGAGGGGATCTACGGACTCGACAGCAACGGCAAGGCTACGTTCGGTAATGCCGCTACCATGGAGATCCTCGGCTGGAAGCCGGAAGAGGTGATCGGAAAGAGGGCGCATGATGTCCATCACCACTCGCATCCTGACGGTTCGCCCTACCCGCATACCGAGTGTCCTATCTACGCTGCGTTACGCGACGGCGAAGTACACCGCGTGGACGAAGAGGTTTTCTGGCATGTCGATGGCTCCCCGGTACCGGTCGAGTACACCAGTACGCCCATCCGCCAGGGCAGTGAGATACAAGGCGCGGTCGTGGTGTTTCGCGATATCTCGGAACGCAAGGAGATCGAGCGTCAGCGCGAAGCCGCATTCCAGGAGATCAAGCAGTTGAAGGAGCAGTTGGAGCTGGAGCGGGACTATTTGCGCGATGAGATCAAGACCGGGTCGGATTTTGGCGAGATCATCGGTTCCAGCGCGGCGCTACAGCGCACCATGGCCCAGATCGACGCTGTCGCCGCAACGCCCGCCAATGTGCTGATCCTGGGTGAGTCCGGCGTCGGTAAGGAGATGGTCGCGCGCGCCATCCACGACAAGAGTGAGCGTGCTGACAAGCCACTGGTGAAGGTCAACTGTGCTTCTATTCCGAAGGAACTGTTCGAGAGCGAGTTCTTTGGTCATGTAAAAGGCGCCTTTACCGGCGCCCATCGTGATCGCGTCGGCCGCCTGCAGCTGGCCGATGGCGGCACGGTGTTCCTCGATGAGGTGGGCGAGATTCCGCCGGACCTGCAGGGCAAGCTACTGCGCGCCCTGCAGGAGAGGGAGTTTGAACGGGTCGGTGACGATCGGACGATCAAGGTCGATGTGCGAGTCGTTGCAGCAACTAATCGAGATCTGGAAGCCGAGGTTAAGGCTGGGAGATTCCGTGAGGACCTCTACTACCGGCTGGGCGTGTTTCCTATCCTGGTGCCGCCGTTGCGCGATCGCCGAGAAGACATCGGACCTTTGGCCGAGCATTTCCTCACACGCACCTGTGCGGATCTTGGCCGCGAGCCGATGCGCTTGTCGAAACAGCAGGCCCAACGCCTGATGAGTCATCGCTGGCCGGGCAATATCCGTGAGCTCAGGAATGTCATTGAGCGCGCTGTGATCCTGAGCAGTGGTAATCGCGCGCGACTCGACTTGGCGATGCCTGAAAATCCTGACACTCCGCCAGACCCATTGGAAAATTCAATCCCAACAGAAGAGGCCAGCTTCCTAACCGATACTGAGATGCGCGAACAGGAAAAGGCCAATCTGATTGCAGCGCTTCGACACGCCAACTGGCGTGTCTGGGGCCCGGGCGGCGCTGCCGGCCTAGTCGGTATTAAACCTTCGACTCTGACATATCGCATGAAGGTATTGGGCATAACCAAGCCTAAACAGGCCGATTGATTGTTGGATGTCGTCGGGTAGCCGGATCGGTACCCCCACCCTTGACGAGCTTTCGGGAGCAAACACGTAGGGGATCCAATACTGGAAAGTAACCTGACGCGCCGGATGGATTTTGCCCTTTTTATGGTCGAGGCCCTCGTAAATGACAAACTCGTCCACGAGGCCCGGCCCTGTTGAATCGCATGGTGATTGTCTCTTTTCGGATGGGTGTGGCGTGATTAAGGCCTATATTCACGCCGTAGGCAATATAGAATATGGCGTGAATAAGTGCTAAAATCGTGCCATGACAAATTGGCAGGATCGACAGTTTGCACGCCCGAAGGCAGCCCGTCAGGGTGCGGTACATGGATGTGCCGCATGAAATGGATATGGCAACAACCTGGCTGGCCAGATTTCCGCTATGACAAGCGTGCGCTCGAAGACCGGGAACTTGAATTTCGCATAAACTCAGAGCGTCTGGCTGGCCGCTTTGAGGCTCTGCCAATAGCGTCTCAAGAAGATGCCACGATCGATTTGATGCTTTCCGAGGCCATCAAGACCAGCGCCATTGAGGGCGAGGACCTGGATAGAGATTCGGTCAGGTCATCTCTGCTCTCTTTGATTACATCGGATGTGCTACCGGATAACTCAGACCAAAAAGCGGCAGGTGCTGCTTCGCTGCTGGTGGACGTTCGCAAGAACTGGCAAACATCCCTGACGCATGATCTGCTAGGTAATTGGCAATCCATGGCGATTCCCGAGCAGCGCTACACGTCAATTCTGCGAGGTGTATATCGCAACGATCCTTCGCCAATGCAGATCGTTAGCGGGCCTTACGGGCGGGAAAAAGTTCACTATGAAGCCCCGCCAGCGACTCAGGTACCTGATGAAATGGCGGGGTTCATCGACTGGTACAACCAGACCATCTCCTTGAATGGGGGCAAGAAGATGCCCGGGATTGCCCGAGCAGGGATTGCCCATCTTTGGTTCGAGGTGATTCATCCCTTCGATGATGGTAATGGGCGAGTCGGCAGGGCGATCGCTGACCATGCACTTTCGCAGTTTCTCGGCTATCCGACCACGGCTTGTCTTGCCACGGCGATAGAGGGAGACAAAAAATCCTATTACCTGCAGTTGGAAAAAGCGAGCCGTGGAAGCCTGGATGTTAATGTTTGGCTTGATTACTTTGCCTTCAGGGTCATCAATGCACAGGAAATTGCCAGGGAAGAAGTGGACTTTGTATTGGCCAAGACGCGTTTTTGTGAAGCCTATGGCGATCAGATGAATGACCGGCAGGCCAGGATGGTGGCGCGTGTATTTGCTGAAGGTCGCAAGGGCTTTGAAGGCGGGATAACGACAAAAAAATATGAAGTGATCACCAAGTGTCCCAATCGAACAGCGAGTCGTGATCTTTCAGATCTGGTTGCCAAGGGGATCATCATGCCACTACCGGGTGGTGGCAGAACAACCCGTTATGAGTTGACCGTTGTCGAACCGGCCGGGTTTGGTTTAGAGAAGAAATGATTTACTGTGTGAACTGGTGATTATTGTGTCGATTAGCAGTAATTTTTGAACATGGTATTTTTCATGGTATTACTACATACGCCAACAATTAAGACATTGATATTAAATAGAATAAATGGCTCGTTTACAATCGAGTGGGAGTAGCCGGAATTCGTAACGCATTGTAATATAACAATAAAATAACTCCAATCAATAATATAATCTGCATCATCAATGGTGTTTTTCATGGTATTTGCCGCGTATTGAAATTAGAAAGCAGCGATACCATGAGAGGAAAATTGGCGCTGGCATGGTATCAGCCGTACTGAGCATTACCTGTTTGAGTAAGGCCTCAGTCCGCTTTCGGCCATTAGTGATATGACCGACTCCCAGGCCACGAAGGGGATGCATGTCCTTGCTCGCTCAGCGCCGGCCTTACCCCGCGCTCACTCATGCAGACTGTGAGTATGCTCTGACCTGTCCCTTAGTCACCAGTCTGCACATAGTGCTGTAGATCTGCTAAGCTTATATTTTAGAAAAACAATACGGTTTTCCTGAAAAGCGTAGCATTCGAAAATGTCACAAAGTATTGAAAACAAAGTTATTTCACGGATATATGGCCGTGGTAGGGGTTGGGTCTTTACCAAGACCGATTTTGTGGCCGAATTCGGTGAGGCCAATATCCACCAGGCACTCTCCAGCCTGACCAAGGCTGGCAAGATCCGCCGTGTCTGTCGAGGGGTCTACGACTATCCTCGCTATAGCGAGCTACTGGACCGTCAATTGAGCCCGGATCTCGACCAGGTGGCCCATGCTCTGGCTCGCAAATTCAACTGGCGGATTCAGCCTTCCGGCGATGCGGCCCTGAACCTGCTGGGCCTCTCCACCCAGGTGCCGGGGCGCTGGGTTTATCTCTCCGATGGTCCGGGCCGAGAGTACGAAATAGGGGAGCATTCCCTGGTATTCAAGAAATCCGCTTTGAAGGATGTGGGTTTCAAATACAGAGAGAGTGGTTTGGTAGTACAGGCCCTGAAAGCACTGGGTCGGGAGCATGTAGACCGGAAGGTGATTGAGAGTATCCGCCAGCAGCTGAAGTCGAAGGCGTGTGATCGTATCCTCAGGGATACCCGCTCGGTTACCAGCTGGATCTACGAAACCATCAAACGGATATGCAAGGAGGGTGACTGATGGACAGGGTTGCCCGGCTTCCTGCGCGGGAACGTAGCGAGCTGTTTTCGGAGACCGCGACACAGAAAGGTACCACGCCGGCCGTTGTGGAAAAGGACTTTTGGGTAACCTGGGTGCTTAACCGGTTGTTCCAGGAACCGGATCTCGCGCGGCTGTTGATGTTCAAGGGCGGTACCAGCCTCTCCAAGGTTTATCACCTGATTGAACGTTTCTCAGAGGATATCGACCTGGTCCTCGATTGGCGAGTCCTGGGTGGTGAAGACCCCTTGGCTGAACGTTCCAAAACCAAGCAGGCCCAGTTGAACACTGCGATCAATGAACAGGCACAACAGTACATTGGTGGGGAATTGCTGAGGCTGGTCGAGGTAGCACTCGACGGGGTGTGTGGTTGTGGTGTGGATGATGATCCGTATGTGATTGATATCAACTACCCCGCCGCCTTTCCTGATGATTACCTCCGGCCAGAGGTGCGGCTGGAAATCGGTCCACTGGCGTCATGGCTGCCTTATGAGGAACGCCGGATTAGCTGTTATGCGGCTGAGGCATTTCCTAAAGTGTTTGAGCAGCGTGAATGCGCCGTCAAGGTCATCAAGGCGGAGCGCACATTTTGGGAGAAGGCGACGATTCTGCACCACGAGGCCTATCGCCCTGAGGGAAATCCACAGCCGCGCCGCTATTCACGCCACTATTACGATCTGGCGAAGATGGCCCAATCGCCGGTCAAGGCGCGGGCCTTGGCCGATCCTGAATTGTTGGCCAGTGTAGTGACGTTCAAGCAACGCTTCTATCCACGGGGCTGGGCTAGATATGATTTGGCTAAACCGGGCACTTTGAGGCTGGTACCGGAGGGCCATGTGTTGGCTTCGGTCAGGTCCGATTATCGAGCAATGGAAAATATGATTTTCGGAGAGGTGTCGGATTTCGAGGAGATTCTGGCTGTGCTCCAGGGACTCCAGGAAGAAATCAATGCATAACGAGTGATTCGATCATGAAGGTCCGGTGTCATTGAGGAATGCTGATCCGTCTCGTGAAGAATTATTCGCTCTGGTTTGGGAACGCCCCGCCACAGAGGTGGCACCCGAGTTGGGAATTTCTGATGTGGCCCTGGGCAAGCTTTGCCGGCGACTTCAGGTTCCAAAGCCACCGAGAGGATATTGGGCCAGGGTCGCATCGGGTAAAACGCCAAGGAAGCCACCGTTACAGGCATATCGCACAGAAGTTGAAGAGCGCCTGCGGAAACAGGCGAGGTCAAAAAGCCAAATCCCACTATCCAAGCTGCAGTTGGAATTTCTCAGATATGCGCTGGATGGGTTGGCAGGCAGCGGAGTCGATACCAAGGCTTGTGAGTTAGCCTACGATGGGATCCGTTCCATTCCCCCGGAGCTGGCGGCTCAGATCCTGATCGTTCTACAGACCCGATATGAGAAGTGGTTGGCCGACAGGGATACTGCGTCAAGCATGAATGGAGCGCTTAGCAGCCTGAGTAATCTGGTCGGCAAGTTGCTGCCACACGCGAAGGAGCAGCTGCTGGTATTTCATCGAAAGTCCGATGGCCGTTACTCTCGTGCGGATAGTCCCACAATCTCCGTCAGGGCCACACAGGATTTCCTGGGGCGTATTGCGCACCTCTCACGACTGGCGCGTGACAACGGTCTGGCCTATGTGGCAGCCGAGATGTCGGCCTTGGATCACGCCTGGTCAGTGAAGCAGATTTATTCACCCAGTGCTTACTCAAGAGCCAAGACCGAGTTGTGTGTGTCATCCCATGACGTATGGATCCGGGCGGACGTGGACGATACCTGGTCACGCGACCGGTTCGAGACGGTTCGGATACCACTGCGGGAAGTT
Organism: gamma proteobacterium endosymbiont of Lamellibrachia anaximandri; assembly: GCA_016756855.1. Lineage (GTDB taxonomy): Bacteria > Pseudomonadota > Gammaproteobacteria > Chromatiales > Chromatiaceae > QGON01. Next base: position 4,500 of record JAESPD010000076.1, on the reverse strand, counting down.
TGTCCGATTGACCTGATGCCCGCGAACGACAAGCGGTTACCGGGGAGGATCCAGCGGTCAGGGATCAAACCTTATGCAGAACGTCTTCAAGCACTACAGGAGGCGCAAGCGGTCTATGAGGCGTTAGTGGAGGCGACCTATGAGATGGATCAGGCCGTACCGAACGAACGACTCGCGCTATTCGATAGGCTGTGGTTTTCTCGGGGAGAGGCGGGGCCGTTCGTCAGCGCCCGACAAGCATGGCGGCAGTTGGAGGCAGACCTTGAGCAATGGGAACAGGAGCTCGATAGTGAAACTGTGGTCCTGTGTCAGGATGTTTTGGGCATCGAAGTGGGGGATATCGTGGTGGTCGATGCTGGGAAAAGTCTGGTGCGGGTCGAGGTAGAAGGGATGAACGTCTATACCTCTGAAGATCGCGTCATGTTCGCAGTCTGGGGAAGACGGTTTCGCAAGGATGGCCTACCGGGTAAATGCACCGAGCATTTCAGTATCGTACTTGAAAACGACTAAAGCCCAGCTGAAGAGTATTTGCGGTAACGCGCTGTTTTTACGATATCTTTCGCAGTATTTGATGGGGTATGATAGGCATATGTTTTGGCGCGGGGAGTGGAGTTGAACATCCATGGGATTGGAATCTCTATTACCCGACTAAATAGATTTTTGTGCTCGGCTTTTCTGGTCGATCAAATAAAAATTTGAAACTTTTTGAAGAAATTTCTGAGCATGGTATTTTTCATGGTATTATCAATTAGCAGGAAAATAAGTCATTGAAAATAAAAGACAAAAATGGCTTATTTATAATCGAGTGGGAGTAGGAAGAATTCGTAACACATTGAAATATAATGATAAAACAGCTCTAATCAATAATAAAATCTGCATCATCAATGGTATTTTTCATGGTATTTATTGCGTGTAGCGAGGCAGAAAACATCGATACCATGAGAGGAAAATTGAGTTTGGCATGGTATCAGAGTGCTTGAACTGCGTGTGCTCTGGAGCAATCCGGAACCTGCTATAACAGCGCAGTTTCAAATTGCTCTGCCTTATTCGTGCTGGCCGATTCACCTGAGAATAAGATGGTATAGCCCATCGTCTTATAGCTTTTTTCGCGCTTATTGAACATGCGTTGGAGCATGGGAAGACCGTAGTCAACGTAATCGTGAATCGTCACTTGCGTTTTACCGTCTGATTCCCGATGAATCCTTCCCGCATATTGCGCCAGCGAGCCTTTCCAGGCGATGGGCATGGCAAGAAACAGCGTATCCAGTCTGGGCAAGTCAAAACCCTCTCCCGCATACTTTCCAGTGGCGACCACAACCTGCGCCGACTGTAAATGCTCGTCAACACGCTTGCGTTCAGCGGCTCTCATTGCACCTTTCAATATGACGGAGTCAATACCGCTTTCATTGAGAAGGTTGTTAATCATTCCCGCGTGTTCGCGTCTTTCAGTGAGGACGATTGGATGCTTGGCTTCGCGAACATTGTCGATCACATCGGACACAATCCGCTGTGTACGATTTTCGTTTTCCATTATCCATCGGTACGCATCTGTAATTTTGGGGCGCTCTTCGGACAGAGTAAGATGCAGTGGTGGCGTATCATAGAGCTGATGGACTTGAACTTCTTGCTCGAATGTCCCTTCACTTGAGCTATTAACTTTGTGCCGAATGGGGCCGGCAGCCATAAAGATGATCTTCTGGTGGCCGTCCTGTCTTTCTGGGGTAGCAGTCAGGCCGAGCAGGTATTTCGCTCGAACTTCGTTCAATACCATTTCAAAGCGCGGTGCGGATACGTGGTGACATTCATCAACTATCACATGCCCATAGTCCTGAACAATGGGAGAAATGGTATTGTCTTTCTTGTTAATCAGGCTTTGATACGTCGCTATGTCAATGATTCCGGTCGGCTTTTTCTTTCCGCCGCGGATGACGCCGATCTCCGCTTCTGGCAAAAACGAGCGCAGTCTTTCCTGCCATTGATCAAGCAATTGGCGACTGTGTACAAGAATGAGCGTGTTTGTATTGCGCTTGCCGATCATTCCGATAGCCGTTACGGTTTTTCCAAACGCTGTAGGCGCATGCAGTATTCCTGCGTCATGTTTGCTCATTTTTTTTACGGCGGCTTGCTGATTTTTCCTCAAGGTTAACAATGGCTTCATGCCTGAAAGCGTAGTGCCCAACTCACGCTTGTCATCGATTTGAACGTCTATATTGTTCTCTTTCAATAACGCGAGCGCATCATCCAAACACCCGCGAGGCAATGCCAAGTAGCCACGTTCAATGCGTGCGCAAGAAATGAATCGCGGGATGCCGTGGGTAGAAAAGCGAAGCGCCTGTGTTTTAAAGAAAACCGGATTCGAAAAGCTGGCTAACCGCCTTAATCTTGCTGAAAGGGCGCTTGGTAGCGCCTTTACCTCAAAGTAGATGTGGTTGGCCAGCGTTATGGTTACCTGTTGGGGTGGGTTTTCCAGAACCAGTGGCCTGGATTTGGCTGTTATCTCCCAAGGAGGCCGGGTATCGGTAACGTCCTGCTCTGAAATCAGGCTTGCGTTGGGGGAAATCTGCGGAAGCAGCTTATTTAGCTCCTGCCTGGAAAGCCTCTTTATCTGTGCGAGGTACTGCCATTGGTTGTCAATGATATTCAATTCTGCATCGACAAATGAGCTATTGCCCGCGAGTCTGGCTTCGCGTTGTAGTGGTAACGCAATTAAGTTGCCGAATCCCCCTTCAGGCAGTATGTCCTGATTGGGAAACAATCTGTCATAGGAATCGAAAGACAGGTTTGGATAAACCTCCATCGCTTTATCAAGTAGTCCAAAACCCAGTAAGCGAGCTTCTTTAGCGGGAACCTTGTCATCAAAAAATATCCATAGGTGCGCGCCATTCCCGGAGCGTGAAATCTCTACTGCGTGAGGCACGCCATATTCGGTACAAGCTCTGGACATCGCTTTTACTTCATCTTGCCAGTTTCCTTTGTCGAAATCGGCGGCCAGCAAGTGACAGGTGTTATCTTGTAGTAATGGGTATAGGCCAACAACCTGCTGTCCAGCTAGATGTCGATATATCACCTGATCATCTAACTCGCTAAACTGGCGGTGATTGCAGTCTTGGCATTTGATCCTCGGTTTGTTGCAGATACCCTGAACCCACTCGTTGTCGCAGGCTACGGAATAGCCACTTCGTCCTTGTTGGTTTTGCCAGCGATTGGCAAAAATATCGGTGCGACCACGAAACAGGCTTCTGAAAATCGCAATCTTTTGTTCTGGAGAAAAGGAATCTGAAACGAGGGGCGTTGGTCTGGATTTTTGCAGTTCCTCTCTGAGTGCGATGAGTTGCTGCTTTTCCTGTTCAAGTTCAGCCAGCCTCGAATCGATAGCGGAGATATCACGAAGCTTATCTCCGCTGCGATATTGATTAGGCATGAGCTTGAGGCGGTTTGATCAGCGACTCAGCCGGAATACCCAAGCCTTCGTGGAGCTTCCAGATCATCTTCAAAGTCAGCGAGCGCTTGTGATTAAGGATCTCGTAAACGCGATTACTTTTACCGATCATGGGCTCCAGGTCTTTTACGGTTAAGCCCTTGCGTTCCATTTCGTACTTGATCGCCTCAACAGGATCGGGCAAGTCCATCGGGAAGTGCTTGGATTCATAGGCCTCAATAAGAGTAACCGTGACATCCAGCTTTTCGCCTTCTGGCGTATCCGGCCCAGCCATCATCAGGCTTTCAACTTCTTTTAATGCCGCGTGGTAGTCGGCATCAGTTTTAATCGGTTTGATGTCCATCGTTAATCCTCCGGCAGTTAAATGGTTTGCACATCAATCTTGTCATACTGCGAGTGGGTGCCAATAAAGCGGATGTATACAACCCTGTAGGCGTAGTTGATCCAGACGACAAGTCGATACTTGTTCCCCGCAATATTGAACACCACGCGTCCATCTTTAAGGATGCTGGCGTTCCTGAAATCCTGCTTTACATCGCTGGGAGAACTCCAGTCGGCTTGCAAGGCATGACGGTGCCAAGCCAGTGTTGGTTCCTTGGCATCCTGATACTCCGGGTTCTCTTCCCAGAAGGCTTTCAGCGTCGACAGTGCGATGATTCGCATGCTTTAAATAATAGTCCCAAAATGGGACTAGGGCAACAGGTTTTTTGGACGTAGCCCAATCAGGCTGGCACAATCAAAGCAGGTACCCTTACGGAATAGTGTTCGAAAGAGACATTGAGTACTTAGGGATTTATGGAGAAAATGAAACCATTTCAAGAAATTTCTGAGCATGGTATTATCAATTGGTATGAAAATAACTCATTGAAAATGAAAGATAAAAATGGCTTGTTTACAATCGAGTGGGAGTAGTCGGAATTAATAACGTATTGAAATATAATAACTGAAGTTTCACTGAAATTCTCACCATCCTGAAAGTTGGCACTCAAGCCACCATGCGTAAGAGGAGTGAGACGAAAGTATTTTCCCGGGGATTGCGAGGTTTGGGCCAAAGCCTGAGA
>JAESPD010000075.1 GCA_016756855.1 gamma proteobacterium endosymbiont of Lamellibrachia anaximandri | reverse complement strand
GAGCCTTACTCTTTTCGAGAAAACCCCATTGGATCAGTTGCTTATGAAATCCGATTGCAAAAGTGAAGAATGCGCCATGGATAACCAATTGAATTTATTCGATTTAACGTTGGGACACTAGTGATTCAGCATAAGAAGATGCTTGAACTTGTAAATCATCTTCACACTGCAGTGGAAGCCTGTATCGATAAAAATGATCTAAAGACTTTATTGGTTGATCTGGTGGAATTTACGCGCATGCATTTCTCAACTGAAGAGCAGTTGATGAAAAAATATGATTTTCCTGGATTTGCAAAACACCACCAGGAGCACAGAATGTTACTTAAGCATCTGGGCTATCTGGTAACCGCCGTATCGAATGGGGAATATCCTACTTTTTACTCCGACTATGATGTTTCCACTGATTGGGCTCTACTTCATATAACCGATTTTGATATAAGTCTGGGCGCTTTTCTGAATTCCAAGAACGTTTATTGAATTCAGAAATGGGGGTTACATCTCTATCGAGATGAGACTCCAACTCAGCTTTGAGGGTGGCCTCAGTCAGTTGCTTGATGAGTGGAGTAAGGATGTTGACCCGCATGTTGGGTGACATAGCACGCATTGGCCTCACCACCACATTCCCTGGATTGCTCATATGCAGTCGTCAATAAAGAAGAAAAAAAAGAAGAAAGGGGTCAGGCCTGTATTAATGCATATAGGTATCCTTCAAGCCGCTTTCGCAACCTATCCGAAGCTCTTGCTCTGGCCTCGATTTTCCCAATATTCCGACTGAGCGTCGATGCATCTCGATGGAAATGGCTCGCAGCCTCCTGAATCGAGGCGGTCCTAAGTCGTCGCGCCAACCAACCAGTCACGGTGCGAGCCTCCGAAACCGCCCGATTTCTGGAAGGCCCCTGAAGCTCCTCTTCACTTACCCCATATTCAACCGTTACATAAGCAATGATGCCTTCCAATGTCACCTTCGGTGATAGCTGAACCGGTGCACCCAACACTCGTTCCAGAAACCGGTCATCAGCTAAAACCCGGCCATCTTCACCGCCACGGTGGAACTCCTCACGATAACCTCCTCCTATATCTGCCTGTACAAAGGCCTCATACCTCTGCCGGCTGGTATCCAGCCGTTTCGCAAAACGGCTTAGTACCCAATCTGTTTCCAACCAAGACAAGGTTTCTCTTCCCAAATAGGCCCGGTGAGCACTCCAAGCATAGTCGTCAGGCTCTTCCACCATCCCCGCCCGGACAGGATTCAAATGGATGTATCGAATTAATTCGAGAAGATAACTATCCGCATCCACCAGAATCGATTTGTAACGGCCCTGGAACAGGTGTCCAGTTCGAGCCTGTTTTTTGTTTATCCAGCGAGTGTAGCGGAAGGAGAGATTCTGCATGATCCTGGACAGAGGTTCTTCCGCCACTTGGATAGCCAGGTGTATGTGGTTGGTCATGCAGCAAAAACCATGAACCCGATGTCCATAGCGCTCTACCCCCTGCTGAATCAGCAGATACAGGTGATAACGATCTGCTTCATCAAAGAATATCACCTGTCCTCCATTTCCGCGCAGCATCACATGGTAGAGACCGCCTGGAACATGAAGCCTTGTTTTTCTTGCCATGGGTTCAAGTTTAGGTGAGGATAGGTATTAGTGCAATAGCGCAGGCCTGACCCGTTGCCTCTTTGACCCGTTGCCTGCTTGCCCATTTGCCATTGCCATGAATACCTCACCATGTCTATTTAACACCATTTCGTATTTTTTGGTGATCCCTATTGTAGAAAATGGCACGGAAGCATTTTTTCCTCGAGCTGAAATTCTGAGAGCAAAATTTTCTGGGTCAATGCGAATCGTAATTTCTTCAAACCGTAGGTCCTTCATGGTTCTGAATATTGCTAGTGGATGATTCGTTTTCTCTGGAATTGTTTGTTCTGTAGGCGTAATTCCAATTGAGTTGTGGTTATTGCTGAATAGTTTGATCGGTAGCGGCATAGAGTGGGTCAATAGAAAATCTTGTATTTCATTCAATTCCAATTGGATTTCTTCAAGCCAATGCGTTGTGAAGTCGCCATGTCGCCAGCTTGTAGCAGATCCGTTTTGGTAAATTGGCAAGCCCATGAATCCACACCACAGGTAGAGTAGTTCTCGCTGCTTATCTCCTTTGAAAGGTTGTCGAGAAAACCTGTTCCTAAATTGCTCGTACAGGGCATTGCCCTTCTTGCTTGCATAAACGCCTTCGATAATCTGTTTGCTATTCGTTGATTTCATCCCATAGAAAGAGTCGATCGTGAGATAAAACAGAAACTCATCAAAATTGATAAGCATACTGGGTGGGTATTCTCTAGTAATCATTGGATGTGTTTCGCCCTGTTTACTTGCCATTCCACCAAAATCTTCTGCTTCAATTGCCTCCACGCTCGATACTGTGAAAAGTCCGCTTTCAATCAGTGGAAATGAGTTGTCACCGCTACCACTAACTCGTGTGCAGCCAAATATTGGATGCATGTCAAACAGGCGTCCTTCAGCAATCTTTGCACCGATGAAGGCTTGAGGTTGAATTCCTGGCTGTTTGCTCCAGCGCTCAATGAGCGCTTTGCCGGTAATGTAGCGGTCTTCAGGTTGGAAGTTGGCAATGTCCTTTTCCAAGAACCAGCAGGCCATCAAGGGCGATAGATAGTCAAAATCACCTTCGTTCCCGTGGTTGTAGTGAAATCTTGGTGGTGGTTTCAGCTCATTGGCATTCAAATATGCCGTGAGACCACCGCTCTCAGGCCCGAGAAATATCCAGGCGGCTATCTCTTCTTGCGTCGCACCAATCCGGTCAGCTAAGTAGGAGAGTGCCTTTGGATACGCGATGAACTGAGCCATGCTTCACTCCAAGTCTGCATTTTTCTACATTCCTTTGGATTATATGGGTCTTTACAGTACATTTGGGTATTATTGGAGGTAATTAGGATATAGGGTCCATTTTGTTGGGCTGCGAACATGGAACTGATTGATAATATTAATAATCTTCTCGGTGACAGCCTCAGGCAGACCATCACCACCGGGTCAAAGCTGAAGATCGCCGCCTCCTGCTTCTCCATCTATGCCTATGAAGCCCTCAAGGATGAGCTGGAGTGCATCGACTCCCTGGAGTTCATTTTCACGGCACCGACCTTCGTGCCCAATGAGGTCAGCGACAGAATCACGAAGGCGCGTCGCGAATTCCACATCCCAAAATCAGAACGTGAACGCAGCTTCTACGGCAGTGAATTTGAAGTCCAGCTCAAGAACAAGCTGACCCAACGGGCGATTGCCAGAGAGTGTGCTGATTGGATACGACGCAAGGCGCGTTTCCGCTCCAACAGTGGTAAGGCACCAATGCAGCAGTTCGCCGGTGTCAAAGAGGCAGATTCAGCTGCCGTTTACCTGCCACTGCACGGTTTTACTGCTGTCGATCTTGGCTACCAGCAGGGAGATGCGGTATCCAACTTCGTCAACAAGATGGATGAACCTGCCCTCACCAGTACCTACCTCACACTGTTTGACCAGATCTGGAACGACAGTGAACAGTTGGAAGATGTAACAGAACGACTTTGTGAGCATATCGACTCGGTCTATAAGGAGAATTCCCCCGAGCGTATCTATTTCATGATGCTCTATAACATCTTCAACGAATTTCTGGAGGATATCAGCGAAGATGTCTTGCCCAATGATCTGACCGGCTATCAGGATAGCCTGATCTGGCAAAAGGCGTTTAACTTCCAGCGTGATGCAGCCACAGGCATTATCAACAAGCTGGAGACCTACAACGGTTGTATCCTGGCCGACAGTGTAGGCCTGGGCAAGACTTTCACAGCCCTGGCCGTGATCAAATACTACGAACTTCGCAACCGCTCTGTCCTGGTGCTCCGCCCCAAGAAACTGGCCGACAACTGGCTCAACTTCAACCGCAACCTGAAGACCAATATCCTCGCCAAGGATCGACTCAACTACGATGTGCTCTGCCACACGGATCTACTGCGCACCAGCGGCGACTCGTTCGGCACACCGCTGAATCGCATCAACTGGGGTAACTACGACCTGGTGGTGATCGATGAATCCCACAACTTCCGCAATAACGATGTCTACAAAGACAAAGAGACCCGATACCAGCGGCTGATGAATGCGGTCATCAAAGAGGGTGTGAAGACCAAGGTGCTGATGCTATCGGCAACACCGGTCAATAATCGATTCAGTGATCTGCGCAACCAGTTGGCGCTGGCCTATGAGGGGGAATCTGATACCCTTGGCCAGAAGCTACGTACAGAGAAGGACATTGACGAGATCTTCCGTCGCGCACAGAAGGCTTTCAATGCCTGGTCGGATCTGCCACCGGAGGAGCGGACCGCCGGCGCCATCCTCAATGCACTGGATTTTGATTTCTTCGAGCTACTTGACAGCGTCACCATTGCCCGCTCACGTAAACATATCGAAACCTTTTACGACACGTCGGACATCGGTACTTTTCCCGAGCGTCGCAAGCCCATGGCCTTTCACTGCGCGCTGACTCAGCGCCATGATGTCATCGGCTTCAATGAGATATTTGGCCATCTATCCGCGCTGAAGCTCGCAGTCTACGCCCCAGTGAGCTACATCCACCCCAGTCGTCTAGCCAAATATGAGGCCCTCTACGACACCGAAGTTGAAGGTGGCAAAGGCAAACTCAGGCAGGCAGATCGGGAGAAAAGCCTCCAGGCCTTGATGACCACCAACCTGCTCAAGCGTCTGGAAAGCTCGGTTCAGGCATTCCGCATCACCCTGGAGAAACTTAAAAACAACCATCGGAACACTCTCGACAAAATAGACCTATTTCAAACTACGGGAGCCAGCACCAGCTTTGCCGACATCGCCACTGCGTTTTCAGACCTGGAGCCAGACGATGACGAACTCCCTGACCTGGAAGAAGCCTCTATAGGTGGCAAGATCAAGATCAGTCTGGCCGATATGGATCTACCCTCATGGCAGCAAGAACTTGAAGCCGATCTCTCCATCATCGATCAACTGTTGACGGAGATGACCAAGATCAGCCCGGAGGATGATGCCAAGCTGCAACACCTGAAGACCCAGATCGACAGCAAACTCGCCTCACCCATCAATCCGGGCAACCGCAAGGTGCTGATCTTCACCGCCTTCGCTGATACCGCCGACTACCTCTACGACAATCTGGCTCAAAGCTTCCTTGGCAGACGCCAGATCCACACAGCCAAGGTCACTGGCTCCAGCAGCCCGAAATCGACCTTGGGCCGGGGTTATGACTTCCAGGAACTACTGACTCTCTTCTCGCCGCTTTCCAAGGAGAAGGCGCTGGTCATGCCCAATGAACCCAACGAGATCGAGATACTCATCGGCACCGACTGTATCTCCGAGGGACAAAACCTGCAGGATTGCGACTACCTGATCAACTATGACATCCACTGGAACCCGGTCCGCATCATCCAGCGATTCGGCCGTATCGACCGTATCGGCTCCCCCAATTCCAGTATCCAGCTGGTCAACTACTGGCCAGACATTACCCTGGACGAGTACATCAACCTCAAACAACGGGTTGAAAATCGTATGGTCATTGCCGATGTCACCGCCACAGGGGATGACAATGTCCTCAGTGCAGAGGCCAATGATGTCTCCTACCGCAAGGAGCAGCTGCGACGGCTACAGGATGAAGTGATCGATATGGAGGAGCTGAAGACCGGCGTCGCCATCACCGATCTCGGTCTTAACGACTTCCGTATGGACCTGCTCAACTACGTCAAGGCCAATGGCGACCTCTCCAACATACCCAATGGTATGCATGCGGTGGTACAGGAGGATACCCAACGAGGCCTGCTACCTGGTGTGATCTTCACCCTGCGCAACCGCAACCAGGGCGTCAACATCAACCAGCAGAATCGCCTGCACCCCTTCTACCTCATCTACATAGGCGATGACGGCCGGGTAATCAGCGATCATACCGAGGTCAAGCGGCTGCTCGATCTGACGCGAACCGCCTGCAAGGGCCGGGCGCAACCAATCCAGGCGTGCTATCAGCAGTTCAACAAGGCGACACACGACGGCAGAAATATGCAGGTCTACTCCGACCTGCTTGATCAGGCGATCCACTCTATGATCGAACGCAAGGAGGAGGGCGACCTGGACAGTCTCTTCAGCACGGGCTCCACCACGGCGCTGACGCACACCATCCAGGGGCTGGACGACTTTGAGCTGATCGCTTTCATCGTGATTCAGGCCAAGGCATGACACTCTTCCACTACCCCAAGGCGGCGGCATTCGGCCGGGTAGTGCCGAAAAACAAGATCTATCAGCACGCCAAACCCAGTCGGGCAGTGAAACAACACTTTGTTGACCAGATCGATAAAATCATCTGGCGCTACAAGTTGGCCCCGGAGACCGTCAATCTGCCACGCAACCGCTCCGTACCGGAGATCGAAATCTTCGAGATTCATCTGAAAACCCGGGAGCTAGGAGAAGGTGTGCTACGTGTAATTGATCAGGCGATACCCTTTCCGATCCTGTTTGAATTGCACTATCAGGGGCAGATAAAATTCACTGCCGCCTACAAGCGGCCCAGCGAGGCCGATAGTGAAAAATGGGTGGTCGATGGCTACCTCGGCTCGTCTTGGTTGCCCGCCGAAACCGAGCGCACGCCGCTGCCGGTGGCGCTCGATCTGGCCCGGCTCTATGAACAGTTACTACGTGTACTGCTGCCCCTACCCGGACGTGTAGGAGAGACCCTGCAGGGACAGCTCAGCCGCTATGCGGAAATAGAGCGAAAAGAGCGTGAGCGCGACAAGCTTGAGAACCGTCTGCACAGAGAAAAACAGTTCAACCGCAAGGTAGAGATCAACGCCCAACTCCGTGAAATTGAGAAAATGTTAAATACCTTAATGAAGGTGAAGGCTGGATGATTCACGTGATGCGGTTCGCAAGCTCACCACATCCTACGGGAAAACCAAATGTAGGATGCTGGTGAGCTTGCGAACCGCATCGCCATCCAGCAATAAACAAACATGACCAATTACCGACGTTCAAAATTGGAAGGAGCAACCTACTTCTTCACCGTGAACTGCGCTAAAAGGCACAACAATCAGCTATTGATCGAGCAAATTGATCTGTTGCGAAAGGTAATGAGAGAGGTGAAAGAGAATCGCCCCTTCGATATTGATGCAATGGTGGTATTACCAGAACACCTGCACTGCATTTGGACCTTGCCAACGGGTGATGCAGACTATAAAACCCGGTGGTCCCTGATCAAGGCCGGTTTCTCCCGGGGAGTTCCACTTGGTGAAAGCCTTTCCGAGAGCCGGATAAAACGGGGTGAACGGGGAATCTGGCAACGTCGATATTGGGAACACCTGATCCGGGATGATCAGGACTACCAGCGTCATGTGGATTATATCCATTGGAACCCGGTAAAACATGGTTGGGTAGAGCAGGTAAATGAGTGGTCTTTTTCAAGTTTCCATCGGTTTGTGAAGCAGGGGATATTGCCGAAAGATTGGGCAAGAGCGCCCCAGGACGATTGGGATGTGGGTGAACACGAATGATGTTGATGCGGTTCGCAAGCTCACCACATCCTACGGATGGATCATTTATGTGGATGTTGGTGAGCTTGCGAACCGCATCGACAACAAACGCGATTTGAGAAACGCATGGAAAAATTAAAACTGCACAGCCCCGATATCACCGAACAAAACATCGCCAAACTCGCGGAGCTGTTCCCCAATTGCATCACCGAGACCCGTACCGGCGATGGTGAAATAAAGCAGGCCATCGACTTCGATCAACTGCGCCAGGAGCTATCTGGGTCAATCGTTGACGGACCACAGGAGCGCTACCAGCTCAACTGGCCCGGAAAGCGTGAAGCATTGCTCACCGCCAACGCGCCGATTGCCAAAACCCTGCGTCCCTGTCGGGAAGAGAGTGTTGATTTCGACACCACCCGAAATCTGTTTATCGAGGGGGACAACCTGGATGCGTTGAAGTTGTTGCAGGAGACCTACCTCAATAAAGTGAAGGTCATCTATATCGATCCCCCGTACAACACCGGCAGAGAGTTTATCTACGACGACGATTTCTCGGAAGATACGGAAGCCTATTTTCAGCGATCCAATCAAAAGGATGAGGCCGGCAACCGGATGGTGGCCAATAGCGAAGCGAATGGTCGCTATCATTCAGATTGGCTGACGATGATGTACCCCCGGTTAAAACAGGCCCATAGTCTGCTGCGCGATGATGGGACGATATTTATCTCCATTGATGATAATGAGGTGCAGAATCTGCGGAAGCTGTGTGATGAGATCTTTGGTGAAGCCAATTTTGTTGCAACTGTGATCTGGCAGAAGGTGTTTGCACCAAATAACTCTGCAAAATGGTTCTCGGAGAACCATGATTATATTTTGGTTTATGCAAGGAGGATAGAGTGCTGGTCACCTATCCCATTACCACAGACCGATGAAATGTTGGCGCGTTATAAGAACCCTGACAACGACCATCGCGGCCCTTGGACATCAAGCGATCTTGCGGCAAGGAACAGATACAACGCGGGGTTATATTCTATTATTTGCCCCTCAGGCAGAGTAATAGATGGCCCACCCAAAGGACGTTACTGGACGATCAACGAAGAAAAGTTCAAGGCACTGGATGCCGACAATAGGATTTGGTGGGGTGCGGATGGCAACAATACACCACGACTAAAAAGATTCTTAAGCGAAGTTAAGCAAGGGCGTACTCCACAAACATTCTGGCCTTGGAAGGAGGTCGGCCACACACAGGACGCAAAAAAAGAGCTGATCAAGTACGTAGACTTCGAACACACAGAGAACGTTCTTAACTCCGTCAAACCCACCTCACTGATTCAGCGAATTCTGCAACTAACAACCACTCCAGATGAAAATACCATCGTGCTGGATTTCTTCTGCGGTAGTGGATCAACAGCCCATGCATTGATGAAGCAGAACCTTGAGGATGGTGGCAACCGACGGTTTATTACGGTACAAATTCAGGAACCATTACCCACCCCTGAGCCAAAACTAACAAGCATCCTGGAGATGGCGACGACCCGAGTACGGAATTTTGCCAAAGAGGTACGGGCGCAGACGGACAAGCCTCAAGATCTCGGTTTCCGACTACTCAAAATCGACACCTCCAACATGAACGACGTCTACTACACCCCCGACGCCGTAAAACAAGACGACCTGTTCCAACAAGCCGATAATATCCGCTCCGACCGCACCCCGGAAGACCTGCTGTTCCAGGTCATGCTCGACTGGGGTGTTGACCTCACCCTGCCAATCTCCCGCGAGACTATCAACGGAAAAAGCGTCTTCCACGTCGATGAAAACGCCCTGGCCGCCTGCTTCGATGAAGGCATTGATGAAGCCTTTGTCAAAGCGCTGGCCACCCGCGAACCGCTACGCGCCGTGTTTCGAGACTCCGGCTTCGCCAACGACAGCGTAAAGATCAATGTCGAACAGATCTTCAAACATCTCTCCCCCCGTACCGACATCAAAGTGATCTAAGGGCACGGCATGAAACAGGCATCCAAACCCAATGTAGGATGTGGTGAGCTCCGCGAACCGCATCAACCCCACCATCCGCGAATGATGCGGTTCGCAAGCTCACCACATCCTACGTCTCTGGACCGGGCAGCAACTACCGAGAATACCTCGGTAGTTCGTCGTAAAAAAGACCAGGTTACCCACCATACCGACATCAAAGTGATCTAAATGGATCAGAATGCACTACAGGGGTTGCTGGATAGCTTGATTGCCACTTGGGAAAACGAGGTGGTCGAGTTCAAGCAGGCTGGAAAAGAGTACTCAACGTCAGAAATCGGCAAATACTTCTCGGCACTGGCCAATGAGGCCAACCTACGGGGCCTGGAGCGCTCTTGGCTTGTATTTGGCGTAAACAATAAAACCCGCACCGTTGCAGGCACCGACTATCGGCCGGAACCGGATCGCCTGCAAAGTCTTAAAATGCAAATTGCTGAGAATGCCGAACCCAGCATGACCTTCCGCACCATTCACGAACTGCAAGATCCGGATGGACGGGTAGTCCTGTTTGAGATCCCGGCTGCGCCACGGGGTATGCCGATTGCCTGGAAAGGGCACTATTACGCCCGTGCCGGTGAAAGCCTGACCAATCTGACGCTCGATAAGCTGGACGAGATGCGCCAGCAGACCATGGCCATAGATTGGTCTGCACAGATTGTGGATACCCGCTTTGATCATCTTGATGAACAGGCCGTTCAAACTGCACGGAACTCCTTTGCCCGCAAGTACGCCAACCGTTTCCCTGAAAAAGAGGTGATGGGCTGGCCGCTATCGACCTTCCTTGATCGTGCCCATCTTGCTCAAGACGGCAAACTCACGCGCACGGCGCTTCTACTGCTGGGGAAGCCAGAAGCAGCCTATCTGTTGTCACCCCATCCAGCACAGATGACCTGGAAGCTGGAAGGTGAGGATCGTGCCTATGAGCACTTTGGACCTCCGTTTCTGCTCAATACCTCAACTCTGTATCAGAAAATCAGAAATATTCAGGTTCGCCTGTTGCCGAATGATGCTTTGTTGGCGGTTGAAGTGGCTAAATATGACCAGAAGGTGGTGATGGAGGCCCTGCACAACTGTATTGCTCATCAGGATTATGCACGCAGCGGACGCATTGTCGTTACTGAACAGCCTGATCGACTCACCTTTGAAAATGAGGGCGATTTCTTTGAGGGACAGCCAGGCGACTACATTGCCGGTAACAAGACCCCTCGCCGTTATCGCAACCCCTTCCTCGCCCAAGCCATGACCGAGTTGAATATGATCGACACCATGGGTTACGGCATCCATGAAATGCATGTCGGTCAGGCACGGCGCTATTTTCCCATGCCGGATTACGATCTGGGTGAGTCCGGGATGGTACGAATGACCGTACACGGCAAGGTGGTTGATCCAGCCTATAGCCGCCTGCTCATGCAAAACACCGACTTGCCGTTAGTGGACATTCTGGCGCTGGACCGGGTGCAAAAGCACCTGCCTGTGACGGATGACATGGTCAAACACCTTCGCCAGGCGAAGCTCATAGAGGGGCGAAAGCCCAACCTGCATGTCTCAGCGACAGTAGCCAAGGCCGCTGGTAGCAAAGCCGAATATATCCGAACCCGGGCTCAGGATGACGCCTTTTACGCCCAACTGATCACCGATTATCTGGCTAAATTTGGTCAGGCCACCCGGCAGGAGATAGATACATTGTTAATGGGCAAGCTCAGCGACGCACTGAACGAAGAGCAAAAACGCCATAAAATCGGAAATTTACTGACTAAATTGCGCAGATCGGGACGTATCCGTAATACGGGTTCCCGCAAAGCTTCACAATGGGAGCTTGCAGAATAAATGCAGAATAAAATGGCCACTTTGCAGAATAAATGCAGAATAAAAACAAGGTAACTGTTTGATGAGGCTCAAATTTAAGGTTCAAACTTATCAAACAAATGCCGTTGAATCCGTGGTGAACTGCTTCGCCGGACAACCCAAAGGCACCGGCGCAACCTATCGAATCGACCCCGGAGCCGAGGCCAAGGTCGGTGAGCACATCGGCAGCACCACCGACGATACAGGTTTCAGGAACAGTGACATCGCCCTGACCCAGGCGCAGCTATTGGAGAATATTCGCACGGTCCAGCAGCACCAGAACCTGCCTCTCTCCGATACCCCGGTCAGCAGCAAGGTCTGCCCCGTCAATCTCGACACCGAAATGGAGACCGGCACCGGCAAGACCTACTGCTACATCAAGACTATGTTCGAGTTGCACGAACGTTACGGCTGGGGAAAGTTTATCGTCGTGGTTCCCAGTATCGCCATCCGTGAGGGGGTCTATAAATCCCTGGAGATCACCGCTGAACATTTTCTAGAGCAGTACGGTAAACGGGCGCGGTTTTTTATCTATAACTCCAAACAGTTGCACGACGTGGAGAGCTTCTCTTCCAATTCTGGCATCAACGTGATGGTGATCAACGTGCAGGCCTTCGCGGCACGGGGAAAGGATCAGCGCCGCATCTATGAGGAACTGGACGATTTCCAGTCACGCCGCCCCATCGATGTGATCCAGAAAAACCGCCCTATCCTGATCCTGGATGAGCCCCAGAAGATGGAAGGAAAGAAGACGGTCGCGTCATTGGCAGAGTTCAATCCACTGATGATTCTGCGCTACTCAGCCACCCACAAGACCGAGCACAACCGGATACATAGGCTCGACGCCCTGGACGCCTACAATCAGAAGCTGGTGAAGAAGATCGAGGTGCGTGGTATTAACGTTAAAGGGCTTACCGCGACCAACAGCTACCTCTATCTGGAATCGATCGAAATCTCTGCCAGCAAGCCACCCGTGGCGCGGGTGGAATATGAGGTTCGGCAGAAAAACGGCATCAAGCGCATGACCCGTAAGCTGGGCCGCAATGACAACCTCTACGAGCTTTCAGACGGACTGGAGCAGTACAAAGGTTTTGTGGTGGCGGACATCGATGCCATTAAGGATACCCTGAGCTTCAGCAATGGTGTGGAGCTGCAATCCGGTGACGCCACCGGTGATGTCAACGAGGCGACCCAGCGACGGATTCAGATCCGCGAAACCATCAAGGCCCACTTCGACAAAGAGCGGCAACTGTTCGACCAGGGTATCAAGGTGCTGTCGCTCTTCTTTATCGACGAGGTAGCCAAGTACCGCTGCTATGATGAAACGGGCGAAATTGGTGGTGAATATGCCCGGATGTTCGAGGAGGAGTACAACCTCCAGCTCAATGAGGTGCAGACCCTGGAGGATACACCCTACAACCGTTATCTAAGACAGATCGACACCAACAGGACCCACGATGGCTACTTCTCCATCGACAAGAAGACCAAACATCTGGTCGATCCGAAGACCAAGGCCAGGTCGACTGAGACCGATGATGTCGACGCCTACGACCTGATCCTGAAGGACAAGGAACGGTTGTTGTCGTTCAGTGAGCCGGTACGCTTTATCTTCTCTCACTCCGCACTACGTGAAGGCTGGGACAACCCCAATGTGTTTGTGATCTGTACTCTGAAACACAGCGATAACACTATCTCTCGCCGTCAGGAGGTGGGACGCGGCCTACGCCTCTCGGTCAACCAACTGGGTGAAAGATCAGACCTGCCGGCCACCGTCCATCATGTGAATGTGCTGACCGTGGTGGCCAGTGAGAGCTACAAGGATTTTGTCTTCGCCCTGCAAAAAGACATCAGTGCTACCTTGTCGGATAGACCACGGGTTGCCGATGAGTCATTTTTTACCGGCAAGGTGCTACAGACAACAGGCGGCGATGTGGAAGTTACGCCGCAAATGGCAAAGCAGATATACCGCTATCTGTTGAAGCATGACTATACGGATGATGAAGACCAAATAACCCAGACCTATCATGACGCAAAGAGAGATGAGCAGCGGGCGGCTCTGCCTGACGAGTTGCAGCCACATGCCGAGCAGGTATTTCAGTTGATCGACAATATCTTCAGCGATGCTCTACTACCCACCATTGGAGATGCACGCAAGGCCAAGCCGAACCCGCTCAACAGTAACTTCCATAAAAAGGAGTTCCAGGCGCTTTGGAGTCGGGTCAATAGAAAGGCCGTCTATGCTGTCGATTTTGATACCGGAGAATTGATCGATAAATGCGTGGTTACACTGGATCGCGAACTGAAAGTAAGTCCGTTACAGTACACTATCATCAGCGGTACGCAGACTGACACGGCAACCTACGACTCGGTGAAACAGGGACAGGCGTTCCAGGTGAAAGAGAGCCAGGCAGAGACCCATAAGGCATCCATACATGCAGCAGTCAAATATGACCTGGTCGGCAAGCTGGTTCAAGATACCCAACTGACCCGAAATACCGTCGCAACTGTTCTCCAGAAAATACATCCAAAAACCTTCAGCCAATATCAGACCAATCCAGAAGACTTCATGCTCAAAGCTGTACGATTGATCAACGAGCAGAAGGCTACCGTCATCGTTCAGCACCTCAGTTATAACCCGATGAGCGATCATCACGATGTGGATATATTCACCCAGGAGAAGCCGAAAGATGATCTCAGCAAGGCATTCCAGGCCAAACGGCATATCTATGACTATGTGTTTACTGACTCAAATATAGAGCGCCAATTTGTCGAAGAGCTGGACATCAGTTCAGAGGTGGTGGTCTACGCTAAACTGCCGCGTAGTTTCTTTATCCCTACTCCCGTAGGCGACTACAACCCTGATTGGGCTGTTGCCTTTGAGGCGGGCAAGGTCAAGCACGTCTACTTTATCGCAGAGACCAAAGGCTCTATGTCCTCACTGGAACTGCGCGATATTGAAAAGTGCAAGATTGAGTGTGCGAGGAAATTCTTTTCCAAAATCACCTCTGATCAGGTGAAATATGATGTGGTTGATAGTTATGGGAAGTTGATGGCGTTGGTTCAGTAGGTATTGTTGGTCTGTTCCTGAGAAAAAGACTGGAAGCTGTTACCAATTACAGTTCCCAAAAGCATCTATGATCCATCTGATGCTGAACAAGAAGGTTTATATGAGTGAAGATACAGGTGATTTTCTATCTGCGCAGGCAGATATGTTTGAGGACGAAGACGCTCGCTCATTATTGGATCAGTTGTTTGTGGACTCCCGGCTGTACTCAAAAAGCCAGGATTTCATGGAATTGCTTGATTTTGTCGTCAGGCTACGGAATTTTGCTCCCTTCAATGCAATGCTCTTACAGGTGCAGAAACCCGGGCTAAGTTATGCAGCCTCTGAAAGAGATTGGTTTGAACGTTTTGGAAGGAAAATAAAAGAGGGAGCTAGGCCACTGATTATTCTGTGGCCATTTGGACCAGTGGCTCTGGTGTACGATGTGTTGGATACCGTTGGAAAACCTCTGCCTGAAGATGTCTATTCTTTTCCCGCCAAAGGCTTCATAGACGCTGGAAAGATTAAGGTATTTGCGAAACTTCTTGAAAACAAAAACATTCGTTGGGTGTGGACTGATGCAGGTGACAATAAGGCAGGGTCAATTCAAGTCGTGAAACGAGCGACTTCAAAAGAGTCGAAAACGGCTTATCTCATAAAAATAAACCGTAATCACGAAAGTGCTAATCAGTTTGTCACTCTTACCCATGAACTGGGGCATCTGTTCCTTGGCCACCTGGGGGCTGATAAAAAACTTGGTATTCCAAAACGGCAAATACCTGAGCATGACCTGAGAGAGATTGAAGCTGAGTCAGTAGCATATTTGGTGTCTCGGCGTAATGGAATCGTGCCTAAGTCTCAAACATATTCCTGATTACCCCCGAGCCTCAGCCATGCTGAGGAGGCGCTGGGGCATAGGTGGTGTGCGCACTGCGGCGCGGCCGAGGCGCGAAATCATCTCTTCGAGCTTGAATCTGCGATTGAAGCGATAAC
>JAESPD010000074.1 GCA_016756855.1 gamma proteobacterium endosymbiont of Lamellibrachia anaximandri | reverse complement strand
CACCGAACTTCTTCGCCTGCACCAGCGTGATCGCTGCCGTCAAGGTGGTCTTGCCGTGATCAACGTGACCAATGGTGCCCACATTGACGTGCGGTTTTGTGCGTTCGAATTTTTCCTTGGACACAGTAGCTACCTCTATACCCGATTACTGTTTCTTGTTGATAGCGTCGACAATATTAGCCGGCACTTCCGAATACTTGGCGAATTCCATACTGTAGGTGGCACGACCCTGCGTCGCCGAACGCAAGGCTGTTGCATAACCGAACATCTCGGATAGCGGTACCTCAGCCTTAATCTGCCTTCCTGCAGGTGAATCATCCATCCCCTGCACAATGCCACGGCGACTGTTTAGATCGCCCATAACATCGCCCATGTACTCTTCGGGCGTAACCACTTCGACCTTCATTTGCGGTTCCAACAGAACCGGCCTGGCCTTCGAGGCACCCTCTTTGAAGCACATGGATCCTGCCACCTTGAACGCCATCTCATTCGAGTCGACGTCATGATATGAACCGTCATACAGAGTGACCTTCACATCCACCATGGGGTAGCCGGCAATTACACCACCCTGCATCGCTTCCTGAACACCTTTGTCCACTGCGGGGATGTACTCGCGGGGCACTGCCCCACCCACAATCTCATTTACAAACTCGTATCCCGCACCGGATTCCTGTGGTTCGATGCGCAGGTAGACGTGACCATACTGTCCGCGACCACCTGATTGACGTACAAATTTGCCTTCCTGTTCAACCTTGACCCGTATGGTCTCCCGGTAAGCCACCTGCGGTGCACCTACGTTCGCTTCGACATGAAACTCCCGCTTCATCCGCTCAACGATGATATCAAGATGCAGCTCGCCCATTCCGGCGATGATCGTCTGCCCAGACTCTTCATCCGTCGTTACGCGAAACGAGGGATCCTCCTTCGCCAGCTTGGAGAGAGCAACACCCATCCTTTCCTGATCGGCCTTAGTCCTCGGCTCAACCGCAACCGCTATAACCGGTTCCGGGAACTCCATGCGCTCCAGCGTAATAGGCTGATCCAGTGCGCAAAGCGTGTCACCCGTAGTGACTTGCTTGAGGCCGACCGCCGCCGCGATATCGCCTGCACGCACCTCCTTGATCTCCTCCCTGGAGTTGGCATGCATCTGCAAGATACGGCCGATTCGCTCCTTCTTGCCCTTTACCGGATTAAAGACCGTATCGCCGGACTTCAAAACACCCGAGTAGGCTCTGAAGAATGTCAAAGTCCCCACAAAGGGGTCGGTGGCAATCTTGAATGCCAATGCCGCAAACGGTGCATCATCGGATGCCTGACGTTCAGCCTCGGTACCATCCGCGTCGTCCAGAATGCCGGTGATAGCCGGCACATCGACAGGCGAGGGCATCAACTCGACAACCTTGTCCAGTACTGCCTGCACGCCTTTATTCTTAAAGGCCGATCCGCAGGTCACCGGAACAATCTCAAGGTTCAGCGTACGCAGACGCAGCCCTTCCAGTATATCTTCCTCGGAGAGACCACCCTCTTCGAGATACTTCTCCATTATCTCATCACTGCCCTCGGCAGCAGCCTCAACCATACGCTCGCGCCACTCATTGCAGGTATCAATGAGATTGGCCGGGATATCTTCATAGGTGAAATCAACACCCATGTTTTCTTCCGCCCAGACCACCGACTTCATCTTGACGAGATCAACAATTCCCTGAAAACCCTCTTCGGCACCCACCGGCACCTGGATCGGCACTGCATTTGCGCCCAAACGCTTCTGCAACTGCCCGACTACCCGAAAGAAGTCCGCCCCCATGCGATCCATCTTGTTGACGAACGCCATCCGCGGGACGTGATATTTGTTGGCCTGACGCCAAACAGTCTCAGACTGCGGCTCCACACCACCAACCGCGCAAAGCACGAACACCGCACCATCCAGCACTCGCAGGGAACGCTCGACTTCAATCGTGAAGTCGACATGCCCAGGTGTATCAATGATATTCAGCCTGTGCTCAGCAAACTGTTTGGCCATACCACTCCAGAAGCAGGTCGTTGCTGCGGACGTAATGGTTATGCCGCGCTCCTGCTCCTGTTCCATCCAGTCCATAGTGGCAGCGCCATCATGAACCTCTCCGATCTTGTGTGAAACACCTGTGTAATAAAGCACGCGTTCGGTGGTTGTCGTCTTGCCGGCATCAATGTGCGCCATGATACCGATATTCCGGTAGCTCTCGATTGGTGTATTGCGTGCCATTTTAAAGAGCTGTTTCTAAAGAGCCGAATAACCTGCCACCTACCAACGGTAGTGGGAGAAAGCCTTGTTCGCCTCAGCCATGCGATGGGTATCATCACGTTTCTTCACAGCCGACCCTTTATTCTCAGAAGCGTCC
This sequence comes from gamma proteobacterium endosymbiont of Lamellibrachia anaximandri, assembly GCA_016756855.1. Lineage (GTDB taxonomy): Bacteria > Pseudomonadota > Gammaproteobacteria > Chromatiales > Chromatiaceae > QGON01. Next base: position 13,294 of record JAESPD010000074.1, on the reverse strand, counting down.
AGAAGCTCACCTGCCAGACGCTGCGCCATCGACTTTTCACTCCGCTTGCGTGCCGCCTCGATCAACCAACGCATCGCCAGGGAGTTACGACGAACCGGACGCACCTCAACCGGAACCTGATAGGTCGCACCACCCACTCGACGGGACTTAACCTCAACAACCGGCCGAACATTATCCAGCGCGGTTTCAAGCATATCCAGAGGCTCGCCACTACGCTTCTGTGACATCTGGTCCAAGGCGACATAAAGAATCTTTTCGGCCACGGACTTCTTACCATCAACCATTACCATATTGATGAACTTGGCAAGCAGTTGGCTTCCAAACTTGGGATCCGGCAGGGTTTCCCGGCGGGATGCTACTCGTCTTCTAGGCATAGCTCTATCTCAATCCTGTGCGCTGTTAGCTTTTGGGCCGCTTGGCGCCATACTTGGAACGACCTTGACGGCGACTCTCGACACCTGAGGTATCCAGACTGCCGCGCACCACATGGTAACGCACGCCGGGAAGATCCTTTACGCGGCCACCGCGAATCAGAATTACCGAGTGCTCCTGGAGGTTATGACCTTCACCACCAATATAAGTGGTAACCTCAAAACCGTTTGTCAGCCTAACGCGGGCAACCTTTCGCAGTGCCGAGTTCGGCTTTTTCGGCGTAGTCGTGTACACGCGGGCGCATACGCCTCGTCTCTGCGGGCAGGCGTCGAGCGCCGGCACATTGCTCTTTTGAGGTTTACGCTTCCTGGGCTTACGCACCAGCTGGTTAATCGTTGCCATCTATTCCGTCTCCAGAGACGCGATGTTTGTCTAACGTATAAAAATTTAGAGTAGTCGAGACCCAATCAGCCATCGCAAAGCAAAAGCTTGCGCCGATAAGCGTCGATTTCTCTGGCAATACATTTGCTCCACCTGCCCAGTAATGGACCGTACGGAGCAACAGATAGTGACAGACCAACTGAGTGCCGGTGTGTCAAAGAGCGCGCATTCTATGCCCGCTACATAAGGATGTCAAGAAATGCTTTTTAAAAACCGGCAAATACCCGTGCGTTATGCAACTGCCCGGATATCTGCCGATCTCAACACCTTATTGCTTCAGGGATTATTCCCCCTCTGGCGCGTTTAAGGCATCCTTGAAGGCCTGTTCGACATCTTCCGCCACCAGTTCCACCTTACTGTTGACTTCCGCCAGTTCCTCCTGACGCTTGCGGCGACGTTCATTGTGGTAGGAGAGACCGGTTCCTGCCGGAATCAAACGACCCACGATAACGTTCTCCTTGAGTCCGTTCAGTGAGTCAGAGAGCCCCCGAACCGCCGCTTCCGTCAATACCCTCGTGGTCTCCTGGAAAGAGGCCGCTGAGATGAATGATTCGGTAGCCAGAGAGGCTTTGGTAATACCCAACAACAGAGGCACATAGAGCGCCGGGTGTTTGCCTTCGGCCCGCAGACGTTCATTCTCTTCAAGGAGCGTTGCCTTTTCGGCCTGCTCACCACGAAGGAAGCTGCTGTCACCGGCATTGGTCACTTCAACCTTACGCAGCATTTGGCGAATAATCACCTCGATGTGCTTGTCGTTGATCTTCACACCCTGGAGACGATAAACATCCTGAATCTCCTTCACCAGGTACTCCGCCAGCTCAGTCACACCAATCAGCCTGAGGATGTCATGGGAATTGAGTTCACCATCGGAAATCATTTCGCCCCGTTCAACGTGCTCACCCTCGAATACATTGACGTGTCGCCACTTGGGTATCAGCTCCTCATGGCGCTCACCTTCAGAGTCGGTGATCACCAGGCGCTGCTTGCCCTTGGTGTCCTTGCCAAAGCTGACAGTGCCGGTCGCTTCGGCGAGAATCGCCGGATCTTTCGGCTTGCGTGCCTCGAAAAGGTCAGCCACGCGAGGCAGACCACCCGTGATGTCACGAGTCTTCGATGACTCCTGCGGGATACGTGCCACCACATCACCCACGCCAACCGTGGCGCCATCCGCCACATTGACCACCGCCAACGCGGGCAGGAAGTAGTGAGCCGGGATGTCGGTACCGGCGATATTCAGATCCTCGCCGTCAGCGTTCACTAGCTTCACCATTGGACGAATATCCTTACCGGCAGCGGGACGCTGCTTGGGATCGATGATCTCCAGCGAACTGAGGCCGGTCACCTCATCCACCTTGCTCTGCACTGTCACGCCATCGACGAAATCGACAAATACCAGGGTACCTTCCACCTCGGTAATAACCGGGTGGGTATGGGGATCCCAGTTGGCGACAATCTGACCACCTTCAACCGCGACCCCGTCTTCGACCTGCAGGGTAGCGCCGTATGGAACCTTGTAGCGCTCACGCTCTCGACCCACATCATCGACTACCGTCAGCTCACCGGAACGGGAGGTGGCCACCAGATGGCCGCCGCTGTGCTTAACGGTCTTGATGTTGTGCAGATGAGCGGTACCGCCCGCCTTCACCTGAATACTGTTCACCGCTGCGGAACGAGAGGCCGCACCACCGATATGAAAGGTACGCATGGTGAGCTGAGTGCCGGGTTCACCGATCGACTGCGCAGCAATAACACCCACAGCCTCACCCTCGTTCACCTCATGACCCCGGGCCAGATCGCGTCCGTAACACCGTTTGCAGACACCCTGTTTGGCATCGCAGGTAATCGCGGAGCGGACATGCACCAGGTCGACACCAACGGATTCCAACTGATCAACCCAATCCTCATCCAGCAGCGTACCTGCCTCGCAGACCACCTCATCGGTGCCGGGCCTATGAACATCCTGCGCCGTCACTCGACCAAGGATACGTTCACGTAGCGGCTCAACCACATCACCACCTTCGATGATGGGCTGCATCAGCAGGCCGTTTTCGGTGCCGCAATCGTCTTCCAACACCACCATGTCCTGGGCGACATCCACCAGGCGGCGAGTCAGGTACCCGGAGTTTGCAGTCTTCAGTGCCGTATCCGCGAGACCCTTGCGAGCACCGTGGGTGGAGATGAAGTACTGCAGTACGTCAAGACCTTCGCGAAAGTTTGCAGTGATGGGCGTTTCGATGATGGAGCCGTCGGGCTTGGCCATCAGACCACGCATACCGGCAAGCTGACGAATCTGCGCAGCACTACCGCGTGCCCCTGAGTCGGCCATCATATAGACGGAGTTGAAGGAGTCCTGTTCTACCGCGTTGCCATCGCGGTCAGTAACGACCTCCTTGCCCAGCTTCAACATCATCGCCTTGGCGACCTGATCGTTGGTGTGCGACCAGATATCCACCACCTTGTTGTAACGCTCGCCATTGGTGACAAGACCGGAGATATACTGATTTTCGATCTCCTTGACCTCGGTTTCCGCCCGGGCAAGGATCTCCCCTTTCTCTTCCGGCACGACCATGTCGTTGGAGCAGAAAGAGACCGCAGCACGGGTGGCATAACGAAAACCCATGTACATCAACTGATCGGCAAAGACCACCGTATCCTTCAGCCCAAGCCTGCGGTAACAGGCATTGATCAGGCTGGAGATCGCCCTTTTGCCCATCGCCTGATCCACCAGCGAGAAGGGCGGGCCATCCGGCACAATCTCATAAACGATGGTGCGACCTATTGTGGTCTCCACCACACGCAGCGCCTCGGTCATTGAGCCATCGTCACCTTTGATGACTTCACGGATGCGAACCTTAACCTGCGCCTGCAGATCCGCGTGTCCGGACTCGTAGGCGCGTTTCGCCTCCGCCACGTCGGAGAAGGCCATGCCTTCACCCTTGGCGTTGATCCGGTCACGGGTCATGAAGTAGAGACCCAACACCACATCCTGGGAGGGCACGATGATCGGATCACCATTTGCCGGGGAGAGGATGTTGTTGGTGGCCATCATCAGACTGCGCGCTTCCAGCTGGGCTTCCAGGGAGAGCGGTACATGCACTGCCATCTGGTCGCCATCGAAGTCGGCGTTGAAAGCGGTACAGACCAGCGGATGGAGCTGAATCGCCTTACCCTCGATCAACACAGGCTCAAAGGCCTGGATGCCGAGACGATGCAGGGTCGGTGCGCGGTTGAGCATCACGGGATGCTCGCGGATGACCTCTTCGAGGATATCCCAAACTTCACTGGTACCACGCTCCACCAGCTTCTTGGCCGCCTTGATGGTCGTTGCCAGGCCGCGCAACTGCAGCTTGGAAAAGATGAAAGGCTTGAACAGCTCCAGCGCCATCTTCTTTGGCAGACCGCACTGATGCAGTTTCAGGGTCGGGCCAACAACGATAACGGAACGGCCGGAGTAGTCGACACGCTTACCCAACAGATTCTGACGGAAGCGGCCCTGCTTGCCTTTGATCATGTCGGCCAGAGACTTCAACGGACGGCGGTTGGTGCCGGTAATGGCGCGCCCACGGCGACCATTGTCCAGCAGTGCATCCACCGCCTCCTGCAACATGCGCTTCTCGTTGCGCACGATGATATCCGGTGCGTTGAGATCCAGCAGACGTTTGAGGCGATTGTTACGATTGATCACCCGGCGGTAGAGGTCGTTCAGGTCGGAGGTGGCGAAACGACCGCCATCCAGAGGCACCAGGGGCCGCAGCTCCGGCGGCAATACCGGCAGCACGGTCATCACCATCCACTCCGGACGGTTGCCGGAATTATTCAGGGAATCCAGCAGCTTCAGCCGTTTGGTGAACTTCTTGATTTTGGTTTCAGAGTTTGTACCTTCGATATCTTCACGCAGGCGTTTGATCTCCTCCGGGATATCGATACTTTTCAACAGCTCGTAAACCGCTTCGGCCCCCATGCGGGCATCGAATTCATCACCATTCTCCTCGATCGCCTCCAGATACTGCTCATCGGTGAGCAGCTGGTTGCGCTCCAGGGGCGTCATGCCCGGGTCGACCACCACGAAGGACTCAAAATAGAGTACCCGCTCAATGGAGCGCAGGGTCATGTCCAGTAACAGACCAATGCGGGAAGGCAGAGATTTCAGAAACCAGATATGCGCCACCGGGCTGGCCAGCTCGATGTGGCCCATGCGCTCACGGCGCACCTTGGCCAGCGTCACTTCAACGCCGCATTTCTCGCAAACCACGCCACGATGCTTGAGGCGTTTGTATTTGCCACAGAGACACTCGTAATCACTGGTAGGGCCAAAGATCTTGGCGCAGAAGAGGCCATCCCGTTCCGGCTTGAAGGTACGGTAGTTGATGGTCTCAGGCTTCTTTACCTCGCCGTAGGACCAGGAGCGAATCATGTCGGGGGATGCCAGACCGATGCGAATCGCATCGAATTCCTCGGACTGTCCCTGCTGCTTCAGAATGTTCAGAAGATCTTTCAAGGTACTGTCTCCCCTTTATTCCTGTTCCAATTCGATATTAATGGCAAGAGAGCGAATCTCCTTGACCAACACGTTGAAGGACTCGGGCATACCGGCCTCCATGCGATGGTCGCCATCGACAATGTTTTTGTACATACGGGTACGTCCGTTGACGTCGTCCGACTTGACGGTGAGCATCTCCTGCAGGGTGTAGGCTGCGCCATACGCCTCCAGCGCCCAGACTTCCATCTCGCCGAAGCGCTGGCCACCGAACTGCGCCTTACCACCCAACGGCTGCTGGGTAACCAGGCTGTAGGGGCCAGTGGAGCGGGCATGCATCTTGTCGTCGACCAGGTGATTCAGTTTCAGCATGTACATGTAACCCACGGTCACAGGGCGCTCAAACTTCTCTCCAGTGCGCCCATCGAAGAGGGAGCACTGACCGGTATCGGAGAGTCCACCCAGCTCCAGCATGCCCTTGATCTCGGACTCATCGGCGCCATCGAAGACCGGTGTCGCCATAGGCACGCCGCCGCGCAGATTCTTGCACAGATCGATCACCTCGTCGTCACTAAGGGAGTCGATATCTTCCGACTTGCCACTGGTGTTATAGACCTTATCAAGAAAGCCCCGTAGTTCCGAAGTCTCCGAATTGGCCTGCAGCAGCGCGCCGATCTTGCGCCCGACACCCTTGGCGGCAAAACCCAGGTGGGTCTCCAGTACCTGTCCCACATTCATACGTGAGGGTACGCCGAGGGGGTTGAGTACGATATCAACCGGTTCTCCATGCTCATCGAAGGGCATATCCTCAACCGGCACGATCATGGATATCACACCCTTGTTACCGTGGCGGCCGGCCATCTTGTCGCCCGGCTGGACGCGGCGCTTCACCGCCACATAGACCTTGACCATCTTGAGCACACCGGGCGCGAGGTCGTCACCGGAAGTCAGCTTGCGCTTCTTCTCCTCGAACTTTTCGCGGAACGACTCGCGCTGCGGTTTGATCTGAGCTGCGATGGCTTCCAACTGAGTGGCGGCCTCCTCTTTACGCAGACGGATCTCCAGCCACTTGTCACGCTCCAGGTCGGCGAGGTAGGTCTTGGTGATCTTGCCGCCAGCCTTGATGCCCCCTGGACCGCCATCCGCAATCTTGCCAACCAGCATCTTCTCGACACGCTGAAAGGTATCGTCTTCCATGATGCGCAGTTGGTCGTCCAAGTCCTTGCGCACACGATCCATCTCGACATCTTCGATCTGCAACGCACGAGCATCCTTATCAACACCGTCGCGCGTGAAGACCTGGACATCGATAACCGTTCCGACGACGCCTGACTTGATGCGCAGAGAGGTATCCTTGACGTCGGAAGCCTTCTCACCAAAGATAGCGCGCAGCAACTTCTCTTCTGGTGTGAGCTGAGTCTCGCCCTTTGGCGTGACCTTGCCCACCAGGATGTCGCCCTCTTTCACCTCGGCACCGATATAGACAATACCGGACTCATCGAGTTTGGAGAGTGCAGACTCACCGACATTCGGAATATCCCCGGTGATCTCTTCCGAGCCCAACTTTGTATCGCGGGCCATGCAGGTCATCTCTTCGATATGAATGGAGGTAAAACGATCCTCCTCGACCACCCGCTCGGATATGAGGATGGAATCCTCAAAGTTATAACCGTTCCAGGGCATGAAGGCGATGCGCAGGTTTTGGCCCAGCGCCAGCTCGCCCATGTCGGTGGAGGGACCGTCTGCCAGCACGTCGCCGCGTGCGATGACGTCACCGACCTTCGCCAGCGGCCGCTGATTGATACAGGTATTCTGGTTGGAACGGGTGTACTTAGTCAGGTTGTAGATATCCACACCAGGCTCACCCGCTTCCGTCTCATCATCGTTGACCCGCACTACGATACGGGCCGCATCCACGGATTCGATTTCACCACCACGCTTGGCCACCACGGTCACACCGGAGTCCACCGCCACGGTGCGCTCCATACCAGTACCCACCAAGGGTTTCTCGGCCCGCAGGGTAGGCACTGCCTGGCGCTGCATATTGGAACCCATCAGGGCGCGGTTGGCATCATCATGCTCCAGGAACGGAATCATGGAGGCTGCCACCGAAACAATCTGTTTAGGCGAAACGTCGATGTATTCCACTTTCTCCGGTGAGGAGAGGGTGAACTCATTCTGGAACCTGGATGAGATCAACTCATCGGTCAGTTTTCCATCGGCATCTGTCGAGGCACTTGCCTGGGCGATGACAAAACGCCCCTCTTCGATTGCGGAGAGGTAGTCAATCTGATCCGTTACCCTGCCGTCCGTTACCTTGCGGTAAGGCGTCTCGAGGAAACCAAAACGGTTGGTGCGTGAGTAGACCGCCAGCGAGTTGATCAGTCCGATATTGGGACCTTCAGGGGTCTCGATGGGGCAGACTCGGCCGTAGTGGGTCGGGTGCACGTCACGCACCTCAAAACCGGCACGCTCACGGGCAAGACCGCCCGGACCGAGCGCAGAGACACGCCGCTTGTGAGTGATCTCGGAGAGCGGGTTGTTCTGATCCATGAACTGGGAGAGCTGGCTTGAACCAAAGAACTCCTTGATAGCGGCGGAGACCGGTTTGGCATTGATCAGTTCCTGAGGCATCAAACCTTCGGACTCGGCCTGGGTCAGGCGCTCTTTCACAGCGCGCTCGACGCGCACCAAACCTACGCGGAACTGGTTTTCAGCCATCTCACCGACACAGCGAATGCGGCGGTTGCCCAAGTGGTCGATGTCGTCGACTATGCCGTTACCGTTACGGATATCGATCAGCTCTCTAAGGACATCGACAATATCCTCTTTCGAGAGTATGCCTTCGCCGACCTCGTCTTCGCGTCTGAGGCGCCGATTGAATTTCATTCGACCTACCGCTGAAAGATCGTAACGGTCGGAAGTAAAGAACAGGTTCTTGAACAGGTTCTGGGCTGCATCCTTGGTAGGCGGCTCACCCGGACGCATCATGCGGTAGATCTCTACCTGCGCCTCCAACTCATTGGTCGTGGCGTCGATACGCAAGGTATCGGAGAGGAAGGGTCCGTGATCGAGATCATTGGTGAAGAGCGTGGTGAATTTCTTCACGCTTTTCTCGGTAAGATGCTCGACCAACTCTTCGGTCAGCTCGGCATTCGCCTCAGCAAGCAGCTCACCGGTCTCTTTATCTACGATACTATGCGCCAGCACTCTGCCGTAGAGATACTCGCGGGGCGCGTCAAGTTTTTTGACTCCCGCCTTCTCCAGCTGACGAATATGGCGCGCAGTGATGCGGCGACCCGCCTCTACAATCACCTCATCACCGTTCTTGATATCGAAGGTCACGACCTCGCCACGCAGACGCTCCGGTACCAAATCCACCTTCAGGGTGCGCTTGGTCATAGTGAATTGATCTGTCTCGAAAAACATTTCGAGAATCTCATCAGTGTTGTAGCCCAGGGCTCGCAACAGGATGGTCGCCGGCAGCTTGCGGCGGCGATCGATACGCACAAAGACGTTGTCCTTGGGGTCGAACTCGAAATCGAGCCAGGAACCACGATAGGGGATTACCCGTGCGGAAAAGAGCAGCTTGCCGGAAGAGTGCGTCTTGCCTTTGTCATGGTCAAAAAAGACACCGGGAGAGCGATGCAACTGCGAGACGATGACACGTTCGGTACCGTTGATGACAAAGGTGCCGGTGTCTGTCATGAGCGGCAGTTCGCCCATGTAGACTTCCTGCTCGCGGATATCCTTGACGACTTTGGAGCCGGCAGGCGCCTCCTTATCATAGATAACCAGCCGCACCAATACACGCAGCGGCGCTGCATAGGTCGTACCCCGAAGCTGGCACTCACGCACATCAAAGACGGGCTCGCCGAGACGGTAGTTCACATATTCGAGTATTGCGTTACCAGAATAACTGGTGATCGGCAGTACCGACTTGAATGCTGCATGCAAGCCAACATCACTGCGCGCAGCGACGGGCACTCCGTCCTGCAGAAAATCGCGGTATGAGTAGATCTGTGTCGCAAGCAGGAAGGGCACATCCAGAATACTGGGGCGCTTACCAAAGTCTTTACGAATACGCTTTTTCTCGGTGAAAGAATAGGCCATGCTGCCGTCCCTCAGTGTCAAAGGCTTGGTGATTCAAGCGTTCGTTGTAGAGTCCGGCATCCGGCCGGACCTCGAAAATTCGTTAAATTCGACATCCTGTCGAGGCCCTCCAAATGGACCTCACTTCATACAAGCGGGAAAGGGCCGGTGACGTTACGCCACCAGCCCTGACCATGACTGCTTGCAAACAGTCGAGAACAGAATTATTTGATCTCGACTTCGGCGCCTGCCTCTTCAAGCAGCTTCTTGGCCTCTTCGGCCTCATCCTTGGAAACAGCTTCCTTGATGGCGGAAGGTACGCCTTCAACGGCTGCCTTCGCTTCCTTCAGACCCAGACCAGTGAGACTGCGAACAGCCTTGATGACAGAGATCTTGTTGCCACCGAAAGAGGTCATTACGACATCAAACTCGGTCTGCTCTTCTGCAGCAGCGGCTTCACCACCACCAGCGGCGGGGGCAGCTGCAACAGCGGCAGCGGCGGTCACGCCGAACTTCTCTTCCATCGCCTCGATCAGCTCGACAACGTCCATTACGGACATTGCGGCAATAGCCTCAAGGATATCTTCTTTAGATACGGCCATTGGTTAACTCCTGAATGTTAAATTGCACGTAAATGATTAAAATGAAAAACCGAATCAAGCCGCCTCTTTGGCGTCTTTGATTGCCGCCACAGTCCGGACCAGCTTGCCAGGCACCTCTTTCATGGTGCGTGCCAGCTTCTCCACCGGAGCCTTCATGACCGCCATCAGCATGCTGATAGACTGGTCGTAAGTCGGCAGTTTCGCGAGTGCGTCGATATCCGTCGGCTGCAGCAATTTGCCACCGATAGAAACCAACCTCACCACGAGCTGCTCATGCCCCTTGGCAAAGTCCTTAATAACGCGTGCTGCAGCACCCGGATCTTCCTGCGAGAAGGCAAGGATCAAAGGACCCGTAAAACCTTCTGCCATGCAGGCAAATTCGGTGCCTTCCACTGCTCGCTTGGCCAGGGAGTTCTTGACCACACGAAGATAGACGCCATTGCTGCGCGCTTCACGGCGCAACACGGTCATCTGTTCTACGGTCAATCCCCGGTACTCAGCGGCTACAGCGGAAAATGCACTGCTTGCAACGTCACTGACTTCGGCGACGATGGCTTTCTTCTGCTCGAGATTGAGTGCCAAAGTCGTCACCTCATTGACAACGAGGAGCGGAATATCCGCCCCTGTTTACACTTCCGATACCATCGGTATCGAATCCCAACGTGCACCGTCTTCAGGAAAAAATCCTGATTCGGGGTGCACCGTCTACGCGGGCGAATATTAAGCCTCCACGAATGGAGACGCCTGCGGTCTTTGACGGCGCCGGTCAAAAACCGGTGCCCCAAAGCCTTTTACGCACCGACCCGGCGGCAGAACCGCCCGGCCATGCAAAATTTAGATGGAGAGGGTCGCCTGATCGACCACCAAACCCGGCCCCATGGTCGAGGAGGCGGTGATTTTCTTCAAATAGACGCCCTTTGCCGCGCTGGGTTTGGCCTTCACCAGGTCAACCAGCAGAAATTCCAGATTCTCTTTAAGTTTCTGTGGCTCGAAATCAACCTTGCCGATGGAGCAGTGGATGATACCTGCCTTGTCGGTACGATAGCGCACCTGACCCGCCTTGGCGTTTTTCACCGCTGCTGCCACATTCGGCGTAACCGTACCCACTTTCGGGTTTGGCATCAGACCACGGGGTCCCAGTATCTGGCCCAACTGGCCAACCACGCGCATTGCGTCCGGGCTGGCGATAACCACATCGAAGTCCATCTTGCCTGCTTTCACGTCGGCGGCAAGATCTTCAAAACCCACAATATCGGCACCCGCTTCGGTAGCCGCATCTGCGTTCGCACCCTGGGCAAAAACCGCCACTCGGACAGTCTTGCCAGTACCGTGAGGCAATACGGAGGAACCACGTACAACCTGATCCGACTTACGGGGGTCGACGCCAAGGTTGATACTGACATCAACCGCCTCGGAAAACTTCACCGAAGAGACCGCTTTCAGCAGACTGAAAGCCTCTTCCGCAGCATACAGCTTGCCGAACTCAACCTTTTCGCTAATCGCCTTCGCGCGTTTGCTCAACTTAGCCATGACTTACTCCACCCCTTCTACATCGAGACCCATTTGACGGGCGCTACCGGCGATGGTGCGTACTGCCGCATCCATATCCGCCGCAGTCAGATCGGCCATCTTGGCGGTGGCTATCTCTTCAAGCTGCGCACGGGTCACCGTACCCACCTTGACAGTATTTGGAGTGGAACTGCCTTTGCTCAAGCCTGCTGCCTTTTTCAGCAACACGGATGCCGGCGGTGTTTTGGTGATAAAGGTGAAGGAACGATCTGCATAGACCGTGATCACCACAGGGATGGGCATCCCCTTCTCCATGCTCTGGGTCTTGGCGTTGAACGCCTTGCAGAACTCCATGATGTTCACACCATGTTGTCCCAGGGCGGGACCAACCGGCGGACTCGGGTTCGCTTCCCCTGCGGGGACTTGAAGCTTGATAAAAGCCTCGATCTTCTTAGCCATGATTTACCTCACTGTGGGTGCAAACGCCAAGGGCTTTCACCCGGACTCCCCTTAAACAAATAGGGCCAAGGGCCGAGGACCAAGGCAAAAACTTCTTACCTCGACCCTTGGCCCTGATTCCTCGGCCCTTACTCTTATCCCTTCTCTACCTGCCCGAACTCCAGATCCACCGGAGTGGAACGACCGAAGATCAGCACGGAAACTTTCAGACGACTCTTATCGTAGTCGACTTCCTCGACCACGCCACTGAAATCGTTGAACGGCCCGTCGACGACACGCACCACTTCGCCGGGCTCGAACAGAACCTTTGGACGCGGCTTCTCGACGCCTTCCTGCACACGTTGCAGAATGGCATCAGCCTCTTTGTCGGTGATTGGTGCAGGACGATCGCCGGTGCCGCCGATGAAACCCAGCACTTTGGGACAATCCTTTACCAGATGCCAGGTCTCGTCGGTCATCTCCATCTGCACCAGGACGTAACCAGGGAAGAATTTACGCTCACTCTTCCTCTGCTGACCGGCGCGCATCTCAACGACCTCTTCGGTAGGCACCAAAACCTCACCGAACTTGTCTTCCATGCCAAAACGCCCAATGCGCTCCGCCAGTGAAGCCTGCACACGTGCCTCGAAGCCGGAATAGGCGTGTACTACATACCAACGCATGGACATATAACCAGCCTCTTATCCTGTCAGCGCGCGCATAATCGCACCCAGCATCATATCAAACAACCAGAGCACGATGCCCATGATCAGGACCATCACGAAGACGATCAAAGTTGTCTGCACCGTCTCTTGACGACTCGGCCAGACCACCTTTCGCACTTCGATCTTGGCGTCTGACGCAAACTGCCAGACATTACGACCAACGACTGTTTGATAAGCGACAAAAGTCGCGACACCGATAACAAACAACAATCCCAACACTCGTAGTAACTGGGAATAGTCATCGAAATAGTAAAAGCCGAGAATGGCAGCAACGATAAGCACAACTGCAGCTAGCAGCTTCACTGTATCCATACTGGAGACTTCGACTTGGGACTTCGCGTTCATAGGTTCAAATTGCCTGGATGCGCCAGATTGAAAATGGCAGGCCAGGAGGGACTCGAACCCCCAACCTGCGGTTTTGGAGACCGCTGCTCTACCAATTGAGCCACTGGCCTAGAAACGCTTAACAGCAAGGTCGGCCACGCCGGCCCTGCACACTAATGCATCGATTACTCGATGACTTTGGATACAACGCCGGCACCTACGGTACGGCCACCCTCACGGATAGCAAATCGCAGGCCTTCTTCCATTGCAATCGGCGCAATCAATTTTACCGTCATTTTTACATTGTCTCCCGG
>JAESPD010000073.1 GCA_016756855.1 gamma proteobacterium endosymbiont of Lamellibrachia anaximandri | reverse complement strand
CAGCTACTTACAGACCATGGCGAATCAGGGATACAATCCGCTGGTCGCTATTCAGTTGGCGCTTTCTGGTCAGCTTTATGCGGATGGGGGTGAGTAGTTACTCATTTATTACATAAAATCAGATCAAATTGATGTCATCGCAGTAATCTATGGAGATGCTGCGGGATACTGAAAACGATTGAATGTTGAGCAACGCGCTAAGGGCTGTAAAAATCCACTATCCTTGCCTGCTTATCTTCGGTAAGACGATGAACTCGATTCCAAGAAAAGTTGTTGGTAGGTCAATTTATCTCTATGTTGATGTATTGCCTTATTTGGACGATGAATGTGCTGCGTTCGTGCAGAAAGCCGAGCAACTAGCTAAGGTTCAACGCTACGACCAATTTAACCTGGTACGTATTGACGGCACGGGTCAGAGTATTGCTTTTCTCAACTACCCAGAATTTCCTGACGAACCCTTCCCTTCGCTACATGAAAGCTGGCTTGTAAATCTGGACGATTCAACGGTGAGCTATCGCACCTACGCTGATTCATTGAACCCCCCCATCCTCCACCGTAAAGAATTACTCCTCCAGCCAGATGACCCGCGCCGCGAGGCGTATGCGGAACTAACGCGCACTGCAGAATCCATCGGCTTATTCGATGATCCAAAACGTATCGGCTACCAGCGTCAATGGTTGGCTCTGATACGTGAAAAGGGTTACCGGATAGAAGGTCATTCCTTGGTTCCAATCGGCAATGATGAATCCTTGGAAGAGGGTGAAGCAGACTTAGCTCCACTCCATGCCGACTGGGAGGCTTCTCGCCATTTGACAGCCTTGGTCCGATACGGCTTCTCTGCACCTGTACAGTCACTGGCGCGCTATGGCTTTCTTGATGGTGGCCATCGGTTGTTTGATTATGGTTGCGGTCGTGGAGATGATGTTCGTGGGTTAACCGAGAACGGTCTATCGGCGGCAGGTTGGGATCCCTATTACGCACCAGATAATGCCATCTCGTCAGCGGATATCGTCAACCTAGGCTTTGTCATCAATGTCATAGAAGATTTCGACGAACGTGTGGAGGCATTGACCCGAGCCTGGTCGTTGGCGGAACGGGTGCTGGTGGTTTCAGTGATGTTGGAAAACCAGAACGAGCCTCGCGGCCAACGGTTTCGCGATGGGGTGATGACTTTACGCGGGACTTTCCAGAAGTATTTCACTCAATCGGGGATTAAGACATTTCTGGAGCAGGTTCTGGATGAAGAGCCGATTCCCGTAGCACCCGGCGTGCTCTATCTGTTCCGTGATAAGGATATGGAACAGCGTTTTCTGATGGATCGATACCGCAGTAAGCATAATCGGCTTCGTACTCCATCCACACAACAACGAGAACGTCCGAAGAGGCAACGCAGGGATCGGGTAGCTGAACGCTACGAAGCCTACCGGGAACCGCTTGAGCGTTTATGGGCACAGTGGCTTCTCCTTGGGCGTAAGCCGGATAAATCTGAGGTGGAAGATCTCGTGACGCTCACAGAGGGCTTCGGTTCAGTACCCAAAGCACTGCGTTTCTTGGAAAGACGGAATAGTCTTGCAGAAATCGAGCAGGCTGCTTTACGGCGCGTTGACGATCTGGAGGTCTACTTTGCACTCAATCAGTTTGAACGGCGACGTCCCTATAAGCATCTGGAGAGAGGACTTCAGCGCGATATCAAAGCCTTTTTTGGCGATTACCGGAGTGCTCAAGCATCAGCTCGAGAGCTGTTATTCACTATTGCAGATACGCAAACAATCGAACAGGCATGTCAGCATGCGGCAGAGTATGGGCTTGGCTGGTTGGAAGAGGGTGAGTCACTACAACTTCATGTGAGTATGGTCGAGCAATTACCCTCATTGCTGCGAATTTACCTGGGTTGTGCCGCGGTGCTCTATGGAGACTA
Source organism: gamma proteobacterium endosymbiont of Lamellibrachia anaximandri (assembly GCA_016756855.1). Lineage (GTDB taxonomy): Bacteria > Pseudomonadota > Gammaproteobacteria > Chromatiales > Chromatiaceae > QGON01. Next base: position 14,216 of record JAESPD010000073.1, on the reverse strand, counting down.
CCAAAATGCCGATTTGGTGAAAATACACATCAGATCAGGCAAGGTGAGTCTGATGCGGTTCGATGAGTTTGATGACAACCCACTGCCTCGGATGATAGAGCGGGTCAAGATCAAACTCCGTGAGCAGGAGATCGATTACTTTGCTTATGGAGAAGAGTACGAACCACCGTTCTTGTATCGTAAGTCCCGTTACATCAATGAAGAGTTTGCCAACTATCCTGAGCAGGCTGCCTTTGAGGAGGCATTGGAAGGGATCGAGTTATTCGACTTATCGGGTTATGGACCTTCACCGGGTGAACTGCAACAAACACTGGAGAAGCATCGATGGGCTGTGGATGGTTTTGACTTAATCCCCGCAACAACCATTCCGGATCTCGATACCCCCTGCGGCCAATACCTCACCTACCGCCAGCTCATCGAATGCGGTGAGACCCAAGCCCGAACCGGCCTGCTGAATCTGCCCAAGCAAGCCGACAGTTACAATGCACTTCATGCCCTTGCGGTACAGCTACTCGATCCTGTTATCGACTACTTCGGCATGATCCACCTGACATACGGCTTCTGTTCTCCGGCCCTCTCCAGGGAGATACCTGGCCGCATCTCCCCCAAACTCGATCAGCATGCTTCTCATGAGCTGAACCGACTGGGTAACCCCGTCTGTCAGCGGTTTGGCGCTGCGGTGGATTTCATCGTAGAAGACGAGAGTATGCTGGAAGTGGCACAGTGGGTGGTTGCCAATACGTCCTTTGACAGACTCTACTTCTATGGCGACGGCAATCCCGTCCATGTGAGTTTCGGTCCGAATAACGATAGGCAGATCGTCCGCATGGTGCCTGCCAAGTCTGGCAGGTTAGTGCCGCAGGTAGTATCTTCAGCAGCTTTCTTGGCGCTACACTAAAGTCAATGAATCAAGGTAAGTTCGTGGCCATGGGAACTGATGAATCCACCCACTGAATTCCCAATCTTTCTATAGCGGAAGCGGCATGATGGAAGCTCAATTGACCTATTTGCAACTTAAGGAGAGGCAACGCGAGATCCGCGATGGATTTTCCGAGGCTTTGGGATTGCGCACACACCGGGCTCTGAGCTGGTTGCAGCGGGCTGAGCAGGAGGCCGATGATGGGGATGCCTGCTTTATCTTCCTCTGGATATCGTTGAATGCCGCCTATGCAAATGATCTCCATGACCGACAACGGTTCAGTGAACGCCGGGTTCTGGTCAATTTCCTGAAACGTCTGATTGAATCAGATGCGGATAATCTGCTCGGCCAGATTGTTTGGGATGAGTTTCCGGGGTCTATACGGCTGCTTATCGACAGCAAGTATGTTTTTCAGCCTTTCTGGGAGTGCCAATATGGGCGCATGGGTGAGGTAGAGTGGCAGCGTGAATCCCAGCGAAGCAGGATATCCGCGAACAGGGCGCTCGGCAGAATGGATACAAAGAAGGTTCTTGCGGTGATTTTTGATCGTCTTTATGTGTTGCGAAATCAACTGATACATGGCGGCTCTACCTGGAACAGCAAGGTAAATCGAGCCCAGATCAGGGACGGTGTAAATATCATGATGTGTTTGGTTCCAACTATTGTTCATCTCATGATGGAGAATCCGACGGGGGTGTGGGGCGATCCTTGTTATCCGGTGGTTAAGTAGATTATCGGAGGAAGTAACATGAAAGATTATAAAGAAGCAAAAAGAGCAATAGAGGTTTCAGTTGGTGAGTCCGTAAGAATTCTCAGGGAGTTTCAGGAGCTTAGTCAGAATGAGCTGGCGAACCTAACTGGTATTCCTCAATCTACTATTTCTGCAATCGAGAACAATAGAATCCAGCTAGGTGTTGAAAGGGCCAAAGTATTGGCAAGAGCATTAAGTTGTCATCCTGCTGTACTTGTGTTTCCTGGCTGGGATATTGAACAGGAATCAGCCGCATAACAAAGCGCATCGTTGTGTCAGCGAAAGAGAGTTCCAGGCGATTTAATGTGCTCTAAAATATGGGTGCGCTGCTCGACCTCCCGTAAAAGGCTTACATCATTCTTGATGTGGGCCTTTTTTATTGCTTTTTACTCTGTGGGTCACCGACCCTCATTCTTGTTTTTCGTTTTTCGCGGCCACCTGCAGGGAGCTAAACTCAAAGAGATTAGATCTGCCGGTCAGGATCAGGCGTTTCCCAGGATATCCCAACCCTCGTTGGCCAGCATATCCACCAGGCGGATCAGCGGCAGTCCGATCAACGAATTGGGATCGTCGCCCTCCATCTTCTCAAACAGCGTTATACCCAAGCCCTCCGATTTGAATGAGCCTGCGCAGTTGTAAGGCTGCTCGCGCTGAAGATAGTGCTCGATGGCCTGCTGTTCCAGCTGACGGAAATAGACGTGAAAGGGTTCGCAGCAAACCTGAGTGTTACCGGTTCGACTGTTAAGCAGGCAGAGGCCGGTGGAGAATGTGACCCGCTTTCCTGCCGCTTTTGAGAGTTGCTCGACGGCGCGTTCGTGGCTGCCGGGTTTGCCGAGAATATCTCCGTCAATCATCGCCACCTGGTCGGAGCCGATAATCAGGGCGTTGGGCCAGGATTCCCTGACGGCCTCGGCCTTGAGTCTGGCAAGGCGGGTGACCAGCACCTCTGGTGCCTCACCAGGAACAGGTGTCTCGTCGATCTCTGGAGAGGCTGTTTCAAAGGCGATGCCAAGGCGGTTGAGAAGTTCCCGTCTGAAAGGGGAGGTGGAGCCAAGGACGAGGGTTCGTGTTGCTGTGGCCATATCAACATTCTATCTTAGGTGTGTCTGGAGTTTGAACGCGCGGATAATAGCAAAAACCACAGTGAATAAGCGCAATTAAACAGGCCATGTTGTATATTGATTCGCAATTGTGCTGTTTGTTTATTCTATTGATAAATTCAATACAAAGCATGAATAATCTTAATAAAGAGCATATTTCCCTTTAATTAACAATGAGTAGCTTTGCCTTCTTGATGTGGATTATGCTTGACGCGTATCCATCAATTGACGTAAAAAGGGTGTTGCGTGCTATTGGGAGATAAGATTCGCCTATGCCAATATCGGATTTAATGCTGGCTGGTTCCAAGCTTATGGCGCTGGGAATGGGGATTGTGTTCTCTTTTCTGGTCGTTCTGGTATTTGTCATGCTGGCCATGTCCCGTTTTGCCATGGCGCTGCAGAAGCCGGAATTGGAGGAGCAGTCGGATGGGGGCCTGCCTGTCATACAACAGGGTCACCCATCGGCAAGAGGGGATCTGGTCGCCGTCATAACAGCGGCCGTCACCCGTTACCGCACGACACACAATTGATTTTCCAGTAAAATCCAACTCCTATATAATTATTTTGACCTGATCTGTTAACAGATGGCGGCAGACTTCCCATGACTGAAAAAAAACCTCTAGGTATCACTGAGCTTGTTTTGCGTGACGCCCATCAGTCGCTGTTTGCGACGCGTCTACGCATTGAGGATATGCTGCCGATCGCAGAGAAGCTCGATCAGGTGGGATTCTGGTCCCTTGAGACTTGGGGCGGTGCAACCTTCGATGCCTGCATTCGCTTTCTGGGTGAGGATCCTTGGGAGCGGCTGCGCCAATTGAAAAAGGCCATGCCGAATACCCCTCAGCAGATGTTGCTGCGCGGGCAGAATATACTCGGTTATCGGCATTACGCGGATGATGTGGTCGAATCTTTTGTCGATCGTGCGGCAGAAAATGGCATTGACGTTTTCCGCATCTTCGATGCGATGAATGATTTGCGGAACCTGGAAACCGCAGTCAAAGCCACTTTGAAGACAGGCAAACATGCGCAGGGCACCATGTCCTATACTGTGAGTCCTGCGCACGACATGGACTATTGGTTGACGATGGGTCGTCAACTCGAAGAGATGGGCTGTGATTCCATCTGCATCAAGGATATGGCGGGTTTGCTCAGGCCCTATGTGGCCGAGGAGCTGGTTACCCGCCTGAAGTCCTCCTGCTCGATTCCCATTGCCATGCATAGTCATGCTACTACCGGTATGAGCACTGCGACTGCGGTCAAGGTTGCGGAAGCGGGTATCGACATGTTGGACACGTCCATATCCTCCATGAGTATGACCTATGGCCATTCAGCGACTGAGTCGGTGGTGGCGATTCTGGATAACACGGCGCGCGATACCGGTCTCAATCTGCACCTGTTGGAAGAGATCGCAGCCTATTTTCGTGAAGTGCGAAAAAAGTATGCAAAGTTTGAGGGTTCCTTGAGAGGGGTTGATTCCAGAATCCTGGTGGCGCAGGTGCCTGGCGGCATGCTGACCAATATGGAGAATCAACTGCGTGAGCAGGGCGCTTGTGACCGTTTTGACGAGGTACTGGAAGAGATACCCAAGGTACGCAAGGATCTTGGGTATATTCCACTGGTGACGCCGACTTCGCAGATCGTCGGTACCCAAGCCGTTATCAATGTGCTGCTGGGTGAACGCTACAAGAATATCGCCAAAGAGACAGCGGGTGTGTTGAAGGGGGAATATGGTGCTACGCCGGCACCGGTCGACAAGCTGCTTCAGGACAAAGTGCTGGATGGTGGGGAGGCGATTACCTGTCGTCCGGCGGACCTGATCGAGCCGGAGATGGACAAGCTGACAAATGAGTTTGATCTCCTTGCCAAAGAGAAGGGTCTGCGGGTTGCGGATGCGGTAGTCGACGATGTGTTGATCTATGCGCTCTTCCCTCAAGTTGGGCTCAAGTTTCTTGAGAATCGGGATAATCCCGATGCGTTCGAACCGGTGCCTGGGCAGGAGCCGGAAGCGTCGGTCGCTGCAGCACCAGTTTCGAACGAAGAGCCTGGTTTCTACCAGGTTGAAGTCAATGGTGTGGCCTACGACGTGAAGGTGACTGCCGGTGGCGAGGTGAGTGGCATTCAGCCAGCCCCTGCCGCCAGTGCGGCCAGCGCAGCACCGGCACCGGCAGCTGCTGGTGGCGGGTTGGTCTCCTCTCCATTGGCGGGGAATATATTTAAGATAAAGGTCGCCAAGGGCCAGTCGGTTGCCGCTGGTGAAGTGGTGATGATCCTCGAAGCCATGAAGATGGAGACCGAGGTAAGGACGACGATAGCCGGTGTGGTTGCGGATGTCCTGGTCAAAGAGGGTGATACCGTCCAGGTCGATGATGCTCTTTTGAGTCTCGCCTGATGGAGATCGGACTGGAACCCTTATGGCTGTCCACCGGACTGGCTAACCTCACTTGGGGGCAGATGCTGATGATGTTCATCGGCGGCCTTCTGATCTATCTCGCCATCGTCAGGAAGTTTGAGCCGCTGCTGCTGCTGCCTATCGGTTTTGGGGCTATCCTGAGCAATATCCCGGTGGCCGGTATTGGTGGTGATACCGGGCTGCTCGGTTACATCTATCATGTCGGGATAGAGACCGGGGTATTTCCCCTGTTGATCTTCATGGGTGTTGGGGCGTTGACCGATTTTGGCGCGCTGATCGCTATGCCCTGGACATTGCTGTTGGGGGCCGCCGCCCAGTTCGGTATCTTCGTGACCCTGATGGGTGCGTTGGCGCTGAATATGGTGCCGGGTTTCAATTTTACCCTGGCGGATGCCTCAGCCATTGCCATCATCGGTGGCGCCGACGGGCCGACGGCAATCTTCCTCGCATCCCGCCTTGCTCCGGATCTGCTCGGGGCGATCGCTGTGGCCGCCTACTCCTATATGGCGCTGGTTCCCATTATTCAGCCGCCGATTATGCGTTGGCTGACTAACGAGGAGGAGCGGGGAGTCGTCATGCAGCAGTTGCGCCATGTCAGCAAGCTGGAGAAGGTGCTCTTCCCCTTTGCGGTATTGCTGCTCTGTATCCTCTTTCTACCCACTGCGGCACCGCTGATCGGGATGCTGACGTTTGGCAATCTGCTGCGGGAGAGCGGTGTGGTGGAGCGCCTGAGTCATGCAGCGCAAAATGAGATCATCAACATCGTGACGATCCTTCTTGGTCTGGCGGTGGGTTCCAAGCTCTCTGCAGATAAATTTCTTACCATTGAGACTCTGGGTATCCTTGGGTTGGGCGCCTTTGCCTTCTGCATCGGCACGGCGACCGGTGTTTTAATGGGCAAAGTGATGCACCGTGTTACCGGTGGCAAGATCAATCCCCTGATCGGCGCCGCCGGCGTCTCTGCCGTGCCTATGGCAGCCAGGGTGGTGAACAAGGTCGGATTGGAAACCAATCATCACAATTTTCTTCTGATGCACGCCATGGGGCCGAACGTCGCGGGAGTTATCGGTTCCGCAGTTGCTGCCGGAGTGTTATTGGCTATTGTGGGTGGTTGACACTAAGTAGTGTCTATCCGGAGACCCATATCTGACCACGAAGCGCACGAAGTACACGCGACTGCATGGATGCAGGAGGTAGAGCAACGCAGGGAGCGGTTGCCGAAAGAAAATTTATTGTTAATCGATTTGTTACCTTCGTGCTCTTCGTGTCCTTTGTGGTAAAAACATTGTTTCTGGATGGTCACTAAGTAAGAGCGCCGCAAGGCACGGCCCCTACTGGTATTGCGCCCTTCGTATCTTTAGGAATCAGGGTAGGCCGGTTCAAGCGCAGCGGAACCGGCAATCCTATCTGCATCATTTATCCAGATCGCCCGATCCGCTGTGCTTGATCGGGTCTGCATCACATCTCCTAACATAGTGAACCGGTTGGTCATTTTGACACGCCGACCCTTTCCGTAATATCATTGTCCGCTTATGTCGCAGCACCTGCCCGATCAGTTTGATCCTTGGCGCTTTGCTGATCTGGGCAAGCAAATCAGCGGTCGATTTCCGTTGGCGGATTTGCCGAGATTACGGGCTTGCCTGATGGATACCGAAGGCGAAGTCGTCTTTGACTTGGTGTTTCAGCGTGATGAGCGGCGACGCGCCTGTGTGCAGGGTGGCTTGCGGGCTTCATTGAAGCTGGAGTGTCAGCGCTGTCTCGGTCCGATGGTTTTTCCGGTGGATGCGGAGATCTCTCTGGCGTTTGTCGAAGGCCAGGATGAGGCTGAAGCGCTACCGGAGCAGTTGGATCCTCATCTTGTGGAAGATGGACGGGTGAAACTCAAGGACTTGGTGGAAGACGACCTGTTACTGGCGTTGCCCCAAGTTGCCAGGCATTCGGAAGGGGGCTGCACAATGCAGTCTGTGGATGAGCCTTCCCTTGATCCGGAACCGGAGAGCGAGACGGCAGAGCGGGAGAACCCGTTTGCAATACTTGCAGAATTGAAGCGCGACCACGATTAATTGTTAGACTGAACTTAGGAGCTCAGCCATGGCTGTTCAAAAGAGCAAAAAAACCCCCTCCAGGCGTGGCATGCGTCGTTCTCACGATGCCCTGTCTGCGGAGACTCTCTCCATTGATTCCACCTCTGGTGAAACTCACCTGCGCCACCATGTGAGTGCTGATGGTTTCTACCGTGGCCGTAAAGTGATTGATACCAAAGACGAATAAGACACCTTCGTGGTCTGTTCCCTCGGAATCTGTCGGATTTAGGCTGCGTTCTCGGCAACGCAGTGGATCAATTCCAAATCCGACAGACTCCTGGTTAAACCTGAAGTCCCGGCAGGTCCTGTGATCTGGCCGGGTTCTTTATTATCTGGCCCTGTCAAATCTGATGACTAAAGCTGTCACAATCTCTCTGGACGCGATGGGTGGCGACAACGGCGTTGATGTCGTTATTCCTGCCGCTCTGGACTACCTGAAACATGATAAAGAGACCTCCCTTATCCTGGTAGGGCAGGAGGCGCTGCTCAAGGAGAGGGTCGGCAGCCATGGATTTGGTGATCGTCTGAAGATTCATCACGCTTCCCAGGAAGTCGGGATGGATGAGCTGCCATCCAAGGCGCTGCGGGGGAAAAAGGATTCCTCTATGCGCGTTGCCATAAATCTGGTGAAGGAGGGCGTTGCCGATGCCTGTGTCAGCGCTGGTAATACCGGTGCGTTGATGGCGACTTCCCGTTTTGTACTGAAGATGCTGCCGAATATAGATCGTCCTGCGATCATCTCGGCGCTGCCTTGTATCGAAGGCCAGACCTACATGCTGGATCTGGGTGCGAATGTGGATTGTACTGCCGAGCATCTGTTTCAGTTTGCGGTGATGGGCAGCGAGTTGGTCTCGGCGGTAGCGGATATTCCCAATCCCCGTATCGGCCTGCTCAACATCGGACAGGAAGAGATCAAGGGTAATGAGCAGGTAAAGAGTGCCCATGAACTGCTGGTGGCAAGTTCGCTGAATTATGTTGGTTATGTGGAAGGGGATGATGTTTACAAAGGCGGTGCGGATGTTGTCGTCTCCGACGGTTTTGTCGGCAATGTTGCGCTCAAGAGCAGTGAAGGCGTGGCCAAGATGATCAGCCACTTCATGAAGGAGGGCTTCAGCAGGAACTGGCTGACCAAGCTTGCCGGATTGATTGCCATGCCGGTGCTCCGGTCGCTTCGCCGCCGCATCGACCCACGTCGTTATAATGGTGCCAGTCTGCTGGGCCTGCGGGGCATTGTCATCAAAAGCCATGGCGGCGCGGATGAGTTGGCGTTTGCCAATGCGATCAGCAGAGCGCGCAAAGAGGCGCTTACCGATGTTCCATCCCGCATCAAGACCCAGGTCGAAGCGCATTTGAGAAGGGAAAGCGAGTGATCTACTCCCGTATAGCCGGTACCGGCAGTTATCTTCCTGAAAAGGTCCTGACGAATCAGGATCTGGAAAAGATAGTGGATACCACTGATCAGTGGATCGTGGATCGAACCGGTATCAAGAAGCGCCATATCGCCGCTGACGATGAGTACACCTGTGATCTGGCTGAAAAGGCCGCCCGGAATGCCATGGAGATGGCTGGTGTCGGGCCAAAAGATATTGATCTGATCGTGGTGGCCACCACCACGCCGGATCAGATTTTCCCCAGCACCGCCTGTCTGTTGCAGGCCCGGCTCGGTATCCACGGACCTGCGGCTTTCGACGTTCAGGCCGTTTGTACGGGCTTTGTCTACGCAGTTGGTGTGGCGGACAAGTTTATCAAAACCGGCAGTGCCAAACGTGCCTTGGTGATCGGTGCCGAGACGCTCTCCCGTATTGTCGACTGGAACGATCGCAATACCTGTGTACTGTTTGGTGACGGCGCGGGTGCGGTTGTGCTTGAGGCCAGTGAACAACCGGGCATCATCTCCACACATCTGCATGCCGATGGCGCCTTCGAAGGGCTTTTGCGTGTACCCAGCGGTGTCTCCCGTAACTATGGGGCGTTGCAAGAGGGTGTTGCCTATATGGAGATGCGGGGCAACGAGGTCTTCAAGATGGCGGTTACCACGCTGGGCCGTATCGTCGATGAAACCCTCAAGGCCAACGATATGGACAAATCGGATGTGGACTGGCTGATTCCGCATCAGGCAAACATCCGCATTATCAACGCTACAGCCAAGAAACTGCGCACCTCCATGGATCATGTGGTCGTTACCGTGCATGAACATGGCAATACCTCGGCTGCTTCGGTGCCGCTGGCGCTGGATACCGCAGTTCGGGATGGGCGCATCAAGCGCGGCGAAACCCTTTTGATGGAAGCCTTTGGTGGCGGGTTCACTTGGGGCTCCGTCCTCGCCAAATTCTGATCCATAGATCTTTCAGATTATCTTAAATTATGAGTGACACCGCATTTAGTATTGTCTTTCCTGGTCAGGGTTCCCAGTCTGTGGGTATGCTGAAAGCATTGGCTGACGATTTTTCTTTAGTGGGCGATACTTTTACGGAAGCCTCGGACGCCTTGGGCTTCGATCTCTGGAAACTTGTGCTGGATGGCCCGAAAGAGGCGCTGAACCAGACCCAGAATACCCAACCTGCGATGCTGGCGGCCGGTGTCGCTGTATGGCGCGTCTGGCAGGCTCAGGGAGGCGCGGCTCCGGCGGTCATGGCCGGTCACAGTCTCGGTGAGTACAGTGCGCTGGTCTGCGCCGGTGCGATGGGTTTTGCCGATGCGGTCTCACTGGTGGCCAAGCGCGGTATGTTCATGCAGGAGGCAGTGCCGGAAGGTACCGGCGCCATGGCTGCGATCCTGGGACTCGAAGACGAAAAAGTGCGGGACGTCTGTGCCGCTGCTGCAGAGTCGCAAGTGGTGGAGGCCGTTAACTTCAACTCTCCGGGGCAGGTGGTGATCGCTGGCAGCAAGGCTGCGGTGGATCGCGCCTGTGGGCTGGCGAAAGAGGCGGGCGCCAAGCGTGCGCTGCCCCTTCCGGTCAGTGTGCCCTCCCACTGTGCATTGATGAAGCCCGCAGCCGAAAGACTTGCTGAAGAGCTGCAGGATATTGCGATTGAGAAGCCCTCGATCCCCGTTTTACACAATGTCGATGTGGCGGTTGCGGCTGATGCCGGGGTCATCAGGATCCGGCTTGCGGAACAGCTCCACAATCCGGTGCGCTGGGTGGAGACGATCCAGAGCATATCGGAGAGAGGCATCGACAAGATTGTCGAGGCTGGACCGGGTAAGGTACTCACTGGCTTGAACAAACGCATCGACCGCAAGCTGACCGGGTTTGCCGTCCTCGATAGCGATACCATGAATGCTGCTCTGGAGGCGCTGAAATGATGCTGGAAAATGAAATTGCACTGGTGACCGGCGCCAGTCGGGGTATTGGTGAAGCTATCGCAGATTCGCTGGCAAAGGCGGGGGCAACCATTATCGGTACTGCTACCTCGCAGGGTGGCGCGGATGCCATCTCAGCGCGTTTTGCAGAAGCGGGTTTCAAAGGGCAGGGGATGGTGCTGAATGTGACCGAACAGGCATCGGTCGATGGGGTGGTCAAGGCGATCAATGATCAGTTCGGCGTACCCACTATTCTGGTCAATAATGCCGGTATTACCCGCGATAATCTGTTGATGCGCATGAAGGAAGAGGAGTGGGAGAGCATCATCGATACCAATCTGACTTCGATCTTCCGCCTCAGCAAGGCCTTGTTGCGCGGCATGATGAAGGCGCGTAAAGGCCGGGTTATCAATATCTCTTCCGTTGTCGGAGCCATGGGCAATCCCGGGCAGACCAACTACGCTGCGGCCAAGGCCGGAATCTTCGGTTTTACCCGTTCTATGGCGCGGGAGGTGGGATCCCGGAATATTACGGTCAATGCGATTGCCCCCGGCTTTATCGAAACTGACATGACCAATGAATTGCCGGAAGAGCAGCGCAAGATGCTCATCAATGGTATCCCACTGCAGAAACTTGGGCAGCCGGAGGATATTGCCAATGCGGTGCTGTTTCTTGCTTCGGAGAGCGGCGGCTATATTACCGGTGAGACGATTCACGTCAATGGCGGCATGTATATGGGGTAACTATTCAGCTACAGGCACATATTAACAGTGCTGAGTAGCGACTTTCTTTTTGTCAAAAGTGATGCTCTCTCTAGAAAAGCTACTTATGCTTTTGATAAATAATAGGAATTATCAATATTTCTTGTGTGATAGACTACGGCGGTTTACGCTTTTCTCACGCGAGGTTTATTAATACAATATCGCATCCGCCGCATTCGTGGCCGAAGCTTAATCCAGAGGAAATTAAGAACATGACTGATGTCGTAGAAAGAGTTCGTAAAATTGTCGTGGAACAACTGGGTGTCAAAGAGGACGAAGTGACTACCGAAGCTTCCTTCGTCGATGATCTCGGTGCCGACTCTCTCGACACTGTTGAACTGGTGATGGCACTCGAAGAGGAATTCGAAACCGAAATCCCTGATGAGGAAGCTGAAAAGATCACCACTGTTCAGTTGGCTGTTGACTACATCAACTCGCACAGCTGATAGCTATCGGCTATTTGTTCGGGCCGCGCTGTTCCCAGTCCCTGGGACGCGGCCTTTTGCTTTTTGCAAGCCTAACCAGATCAGGGGGTAGTCTTACATGACTGCAAGAAGGGTTGTCGTTACCGGGCTCGGAATGGTCGCGCCTGTTGGACTGGACGTGCCGTCGTCATGGGAGAGTATCCTGACCGGCAAGAGTGGTATCCAACCGATCACTCATTTCGATATCGAGCCCTTCACCACCCGTTTCGGCGGACCGATCTATGGGTTCGAGATGACTGACTATGTCCCGAAGAAGGACGCCAAGAAGATGGACAAGTTTATCCACTACGGTGTTGCTGCGGGGTGTCAGGCAATCGAGGATTCCGGGCTGGAAGTGACCGAAGAGAATGCTGATCGAATCGGTGTGCTTATCGGTTCCGGTATTGGCGGCATTACGGGTATCGAAAACAGCTACCAGGCCTATAAAGATGGCGGTCCCCGCAAGATCTCGCCATTTTTCGTGCCGGCCAATATCATCAATATGGTCTCAGGGAACCTCTCGATCAAATATGGATTGAAAGGGCCCAACTATTCGATCGTCTCTGCCTGCAGCAGCGGCTCTCACAGTATCGGCGAGGCGGCGATGATGATTCGTCACGGCCGCACCGACGTCATGGTCGCTGGTGGGGCGGAGATGGCGACGTCACCGGTCGGCCTCGGTGGGTTTGCCGCCGCCAGAGCACTGTCGCGCCGCAATGATGACCCCCAGGGCGCTAGCCGTCCATGGGATCGTGATCGTGATGGTTTCGTGCTCAGCGACGGGGCCGGTGTGATGGTTCTCGAAGAGTACGAACATGCCAAGGCCCGTGGGGCGAAGATCTATGCCGAGCTGGTCGGCGTGGGCATGAACTCCGATGCGTTCCATATGACTTCGCCTTCGAAGGATGGTTCCGGTGCTGCCGGCTGTATGAAGTTGGCGCTGAAAGATGCCGGCATCAATCTGGAAGAGGTGGATTACATCAACGCCCACGGCACTTCCACCCCGGCAGGTGATGTGGCCGAGACCAAGGCGGTCAAGCTTGCCTTTGGGGATCACGCCTACAAGCTTTGCGTCAGCTCGACGAAATCGATGACTGGCCACATGCTGGGTGCCGCAGGTGGTGCCGAAGCGGTCTTTACCGTTCTCGCTCTGCGTGATCAGGTGGCCCCGCCCACGATCAACCTGGAGAATCAGGATCCTGAGTGTGACCTGGATTTTGTCCCCAATGCTGCGCGTGAGATGAAACTGGATGTGGTTATCTCCAACTCTTTCGGTTTTGGTGGCACCAACGGTACGCTTGCGTTCCGCAAGATTGACTGATTCGATACATCTGTATTATGCAGCTCCCCGTCCGGGGGGCTGCGTACACCTCCCTCCCGGCCCATTTTCGGGCACAAGCCTTTGTTGATCGATGGACAACCCGCAGACCAGATTCCGCTATCGGATCGTGGCCTGCAGTATGGTGATGGGTTGTTTGAAACCATCGCTGTGACGGATGGAGTGCCCCGTCTGTGGGAGGCGCACATGGAGCGCCTGACCCAGGGAGAAGACCGTCTTGGTTTTCCCTTTCAGGATAAGTCGCTACTGTTGGCAGAGGCGCGGGAGTTGATCTCTGGCACAAAGCACGGTGTGCTGAAGTTGCTGCTGACCCGTGGCAGTGGTGGCCGCGGTTATCGTGCCCCTCGTGATGCAACCCCCCGCCGCATACTGACGCTGCACCCCTGGCCCGACTATCCGGACGCTTGGTTTACGGCAGGCATCAGGCTGCGTGTCTGTGAAACACGAATTGGACGAAGTCGCGCCCTGGCAGGGCTAAAACACCTCAATCGTCTGGAGCAGGTATTGGCCCGGAATGAGTGGGATGATCCGGAGATTGCGGAGGGTGTGATGCTCGATGAGAACGACTTGGTAGTCGAGGGCACTCAATCGAATCTTTTTATGTTGTCTGAAGGGTGTCTGTTGACCCCGGATCTTACCGATTGCGGGGTTGCCGGCGTGATGCGGCGGTTGGTGCTTGAGCTGGCTGCGGAGTTTGGAATCGAAACTGAAATCAAAAAACTGACGCTTCAGGAGTGCAAGGCGAGCGACGCTCTGTTCATTACCAATTCGATTATGGGGATCTGTCCTGTCTCAGAACTGGAAGAGAGGCGATTTACAGTGGAATCGATTCCTGAAAGGCTGGTTTTGAGCGTTCAAAAACAGGCATTCGGCAAGGCGTGAGCCTTACCTTTTTCTGATTCTACCCTTGTTGCACAGCAGTCCGGAGCATAGATCAATCTGCTCCGGACTGAGTTAGTGGTTTAAAACAGAGTATAGATAAAAGGCGCGACGGCAGATCCCTGAGACAGCACCACCAGAACGCCGAGCAGGAGCATGATGATGATGATGGGCGCAAGCCAGAACTTCTTGCGCTCTTTCATAAA
>JAESPD010000072.1 GCA_016756855.1 gamma proteobacterium endosymbiont of Lamellibrachia anaximandri | reverse complement strand
ATTGACACTTTCCATGAGCGCAAATCAGGCAGCGCAAAACGAATTGTTGCATTACCTGGATGAGATCGAGAAGGCTGCGTAGTCAGTTTCAGGATAGATTTTATGCAACGTTGGGGTTATCTCTGGTGGTATCATGTTGGACGAGTCACCTTTCTTTTTCGTGAAAAGAAAAGTGACCAAAAGAAAGCACGCCCGGTTGTCACGCCCTGCGGGCCGCTGCGATGCTCGAAAAAGTCGGCGGGACCGGAACTCGCTACGCTTAAACAGCCGGTCCCTTCTTCCGACTTTTCCTGTGCTTCTCGCTCGTGACAGAAACGGGATTACCCACTAGCTGACAGCACCTGCGGTAGGGGCGCGGAAGCCCCGTTAGAAAAACCGACGCATAGCGACTCAAACCCCATGGCATTCAATACACAAGACCACCACTACATGGAACTCGCCCTCGAACTCGCCGCTCAGGCAGAGGCCGAAGGGGAAGTCCCCGTAGGCGCCATCCTGGTCTGTGAGGACAAGATCATCGGCCAGGGATGGAATCGCCCGATCGGCCACCATGACCCTACCGCCCATGCCGAAATCATGGCTCTACGTGATGCGGGACGGAGGGAAGAGAATTATCGTCTGCCCGGCTCCACCCTTTACGTTACACTGGAACCCTGCCCCATGTGTGCCGGTGCGATCATTCACGCCAGGGTGGAGCGGGTGGTTTATGCTGCCCGTGATCCCCGAAGCGGTGCCGCAGGCAGTGTGTTCGATCTCCTGCCTTCCGATCAACGTTTCAACCACCGGGTCGAGTGTGAGGGGGGGTTGTTGGAGATGGAGAGTGGTGAACGCTTACGGCAGTTTTTCAGACTACGCAGAAAAAACAAGGAGTAGAGGGTTGAAAGCTATGTTGAGAAAGCCATTATATCTGTTTGCTGCTGCTGCCTGGCTGTTGCTGCCGGTACTGACGCAGGCGGGGGCTGTTGGTGAGCACGAGGAGTGTCTGCTCGATGCCCTCAGGAATGCGCCCGGAGACACAACGATAGCTGAGCTCAGGGAAGGGTGTAAGGATGCTGGAAATGACCGGACAACTGACAATGCTGCACCAACAGTCGCGGCTGAAGAACCGTCTGCATCTTCCCCGGTTGAGAAGCGACTGCTGAGTGAGAAGTCGACACAGGATAATCCCTTTGTCATTACCCCGCACAAGATGAACTATGTACTTTTCGCCTCCTATGAGAGCGATCCAAACACTGCGCCATACAGTGGGATCGCCCCGAGTGACAATGTTTTGGATAACACCGAGATAGAGTTTCAGTTGAGCCTCAAGGTGCCGGTGCTGGAGGATCTTTTCGGGGGTATCGGCAGCGTCTATATGGCCTATACGAACCACTCCTATTGGCAGGCATATAACAAACCGATCTCTTCGCCTTTCCGGGAGACCAATCATGAACCGGAGGCTTTTCTAGACCTGAAAAGTGATTGGACACTGTTTGGCTGGAGAAATCCGCTCAACCGTTTTTCGGTCGTGCACCAGTCAAACGGACAGAGTGGCAACCTCTCCCGGAGTTGGAATCGTCTCTATGCCCAGTTCATTCTGCAACGGGGGGATATGGTGTTGAGTATCAAGCCGTGGTACCGCATTCCCGAGGACGAGGAGGACGATGATAATCCGGATATCGATGACTTCCTGGGGCATGGGGAACTTGCAGGTGTCTATAAAAATGGCCACCACACCTACAATTTCATGTTGCGGAATAATTTATTAAGTGACAACAAAGGGGCGCTGGAGCTAGGTTGGACCTTCCCGCTCTATGGTCGTCTTCGGGGTTATATGAAATATTTCAACGGTTATGGCGAAAGTCTGATCGACTATAACGCCAAAAGTCACCGCTTGGGTTTTGGCGTCGCGCTAACAGATTGGCTCTGAGGTTATGGCTGCCCGCCTACAAGGCATCGGGCGAGATCGAGAGGGCATAGGGTAGTTCCGTCTTTTCGCTCGGCGGGGCCATCTGTAGCTGTTTCCATTTAAGCAGTTCGTAGTAGGCCCTTATGTTATCGACATAGTTGACGGGCTCCTGTCCACGGGCATAGCCGTGTTTTACTGTTGAATACCATTTTTTTCTGCTGAGTAGGGGGAGATATTTTTTTACATCCGCCCACTTATCGGGATTTGCGCCTTGTCGCTGGGTGATGATTCGGGCATCTTCAAGATGCCCGAAACCGACGTTATACCCTGCTAGCGCCATCCAGAATCGGTCAGGTTCCTCTATGCGTTTTGGGATCTTCTTTTCGATTATTCTGAGATAACGGGCGCCACCCGTGATGCTCTGTTCCGGATCCAACCTGTCTGTCACCTTGACCTGTTTCGCGGTGTTACGGGTCAACATCATGATGCCGCGTACGCCGGTGGGTGATTTTGCATTCGGGTTCCAGTGCGACTCCTGATAACCGATTGCAGCGAGCATCTGCCAGTCGATACCTATTTCATTCGAAGTTTGTTTGAATAGTGCTTCATATTTTGGCAGACGCTTTTCGATGTGTTTCAGAAAGGTTCTCGATTCGACAAAGTTGAGTCGATCGACATGGCCGTAGTAGCGCTCTATCTGTTGTGCCAGGGTACCGTCTTTACGGATGCGGTCGAAGAAGGTCTGCATCGCATCAAACAGACTGCTGTCTTCCGTGTGTGCCATCGCCCAGGCAAGTTGTTGGGGTTTGGTCAGATCGAAAGCAACGCGTATGTTCTGCATAAAACGGCGGTTGACAGCGACGTCATTGGAATCAGCAATGGTGTAGTCGATCTTCTCATCCTGCACTCGCTGTAGCAGATCTTCGCTCTCCATGTCACTGGGGCTTGACCAGCCCAGTTCTGGATACTCCTTCAATAACCTGTGCAACTCCTCCTCGTGACTGCTGCCCGGCAGTACCTCTATCGACTTACCGATAAGATCTTCGACCTTTCGTGGCCGCCGTTTGCCGCCCCGATAGACAACCTGCTGGGTGATCTCCTGATACGATGGGCCAAAACGCAAACGGGTTTCACGGGCCTGCGTAATAGTCAGTCCTGCTGCTACAAGATGCGCCTCGCCCCGCGTAACCAATGGCAGCAACTCCTCGAAGCTTTTGGGTATGACAAAGCGGGCTTTGACCCCAATCTCTTTGGCGAACTGCTGGACCAGATCGTATTCCAGCCCTGTCAGACCGTCGGACCCTTCATAATAGGTCGTGCCGCTGTTGCGCGTGGCTACGACCAATTCACCACCGGCTTTGATCCGATCGATCAACGGAGGCGGAATTGAACAGCTGGCCAGTAAGAACAATGATATTACGTATAGGGAGAGGCGCATGGTTAAGCGGGCGTCTAGTGTAAAAGCTTTGCCAGTTTCAGATTGTCAGTGTTATTGGACTATAGATAGCTGACCTTTGATAGGGAATCAAGAAATATCATATTCGATAGACAGCAGACCGCCACGTCGGGATATAATAATCGACAGAGTTTCAGGAGAGGTGCCAGAGTGGCCGAATGGGACGCACTCGAAATGCGTTGACCCTTTGCGGGGTCCGAGGGTTCGAATCCCTCCCTCTCCGCCAAATAACTCACTATAAAAACAATATCTTACGAATACCTCATTTCGCCAAGGTGCCGCAAATCGGGGTTATTCAGGGTTGCAGCTGCCAGGATTTTTGTCTCATTTATCCACCACCTTCTTTCCTGCATCTCCCATGCCGTCTGGTATCCGTCCGTGGATCAACTATCCTGCTCACCGCGTAGTCTGGCATGCTTCTTCCCTGGTATAGAAACGCCCATTTCGGAGAAAGCCGGATATTATCTCTGCATGAGCCTTGAGGACATGGCCGTTGGCATCCCGGCTTCCCACCCAATCGTCTGGCAGGCCATCGAGAATATGCACAGGGGCAGGACAACCATCTGCAAAGCACGAAACAACACAGAGGCCACTGCGGGTATCCCGAAAGGCCGGTAAAAATCCCTGATCCCGATTGCGGGCGCTGATACCTCTTGTTTTGGCAAAGAGATGATTCTCATATCTCAATGAGTGACTGCTCAATATTCCCTTTTGCGTGAGATCAGACTCTTGCCGGTTACCATGGGCGCTTGGAAGACACTCTTCCAGAACTGGATCGATATTTATCATGATGCTCTCCTACTATTTAGCACACATCCCAAGATGCCTATACTAAGTGTGTACGCTGAGTGACAGCATGATATGGGTAGGTTCATGTAGTTCGAGGGCGGTTTTTTATGAATGACGAGTGGGAATAATGCCTCAGCAGAACCTCCCTCGCAGTTTTTGCCTAACCTGCACTGATCCCGTTTACAGTTTTATTTCGTCACTCTCCAGCTGAAAATGCGTAAAAAAATGCCAGTAAGAGCGAGCGACCAAGGGAAGTACTGGGGATTCTGCTGTGGCTGTGTGAGCGCAGGGATCAATTACCAAGTGGATTTTTGCGAAAGGTGGGTTATCCTTCCTATACTCAGCCGCTGGATACAGACGACACTAGGGAGAGGACAGATCCGCTGTTGACTACAGTCGGCATTCACGATCCAAGCCGTAATTCACCAATGTAATAGCCCGTCGGAAACGCCACTATGAAACTGTTAAGAAACGTTTTGGCCATTATCGGCCTGCTCACCCTTTTGATCGTCACCGTGGCTGTAAGTCAGATCTGGTCAGCCACCCGGCACTTTGACCCCGATGCCTTTGCCCTCTATAGGGAATTTGCCGGTAATCTCCTGGAGACCGGCGACCTGGCCAGCGCCTTCGTTTGGCGAGTAAAGGTGGAAGACGATATTAAAGTTGAGGATGTCAAGGAGTCCATGAAGAGCCTTGCCGTTGACAGGAACTTCTTTTTTGTCAGTGACTCGCCTTTTTACAAACAGGTCAAGGCCGTTACCGGAAAAGATTTCCGGCACGTGTCATTCATGCAGTTCTGCGACGTCAAGGTCGGTGTGAAGATGCTCGACCACAATGATGCATATTCCGCCTTCATGCCCTGCGTGATCAGCGTGGTGGAGGATAAGGAAGGCAAGGTGTGGCTGTATGCCATGAATATGGATTTCCTCATCCACGGAGCCAAGGAATTACCCCCGGAGTTGAAGAACGATGCTCTACGGGTGCGTCGGGTGTTGCGGGAGATTATGGAAGGCGCAGCCGCAGGCGAATTCTGATCGATCCTCCGGATCGATGGCAGAGCCGGTTTATGACACCGGTCAGGGCGTCAGTCTAAGCAGATGCGTGTTTGTTCAGCAGTGAGGTCATCTCCTTTGACAATTGGCTCAAGTTCACAGGTTTGCTCAAATAGCTATCGGTACCGGCCTCCATGCAACGCTCTTTGTCGCCCGGCATGACCAGTGCGGTCAGGGCGATGATAGGAACCGATGTCAGGTGTGGCATCGCCCGGATGCGACGTGTTGCCTCCAGTCCGTCCATCTCTGGCATCTGTATATCCATCAGGATGATATCCGGATGGGTATTCGATGCCATTTGCACGGCTTCCAAGCCGTTTCTCGCTGACAGGATTTCGAAACCCTGGCCGATGAGAAATTCGGAAAGTATGATTAGATTGAGTTCATTGTCTTCCGCCATGAGTACGGTGGCTGGTTCCGTGCGAGGAGACGCTGCGTCGGGGACAGGTAATTTGTCCGCTTGAGTGGGGGACTCGACCTGAGCCTGCGCGTCCCTGTTCCATATCAGGCACACCATAAAGCGGCTGCCGTGCCCAACCTCACTCTCCACCCTGATGCTGCCTCCGTGCAATTCTGTTAGCCGGTACACAAGGTTGAGCCCAAGCCCTGTCCCTTCGTGCTGGCGTGAGAAAGTGTCGTCCAACTGGACAAAGGGTTTAAACAGCCGTTCAAGATCCTCTGTTGCGATACCGCATCCGGTGTCCCATACGGTGAATTCGATGCTGTTGTCCTCTTGCTTTCCTTGAACATCCAAACCAATTGTCCCCCCGTCCTGGGTGAATTTCACAGCATTTCCCATCAGGTTGACCAGGATCTGCTTCAGACGAATCTTATCTGCCCAAACAGTTTCTGTTTTCGGATCCCGCTTGAAAGCAATGTGCTGGCCCTTTTTATCCGCAGCTGGCCTGACCAGCGCCAGACTGGCCTGGCAGATATCCTCCACCTGAACCCAATCGGGCTCCAGTTCCATGCCTTGGGATTCGATCTGGGCTATGTCCAGAATATCGTTGATCAGTGCGAGCAAGTGGTTGCCGCTGTCGGAGATGATGCCGATATAGCGCTGTTGCAGATCGGTCAGTGGTCCGGGTCTTTTGCCGGACAATATCTCCGAAAGACCCAGAATGGCAGTAAGAGGCGTACGCAGTTCATGGCTCATGGTGGCAAGGAATTGATCTTTGGCGTGTACGGCCCGGGACAGCTCCTCGTTGGTGTGACGCAGGTCTGCGGTGCGCTCCAGCACGGTCTGTTCCAGCATGCTTGCATGCCGGGCCAGCTCCTGTGTGCGTTGTTCCACCTTAGCCTCCAGCCCCTCGTTGAGTTGCTGAAGGTTTTTTGTGGATTCACGCTGGGCGATCTCCTTCTCGCGCCGCAATATGTTGATGCGATCCGCCAGTGCGATGGAGAGCAGCACGACTTCTATGGCGGAGCCGACCTGCATCGCATAGCTGGTAAACAGGTTACGTGGCACAAAGCCAGTGAACATCAACCCGGTGACAAAGATCCCGAGCAGAAACATGCTCCAGGCAATAATGTAGAATCGCGCGGGCCGATAACCTGAGCGCAAGCTGAGATAGCCGCTCGGCAAGAGCGCCAGGGGCAACAGTATGCCTGCAATATTTGAGACAGGGGCCATAATGTTGTTTTCCAGGGCCAGGCTTCCTAGCATGATGCCCAGACTGAGCACCATCAGGCCCTTTAATAACCAGTCGGTCCTCGGAAGATATTCCCGCGTGGTGAGGAACTGTCGGGAGAAACTGACGGCGAACAAAGTTGCCAAACCAATGGAGAAAGGTACAGCGCGGTCCGCCCACCAGGGATTTTCCGGCCAGAGGTAAAGCTGGGCATAGCCGTTGAGGGAGAGTTGGAACAGCAGGTAACTGGTGATGTAAGCCACGTAGTGCAGATAGTTTCGATCCTTGACGAACAGAAACAGAAACAAGTTGTAGAGGATCATCACCAGCATGATCCCGTAGTAGACTCCCTGGATATATCTGACCTTGCCATTTTCGTTGGCAAATGCCGTAGTAGACCAGAGGTAGAGCGGTAGTTGCAGGCTACCTTTGGATTGAATACGAAGGTAATAGGTTTGTTCGGACTCCGGTATGGCAGGCAGAGAGAACAAAATTTCAGGTGAGGGGAGTTCCCGAATGGAAGCCGGTAGCGTGTCACCTGCTCTTGATACTTTGAAGTCTTCCGGGCCATTGGGGAGGTAGAAGACAATGGAATCCAAGAGTGGGTAGGCCAGTTGCAGCAACAGGGGACTGGCGTCGGTCCAGCGAACCGAAAAACGCAGCCAGAACGCAGATCTGCTGTAACCGAGGCTGAGCTGCTCCTTGCCGACAGGGTGAAAGCGTTGTGCGAATGCGGGGGAGGCTACATCGAAAATATCCAGGTCTGCCTGTTTGTCTTCGAATATTTCCAGGTATGGACCGAGAATGATCTGCTCCGTCTGACCCGAGAGAATCCGTTGCTCAGCGGCGTTTGCGGCAAGGCTTGACCATAACAACAGTAGGGTCACCAGCAAGCGCATTGCGGTGGGAATGAATGACTTCGGCATGTCTACAGCAGCTGTTTTCCAGATTTACGAGGTGTAGTGACCCAGGTTTGTGCAGGCAGGGAAGCACTGTCTTTCTGACAGGTCGTTTGCCCCACTTAACGCCAGCGGTACATTAAGTATACACCTTACTCAAATGCTTCTTAACACACCCCGAAGGCAAGCCGGTTGCTGCACAGATAATTTCGGCCTGTCTGCTAAACTGGGAAGGAAAGTCTCTAAAGAGTATCGGGCATCCGGGGTTTTGACCTGACATCCTAATGGCAAAGAGTGGTCTGTTTTTCGCTGTAGTGGATGCCATTAACCCCAAGCCCAGCATGCTGAACCGAAGAGGACGGCAAGATGCCAGCAAAGCGAAATAAAACTACCTTTGTAGTACAGGGACGGGATATTTCGACCCGGGAGCTGAACGAACAACTGGCGGAAGAGCTGACCGATATTCTTCAGGTTGAGGTGCGTGACGGTTCAGCCGTCAGTCTGGCGCCGGATCGATCAGGTGATAGCAGCACTACGGAGCTGACGGCTACGGATGAGGACGTGGTCGAACTGACCCTTGAGGATAATCTGCAGGTATTCACCTCTGTGGGCAGGCTTCGGGAGGAGATATTAACGGCCGAGTCTCATCGCGGCGCCAAACCGGATCAGCTGGTGATACCCAGGCGGCTGACATTCTCGAATCAGCGCTCCCGGGGTGAGGATGGACTGCTGGTCGAGGCATTCAAACTGCTGGATGTCAAAGGCAGGATTATCGACCATGTGACCGGAAAGACTGCTGAGTTCACCGCCAGAAAGGTTGCAGCGTTGATCGAAGACCAGCTGGTCGGTGACGGTGCCCTGTTTAGAATTCATCAACTGGACAGCAGCGGGGATGAACGTTCGGGATTTCAGCCCGTAAAACCTGAAGAGATTGACAATACACTTCCCATACTGCTGTTCATTCATGGCACAGCCTCCAGTACCAGGGGTGGCTTCTCCGATCTCTGGAAAATGTCTTTTGACGATACCTGGGATCAGCTAAAAGGCTTCTATGGCGAAAATATTCTCGCCTTCGAACACCGCACACTCAGCCAAAGCCCCATCGATAATGCCATAGAACTGCTCGAAGCCTTGCCGGAAAATGCAACCTTGCATCTGGTCAGTCACTCCCGAGGTGGGTTGGTGGGGGAGCTGCTATGCCGAGCTCAATTCGATGAATCGCGTGAGCCATTTACCAGTGAAGAGATTGCGTTATTCGATGCGGATAACCTCTTCGGTCTTGCCGGCATCCTGCAAGAACCCAGAGACGATTACGCACACCATCGCCGTCAGCTCCAAAAACTCAATACGCTGCTCATGGAGAAGCAGCCCAGGATAGAAAGGTTCGTTCGGGTAGCCTGTCCAGCGCGTGGCACTACCCTGGCGAGTGGCAAGCTGGATCTCTATCTGTCTGGCGTGCTCAATGTCATCGGTCAGATACCTGTGCTGAAGGTCAGCCCCATATATGGCCTGCTCAAGACCTTCACCTTGGCGGTTGCGAAGGAGCGTACACGACCGGAACAGTTGCCTGGATTAGAGGCACAGATGCCGGGTTCACCCCTCATCGGATTGCTCAACAGCACACCGGTAAGCACCCATGCTTCGCTGGCAGTGATAGAGGGAGATATCAATCCCACAGGGATCTTTAAGAAAATTGCCATGTTCTTTCTCGACCAGTTCTACGAGAGTGATCATGATTTGGTGGTGAATACGCCTTCCATGGATGGTGGCGCACGCAGGGCGGCCCGTATCCCGGTGCTGTTCGATCAGGGCAGGGACGTCAACCATTTCCAGTATTTCAGCAACAAACGAACGCGCCGTGGTTTGTTGTCTGCCCTGACTGATGCCGCCTCACCTCCTACTGGTTTTCAGTTGAGAAAGCAGACGCAAAAGACGGTGGCTCGTACCCTGTCTGCCGAACGGGTGTCTGGTGAAGTTTCCACTGTGTTTCTCCTTCCCGGATTGACCGGCAGCCATCTCGCAGTCGACAACAATCGGATCTGGGTGGATCCATTCGACCTGCTGCGGGGCAAATTCACAAAACTTAAATACGAAGCTTCTGACGTCAGTGCTCAGCAAGTTGTTGGCCTCGCCTACGGTGACCTGATCGATTTTCTTGCTGCTACCCACGAGGTGATTCCCTTCCCTTACGATTGGCGCCGTAGCGTAATGGAGAGTGGACTGTTGCTGGCCGCTGCCGTAGATGAGCGGTTACGCAATACCGATCAGCCGGTACATATTGTGGCTCACTCGATGGGTGGTATCGTCTTCCGTGCAATGATCGCTCAGGATCCGCAGCTGTGGGATCGGCTGCGGGAGCGGACCGGCTCACGTGTGTTGATGCTGGGCACCCCGAACAGGGGTTCCTACTCCATTCCTAGGATATTCTCCCGTCAGGACAGTACGGTGAAAATGCTGGCGTTGGCGGATCTTCGGCATAATCAGGATCAATTGCTGGCTGTGCTAAGCGAGTTCAGAGGCATGCTTGAACTGCTGCCTGTGGATGACCAGGGAAAGATACCGGCGGATATTCTGTGGGATCAGTTCGGCAAGGCGTTGGGCGGTGACTGGAAACGCCCAGGAAAAACGAACCTGCGTAGTGCTCAGCGTACCTGGGATAAGCTGGGTAGCAAGAAGCTGGATCCGGAACGGGTTTTCTATATTGCCGGGCGGGCGGACGAGACGCCGGCTGCAGTGGAAGTTGATGAGAACCAGAAGGGAAAAACCAAGATCCGCTTTTTCTCCACTTCCCAGGGAGACGGTCAGGTTCCCTGGAACACAGGTATTCCGGCAGGTATCAAACACTGGTTTGTAGACGCGTCTCATGGCGATATTCCTGACCATGAGCCTGCCTTCACAGGGATGTTGGAAATACTGGAAACGGGCAATACACAATTGCTATCCACACGTCCACAGACAGCGCGAGGTATCGAGGCGCAACGTGAAATGCTGCCTGATCAGATCGATGTCTATCCTGATGAAGATGCACTCACCGCGGCTTTTTTGGGACGCTCAACGGCGACAGCCCCCCGTAAACCCGTGCAACGTCCAATGCAGGTCTCGCTGGTGCATGGCAATCTGCGTTTCGCCACAAGCCCGGTGGCAGTGGGTCACTATCAAGGTGACAGCATTGTCAGTGCAGAGGCGGCAGTGGATGCCTGTTTGGAAAACCGGCTGAAAAAGCGTCTGCTGCTAAATCTCTATCCCGGCCCACTGCAAACCAACGAAGTACTTTTGAGGAACCACCAGGATGAGCTGCCAGGCGCCATCATTATAGGGTTGGGAGAGGTGGGAACCTTGACCAGCAGCGGTCTTACCGACACGTTCCGTGAAGCAGTATTACGCTACGTACTTACCGTTCAGGAAGAGGGTAGTGCCAAGCAGGAAGAGATTGGCCTGTCTGCACTGCTGATCGGTACCGGTGCCGGTGGCATGTCTACAGAAGATGCCATTACTGCAATGCTGCGGGCGGTGTTGCAGGCCAACCAACTGCTTGCCGGGCCTGCCAACAATATCGAGCGTACGATTCAAAGTGTCCGGTTTATCGAATTGTATGAGGATGTAGCCGTTGGCGCCCTGCATGCCCTACACCAGATTGTTAAAGGTGCGGAGTTTAGAAACAGGATTACTGCTCGACCTGACATTATCTCCAGCGATGGCCGATTACGGCGTGTCTATTATGATGAAGACCCAGCGTGGTGGCAGCGCCTGCGTATCGAGAGTACCGAAGACGGTGGCCTGAAATATACTTCTCTGGCGGGGCGGGCCCGGTTGGAGATGAGCATACAGCCCCTGCAGAAACAGTCGGTCGAACCCTACCTGCAAGAACTGACCGGCAATATCTGGTCGAATTCCAGGGCAGGGCGCACTTTGTTTGAACTGCTCGTGCCCCGTGAATTCAAAACCCACGTGCGGGATAATCAGGACATGGTATTAGTAGTGGACAAGGGTTCAGCTCGTTACCCCTGGGAACTGCTTGAATATGCGGGATTTGACGGAGATGAACCCCTGGCCAGCAAGGTAGGCATGGTTCGACAACTTGCCTCGTTTGAGAGTGATGTTGGTAGCGTCTGCAACAACCACCGCGCCTTGGTTGTGGGCGACCCCCGGCTTGATGGTTCGGAGTTCGTTGCCTTGCCCGCAGCACAGAAAGAGGCGAGGGCTGTGGAACGTCTACTGTCCAAGTCAGGCTTTGAAGTGAAACCCGCGTTGATCGGTGCCGATGGCACTGAGATTCTCACTGAGCTGATGACGGATGACTACGAGATCCTTCATCTGGCGGGACATGGTGTGGTTGACTACCCATTGCCTGAGGATGATTCGATATGTAAAAGCCAACAGGGCAAAGAGAAGCCTAAGTTGATAACAGGGATGGTGATTGGTAAAGACCATTATCTGACACCCACAGAGATACGCCAGATGCCTTCCACCCCGGCATTTGTCTTCATTAACTGTTGCCATCTCGGCAGTACAGATACTTCTGGCCGACAAGGAAACCAAGCCTTTCATCGTTTAGCGGCTAATCTGGCCACACAATTGATAGGACAAGGGGTGAAGGCCGTTATTGCCGCTGGCTGGGCCGTCAATGATGATGCGGCCCAGACCTTTGCCGAGACCTTCTATAAAGACTTTCTCAAAGGTTGTAGCTTTGGTGACGCTGTAAAACAGGCGCGCATGGAAACCTATCACAAGCATGACCGATTCAACACCTGGGGGGCATACCAGTGTTATGGCGATCCAGGTTATTGCCTGACGACAAAAGCTGGACGCCGCCGCAGCAGCAACAAACAAACGTATGTCTCTCTGGCGGAGCATGTGAGCGCAATCGAGAATATTGCAGAGTGGGCAAAGACGGCATCCGATTCAGATGCTCGAAGCTGGAGTCGGAAGCTGGATAGCCTACTGCTAGGCGTCCCACCGAAATGGGCGGATGATGCCAACCTGGTTGAAACGGCGGGACGGGCCTGGGGCCAGCTTGGAGAGTTTTCCAAAGCGATAGAGGCTTATGAACGGGCCATCTCCGCCGACCCGGCAAGCGCCACGATTCAATCCGCAGAACAATTGGCAAATTTTGAGGCACGCGAAGCGGTCAAGCTTAACGATGATGGCCAGTCGGTGGTTGCGAAACGTTTGGTGAATCGTGCCACTAAGCGCATTGATGGACTGAACTCAAAATTTGGCACGACCGTCGAACGACTTGCATTGAAAGGGAGTGCCGCCAAACATCGTTCAATTGTCTATCTTGACAAGGATAAAGAGTGTCGTCGCTCTTTGATGGAGATGGAGCAAGCCTACAAGGCCTCCTACCAGCTCTGTCTCAGTCAGCAGGGTAAGATCAACACCTACCCCCTGAACAACTGGCTGACAGCTCATTGGCTGCTGGTAAAGGCCGGGATGAGCAATGATAAAGACCTGGGTGGAGACGGGGACTTTGACAGCTTGTTGGGACAGGCCATGCAGCAGGCTCATGTGTCTGAGTCAAGTATGGGTGGTGAGTATTTCTGGAACGCCATAGCCGAGAACGACTGCAGATTGTTGGCCGCGTTGAAACAGGGTGACTTGGTTGAGAACAAAGGGAAGATTGCAGACACCTATCGGCATATTCGCAAGCGTGCCTCCTCTCCGCGCCAGTTCCTGTCCGTTATGCAACACCTTGGTTTCCTCGAACGCATGAGCAATCATTTCAAACTCGCGGAACAGAAACCTCTGGAATGGCTGATCGATTATTTGAATGGCAGGGGTTGACCGCACCAGCCCTAGGTCGACACTGCTGGATCTTACGTATTTTCGGTGTGTGGTGTTGTTGCGGGGACGATGTGGTCAGTCGCGTTTTTCTACTTTGTGGGCAGCCATTTTTCCAGCATGGCTTGCAGGGTTGACCGCTCATAGGGTTTGCTCAGGTAGTCATCCATGCCGGCAGCATGGCAGAGTTCCTGCGTACCCTTTTCCACGTCTGCGGTTAGAGCAATGACCGGTACGTGGCTATCAGCGGATTCCAGATTGCGGATCGCTTTGGTCGCTTCAAAGCCATCCATTTCAGGCATGTGGCAGTCCATCAGAATCAGGTCATAATTATTCTGCTTCATGCTTTCCACTGCCACCCGCCCCTGATCCGCAAGATCCACCCGACAGCCCAATGACTCCAACATACTCTCGGCCACTACCTGGTTTACCGCATTGTCCTCGACCAGCAGAATACGATAGCCACTCTGTGTGGTTTCAGCAGCATTGGCAATTTTGTTGGGAAGTAATTCTGTTGTGTATTCTTTGGATGGTTTGTCGACCAACAGGGAGAGTAGCCGATCATGCAGATCCGTGAGCCGGGCGGGCTTGCTCAGATAGACCTCGATTCCTGCCTCACGCCAAAGGGTATCGCCAGCCTCCTCAGGAAGTACTGAATAGATCAGGAGCCGGATATCTGCAGTGTTTGTATCCGCCTTTATCTTCCGCGCCAGGGTGATTCCGTCCATACCCGGCATCATCCGATCCAGAATGGCCAGGGTGAAGGGCTGGTCTGTCGCGGCAGCCTCGTGCAATACCTTCAACGCCTCTTCGCTACCGCTTGCGCCCGTTGCTTCAAGTCCCCAGTCGTTAATTTTTCGCACCAGCAGGTTGCGAGTGGGTGAATTGTCGTCCACCATCAATACCCGGACTCCGGGAAACTGAGCGAGAGATGCTCCCATAGGCATATTGGCTTGCGCCTGCTTGCCAAACCGTACTGTAAACCGAAAGGTCGCTCCTTCCTGTTCCCTACTCTCCACGCCGATCTCGCCGCCCATCAGCATCACCAGTTTCTTGGAGATAGACAGACCCAGGCCGGTACCACCATACTTCCGAGTGATGGAACCGTCGGCCTGGCTGAAGGCATCGAAGATCCCCGCCAATTTGTCTGCCTCGATACCGATGCCACTGTCGCGCACTTCAAATTGAACCACTATCTCTTTGCTATTTTCCTCCATTATGGAGACGTTGATTACAATGGTGCCTTGATGGGTGAACTTAACTGCATTGCCCACCAGATTGATCAATACCTGACGCAGACGGGCGCCGTCGCCTATTACTTGACTGTCAATTTCAGTCGGAATATTGCAGAGCAGGTCCAACTGTTTTTTACGCGCTTGTTCAGCCATCATCTGCAGCACATCCTCGACCACTTCCTGTAGATCGAATGGCGTTCGCACCAGCATCAGCTTGTTAGCCTCGATCTTGGAGAAATCCAGTATGCTGTTGATGACATCCAGCAGCGTTTGGCCGGAACGGTAGGCGGTCTCGGCAAGCTGCCGTTGTTTGCCAGTCAATCCAGTATCAAGCAACAATTCTGTCATGCCCAACACGCCGTTCATGGGGGTGCGGATCTCATGACTCATTGTGGCCAGAAACTCGCTCTTGGCACGACTGCCGGCTTCAGCCGCCTCCTTGGCCTTTTTCAAGCCATGAATCTGGCGATCCACCTCTTTCTGTAACTGGATGTTGCGTTCAAAAACCGAATAGGCGGTACCACTTGAGTTGATGCTCCTTTTAACGCGCGCCTTTAGTGCCTTGGTGATCTTCTCCTGTTTTGCAAGGCGGATCTTAAGGTCGGCGATTTGCGCCAGAAGGTCTTTTTCTGGATTCATTAATCCAGTTTTCCAACCACGACTCCGGTCAGAGTCTGGTTTACGTGAACAGAGTTAAATTGTTCGCCGAAGGTGCTGAATCCGATGAAGTTGATCTTATTGAGCTGTTTTTCGACCTCTGGTTTCTCACCTGATTCCAATATTTCCAGGCGCCGTAAAATGCAATCACACCCCAATGTGAACTCGATGCTGGAAAACTCCTCCTCAATATTTTCAACCTGCTTCTTAAGCGTTTCGACAAAACCGACCCCTTTGGCTACTGTCAGTGGCAACCCGTCATCAATCGCGCAAAAGAAGGTCAGGCTTCCGTCTTCATTGACCTTTTCGATCGATCTTACATACCAGTCATTTCCAATCTGCAGCATGACAGGATGGGTGGAAAATACATGCGGTGTGAGTTTGTCAATTTCCAGGCCTATGATTTCGGCATATTCGCTGGCGGCGGGGGCACCATCGATCTCTGTAACAATCCGGCGTGATGGATCTGCCCCGGTAATGACCATATCTAGATTTGAGGGTTCGAAGTGCTGTAGCTTAAAGGTCTTGAAGGGAAGGTGTGTTTCGATTATCGAAAATATTGCAGCGCCTGTTCTGAAACGACCTTCCACATAGATCCTGGTTTCCTCAAACTTAAGACTGTCACCCGCAGATCCCCCGATAATAGGAATGCCAGAAAATGAGTTGAAAAGGGACGCGACCGTCTGCTCTTCCATACAGGAGAGGCCGTCGATCAACAGGAGTCCGAACATCTTCTTTGAATCCAGCGATTCGGAAAATTGCAGGTTGGCTTCCAGGTCGGATGCCAGCTTCTCGGCGGCCAAAGGATTGAATTCGATGAGAGGATCGATAACAGCCGTGTGAATCCTGAACATCTCCGACGAGAGGCTGAACCCAACGATGCCGCCATGTTGATAGGTAGATCCGATCTCGCCGGCGGTTGTGCATCCGATTACTGGGCAGGTGAACTGCTTATCTATAGCCAGACTGAGTCGACCGAGATCATAATCAGCAGAGCAGAAAAAGATGACTCCCGCCATGTCCGGTTGTCTTACGCTCTCGGCAAATTCGGCAACAGCAGTTTCTTCATCCCGTGCAATGACTTCCCCTCTCTTTACATAAATTGATTCTGATATCATTTTTTACTCCTGGTAAAACGGTCTTTTTCGCAATGCAGGATCAGTGAACGATGAACTGAATGTGCTGCGAAGCAAATTTCCTTGGGTACATCGTTCACATTACTGACAGCGATATTTGCCTATGAAAACTCTGATTAATTGGGTCATTGTCATCTCGACCAGAGGGAGAGATCTCAAACGACAAGGCACATAACCGGGTTTCGGGGTATGAGATTTCTTACTGCGTTCGAAATGACAATTAATCAGAGTTTCCCTAAGCTGACACTTCATTAGCCTTCACCAGGTTCGCCATCAATTCCATTTCAACTTTTTGGTATTCGATCATCAGGCGTAACTACTCACCCCCATCCGCATAAAGCTGACCAGAAAGCGCCAACTGAATAGCGACCAGCGGATTGTATCCCTGATTCGCCATGGTCTGTAAGTAGCTGGAGATACGGCAATAGGCTTCGGCAT
>JAESPD010000071.1 GCA_016756855.1 gamma proteobacterium endosymbiont of Lamellibrachia anaximandri | reverse complement strand
GCCTTACTCTTTTCGAGAAAACCCCATTGGATCAGTTGCTTATGAAATCCGATTGCAAAAGTGAAGAATGCGCCATGGATAACCAATTGAATTTATTCGATTTAACGTTGGGACACTAGTGACCACGAGTATATCTTTCTGGGACTACGCTACTCTTTCGGTTCCAACAGCCGCCTTATCGACCGACATCGCAACAACCCCTCTCTGCTCTTTAGTTCCAGAAGGTTCGGCACTGACCTCTATTCGATCAAAACAGAACGCGAAAAGAGCAACGATGCACTCTCATCAACCGAACTGGGCTTCGATGGTGCAACCCAGAGCAAGACGCCTTAATCACCCTCAAACCAACCGATCTCCCGCGCTGTCGTCTCTCCCACCAGACACTGCCGCAGGCCCGACGCCATCTCCACCACGTCTGCGGACAGCATCACCCGTCCAGCCATGATTTCGCAACGGCGTTGGGGAAATAGAGGCTTTCTACCGGGTTCAGCGAAACCTTCAGGAAATTGAGGCACACCGCCCGGACCATATTTATCGGTGGCGCCCACTGTGTGCAGCAACTCATGGGTTATCACGAGGTTGTTCCTCGCGTTCTGAGACTCATCAGCATAAGCATACACAAGGCCCAGCAACCCTTTCTGCAAACCAAGTGAATGCATCAAAGGCACTCCGCCATTTGGCTGTTGATAACGCACGAAGATCCTTACCCGCTCCCGGTTTGAAACATCATCCGGAGTATGCTTCCAGGCCCAATAACGCATTCTCAGACTCCAGAAGACACTGCTCAACACCTTCGCTCCAATTTCAGGAGGTTCGGGAGGCACGGCAGATACCAAGGGGCCAATACGAGTAAGGGTCGGCGGATCAGCCAGCAAGTCGTACTTTTCACCATGACGTCGGGTGAATCTGTCGACGGGCGCAAAATCCGCATCGGTCAGTCCCGCGATATAAACGGCTGTTCCCGGATCCCCATCACCATTGATGGGAAAGATCATCACCTCCAGAGGATCGAGCCAGTCAGTTGAATCCAGGCGCTGGCCCTGGGTGTAGATAGCCGCTGCCGCCAACAGAATCAGCAGAGCCAGGACACGAAAGTTCCGAAAACTGAACAACTTCATCTGCAATACTGCCGGGTTAAATCAAACACATCAGCCCCTGAATTTTTATGATCACAACCTAACTAAGCGACAAATAAGGAAATTTATTAAGGTAAACCGCTATACGATTTCCTGATTATTCCACTTTCCTCACTTCCTTTTCCACGTCACAATCACTACAGTCATGTTTGATTGTCCATTAGAGACAACGACTACTCAATTTCCGGTTCCTCTTCTATTCCACTCACCCTGTGATGAATGCGGGGCGCCGGACACTATTCGTTCCACCAAAACTGGAGGATGTAATGACGATAAGCACTAAACTGCTTGGAATGGCCAGTGCCGGCGTACTGCTGGCCGGACAACTGGCGCTGGCTCCCGTTGCTTCGGCAGCAGGCCCCAGCATGACTGAAGAAGGTAAAAAACTCGCCTTCAGCCGTAAAAAAGGCAACTGCCTGGCCTGCCATGCGATTGCAGGCGGCCAAGCGGCAGGCAATATTGCTCCACCGCTGGGCGCTATGCAGTCCCGCTTCAAAAACAAAGCGGAACTCAAAGCTCAGATTATGGATGCCACCGTAAAAAATCCGGAGTCATCTATGCCGCCGTTCGGCCGGCACAAGATCCTCTCAGGCGCCGAAATCGACAAAGTCGTCGAGTTCGTCTGGTCCCTGTGAACGATCCACTATTAAGCCACCGAACCATATTGGCTGGAGAATAATCAGATCATGAAACACCTACTGAAAAAGATTGCGATGTTGGCTGTTGCCGGCGGTATTGCAGCATCTGCACAGGCATCCCCGGAGGCTGATCTCGAAGCCTTCCAGAAATTTTTCAAGAAACGCTTCGCCAGCGTAGCGACGGAAGAGTACGTCAACGGTGTCTATGCCATCGACCCAATCGGACGTGAGAACTGGGAAGCCATCGAGGAGTTCCCGCCCTACGAACCATTTATCGATGATGGCCAGGCAATGTGGGAAAAGCCCTTCGCCAACGGCAAAACCTACAAGGACTGCTTTGCTGACGGACCTGCCATCGCGGGCATCTATCCCCTCTGGGACAAGAAGAACGGCATGGTGATCACCCTGGCCCTGGCCCTCAACAAATGTCGTGAGGCCAACGGGGAGAAGCCTCTGAAATATAAAAAAGGTCCCATCAACGACATCCTCTCCTACCTCGCCTACGAGTCGCGAGGTCTGAAGACCAACGTGATCATCCCGAAGGATGACCCTCGTGCTCTCGAAGCCTACGAGAAGGGAAAAAAGTTCTACTATACCCGCCGCGGTCAGTTGAACTTCTCCTGCGCCAACTGCCATCTGCAGAACGCCGGCATGAACATTCGCGCCGACACCCTCAGCCCGGCATTGGGTCACACCACTCACTTCCCGGTCTATCGCTCCAAATGGGGTACCGTGGGCACCTTGCATCGCCGCTTCACCGGATGCAACAAACAGGTACGAGCCAAGCCCTTCAAGGCACAGGGTGAACAGTACCGTAACCTTGAATATTTCCTCACCTACATGAGCAACGGTCTCGAGCTGAACGGCCCGGGCGCACGGAAATAATCAGGAAACAGAGAGATCCGGAGTACACTATGCAAAACAAATTGATTGGTTATGTGATGATCCTGGCTGTACTGCTCTTCGGCGGGCTGGGCACTGTCCAGGCGGCAGGTGCGGCGAAAGCCTCCAACCCCGAAGCCGCCAAGGTCGAAAAGATGATCGCCGTCGCCGATAAGGCGCGCAAGAGAGCCGCCTCAGTGGAAGGCGAATGGCGTGACGTCGGCAAAATGCTGAAAAAAGCCAAGGCAGCACTGGCAAAGGGTGACTATAAAACCGCCAAAAAACTCGCAGCAAAGGCAAAGTCACAGGGCGAAATGGGATACAAACAGGCAGTCGCGCAGAAAGATCTGAAGATGCCTTCGTACCTCAAATATTGATCACGACTTTCCTATCAGGAGGAAGTTCATAATGAAATATGCCAAGGCATTGATAAGACTCGCTCTGGTTGGCGGAATTGCGCTCTCTGGAGCAGCGATGGCTGACCATGGCAACAATATCACTTCGACACTGCACTCGGTCGATGTGATGCACAATGGAAAGACCGTCACTATTGAGAGAAGCAGTGACAAGAACGCCACGGTTCCCAAAGCCTACAATAAAGTCGCCCGCCACTGCCCACCTTTCTGCATCCAGCCGATGCCGTTGGGCCAGGGTATTGAAACCCTGGGTGAGCTGGAGGTTCTGGGTTACCTGAAGCGGGTTGCCAACGGAGACCGCACCGTAATGGTGATCGACTCACGCACCCCTGAATGGATGGCTCGCGGTACCATTCCAGGCTCGACCAATATTCCCTGGAACAAGATCAATGTCGACGTTGAAGGCTCCTTCGCAATCGACGCCGAGGCAGAGACCTTGCAAGGTATTTTGACGGATACATTCGGTGCAAGGCTGGTAAAGGGCAGTTGGGATTTCCGTAACGCCAAGACCCTGGCATTCTTCTGCAACGGGGCCTGGTGCCCGCAGTCAGCGGTCAATGTCAAGACCCTGGTCAGACTGGGATATCCAGCCTACAAGCTGAAGTGGTATCGTGGCGGCATGCAGTCATGGGTTAGCTTGGGACTGACCACGGCCAACCACTAAACCACCCTCCACGGCAAAAACTCCGGCGCCTTCAAGGCGCTGGAGCTTTTACCCTTCTACCCGCAAATCCCCCACCAGAAATGGTTAGATAGTCGGTAATAATCCTTCAAATTCCAAGCGGATTAAGTTAGCATTTTCCCGTTACCCCGTTTGGAGACCGGTCGCATGACCGAGCAGGACAAAACCGCTGTCAAAAACACGCAAGAGGCCGTTACCGACGAGCAGTTGGTGCGTGCCGTCACCTCGTTCGAAGCCATCATCGTCAGCCAGATCGAGATTAAAAATATTCTCGGCGACCGGCTCAACTACAGCATCCGGACCGGGCTTATCATTCTCGGCCTCATTGCTATCTCCATTCTGATCCTGCTGCTGACACTGTCATCACAGATCACCCGTATCTCTGCGGTGGTCGGTGACATGAATCAGAACTTCACCTCCGTCTCAACACAGATGGAAAATATCGACACTTACATCACGTCCATGGAAAAGCGGGTCAGTCTGCTTGGCGGAATCACCAGCCAGACGGAGACGATGGACCGGGAGATGGGTACCATCACGGCCGATTTGCGGCGTATGCGCTGGACACTCAAAGGCATCCAACAACATGTCAAATCCGTGGACGGAAACATCGCTTATATCTCATCAGCCATCGACAAGATGAATTTCGATATTCAGCGCATGGGACATGACATGCACCGCATGGGCCAGCCAGCCCGGACCATGAACAAGATGTTCCCTCTTCCCTAACCCGGATTTCTCCTTATTGGAATACAAAAATGGCAGAAGATCCCAAACGATTAATGGTGGAGGTGATCGGGCGTCTCGGACGTGAGACCCAGATTCATCTCGACGAACGGCACCACCACTTCCGCATCACGAACCTCTTCCTCTATGCCGTTGCCGCGTTTCTGATGATCGTGGCAATATTCAATGTCTACTACATCAGCATCCTGTGGGAAGATCTGAACGGCATCGTCAACAGCATGGACTCCATGCACACCAATCTGCGGGGCGTCAACAAAAGCATGAACTCAGTCACCGCCAAGGTTGAACTGATCGACAAGCATATGGCCCACATGGACGAAATCTATAGCCACACGGAGTCTATGGGAGAGTTGATGCCGTCAGTGCGCGAGTCCATGGGCGCCATGGCGGATGAGATGACGCTCATTGAACGGGATATGAGCCACCTAGGCGGCGGCATGGGCAACATCGAACAGCGTTTCATCCAGATCACCGATGGAGTGGGGGTTATGCGCAGCAACGTACGTCAGATCTCCCGGCCAATGGGTATATTGAACCCGATCATGCCTTGAGACATTCGCTGAGGCGAGTCCAGATATCATCACACAGGCCCTTGCGGTAGACGGCTGATCTGAAAACGGCCTGCTCCCGGAGATATCTTTCCAGCAGCACGTTATTTCTCTCCGTGATACAAGCAGTGACATTCGCCAATCTGTCCGCCGCCTTCACCACGAGCGCCAGTTCATGGCTACCGCTCACACGGCGCATCTTCTGGTTGGTTTTTCGTTTCCTCTCCTCCCTGGTACGTCCAGGTTCGTCGGTTACGATCTCCACACAGGCACCAACAAAGTGGCCAAACACCTCCGCCACTTCGAGGCGGTTCACCGGTGTATCTTCAACCACGTCGTGCAGATAGCCTATGGCCTGAGCATCATTCCCATAGGACTCGACAAGCCCGGCCACCTGATCCAGATGGTAGATATAGGGTTTATCGCCATAGCGCTGCGCTCCATGCGCCTCAACGGCAAACGCTCTCGCCCTATGCAGCAGCTCGTCATTCATCTTCCATATAGATCCAAACGAAGAAACATCACAAACAGACCCTGCATTCACGCAAACATCTGCGCATACTCACCCACCGCATCGTCCAATACGTCTTCAAAACGCCGCACAGCCCCTTCGCCATGATAGCTGGACCAGCGATCCATGATGCCCCATTTCAGCACGTAGGCCACTACCGCCTCAAAATCAAAGTAGTGGCCCTCGCCCTGTTGATCCAGGCTGCGCCACTGCTCTCCCAGCAGGAGCCGCTCCAGCCCCAGGTGGTCCTCCTCCCGTAACAGCCGGTTCGCCTCCAGCACCCAGGGAAAGGCGCGTTCCAGGTTGAAGCCGGGTTCACTCCAGTTTCTGTGGATCACACCCAGCCAGCGGCCAAATCCCCAATCCGTATGAAGATCCGGCGCAGACTCTCCACGCCTGCGCCGCCGCAATGCCGCTACCAGTGTTCTGAATTCCATGCGTTGACGAATCAGTTGCCGCAACCACTCGTTCTTCAGGTCTGCCAGCAGCCGTTTCGTCTCCACGGCAATTTCAGCATCAGACGTTTCATGGGAATGAGAGGACCACCACAGCAGTCCTTCAATAGCCTGCAGTTGCGTTGCATCTTCCGGCGTCAGAAAACTCAACCGCGCTTCAAGCTGGATGCGTGAGATCGGTGTCTGAGACACAGAAAAGAGTTCCCCCGCATAGGGCAGACTGGTGATCAGGGTAATGTAGGAGTCTCTGGACATATTAAATTGTGCCAAATAGTCAACGGACGATGCCTTCCACCAACGCCCGGAAACGGGGCTGCAGATGGGCCAGAAGGAGTTCTGTCACTGCCGCCTCTGTGACATCCAGCTTGATGGCATCACCTCGAATAGAGAGACGGATACCCGGCGTGCCATCATCCGCCTCGATAAAGGTCACCCCTTCCCGTAGCATCTCTTTGGTGATCAGGCCGCTCAACTCGGTCAGCGGATTGGCCCGCAGAGCCTCGGGATCTTTGCGCAGCTCTTCAAGACCCACGGCATCCCGTGGTAATAGTATCTGCATCGTTTCCGACTCGTCGATCTGCTCCTTCGCCCGTCCGGCCACTTCCAGAATCAGCCGTTGCAACATCTGTTCCCGGCTCATCTCCCGGCCAACCGCCCGCTGCACCTCATCGGCGAAACGGGCGCTGAGGGTAGACTTCAACGACAGGATAGCATCACGCACCGCCACCGACAGCGACTCCTGCAGCGCCTTTTGGGTCTGCTCGGCATGCCCCCGTGCCGCCTTTTTCAGCGTCTCTGCCTCCAACTCGGCCTGTTCCACGATCCAGGCAGCCTGATGTTCCGCATCAGCGACAATCTTCTTTGCCCGCTCCCGCCCTGCAGCAACACCTTCGTCATGCAGGCGCTCTATCAGCGCCTCAACACCGGAAGAGACCTGTAGTGCACTGTTATCTTTTGCCATTGCTACTTCACCCCCGGCAGATCGGCACTGAGCACCAAAGCGAAAACAAAGGCAAAAACCGCAAAACCCTCCACGATCGCCGCCGGTGCCAGAGAGAGACCGAATATCTCAGGCTTGGCCTTTGCCGCGTTGATGGCCGCGGCACAACTTCGGCCCTGATAGATCGCACTGAACATAAGCGCCAGACCACAAAGCAGTCCGATGCCAAACATGCCCGCCGCTGCTTCTGGGGTCACGACACGATTGAGCGTAAACATAACCACAATGCCGTAGATCACCTGGGACGACGGCATCGCCGATATACCGACATAGCGGCCATGACCACTCTCCGTCTCTATCATCGCGCCAATAGCCGCCTGTCCCGCCAGGGCACAACCGATCACACTGCCGATAGCACCCAGCGCCATGGGGCCGTAGATTCCGACCCAACCCAGCGCCATTACAAACTCATTCATGGTTCGATCTCCTTTTTGGCGAAGGCACGAAAGGGGTATCCCTCGTCGGACATCCCCCAGTTGAAAAATTCGATGAAGTTGAGACGCAGCCCATGTACGAAACCGCTGATGATGCCCAGTCCCAGATTGATGCCGTGTCCCAGAAACAGGATCAGAATCGCCAGCAGCAGGCCCGGACCGGGCAGCGCCGTCTTGACCTGTATCGCCAGGTCGTTGAAGGTGAGTGCCAGGGAGGCACTGGCCAGCCCCAGGGCAAAGAGGCGCAGGTAGCTAAGCACATCACCGAACATCTTGGTGACCTGAGCCAAGCCACCCAGACCATCCAGCAGGCGCAGCAGAGCCGACTTCCAGTCACTCACCCTGCGGTTACTGGCGAACAGCAGCACCAGCAGCAGACCCAGGCTCAACAAAAGATAGCCCCCTGTAGTCAAGCCCTGCACGCCCTCTGTACTACCGAGATAGGCGGCGAATCCACCGGCAATTGACAAG
Organism: gamma proteobacterium endosymbiont of Lamellibrachia anaximandri; assembly: GCA_016756855.1. Lineage (GTDB taxonomy): Bacteria > Pseudomonadota > Gammaproteobacteria > Chromatiales > Chromatiaceae > QGON01. The sequence goes on along the minus strand of JAESPD010000071.1, from coordinate 9,152 downwards.
CTCCAACCGATCGGTCGCGCGTTGTGCGGAAAGGGGCGCAACCTCAAGGCCACCACCAGATTAGCCATCAACAGGTGCAGACAACCGATGGCGATGGAGAGTCTCATCATGCTGTCGAAGTCGTTGAGTTCCAACAGTTTCAAGCGGGCAACAAGTGTGCCGGGGGATGGCTCTATACCAAAGTAACTGCCCACCATCACGCCATAGAGAAAGGAGGCCGCCAACACCACCACCGACAAGATACGAAAGCGCCGTCCCTCTGCCGACCGCTCCATACGCTTCCAATAACGCGCCAGTATCAACCCAAGAACCGTCGCATAACCAGCATCAGCCAGAATCATGGCAAAAAAGAGCGCGAAGGAGAAGAATACAATGCGGGAGGGATCCCATTCGTGGTAGTTGGGGGTTTGGTAGAAACTCACCAGATCCTGCCCCCCATCCATCGGCGATGGGTTCTCCAACAGGGTGGGCGGCCGCTCCTCCGGCGTTGGCTTCTCGGTGGTCAGCGCCAGCCCCAGCTCTGCTGCAAAACCCTGCAGCAGTGGCAATTCACGCTTAGCCACCCATCCTTGCACCAGGCAGACGCCATCCTGCAGCCAGATGCCCTGATCCGCCTCCACCAGGGCGGAACGGTCCTCCGCGTGGGCAAGATTCTGGCTGAGCAGAAAGATCCAGCGGCTCAATGCAGTATGTTCGGCATGCAGATCTTCGAGTTGCACCTCGGTTTCATTCAATCGCGCATGCAACTGGCTCAGAGAGACCGCCCCTGTATGGGTTCTGGGTACAGGCAGCAGACCTGCATCCGGCTCCTCCCGGGCAATCACCACCACATAGGTAAAGCGATTGTCCCGATGGACCTCCTGCCAGGGCAGGTCCAGTTCGGCCAGCCTTCCCCGCTCGTGCAGCGGCAGTTGATAGAACCAATAGAGATAACCGCCGGAGTAGGCAGAGTTGGGCAGGGTAAAATCGCCCCAGGGGGTAAGCTCATGGATACGACGCTGCAGGAACGCCCTCTCATCCTCCGCTTCGCGAAGACGCTGCTTGTTGCCCAGCGCCAACCGCACCACCTCATCGAAATCAAACGCCTCTCTATCCTTTACCTGCTGCCGCTTCTCCGCCACATCGCTAATCCAGCGTAACGCTTTATAGGCCTCTTCAGCCGGTGCGCTCGGCGTTCTGTCCGGGTCCGCCGCAAGTTTGGGCCGCAAGGGTATCAGGTGCAGGCATCCCATTCTCTGCAACCCCGAAAGCATCACTTTACGGTCTTGAGCAAGTCCGGCGAGCGTGACTTTACGTAGCGTAAGGATGGTCATCGCAAACCGCCTTCTGCCTGTTTTTTGCGCTTTGCCAACTTGGCCCGTACCACTCCGGCCCGCGCCTCATCCGCCAGATAGATACGGATCTTTCTGATCTGTTCGCGGCTACGGGGGATCAACACCTTGTCGAACAGGTTGACCCGCTGGGTGATGGTGCGCACCTCCGCTTCCAGCAGTTTCAGACGCCGTTCCGCAACCTGCATTCGCAGACGCATCTCCAAGGCCTGCTTGAGTTTCTCCACCAAAGGATCAACCCAGTGGGGTCTGGCCAACAAAGGATAGTCCGCCAGCTGAAACTCTACCCTTTCAAGAAGGGGGAGGCGCACCCCCATGACGTTTTCTTCACCCAAACTGACCCCGGCAATCGATACGAGCCCTTCAAGACTGATTGCCTGATAGGCAAGCATCGGCAGTTGTTCATTGATCCAGGGCGAGACCGCATCCAATTGCGACTGTTCCGACGAATGCATTGCTCTGGCCTTCGCCTGTTCCGCCAGCAGTTGTCTGCGCTTCATATCCAGTGACGGCAGAAAATCACGATAGCCTTTCAGCAGCTGATTCTGCCGGGTCAGTGAGGATTTATTGAGGGCGAGCCGGGCCATTTAGTGAGAGACTCCAGGCTTTTCACTGTGCGGAAAATAGCGTTCGATCAGCCTCTGCTTCATCAACAGCTCCGTCGCCTCGAAGCACTCCGCCAGGGTCTGCCAGCAGAGATCCAGCGCCTCTTCAAACGGCATGGAGACGTCTATATCCATGAAGCGCGCCTTAAAGAGCTTGCCGAATTTAAGCAGTTTATGGTCGAAGACGGAGAGCTCAAAGGCCATCGCCTGCTTCTGCTCGGCATCCTTCGCCTCTGAATAGAACCGGATCATGGTATTCATGATCTGGCCATGATCCTCCCTGGTCTCTTTGCCGATCACATGCTGTTTCAGGCGCGAGAGTGAGCCGAAGGGATCGAGCACGCCATTGTGCAGGTAGAACTGTCCCTCAGTGATGTAGCCGGTGTTGTCGGGCACCGGATGGGTCACATCATCGCCGGGCATGGTGGTGACAGAGAGAATGGTGACGGAACCGCCCTGGGCGTAGTCGCAGGCCTTCTCATAACGCCGCGCCAACTGGGAGTAGAGATCTCCCATGTAACCCCGGTTGGAGGGCACCTGGTCCATGGCGATGCCCACCTCTTTCAGCGCATCGGCAAAAGCCGTCATGTCGGTGAGCAGCACCAGCACCCGCTTGCCCTCCTCAACCGCAAAGCGTTCCGCAACAGCCAGCGCCATATCGGGAATCAGCAGCCTTTCGACGATAGGGTCGGATGCCTGATTGACGTACATCACGGTGCGGGCGAAAACACCGGCATCCTCGAAGGCGGTGCGAAAGAAATGGTAGTCGTCAAAAATCAGCCCCATGCCGCCAAAGACCACGATATCGGCATCGGCCTGGATACCGACCCGCGACAGGAAGCGGTTGAAGGGCTCGCCTGAGACGGAGAAGATAGGGATCTTCTGGCTCTCAACCAGGGAGTTAAAGACATCGATCATCGGCACATCGGTACGGATCATCTTCGAGGCCAACACCCGCCGCATGGGATTGACCGAGGATCCGCCAATCGCCACCCGTGGATCGTGGGTCAGAGAGGGGCCATCATCGATAGACTCACCGGTGCCACGAAAGATCCGCCCGAGGATATTGCCGGAGTAGGTCGTCTCCATCGGGTGACCGAGAAAGCGCACGGTGGATGCCGTTGAGACCCCTTTGGTGCCGTTAAAAAGCTGTAGACTGACCTGATCGTCCTGCATGCTGATGATCTGGGCGAGAGAGCGGTTTTCATCCCGGTCCTCCACCAGCGCAAGATCCCCAAAACAGATATCCTGGCCCGATCCCATCTCCGGAACCTGTACCTTGATGATGTCACCAACGATCTCGGTAATTCGGGAGTAGTGGGCGAGGTTCAGACTCATGGCGTTCTCCATTGGCCGAGCACCCTTTGTAACCGAAGAAATTGGCCTAGGCAAGCCTCAGGAAGAGCGTAGGCCGGATCGGGCGCAGCGGATCCGGCCTACATTCAAAGAGATTGGTATGGCTGTTTAGTTTTGACTGGATTGTGTAAGAAATCGACCAGTCGGCCAGATCTCTTTACTGAACAGCAAACGGGCCTTGAGGTTGGAGGAGCCGATAAACAGATCGCAGCCGCTCCTCTCCTTTACCCCCCAACGACGTTTCTCCTCGTCGGCACCCATCAGGAAATCGTAGCCTTTGACCCCTGTATTAATACAATCTTCGATGACGAGGGTACGCAATACCTCTCCCATCCCCGGCGCAGCGTCAGGACTCAAGGCCTCCTGAAGCAGGAGATAGTGGTTATTATAGATAGCGCCGATCTGGATCGCCTCTACCTTTCCACCATCTGTGATCGCCATAAGCCTGAGCAAACCTTCATCGAAAACCCGCTGCACAAACAAACGGTAGAATTCCGCTTCATAGGGTTTGCGCCCTGCACCACCCGCCAGGCTCCAACGTCGATCATGCAACTCGAATAACGCCTCCAGAAGACCCGGCAGATCCGCCTTGTCGATACAGCGGATGATCTCCACGCCTTCTCTGCAAAGAAGCGCAGTCCGCTCGTCGCGCAAATCCTGCAGTCTATCGCCAAAGAAATGGGCTTCGAACTGCACCATCGTCTCAGGCAGGTCAAAGTAGCCGAAGCGGGTGGCCCTGTAACGATGGGGTAAACCACCTGCCTGACAGGCGCTACTGATGTTCTCAATGCTGCCGGTCCAGCCAGTCATGTGCGGCATCCAGATGGAGTCCCATCTCCCTTGTGCCTCTAGCAGTGCACTGACAATCGCCTGCACTGCCTCTTTTTCCACATGCCGGGACACAATCCAGTCAGGGTACTCCGCGCCGGTGGCATAGTCCGCCATGATCCGAAGCGTCTTGAGGGAGACCAGATTCAGCAGCCGTAACTCCGCCATGTAAAAGGGGGCCAAACCCACGAGATCACCCTTATCATCTCTCACCACAACGACAAAGGGTTCCACCGCCTCATGGATCACCTCCCGCCAGGCCTGGATCCAGTCCCAGGTAAGAAAAATCGTATCCGCCCTGGCGTTTTTCAACAGCGCACACCAATCGTCCTTGAGCTGATCAAAATCTGACCAGCGGGTAATTATCTGGGATTCCATATTGGTTGGGGTTCCACTCCGGGCTTTCGTGGTGGATGAACAATCGTTGGTGTCCCATCCATTGTAATGACCAAAAACTACGCTGTAACGTATTGATCTGCCATTATCCAATCTGATTTACGCCAATACGGAGGGGCGGCGCCTGGGTGGTGATGAGTAGAGTCCCGTTGCTGAACAATCGGGAAAATCAAATCATCCCAGCAGCAGCGAGATGGTTCTGGCTGTCCACTGCTCCTGACCAAGGGCGGGTTTACCCATGCTGTTCCACAACTCAGCCATTTGTTCCATCGAAACAGAATTTGCTCTCAACTCAATGATTTCCCGGCGCAAAGAGCCGATATAGCGATCCTTGCCCACAAGACCGATCAGCCGGTCATAGTCCATTTCAACATCGTTCTCCTCAGCGAGTCTGTCCATGACATCCTCAACCATGTGGTCCTGGATGAGCGCGATCGCCGATTCCGCCAGTGCCTCATCGGGATCGGCTTCAGCCCCAGGCATGACCATCTCAATCCCACCGCTCCCTCTTTTTTGCCAGCTTTCCACTGCATCCTGCACATGTTCCGATGCAAGATGTGGAAAACGCTTCATCAAGCGCTCCAGATGGTCGACCGCCTCACCCGCGATCATCAAAAATCGGTGGTCTGAACTCATGCCATCACTCCCAAATGTTATCGGCCAGGATTACAGGGACGCAGAAGCAACCTTAGTCCCACTAAATATAGCGTTGATTCCGCGATTTTCTTTAACGCTATCCGGGTGAGAAATGTGGGTTGTGTAGTAGCAGTGGCTGTCACATAATTCTGGCCTTATACTCCAGCCTCTTTCAGACCAAGATACAGCCGACATGTACACCGTCACCAAAGAGATCCATTTCTGCTACGGCCACCGCCTGCTCAACCACAAAGGCAAGTGCCGTTATCTGCATGGCCACAACGCCACTGCGGTGATTCGCCTGGAGAGCAGTGAACTGGATGAGATGGGGATGGTCTGCGACTTCAGCGATATCGGGAGCTTCGTCAAGCAGTGGATCGACAGCGAACTCGACCACAACATGCTGATGCACCAGGACGATCCGATCCTGCCCACGCTGCAGGCCGCAGGAGAAAGGGTCTATGTGATGAAGCACAATCCCACTGCCGAAAATATTGCCCGCCTGATCTTTGATCAGGTTGAAACGGGGGGCTTCCCCGTCGTCGAAGTGGCAATCTACGAAACCGACAGCGCCCTGGCCAGCTATCGTCGCCCATCAGCTCAATAACGGGCAAAAAAACCGCCGGGCCATAGGCCCGGCGGGTGGCCGATTTACCTAACCGAACCCGCTCAGAGGTCGTAACCGCGCTCTTCGTGCAGCGCGACATCCAGACCTTCGATCTCTTCCTCTTCTGTGACCCGCAGTCCCACCAGCTTGTCCACCAGCTTGAGAATGAGGTAGCTCACCACAGCGGTAAAGACAATAGTCGCCACCACACCGATAAACTGGACATAGACCTGCCCCCCTATGGTTTCGATACCATCCGCGAATCCATAACCGGAGAAGACCCCAAGGGATGTGGCAGAGAAGACGCCCGCCAGCAAGGTACCCATGATACCGCCGACACCATGCACCGGAAAAACATCCAGTGAATCATCGATCTTCAACACCTGTTTGAGATAGTTGGTCGCCGAGAAACAGACAGCCCCCGCCAGCAGACCGATTATCAAGGCACCGCCGGGACCTACAAAACCGGAAGCCGGCGTAATGGTGCCGAGACCGGCCACCATACCTGTAACCGCACCCAAGGCACTGGGCTTGCCGAACTTGATCCACTCCCGAACCACCCAGGTTATAGCCCCCATGGCAGCGGAGATGTGAGTCACCAATATCGCCATCGCGGCACTCCCGTCAGAGGCCAGCGCGCTGCCACCATTGAAGCCAAACCAGCCGACCCAGAGCATCCCGGCACCAGTAACCGTCATGGTCATGTTGTGAGGCATCATCGCGGCTGAGCCGAACCCCCTGCGCGGCCCCAGCACCATGGCCGCAACGAGCGCCGCCACACCTGCGGTGATATGCACCACTATGCCGCCGGCAAAGTCGTAAAGACCCATATCGCCCAGCCAGCCACCGCCCCAGACCCAGTGAGTCACGGGGATATAGACCAATATCAGCCACATCACACTAAAGATCAGCATGCCGGAAAATTTCATTCGCTCTGCATAGCCGCCAATGATCAGTGCCGGGGTAATGATGGCGAAGGTCATCTGAAACATCATGAAAAGGGATTCAGGAATGTCACCTGAGAGCGTCTCTTTACCGACACCGGAGAGCATGACCTTACTGAAGTCCCCTATCCAGGCATTCCCCTCACCAAATGCCAGACTGTAGCCAAAGAGGAACCAGATAATGCTTGCCACACCAGCGATTGCAAAACACTGCATCAGAATAGACAGCACGTTCTTGGTGCGCACCAACCCACCATAGAACAGTGCCAGACCTGGCAGAGTCATAAACAGCACCAGTGCGGTGGTAGTCATAATCCAGCCGGTATTGGCACTGTTCATGACAGCTTCTTCCGCCACGGCCATGGCCGGAATCGGCATCAGGGCCATCACCCCAAACGCCGCTCTAATTGATCTGTTTACGATTGACATTGTTTACACCTATTTCGAGCAAGTTTTATTTTGAGACTTGATTTCGTTTACTGCTTTGAATTGGTGCCTACTGAAGCAATAATTATGCCTTAACAAAAAACATGAATAATTCCATCGAGTTAAGTCATTTCGACAACTTTTCATCTCACTGCATTGCACATGTATGGTGCAAAATAGAATGACTCGCACCATATTGACTCATGATTGCGTTCCGATAATGCAAAAAAAAGCCCCGCGACTCACTCAACAGCTAACGGCTAATAACAGCCCCGTTAACGAGAAACATATAGCCATTTCTTTTCGCCCAATCATTTGCTATTTCAGAGAGCTCTGGGCCACCGTAATTATAGTAATGTTCTGCCAAGGTCTTTGTCGTAAATTTATAAAACAACTCCGTCATGACACGATGACCAACCACCCTTTCACCTTTTTTAAAATATCCAAGGCTGATGTCCACAATCTTATCTGGATCGATACCTTGATAGATATGCCTACAGAATCCTACCGCCTGAAGAGCTTGAGCGTATCCCAGGCTATCAAGGTACATGTCTCTATCGGCGCTCTTCAAGCGCAACTGCGCAGCGTTGCGGACATAGTCGCTAAAAGAATTTGCAGCCGAGTCTTCCAGTAGTTGGCGATTTTTTATCGCCGAAAAAGCAGCTCTCTGCTGAAAATAGTCTTGCGATTCGTTTATATAGGTAACAAGTTTGCTTTTATTCTGAACAGCAACATAGGCATTTATTGCTATCCGCTCGTCTGCCCAGGCCCATGACTTACCACCCGGCTGTGACTTGGCTATCTTTATTAAAGTACCATCATCTGTAATTTTACGAATCGCCGTTAACTTGACAGGCAGGTCAGGACCCTCAAGAGCAACCTTTGTCAGGGTATTATGATCCTCAATTCTGCCTAGCGCATACATTCTCGCATTGGAACTTTCATTCTGCATTACGATTTTCTTCAATAATCCAACATCGGTGATTTTGGAAATGACAGAGGCCAGGCGCGACCGATCCTCGAAGCCATTGGCGTTGAAATAGGAACCCGACATGACAAGTGCAAAAAGATGATATTGATCAGTAAGTTTTTCGAACGCAAGACCCGAACTACAGGCCTTGTCCGATATTATCTCCGCCAAATAAGCCTGGTTAGTCAGCCTTTCCGTGGCGGCTTTGCTCACCTCGTGGTGATTATCCTTGAGTGCAACCTCCCGTAACACATCTTCATCATCTATCAGCTTTGTAGCGGCCAAGCGAACCTCAGGATATTCTGACTTCAACGCAAGCGCTTGAACCTCTTGTTTGCTGCGGACAACTTCCAAAAGACGATCAATCACCCATACATATCGTCCAGTGATGACATCCAATCTGAATGAAAAGCACTCGCCCATATACACTGATGGCTTGCCGAACAAGTTATCGATTACTTTTTCCAGAAGAACCGGATCCTCAATCCCATTCAGCGCCGCCTTTATTAAATCGTCCGCAATCAAATACCTGTACCCAGCGACCACAGACAGATTATCCTGGTCAAGTAAATTCTCGACAATATAGATCTTCAGCAACTGGGGATATTTGTCTTTGCTTGATAGCACTCTTCGGCGCAGGAACTGTTGGTCTTTTATGTTTTTCGCAGCAGCAATTTTCTGCATGACAGTGATTGTGCCATCCTTGACATCGCGATCTACAATTTCTTTTAGCCGCGCCTGATCACTTATCCTTTCTATATATTCCACAGTAGGTATTTGCTGACACCCATACAATGCAACTAAACAGGTAATTGGTGTCATGGTAATGAGAAACACGAATATATTTCTAATTATTTTCATGATTTTCTCCTTATAGTTAATTACACCCTATTTAAAAAGCAACCAATCAAAGGGTTCAGAGTTATTCATTCTTATTGTGTAACTACTCACCCCCATCCGCATAAAGCTGACCAGAAAGCGCCAACTGAATAGCGACCAGCGGATTGTATCCCTGATTCGCCATGGTCTGTAAGTAGCTGGAGATACGGCAAT
>JAESPD010000070.1 GCA_016756855.1 gamma proteobacterium endosymbiont of Lamellibrachia anaximandri | reverse complement strand
TTAGCCGGTGGAGTATTCACAGGGTTCCATGTAGTTCAAGTCGACGCCCTTCATGATTTGGTGATTTTTATTGATAATACAGTTGGTTATACGTATTTAGTTTGGTAACGTTGGGACACTAGTGGTTGCAGATATCGAATGCAAGAGTTGTCGGAATCGACAATGAGCAGCGATTGCAAAGGCAGGGTGAGACCCTGCTTCGGATGCAGGATCTGACACGGAATATTCTGTCTGACATGCGGAATGCAGATGATTCATCCGAGGGATTGAGCAGGAGTGGTGTTGGGCGGGTTATCGATCAGATGGATCTGCTGCTCGATGCGATCGAGTCGGAAGTCGGGCAATAACAGGCAGGTGGATGGGAGATGGAGAGGACCATGCCTGATTTTTTTTCAAACAGTCATATTGCATCTGAACTTTCGTCAGAACTGAGACACCAGGTCAATGAGCGTGGTAGCCGGGACATGGGACGCCGAGCCGGTATTGTCGTTTTTGCCTACCCCGCGCTTGTCTCATTTATCCTCATCGGCAGTACGCTTCTCAGAAGTCAGCTGCAGATCATGGGGCCTGTTGCTCTGATGCTGCTTGTCGCCAGCGGCATTCGTTATTTCTACTCGAAACGACTCTCCCTGATTGCCGGTGAGCGGCTTGCCGAATTACGCAGTGGATACACTTTCTGGAGTTTGACGAGCGGCTTTCTGCTGGGATTCTTCTCCGCGCTTGCGCTTTACGTCGCCGGGCTCAGCGCAGATGGTTTCGTCATGCTGATCGCCACGGCTGGTATGAGCGGCGGAGCGATAGGTACGATGACGCAGTTCCCGAAAGTCTGGAACATGTTTCTCGCCCTGATCTGGATGCCGGTCATAATAATCAGCTTCTATATCGGGATTCAGGGCGATACCCTGGGTTATCTGATGGTGGTCTATTCCGGTATCTATTGGGGATTTATCCTTCTGGTTGGTCATCGCATTGCGGCCGAATACTGGCAGGGGCAGATCAGTCTGGTGGAGTCGGAGGGGCATGCCCGCAGTCTGGACAAGGCGTTGAAACTGCTCGAAGATAAGGAGAGTGAAGTCAGGCTGCATCGTGATCACCTGCAGGAACTGGTGGCGGAGCAGACACGGGATCTGCGAGAGGCAATGGAGACGGCTGAGCGGGCAAACCAGAGTAAGTCGGAATTTCTTGCCAACATGTCCCACGAGTTGCGCACACCGATGCACGCAATCTTGAGCTTCTCCAAGTTTGGCCTCAATAAGGTCCCGGCGGAGGTGGATCAAAAGCTGAACAAATACTTCTTGCGTATCAATGAGAGCGGCAATCGGCTGTTGACACTGCTGAACGATTTGCTCGATTTGTCGAAACTGGAAGCCGGACGCATGGAGTTCGATCTGGAACAGAATGATTTGGTAAAAGTCTTCAATACCTGTCTCGCAGAACAGGAGGCCAGACTCAAGGAACATGATTTGAGGGTCTTCATCGACCCGATAAAAGGGTCAACGCTGGCAACTTTCGATGCGTTACGCATCGGTCAGGTGATTACCAATCTACTCTCCAATGCCATTAAATTCACCCCTGACGGGAAATCTATCCATATCACCATCGTTGCTGATGAAATCCCCATGGGGCGGCGGGAAGACGATAGTAAAGATTGTGATGCACTGCGTTTCGCCATTCGGGATCAGGGTATAGGAATCCCGGAAGATGAACTTGAGGCCGTGTTTGATAAGTTTATCCAGAGCAGCAAGACCAATAATGGTGCGGGCGGTACCGGTCTGGGTCTGGCTATATGCCATGAGATCATCGATGGACATCGGGGCCGCATCTGGGCGGAAAATGCCGATGATGGTGGCGCAGTCTTCAGCTTTATCATTCCCCGCACGCCTTTCTGTCCATAATCCCACTTTAAGCCTGTTAAACTACCCGACTTTTCCTTTTGGCGCGACCGGTGGGTCGATAGGGCTCTCTCTGCGCCAATCTCCACGGTGAATCGATGTCGCTGATCAGACTGAGAAATATACAACTTGGATTTGGTGGCCCGTTGCTGCTGGATGGTGTGGATCTCTCCATTGAACGGGGTGAGCGGATCTGTTTGCTTGGGCGCAATGGTGCCGGCAAATCGACCCTCATGAAGATCATTCTTGGGGAGCTGACTGCTGATGACGGTGAGCGGGTTGTCAGTGGCGGCGTGCGCATTGCACGCCTCATGCAGGAGGTACCCAAAGCGCTGAAGGGTTCTGTTTTCGACGTGGTGGCAAATGGCATCGGGGAACTCTCTGAAGTGATAAAACAGTACCATCAGATCAGCACCCGTCTTGCGGAGACGGGTGACGAAACCCTGCTCGAACCCCTGGCCAGGGTTCAGCATGAGCTTGAGGCAGGGGATGGCTGGCAGTTGGAACAGCGGGTCGAGACGGTAATCTCCCGACTTTCGCTGGATCCCGACATGCAGTTCGAGGCACTTTCCGGTGGACTCAAGCGACGGGTGCTACTGGCCCAGGCGCTGGTGATTGAACCTGATCTGCTGTTGCTGGACGAACCTACCAACCATCTCGATATCGAATCCATCGACTGGATGGAGGAGTTTCTGCTCGGCTACGGCGGGGCGCTGCTCTTCGTGACTCATGACCGTGCATTTCTGCGTCATCTCGCCACCCGGATTCTGGAGCTCGACCGGGGGCGCCTGACCGACTGGCCAGGAGACTACGACAACTTTTTGCGCCGCAAGGATGAGATGCTCAATGCCGAGGCGCTGGAGAATGCCCGTTTCGACAAGAAGCTGGCGCAGGAGGAGGTCTGGATCCGTCAGGGGATCAAGGCCCGTCGCACCCGAAATGAGGGGCGGGTGAGGGCACTGAAGACGATGCGGGATGAGCACAGCCGCCGACGCACGGAAGCTGGCCAGGTGCGTATGCAACTGCAGGCGGGTGAGCGCTCCGGCAAGCTGGTGGTTGAGGTGGATGACATCAGCTATGCATGGGAGGGAGAACCGGTGATCCGTGGTTTCTCCACCACCATCATGCGGGGTGACCGGATCGGCATCATCGGCCCCAATGGCGCCGGTAAGACCACCCTGCTCAATCTGCTGCTAGGGCGGCTGCAACCGGACAGCGGCTGCGTGAAACTCGGGACTAATCTGGAAGTGGTCTACTTTGATCAAATGCGCAGCCAACTGCGTGAGGATTTGTCGGTACAGGATAATGTCGGTGGCGGCAGCGACAAGGTCGAGATCGGTGGCAGCAGCAGACACATCATCTCCTATCTGCAGGATTTTCTCTTTACCCCTGAGCGGGCGCGCACCCCGGTGAAGGCGCTCTCCGGCGGTGAGCGCAACCGGCTGCTGCTGGCCAAGCTGTTTACAAAACCGGCCAATGTGCTGGTGCTCGATGAGCCCACCAACGATCTGGATGTGGAGACGCTGGAGCTGCTCGAAGAGCTGCTTATCAACTTTACTGGGACGCTGCTACTGGTCAGTCACGACCGGGATTTTCTCGATAATGCGGTCACCGCCTGTTTGGTGTTCGAGGGGGAAAAGCGGATCGCCGAGTACGTCGGGGGGTACAGTGACTGGGACCGCCATCGCAAACAGCGGCAGGCGCTACCGGTGGCTTCCTCAGAAAAAGCGGTAAAGTCTGGGCCGAACCCGCCGAAAAAGGGGGCAGGAAAACTCAGTTACAAAGACCAGCGTGAATTGGGTGCTCTGCCGCAACGGATTGAGGCCATTGAGAAAGCCATTGAGGATATCCAGCAGCAGTTGAGTGATCCTGAGATCTATCAGCAGGGTGGTGACAAAGTTACCGGCCTGCAGCAGGAACTGAAAGAACTGGAACAGGAACTGGAAGCAGCCTTCGATCGCTGGGAGACGCTGGAAGCCCAACAAAATTGAAGCCAGACTACGGAAATTATCATGCGACAGATGAGTGGATACCTGATTGGCCTGACACTGTTGCTGATTGGGCAGAATGTCCAGGCCGGAGCCGCCTGCGTGGTGGTGAAAAAGCTGGGGAACTCCCTGGCGATTGAGTGGGTTGCGGGAGAGGGTGAGAGCGTCGCCGGCGCGATTAAAAAAGCTAAAGCCAAGCTGCGCGAGCAGGGCTGGCACAAGAAATATCAGGATGCCCATCCCCAGGCCAACACCAATCTCCCCCACGCCCATGTGGTGATAGTACAAACCGACTACAAGAGCGCCATCGGAAAACCCAGAACCAGCTACGGTTGTGGTTACAGCGCCGGATCTGCGGTTCAGGCGGAGCAGGCGGCACTAAAGGATCTGCGTAACTACTCCTGGGGCTGGAAACCGGAGTTTGGTTATAAGGTCTTGAAGAAATTCAGCTATTGAGTTGTTTGCCGGTACTGTTCAGCTCATCCAGGCCAGTGCGATATTGACAATACTGGAGTAGGCCGGTTCAAGCGTAGCGGAACCGGCAACACTCCTGCTCCCTCTCCGGCCGGGATTGCCCGATCCGCTACGCTTGGTCGGGCCTACGCCACGATTCACCCTCTACGGAGTTTTCGGGCCGGGAGCTGCTTCCACAAGTTTATCTTAAAGTTCCCCCACCATCTGACGATATATGAGGAAACTCAATTCTCTAGTGAAACGGGAGTCCGGAGATGGCGATAATTCTTGCGGTGGATGATCAGAAAGTGATGCGGGAGCTGGTGCGGGGTGTGCTTGAAGATGAAGGACACGAAGTGTTGCTTGCGGAGGATGGTATGCAGGCGATGCAGGTTGCCCGCGACAATGCAGTTGATCTGGTTCTGAGTGATATCAATATGCCAAATATGAACGGTATCAGTCTTGTCAGCAAACTACGCCGTCTGGATCACTATGCGGAGACGCCGATCATCATGCTGACCACCGAAAGCGCGGATTTCAAAAAGGATAAAGCCAAGCGCATGGGCGCCAACGGCTGGTTGCAGAAGCCCTTCGATCCCAAACGGCTGCAAAAAGCGGTGAATACCATGCTGGCAAAAACTGGTCATGTACTGCCGGCCCGCAGCTGATGAACCCTCTTCAATTGATGCCAGCTGAATTACCCGGCTAACTGCCGGCTAACTGCCGGGTAAACGGTCGGTTCATGGCCAATCAGCACTATCTACGGCTTTTTCTGCGCTACCTTCATCTCTGGTTGGTTCAACTGGGTTATTGCCATGCCATCGCGATTGGCAATATCAATAAGAAAAAGCTAATATATTAAAATTATTGCCGGTTGTTATTTCCGTTCTATTGCATAGGTTTTTCAGCATGCAGGATCCCACTTCCAGGTCTGATAGTGACCAGGGACGCGTCGAGGTCAAAGAGACCACCTGTTACATGTGCGCCTGCCGTTGCGGCATTCGGGTGACACTGCGGGATGGTGAGATTCGCCACATCGAAGGCAATCCCGACCACCCGCTGAACAAGGGGGCGATCTGCGCCAAGGGTTCCTCCGGCATCATGAAGCAGTATTCGCCGGCACGACTGACCAAACCGCTGCTGCGCAAGCAGGGGGCAGAGCGGGGCAGTTCTGAATTTGAAGAGATCTCCTGGGAACATGCGTTTGAGCTGATAGAGGGGCGGCTGTCGAAGATCCGCGCTGAAGATCCCAAAAAGTTCGCCCTGTTCACAGGGCGTGATCAGATGCAGGCCCTGACCGGCATGTTTGCCAAGCAGTTCGGCACCCCGAACTACTCAGCGCATGGTGGCTTCTGCTCCGTGAATATGGCCGCCGGTATGATCTATACCATCGGCGGATCCTTCTGGGAGTTCGGTGGTCCCGACCTGGAGCGGGCCAAACTGTTTATCATGATCGGCACGGCGGAGGATCACCACTCCAATCCGCTGAAGATTGCGCTGGCGGACTTCAAACGCCGTGGCGGTCGTTTTATCTCCATCAATCCGGTACGCACCGGTTATTCGGCGATCGCTGATGAGTGGGTACCCATCAAGCCCGGCACCGACGGCGCTTTGATCATGGCGATCACCCATGAGCTGATCAAGCAAGGACTCTACGATCGTGACTTCCTGATCAAATATACCAACTCGGCGGAGCTGGTGGTGGATGATCCCAGCCGCGATGATCACGGTCTTTTCCGCCGTTTTGAGATGCATGTCGAAGAGGGCTGTTTCGACCCTGAGAACAAGCTCTGGTGGGATATAGACCTGGATCGTGAGATATCCACCCATACGCCTGGTGTCGATCCCCGCCTGATGGGGGAGTTCAAGCTGGAGGATGGAACGTCGGTAAAACCGGCATTCCAGTTGCTGAAGGATCGGGTCGAAGAGTATACGCCGGAGTGGGCCGCGCATATCACCGGCATTCCTGCGGATACCATTCGCCGCCTCGCTCACGAGATGGGGGTGGTGGCCCGTGACCAGAAGATTGAGCTGCCGATCCAATGGACCGATAGCTGGGGCAACGATCATGATTCGGTGATCGGCAACCCGGTAGCCTTCCATTCGATGCGTGGCCTGGCTGCCCACTCCAACGGTTTTCAGTCGATACGCGCACTGGCTATCCTGATGACCCTGTTGGGCACCATCGACCGCCCCGGCGGCTTTCGCCACAAGGCGCCGTTCCCGCGTCCGATTCCCCCCTGTCCCAAACCGCCGAAAGGACCGGAGGCTGTGCAGCCTAATACGCCGCTGGATGGTATGCCCCTGGGCTGGCCGTCGAAACCGGATGACCTGTTCGTCGATGAGGATGGCGAGGCGGTGCGTCTCGACAAGGCCTTCTCCTGGGAGTACCCGTTGTCGGTGCATGGCCTGATGCACAACGCCATCACCAATGCCTGGCGCGGCGACCCCTACAAGATCGACACAATGCTGCTGTTCATGGCCAATATGGCGTGGAACAGCTCCATGAACACGGAAAACGTCCGCAAGATGCTCACCGACAAGGATGAGAACGGAGAGTACAAGATCCCGTTTCTGATCGTTGCCGACGCCTTCCAGTCTGAGACGGTGGCGTTTGCGGACCTGGTACTACCGGACACCACCTATCTTGAGCGCCATGACGCCATGTCGATGCTCGACCGGCCGATCTCCGAGTTCGACGGGCCGGTGGATTCGGTGCGCATTCCGGTGGTGCCGCCCCGTGGCGACTGCAAACCCTTTCAGGAGGTGCTCATCGAGTTGGGATCCCGTCTCGGTCTGCCTGCTTTTGTCAAAGAGGATGGCAGCCGCAAGTTTCGTGACTATCCCGATTTTGTCGTCAACTATGAGACCTCGCCGGGTTCCGGCATCGGTTTTCTTGCCGGTTGGCGTGGCAAGGGCGGCGAGAAGTTTCTCAAAGGCGATCCCAATCCCCGGCAGTGGGAGATGTACAAGGAGAACGGCTGCGTCTACCACTATGAGCTGCCGAAGTCCTATCAATACATGCGCAGCTGGAATCGCGGCTATCTGGAGTGGGCGCGAGCCCACAGCATGACCCGCTACGCAGAGCCCATTACGATTCACCTCTACTCAGAAGTGTTGCAGCGCTTCCGTCTGGCAGCCCAGGGAAAGTGGCCTGGTCGTATACCGCCTGAGCGTCTGCGTAAACGAGTCGAGGAAAATTTCGATCCGCTGCCGTTCTATTCCGCACCGCTGGAACACAAGCTGGTGGATACCCATACCTATCCGCTGAATGCCCTGACTCAGCGGCCGATGGCGATGTACCACTCCTGGGACTCACAGAATGCCTGGCTGCGGCAGATCCACACCCATAACTACCTGTTTGTGAACCCCCGCACTGCAGAGGCCAGCGGCTTTGGTGATGGTGACTGGATCTGGGTTGAGTCGCCCATCAACAAGGTGCGCTGCATGGCCCGTTTCTCCGAGGCGGTGGAGCCGGGCACAGTCTGGACCTGGAACGCCATCGGCAAGGCGGCGGGCAGTTGGGGGTTATCCCCCAAGGCGAATGAGTCCCAGAAGGGCTTCCTGCTCAATCACGTTATCTCCGAAGAGCTGCCGCCCTGCGAGGCGGGAGACCATATGTCCAACTCCGATCCTGTGACCGGACAGGCTGCCTGGTTCGATGTGCGGGTGAGGATCTACCCGGCGGAGGCAAATGAGCCAGAGGTGACTTCGCCTCAGTTCAAACCGCAGAAAAAGCTGCCGGGCCAGGATCCGAAGCGTGGCAAGTGGCAGGCGTTCGTGGCGGGTGCTTTTCGCAAAAAGGCGAAGATTCAGGAATGAAGCAGCAGGAACGTAAAGACGGTTAATGATATGACTCAACTCGCTCTGGTTATCGACCTCAATGTCTGCGTGGGCTGTCATGCCTGCGTGACCTCCTGCAAGGAGTGGAATACCTCCGGCTGGGCGGGTCCTTTGACCGATCAGCGCCCTTATGATGCCGATCCTACCGGTGTCTTCTTCAATCGGGTACAGACCTATGAGGCGGGCGTGTTCCCGAACACAGAGACCTATCACTTCCCGAAATCCTGCCTGCACTGCGAAGATCCCCCCTGTGTGCCGGTCTGTCCCACCGGGGCCTCCTACAAACGGGAGGACAACGGCGTGGTGCTGGTGGATTATGACAAGTGTATCGGCTGTAAATACTGCTCCTGGGCCTGTCCCTATGGCGTTCGTGAGTTCGATGAGCAGCAGAAGGTGATGAAGAAGTGCACCCTCTGTATCGATCGGATCACCGATATGAGCCTGCCGGAGTCGGAACGCAAACCGGCTTGCGTGTTGGCCTGCCCCACCCGCGCGAGAATCTATGGTGATATTCATGATCCCGACTCTGATGTGTCGGTGGCGATTCGTGAGCAGGGGGGGTATCCGCTGCAGCCTGAGTGGGGGACTAAGCCATCAAACCACTATCTGCCACGCCGCAAGACCCGGATCCAGATCCACGAGGATGAGCTGGTGCGTGTCGATAATCCTCTGAAGAAAGAGGAGCTGCCGACGCTGCCTGAGGCAGGTGAAACTCTTGACGATGTGGCTTGGTAGCTGACAGGGCCGAGGGTATAGGGCCAAGGGCCTAGGAATGAATTTTGGAGTTTTTTTGGAAATGAATGAAGTGACGGAGATGCGATCCGGTTCGCCGAACCTTTTTCCTCGGCCCTCGGCTCTTGGCCCCTGGCCCTGTTCCGGGAGGAGCTGATAATGCATCCGGCATTTTCGGTTATTTTTCTAACCACCCTCATTGGTGTGGGTCAGGGGCTGTTTCTGGCGCTCTATACCGGTCAACTCTATGCGCTGGCCAATTTGCTGCCTGCGCAGAGCAGTAACTTCTATGCGGTTGGAAGCATGGTCTCTCTGGTACTGTTGTTTGCGGGCCTGATCGCCTCGTTTTTCCACCTGGGGCATCCGGAGCGTGCCTGGCGTGCGGCCACCCAATGGCGTACATCCTGGCTCTCCCGCGAGGTGCTGGCCCTGCCGGCTGCCATGGGACTGATCTTTCTCTACGGTACGGTGCACTTTTTCGATCTGACGAAACCGCTGTTTGTTATCTCCGGCACTCTGCCGGTGGATTTCTCTCTGATTATCGGTGGTCTGGGTACGCTTGCGGTTTTTGGCCTGTTTCTCTGTACCGCGATGATCTATGCCAGTCTGCGCTTCATCAAGGCGTGGTATTCACCGTTGACGGTGGCAAATTTTCTGTTTCTGGGGATTGGCTCCGGCTTCATGCTGGCAGCGGCCTTCTCCGCCTATCAGGGGACTTCGCTGGTGAGTTTCTATGGCACTTGGGCAGTGATTGCGACTCTGTTCGGCCTGCTGACCCGTGTTGCTACTCTCTACCGGAACAGCCAGTTCAGATGCAAGGTTGATTTGAAGTCGGCAGTGGGCGTTCATCATTCCCAGCTGGAGCAGAAGGCCCAGGGTTTCATGGGTGGATCATTCAATACGCGTGAGTTTTTCCACGGTAGATCCCATGGATTGCTGAACCTGATCCGCTATGCATTTCTGCTGATGGTGTTTGCCGTGCCCGTGATCCTGATTCTGCTCGCGTATGCTCTGGAGTCGGAAACCTTGCCGCTGCTGGCCTTCGGCATCCAATACCTCGGCCTGATTTTGGAACGCTATCATTTCTTTACCGAGGCGCAGCATCCGCAGAATCTCTACTACCAGAGTATGGCGTAGCAATCCGGCAATATTTGACTCAATTGATGTATAGAGAGGTGAACCCATGAGGCGTGCAGTAAAAGTCTTCATTCTGTTCTTTCTTGGCCTGCAGAGCCTGCCGGCCAGTCCTGATGTTTTAGTCCTTGTGCATGGTTATCTGGGCAGCGCATCGTCCTGGGAGACCAGTGGCGTCAATGCTATTCTGGCTCAAAACGGCTGGCAGCGTGCCGGCCTTGCCACTCCTCAGGGGACTCTTCCGGGATCGGGAAGTAACGCTGTCAATAAGGTCTACTCTGTTGAGTTACCGTCTCTTGCACCCATTGCGCTACAGGCGAATCTCCTGGGTGGCATGATATCCGCGATCTCTGCCCGGCATCCTGACGAATCATTGATCCTGGCAGGTCACTCCGCCGGCGGTGTGGTGGCAAGAATGGTGCTTGTCCAGGGTCGGGCCCCCAAGGTCAAGAGATTGATCACCATCGGGTCGCCTCATCTCGGTACTATTCGTGCGGTGCAGGCTCTGGATGCAACAGACAGTTCCGGACCCTTTGGCATCATCAAGGATTTCTTTGGGGGGGATCTCTACGACCTGGTCCAGGACTCCTGGGGAGTGTTGATCGATCTGACACCAGCCCAACCCGGTAGTTTGCTCTACTGGTTGAATGCCCAACAGCATCCGGATATCGACTATATCTCTGTGATGCGTCCTGGCCCGGTGGGTCTTGGAGATGAAATGGTTCCGGCCTTCAGTCAGGACATGAACAATGTTCCCGCTCTGGCAGGCAAGTCCCAGCGTTTCGTGGTGGCTGCCAGTCATGAACTGCAACCGGCAGATGGGGTGGGACTGGTGAATATTCTCAACAGGGAAGATTAACGCAGCGATCACGGGAACTTTTTTCTGCCTGCGTGGGCTTATAATCAATGAACTGCCGTGGTGGTGAATCCCTGCGGCCGGTATTCGTAACATGAGTATTCAGTATGGGTAAAATTATTGCGGTTTTGGTGCTTCTGTCTGCTATGGCCACACCTGCGTTTTCGGCATCTTACTATTTGGTGGAAAGTACCTTCAGGGATGCAGGTTGCGATTCATTCAAGACAAAGTTACTGGCTGCCATGGAAGGGCAGGAGATCTATGTCGGTTGGTGTTCTGCCCTGGAAAACTACCTGCTGGTAGTCGAATGTGGTTTTGCAGACTGTCGTGTACTGAGAAAGAATCAGGAAAGGAAAATTCATGGTCTTGACCGGAAATGGTGAGCTACCTGAGCAGTATGCCCTCCATCAACAGACTCTCCACCTTTTCACTCAGGTTGCGCACCTGATCTGGCTCATCCGCAATCCCGCATAGCTGGCCACCTGTGATCAGCATGGCTAGTCCATGCACCATGGACCAGGTTGCCAGCGCAAGCAATTCAGTCTCTTCATTGCGAAATACACCGGACTGCTTGCCGCTTTCTATCAGGTTTACCAATCCCTGAAAGGCGTTATCCGCTTCAGAATCCAAGTTCTCTTTTGGACATTTTTCCGTATCGATGAAACCCCCGAACATCAGTAGCGTGATCTCGGGGTTGTCCAATGCAAGCTCCACATAAGCGACACCGGTTTCGATCAGTTGCTGCTTTGGATTGCCATCAAACTGCATGGCGGCGTTTCGCGTGCGTTCTGTCAGCGTTTTGAAACCTGTTTCGGCAATCGCCGCAAGCAGTGCATTTTTATCTTTGAAGTGGCGATAGGGCGCTGTGTGGCTGACTCCAGCTTTTTTGGCCAGTTCCCGCAGGCTGAACGCATTCGGGCCTTTGTCTCGGATCAGCTCGATGGCAGCGGCGATCAGCGTCTCATGCAGATTCCCGTGGTGGTATGTTTCGCCTGATCTCTTACCCATTAACAATCTCCTCAGGGGGAGTATATCAGTCGATGTTGACATTGCATACATCTATGTATACACTGCCAACATTGATGTACGCATGTCGATGTCGGGTTCTGTCCACATAGTGTTTGCCGGTTCCGCTATGCTTGAACCTGCCTACATCTGAAATAGAGCAAATAGTGACATAGGGAGTGGAAACGATGCAGAAGGTTTTGGGAGTGCTGCTAGTGATCGGTGGCCTGATCGCTGCTGATCTCCATGCCGAGGAGCTGGTGACCGCACAAGCTGCAACGCAGCGGGAGGTGCTTTCAGGGTTTACCAGGGCACGCACGTTGCTGACACTCTCCGCTGAGGCTTCAGGCAGGGTGGAGGAGGTAAATGCTGATGTGGGTGACAGAATCGACGCCAAGCGTCCGCTGGTTTGTCTTGATGACACCTTTATTAAACTGGATCTGCGTGCCAACAGCGCTGAGACACAACGTCTTGAAGTCGATGTCCGTCACTATCGAAAGCAGGTGAAACGTTTCAGCCAGCTGCTGAAACAGAAGAGTTCTTCCGAGAGTCAACTGGACGATGCACAGCGCAACCTTGACAGCGCCCGCAGTCAGATTGTTTCCCTCAAGGTGCAGAATGAGAAACTGCGTGAGAAAAAGAAGCGCCACTGCATAAATGCGCCTGAAGGTTGGCATCTGGTTGAACGCCATGTGGAGCAGGGGCAGTGGATCAATAGCGGCGAGCCGATGGTCAGGGTTGGAGATTACAGCCGATTGCTGGTTCCTTTCGCACTATCGCTGCCGGAATTTCAGACCCTGCAGGGGCTGGGTGAGAAGCTGGCGCTCTTTCTGCCTGAACTCGGTCAGAAGAGGGTGGCGAAGATCGAGCGGGTCTCACCCTCTTTTGATGAAGCCTCTCACAAGATCTACGTTGAGTTGGAGATAGCGCTAGATGCCGGGACTGCAAGGGGCGGGCTGCGTGCTGAGTTGACACTCGATCTTCCCGCCCGCTCCGGGGCAGTGGTATTGCCTGTCGGGGCAGTGTCGGAACGATATGAGGAGCACTGGCTGAAGCGTGCTGACGGAGGTGATATCCGGGTTGTATTCCTGGGTCGTGCCAAGAACCGGGAAGGGGAGTGGGCCAGGGTGACGGCTCCCGGGGTCAAGCCAGGCGATCAGTTTGTCATGGCTGGGGAGTAATCCTGAATGGAATCGGTGGTCCAATTCTCGCTGAGACAGAAGGTTTTCTACAACCTGATGTTCGTCGTTCTGATCGTGGTGGGATTTATCTCTCTCTTTTCGTTGCCCGCTGAACGCTATCCCAATTTTGGTTTCGGAGAGGTAATCATCTCCACGGTCTATCCGGGGGCCTCTCCGGTCGATGTGGAGAGTCTGGTAACCCGCAAGATTGAGGAGGCGCTCGAATCGGTAGATGATGTGGAGTGGATCAGCGCCACATCGTTCAGCGGCCGATCCCACATTCGCTTGAAGTTTGTCGATGATGCCGATTATGACGCGCTCTATAACGAAGTGCGGTTTGAGGTGCTCAACATTATCAGCGAACTGCCGGAAGGTGTTGATCCGCCCAACCTGATCAATGCCAAGGTGCAGGACTGGTTGCCGGTGATCGTGGTGAATTTCACCGGAGATCATGAGAATCGGGCGCTGGCACTGATGGCCAGGGAGATGAAAACCCGGCTGCAGAAGATCGGCGGGGTACAGGAGGTTGAACTCTCGGGAGAGTATGTCCAGGAGTTTCACGTCAAACTCGACCCGGAGAAGCTTAAATCCCTTGGGGTCAGCTTCGATGCTGTCGCCAATGCATTAAGCAAGGCTAATGTGTCACTGCCCGCCGGTAAATTCAGTAACGTCGCAGGCGAATTCCTGGTCAAGGTTGATGAACGCTTCGACTCTCTGAAACAGGTTGTTGGGACAGTGATCCGGGTTGATGCCGATGGCAGCCTGGTACGGGTTGAAGATGTGATAAGCCGGGCCGGGATGGGCTATCGGGATCCAACCGTAATCCCATCGGTAAACGGCATGCCTTCACTGGCGCTGAAGGTGACCAAGTCGGATGCCGGCAATGCCATGGATATCCGTGATGCTGTCGCGGCCGTGGTCGATGAGTATCGTCCCTTGCTGCGGGCGCAGGATGTGAAACTGGTCCTGACCCAGGACTCCACCGTCTATATAAAGGACGGGCTGAACACTCTCGGTATGAATATGCTGGTGGGTATCTCGCTGGTCTCCCTGATTATCTGGTATTTCATGGGCATACGTAATGCCGGTCTGGTTACCATCGGTATACCCTTCTCTTTCATGATCACCATGCTGATCATGTATCTCACCGGCAACAGCCTTAACGAAATCACACTCTTCTCTTTTGTGCTGGTGACGGGGATTGTGGTGGATGATGCCATTGTGGTGACGGAAAATATCTATCGCCATGTGCAGGAAGGGCGTCCGCTACGGGAGGCGATCGTCAAGGGGACTTCCGAAGTGGCCCTGCCGGTGATCGCCGCAACCATGACCACGGTGGCAGCCTTCCTGCCGATGCTGATCATGAGCGGAACGACCGGGCAGTTTTTTGCCTTGGTGCCGAAGGCGGTCACCTTTGCCATTGTGGCCTCGCTGGTCGAGTGTCTGCTGATCCTGCCCATTCACTACCTCGACTTTGGACCCAGAGCCGATAAGAAGATTACCACTGTGAAGCGGGACAACGCCCTGATGCGGGTGTTGAGGCGTTTTACCAGCAGCCTGCTGAAACTGACAATGCGCTTTCGCCTGACCAGTGTGACCTTGGTGATGCTGCTGTTTGGTGCTGCGGTGGTCGTTTTGGGTCTATCGGCCAGCGGTAAGGTGCCGTTGATCCGTATCCAATTCTTTCCCGATGACTACAAACTCTACTACGTCGATGTGGTGGGACCAGGCAGCATACCGATCGAGGTGGTGGACAAACGTGTGCGGAAGATCTCTGAGGCAGTGATGGCGGATGGACCGGGGATGGCCAAGGCAGCGGCCGGTTATGCCGGTTTCTACTTCAACGAGGATTATGAGCCGGTCTATGGTAACAATCACGGTTCGGTGATGGTGACCATGCCATCGGTGAATGAACAGACGTTTGATGATCCCCTGTTGCACTTGGACCAGATGCGGGAAAAACTCAAACCAATCTTTGAGACAGATGGATTTGAACTGCACATTCACCCGCAGAACGATGGCCCTCCAACTGGTAAGGACATCAATGTGCGTGTGGTGGGTTCAAACATCGAGTCGGTATCGGCCCTGTCAAAGGATCTGCTTGATCATATGCGCAAGGATCCGGATATTGGAACACATCTGCTTGATCTGGCGGATGACC
Organism: gamma proteobacterium endosymbiont of Lamellibrachia anaximandri; assembly: GCA_016756855.1. Lineage (GTDB taxonomy): Bacteria > Pseudomonadota > Gammaproteobacteria > Chromatiales > Chromatiaceae > QGON01. The sequence continues at coordinate 2,068 of JAESPD010000070.1, read as the reverse complement.
GGGGGCTACCGAAACGGGCGATTCAATTTGAAGTACTGCAAGATCGAGTGGCTGAATATGGACTCGACAGCGCACAGGTGACGCAGTTGGCAGCCAGTGTATTGGATGGCCGCTATCTGGGTAAATACCGGCACATCGATGAAGAGGTTGTGAGAGGCTGAAAGAGCCGGAAAATGCACTCTATATCCCGGTTGTGGAGGATGCTGAACGTCCTCTCCATCTGGCCGATCTCGTCAGAATCCATACCTACAGTGAAGCCGGAGAGATAAAACGCTATCGGGGGCAAAGAGCTATCAGCCTGAAGGCAAACATCAAGCCGGGTGCACCGACCTCAACGCCTGCCATCGTGAATGGTGTAAAGCGCTATTATGAATCTGTTCGTGATTTATATCCCGGCGCAACGGTCACTTTTGGTGGTGAGCATGAAGATACGCAGCGATCATTCGAGTCGTTGGCCTATGCTTTCATCATTGCAGTGTTGGTCATGTATGTGATCCTGGCGACGCAGTTTCAGTCCTATCTGCAACCTTTGATTATTCTGTCTGCAATCGTCTTTGCGTTGATTGGCGTGGTGTTCGGCAAGCTGGTGAGTCAGACGCTCTTCACGGTCAACAGTTTTATTGCGGTTATCGGTGTTGCGGGTGTGGTGGTAAACGATGCGCTGGTACTGGTTGATTTCATCAATAAACGCTATCGAAGCGGTATGTCACGCCGGGACGCCATCGTTGACGGTGTCCAGGTTCGATTACGCCCTATTGTGTTGACGACACTCACCACTACCTTGGGCCTGTTGCCGATGGCAGTTGGTTTTCCAAGCTATTCGCTCATCTGGGGCACAATGGCTTCGACTTTTGTTGCCGGATTGGCGACGGCAACCGCCTTGACCCTGTTCATCGTTCCCGTTTTGTGGGACCTGTTGCAGGGCTTGCATGAACGTCGTGAACGCAGAAAAGCGTTGCGTGCAACGAACTGATAAAATCGGTGTCCTGTTTTTTTGAGTAAATATCCCCAATGAAATTGCTTGCGCTCGAAACTGCTGCCGAAGCTTGCTCTGTTGCCCTCTCAATCGATGGTGAGATTCACTTGTGCTACGAAGTGCGTCCAAGAGGCCACAGTGAGCTGGTGCTTGCCATGATGGACGAACTGTTAAATGAGGCGGGTTTGGTGCCCCAGCAGCTTGATGCCATGGCAATTGGCCGGGGTCCAGGATCTTTTACTGGAGTGCGAATTGCCACAGGCGTGGTTCAGGGTGTGGCATTTGCAGCTGACCTGCCAGTGGTGCCAGTCTCCACGCTTGCTGCCCTGGCCCAGCGTGCCTGCCGGGAGAGCGGCGCCAAGCGGCTGTTGCCTGCGTTTGACGCACGCATGGGTGAGGTCTACTGGGCGGCTTATCGCCTTGGAGCGGTTGGACTGGTTGAATTGGATGGCAGGGAGGCAGTCGCGAAAGCCGGAGATGTTAATCTTCCTGATGGTGATGGCTGGTATGGTGTCGGGACGGGCTGGGCTGTGTATGGGGAGCTGTTGGCAGAACGTATGGGTACAGGCTTGGAAGAGCAGATGCCTGATCTCTATTGCAGTGCTGAGGATGTGGCACTACTGGGTGTGGCGGGTTTTGAGGCGGGGGGTGCTGTGGCACCTGAATTGGCTTTACCGATCTATCTCAGGGATCGTGTGGCCAATAAAAAAACCGGGTAACTATTCAGCACAATGCAACATAACCCGGCCAAAATCAGTTAGTGGGTAGGCCGGTTCAAGCGTAGCGGAACCGGCAATGCCCGATCCGCTACGCTTGATCGGGCCTACGATCTTGCGGCTAAGACACTTTCCCAAGAATTCCTATCTTCCCAATATCGCATGATCGCATCAAGAATCTCGTCGCTGCGTTTATTTCTGTGAGCCGCTGAATTGATAAGTGCATAGCACCGGGAATCAGTCCCAAAATTATTTTCTATATTAGTAACTACTCACCCCCATCCGCATAAAGCTGACCAGAAAGCGCCAACTGAATAGCGACCAGCGGATTGTATCCCTGATTCGCCATGGTCTGTAAGTAGCTGGAGATACGGCA
>JAESPD010000007.1 GCA_016756855.1 gamma proteobacterium endosymbiont of Lamellibrachia anaximandri | reverse complement strand
GGTATCGGCGTTCAGAGCTGCGGGTGTGATGCATATAGGGCGGGTCACTGTAGATCAGTTCGCGCCCCCGGTAGTCATAGTCCGCCAGGAACCGGTGGGCACAGTCGTTGACCTTCTCTATGGGATAGTCGCAGTCAAAGTCCGTCAACGCTTTGGGGTTCCGGTCGATGCCGATGTTGTGCAGCGCAGCGGGCTTGCGCTTCATGATGGCCCCGCCGCCCAGGTGCGTCTCAATGTAGGTGTCATGCGGTGGCATCAGGGCGATGATGGGTTGGCATAGACCGGAGGTGGCCTTTGATCCAAAATAGCTGCTCATGATCTTTGATCCTTTGCATCGCATTGGATCAACAGCATAGAATCAGAAAGCTATGTTGTCAAGCTTCTATTGGTGCAAGTTTGTTAATCTGGATGGTGGGGGGGTGAGTAGTTACATAATCTATTCCTCAGGTCGACTATTATCAGACATCGATAAAGGTCATCTCAAGGCTGTTATTCTGGTCGGTTATGCGATCAATGATCCTCTTATAAATAATCTTAGTAAAAATGCTGATGTCGGTCTGACCATGGTAAGACGTAGGGCTATTATGGCCTCTACCTTTAATCGTGAAGACCGACGCTTAAAGACCATCCCCATGCAGTGGACCGATTATCAGTCCATGCTCCAGCGCCCTGATTCTATCGGTAAACTGTTGTTTAATGATGTCTCTTATTTCACCTATGCGCGCAGACTGAATTTGATGGATCCGATTCAGGAGGGTTCAATCCTGTTTACCATTCCTGCACGACAGCTTGATGAGATCAAGGATGGACTCCTACACGAGTTCGAACTGCTGTTCGGACTGCTGTTTTTTCTTATCACCCTGTTTGGCTGGCGCTTTTCTCAACAACTACTTGAACCGCTGCGTCGACTGTTTCTATTTACCAATGAGGCTCCGGAACAGCAAAATAAAGAGCCTCTAAAGATAAAAACAAAAGATGAGGTGGGCGCATTGGCGTACCACTTTAATGACTTGATCAACGATATCAAAAAGAAAAACAGGGAGCTGGAAAATCGTGTAGAGGAACGCACGCGCGAGTTGCAAAATGCTAAAGAGCAGGCTGAGAAGGCCAATCGTTCACTGCAAAATGCCCATGCACAGCTGGAACAGCGGGTGGAACAGCGAACCAGTGAACTAAAGCAGAGTGAAGAGCGCACACGAGCCATCATCGACAGTGCCGCTGACGGCATCATTGTGATCGATGGCAAAGGCATTGTAGAGACTTTCAGCCCCTCTGCAGAGACTATATTTGGTTATGATGCATCTGAGGTTGCCGGCAACAACATCAATATTCTGATGCCAGAACCCACGCGCTCAGAACATGACAGCTACCTGGCCAGTTATCTCCCAGGCAGGGAGTCAAAGGTTATCAGCAACAGAGTTGAGGTAACCGGTCTGCGAAAGAATGGTGATGCCTTTCCAATGGAGTTGTCGGTAAGTGAACTGCTGGTGGGTGACAAGAAAATGTTTGTTGGCATCACACGTGACACCACTGAGCGAAAACAGGCCGAACAGGCGATGGCGGAAGCGAAAGAGGCCGCGGAAGCATCTGCACAGGCTAGAAGTGACTTCCTTGCCAATATGAGTCACGAAATTCGCACCCCGATGAATGCGATCATTGGAATGTCAAAGCTGGCATTGGGAACTGATCTCAATCCAAAGCAGCATAACTTTATTGAAAAAGTACACTACTCAGCCGAATTGCTGCTTGGCATCATCAACGATATTCTCAATATTTCCAAGATAGAAGCCGGCAAGCTGGAAATTGAAAAAGTCAATTTTCAATTACAATCTGTTCTGGGAAATGTTTCAAATCTTATCGGGGTCGGGGAAGCCGAACAGAACCTGGAGTTAATCGTAGAGGTCGCAGAGGATGTGCCGGATGAAGTTATTGGTGATCCGTTACGTCTTGGGCAAATTTTAATTAATTTGGGTAACAACGCTGTCAAATTCACCCAGCAGGGACGTATATCCATTAACGTCATGCTGGAGGATCGCAAGGACAACCAGCTAACACTGCATTTTTGTGTCAGTGATACCGGTATCGGTATTTCACCGGAGCATCAGCAAAAGTTGTTTCAATCCTTTAGCCAGGCGGACAGTTCAACCAGTCGCAGATACGGAGGTACGGGGCTTGGATTGACTATCAGTAAAAAATTGACTGAATTGATGGGAGGCAAGATCTGGGTGGTGAGTCAACCAGATAAAGGCTCAGATTTTCACTTTACAGTACAGCTTGAAGTCGGTGACGCTGAACAACAAAAGGAAACACATCTGGATGCAAAGGACAAACAGATCGGTAACTTTTCCGGCGCCAGGGTTCTGCTGGTAGAGGACAATGAGATCAATCAGGAGTTAACAAAAGAGTTGCTCAGTGACAGGGGTTTTATTATCACCTCAGTTTGGAATGGCAAGGAGGCCGTTGAGATTTTACAGAAGGAGCATTTTGATGGCGTCTTAATGGACTTACAGATGCCGGTTATGGACGGCTATACTGCTACTCGAATAATCCGTAATCAGGTTAAATTCAAAGAACTCCCCATCATCGCCATGACTGCCAACATCATGGAAAGTGACAGAGCAGAGGCGAAGGCGGCAGGGATGGATGACCACATAGGCAAGCCGCTGGATGTGAATGAGTTATTCACTGTTCTGACAAAATGGATATCTCCCAATAAGCCAACAAAAGTGAAAGTTGCTTCTGCGAAAAAGGAGCCTGGAACAAGCTACCCCTTCCATAAACTGACAGGCATTGATACAGACAAAGGTTTGGAAATTGCAAGAAACAGACCTGAGTTCTATATAAAGCTACTGACCCTGTTTCGTGATAGCCAGCATGACTTCCTCAATGATTTCCTCATGGAGCAGCAGAGTGATGATCCGAAGGGGGCCATGCGTGCAGCTCATAGCTTAAAAGGTTCTGCAGCAAATATTGGCGCAACCACACTCAGGGATACAGCTCAGGAGCTGGAAATGGCTTGTAATGAATATAATTCAGACAATGAGATCCCTGATATATTGAAAAAGGTAACCACTGAACTTGACCCTCTCATTGCGGGGCTGAATGACTTCCTTAATCATTCCTGAGTGACCATTGAATATTATCCTGCTGCAGTCTCAGGGTCTGAAGGCACGTCTGCTTCTCCCTGATCTGTAGCGGAATTCTAATCCCAATCCCATTGCTCTCCATCGTTCTCCATAGTACAGGCATAGGTTCTGTGCGATTTCAAATCAAAACGTCGAAGCGTCTAAAGATATCAGGCAGTGAGCCGACTATGATATAGGGCGTACGTTAGAGTGCTTCGAGCCTTCTGTATGTCGGGACTTTGAATTGTAAACATGAAAATGTGGAGAAGTTATACACATGCCCCCCATTATCGACACTGAAGAGCTACGCAAAGCTCGCATAATAATAAAAAGACTTTCAATACCCATACCACCCAACCTGTTGCTGGAGATCAGCGACGAACTGAGCCGTCTATGGCCGGACGACAATAAAGTGGCTGAATTGATCCGCAAAGATATTGGATTGGCTTCCAACATACTGAAGACAATCAACTCACCTGCATTCAACCTCAGGGCTGAGATAATGTCGATTGAGCATGCGATTCGACTCATGGGCCTGAAACAGCTGAAGGACACGATTATCCGTGTGGCGCTGCGCAACGCCCTGGAATCAAGTATGTCAGAGTTTGAATCTCTCTCCGAAGTCTCTCACTCGATTGGAACCAACGCCGGCGTGATCGCGGGCTACTTTGACACCATAAACCCCGCAGAAGCCTATATGGCTGGGCTTTTCCACGAGGTGGGCAGTATATTCCTGATGCAGCGGTTTCCTGAGTACAAATCGTTCTATGAAGAACACCGGTTGCAAGCGATCTCTCTGCCGAATCTGGAGAGGGTGAGGTTTGGAGCATCTCATGCTGCGATCAGTTTTTTACTCGCCAAGCACTGGAAGCTGCCGGAAAATGTATGTTCTGCCATCTATTTTCATCATACCGTAACTGATGGAATCGGCCTTACGACGGAACAAGAGGGATTATGCAGCGCCCTTAAACTCGCTTCCCATATTACATATACCCGGTATTTGGGGTTGGAGGCAGAACGATCCGAGGAGAGCATGGCCTGTCGCGATAACTCCATTAAGGAACTGATGATCGACGAGGAGGCGCTGGAGGAATTTATGAATGAATGTGATGGACTCAATTCAATCCAGTAAACCTGGTTTTTACAGGCTCAAGCAATCAGGGTGCGTTCAGCGCACCCTACGTTCGCCTCATTTCCAGTGCAACTAATCATCTTTTTCAATGAACTGACCCAGTACATGCGAAGTTCTTGAATAACACGGGCCCAGTGCCCGTGTTTTTTTGTCTGAATTTTGTTGCCCAGATTCAGCTTGATTTCATTTTGCTGATCTAGGATCACCCTACAAGATGAAAATAGTTGAGGTTTGGAGATGAATGAACAGAAAAAGATAAAAGTTTGGGATCCGCTGATACGGTTGTTTCACTGGAGCCTGGTTGCAGCCTTCGTGGTCGCCTATTCAACTGAAGATGATTGGATGACGATCCACTCCTGGGCCGGTTATTTGATTGGTGTCTTGCTGCTGTTTCGTTTGGCTTGGGGATTCATCGGTCCGCGTTTTGCTCGTTTTAGCGACTTCGTCAGGCCAGCCGCAGAGGTCAAGACCTATCTCAAGGAGATGTCCGTACTGAAGGCAAAGCGTCATATCGGACACAACCCTGCAGGCGGCGCAATGATCATTGCCCTGTTGTTGAGCCTGATGATAACCGTAATAACCGGTTTGGGCGCCTATGGTGTCGAGGGTGCGGGTCCGGTGGCGACCTGGTTTTCAGGGATGGGTCAGTTTGGTTGGAAGATGCTGGAGGAGGTTCACGAGTTCTTTGCCAATTTCACCCTGCTGCTGGTGGTGTTGCATGTTGCGGGGGTAATGGTCGGCTCTCTTATTCACAATGAAAACCTGGTGCGTGCGATGGTGACCGGCTGGAAGCGGGCGGACGATGATAACGTCGAAGCGTGGAAAACCGATAATGCAGGACTGCACGGTGGGAGGCTGGAGAGATGAAGATTTTTTCGATAGCAGTGCTCGCTTCACTGGCCTTTTTGGTGACGCCCGCCGCAAAGGCTGATTCGGTGGCGACGTTGAAAGCGCTTTACCAGTCTCAAGGTGCTAAGGATTTTAATCGTGAGGTGGGTGAGGCGTTGTGGCATAAGATTTTGCAACACCGGCAGAGTGGCCAGCAACGCTCCTGTGTGGATTGTCATGGAAAAAATCTGAAACTGCCGGGTAAACATATTCGCACCGGCAAGGTGATCGAGCCGCTGGCGCCGTCAGTCAATCCAAAACGGTTCAGCGATCAGCGCAAAGTGGAAAAGTGGTTTACAAGAAACTGCAAGTGGACGCTGGGCCGTGAATGCTCATCGCAAGAGAAGGGCGACCTGCTCGTCTATTTATCGAGCCAATAGTGCCTGAAGATTGAGCCTGTTCTGATGCACAGGTTAAATCCTGTGCTCTATCTATCGAACCATTAGTACCTGAATATTGAGTGAGGAAAAACGATGAAAAACATTTACAAATTGAGTGCCATAGTCTTGGCTGCTGTTGCAGCGGCTGGTTGTGGGCAGGTAATGGGTGATGATGACGTGGGCTACTTTGCCCGCTGGTCCAGTGAGGCCAGGTCGGGTGTGCCCTCAAAGGCATCAAAGCGATATGTGGAGGAGTGCGGGGGTTGTCACTTCCCCTATCAGCCGGGCCTGTTGCCCGCCCAATCCTGGGAGGGCATTATGTCCGGGCTGGCCGACCATTTTGGTGAGAGTGCCGAGCTGCCGAACGAGGATGCGATGTTTATTCGGAAATATCTCCTCGATAATGCTGCAGGACGGGTGTACGCCGGGTTGCCCAATAGAATTATGGGTTCGCAGGGAGATAGAGATTTTTCGTTGCGGATTACCGAGACACGCTTTTTTCGTCACGAGCATAATGAACTGCCCCAAAAACTGGTACAGGGAAATCCACAGGTCAATTCCTCCAGTAACTGCAATGCCTGCCATGCCCGGGCGATGCACGGTTCATACAATGAGCATGAGATAAAGATACCCGGATACGGGCACTGGGATGACTGAGAGATTGCACCATGTTGAATAGACGGACCCTGATCGTTGCTGTTTGTCTCGCACTGTTGGTGAGCGGAGCCGGTGCCGATGATGACTACCGGGAGGCCCGCCGTCTTGTCCAGGGGGGCGAGATACAGCCGCTGGAGACGATTCTGCAAACTGTACGGAGGCACTATTCCGGGCGCGTTCTGGAAGTTGAGTTCGAACATGAGGATGACCGCTATATCTACGAGATCGAGATGTTGGATGAGAAGGGCGTCGTCTGGGAACTCAAGGTCGACGCGGTGAGTGGGCAACTCATTCAGTCCGAACAGGAGGATTGAGCCGTGCGTCTGTTGCTGGTCGAGGATGATGGGTTGCTGGTGGAGTCACTGAAACCCGACCTGGAGCATCGCGGCTTTGCCGTGGATATTGCCGATAATGGGGTGGATGCGGAATTCATGGGTAACGAAGCGCCCTACGATCTGGTGGTATTGGACCTCGGGCTTCCCCAGCGTCCAGGTCTGGAGGTGCTCTCCAACTGGCGGCGTAATGGCAACCGGGTGCCTGTGATCGTCCTCACCGCAAGGGACGCATGGCACGAACGGGTGGATGGTTTCAAAGCCGGGGCGGATGACTATCTGGGCAAGCCGTTTCATGTGGAGGAGCTGATCGTGCGAATCCTGGCGCTGCTGAGGCGCAGTCACGACATGGCGGGTGAATCGCTGCAGTGTGCCGGGCTGGAACTGGATGAGGAGCGTCAGCGTGTCAAGCTGCCCACTGGAGAAACGTTGGATCTGACGGGCACGGAGTTCAGGCTGCTGCGCTATTTCATGCTCAATCCGGGAAAGATTCTTTCCAAGACACGCCTTACCGAACATGTCTATGAGCAGGACTTCGACCGGGACAGTAACCTGATCGAGGTCTATGTGCGGCGCCTACGCGATAAATTGGGCCGGGAACGGATAGTCACCCGGCGTGGTCAGGGTTACATCTTCAAGGCGGCTGATAGATGAACTCACTGGAACGCAGACTGCAGATAGGTCTGGGACTCAGTCTCGTCCTGTTGATCGGGGCTTTGTGGGTCGTGGGCAATCAGTCTGTGCGCGGGCTAACGGAAGATTTTGTCGCCTCTCGCCTTGAGCATGATGCAGAGAGTCTATTGGCAGCGTTGGTGCTGGACCCGGACAAGACAAAGCTGCGCTGGCGGCGTTTGAACCAGGTCTATAGCCAACCGCTCTCCGGGCACTACTATATCGTTCGTTTAGGTGAGGGGGATGTCTTAACATCCCGCTCCCTGTGGGATCATTTTCTGGATATCCCCACCCTCTCTCCCGGCGATGCAGCGCGTCTGTACAAAGAGGGGCCTGCGGGGCAGAAACTGCTGATTCTGGTCAAGGGGTTCCATAAGTCCGGTGTCGATATCACCCTGGCGGTGGCGGAGGATCTGTCTCCGATACAGGCACGGCGTGACCGATTCAAACTGGGTTTTGCCCTGTTGGCGCTGGTCGGGCTGTTGCTGCTGTTACTGGTGCAGCGTCTGGTGGTGCGGCGCTCTTTTCACTCTCTCGAAGCGGTACGTGATGATGTCCGTAGTCTGGAGCAGGGCAAGACAGTAAAGCTCTCTGAAAATGTACCGCTGGAGATACTGCCTCTGGTGCAGGAGTTCAACCATCTGCTGTCACTGTTGACTCAGCGCATGGAACGTTCGCGCAATGCAGTCGGTAATCTCGCCCATGCGCTGAAGGGACCGCTTAACCTGCTGACACGATATTTCGATGCGGGTGAAGGGCGTGAACAAACGTCGCAAAACAGCCAGTCCCGTGTGCAGATCGAGCGTATCCGAAGCTTGATGGAACGGGAGCTGAAACGCGCGCGACTGGCTGGGAAAGGGGTATCTGGACAACACTTCAATCCCCATCTGGAACTGGCGGATCTGGCGAAGACCCTGCGGCTGATTTATCAGGACCGGGCACTCGCTATTCGGCTGCAGGCTGACGAGAACACCCCCGTTTTTGGTGATCGGGAGGATATGCTCGAACTGTTGGGAAACCTGCTGGACAATGCCTGTAAATGGGCCAAGTCCAGGGTGGTCTGCAGCATGACGCTGAATGGCGGCGTCCACATGATCATCGAGGATGATGGTCCGGGTTTGACGGAACAGGAGCTAGCCGCTCTGACCCGTCGTGGTGTGCGCCTGGATGAGACGGTGGAGGGTCATGGTTTGGGCGTCTCGATCGCCAGGGATATCGTCAAGCTCTATGAAGGCTCTATTCTGTTCATGCGTTCTCCTGAATTGGAGGGTGTCAGAGTCGAGGTCGTCCTGCCACTGGAAACCTCGTGATGAGGAACAGGCCCTAGATAGTATCCATCCGGAAACCCACATCTAACCACAAAGGACACGAATAACGCGAAGGTAAAAGATTGATTAACCATGACTTTTCTTCGTGTTCTTCGTTCGCTTCGTGGTGAAAACAGTGTTTCCGGACGAGCTCTAAATAGTCTCTCAAACTCTCCGAGCTGTTTGCGTGGATCTCTCTGTTTTGAAAACAGCCGGACTGCAAGCGGGCTTGTCTATTCTGCCGGAATGGTGAAGAGTGACAAGAAAATCAACTGGTAATGTTCGATGCCCCGTCTCAAGCAGATTCTATTTCCCCCTCAGTCACGTTATCTCCCAGGACACCGTTGGATCAATGTCGGTCTGCGCACACTCCACCTGATCGGTATCGCCGGCGTGGGCGGCGGTTATCTTTATGCGGCGGCGGACGAAACCTGGCGTATCTATCTCGATCTTTGTCTGGCTAGCGGTCTGCTGTTGTCCCTGTTATTAATCTATGCCAACGGTATCTGGCTGCTGCAGTTGCGCGGGCATGTGATCATGCTCAAGCTGCTATTGCTCTATGCCATCACCCTTTGGCCCGATCTGTCGATACCGCTACTGCTGATGATTCTTGCGCTCTCCGGTTGGATCTCTCATGCACCGGGCAGTGTGCGCTACTACTCGATCTTCTACCGGCGGCGTATTGAAAGTGTTTAAAACTCGGGCGCCGCTCCACAATTTAATGCCCCGCCTGCCTGCTGCGGGGGAGTTCAATCGTATTCAGATGTCAGTTCAAGCAGTCGATTGAATGCATATCTCGAGACCAGATGGCGCAACTGATCCGACAGCTCCTTGTGATGGGGGGCTATCTCTTCCAGCAGCGACTCCATCTCCTTCATCTGTCCCTGCTCGATAGCGGCGTGAAAGCGTCTGCGCCACTCGCCGGAAAGCATGGTGAGGTCCGACGGTTCGAGTTTTTGCAGTACAACCTGTTTTTTAGAAGCCGCCCCCTCATAGAGGTAACGCACCCCTAAATGCTTTGCCAACAGGGCAAGGATATCGGATTCCCAAAAAGGTTTGCCCAGGAAATCATCACAGCCGGCGGCGAATAACCGCTCTTTTCCCTCCCTGAATACGCTTGCGCTGACCGCTATCACTTTACACGTTTCTCCGGCTGGACTCGCCTTGATGCTGCGGGTGGCCTCATAACCGTTCATATGGGGCATGCGGATGTCCATCAGCACCAACTGGGGCAGCCATTCGAAAAACACTTTCAGCCCCTGCTCACCGTCGGCCGCCTCCCGCACCTGAAAGCCGATACGCTCCAGAATGCTGCGCAGAAGAAGACGATTCGCTTTATTGTCCTCGACGATCAATATTCGAAATTCCGCCTGGCCCGGTGCCAGCCCGATAACACGGCTGTAGTCGGCGCGTTTTGCTACCTCATCGATTTCACCCCGTGAAACAGAAAGCGACAGGGAAAAAACAGACCCCTTACCCAACTCACTTCGCAGACCTATTTCACCACCGAGGAGTTCGGCGTAGCGCTTGGAGATCGACAGCCCCAGTCCAGTACCCTCATTATGTCCCCGATTACGTTTGATCTGAGTGAATTTTTCGAAGATTCGCGCCTGCTCCTGCTCCGCAATCCCCCCGCCCGTATCTTCGATCTCAATCTCCAGGTGAACCGTATCAGGTTCAATTTCATGGGAGCGGGCACGGAAGATGATGCCCCCCTCGTCGGTATATTTGGCCGCATTTCCAAGCAGGTTGAGCAGAATCTGACGCAGTTTGCCTGGATCGGTCCGAACATAGTGTTCAAATCCCGGATCCTGTTCGAGTTGCAACCAGAGTCCCTTCTCTTCCAGCTTTGGCCGAATCAACATGATCACATCCTGCAGCAACTCATGGAGATTGATGACTTCGTTCTCGACCGTTATCTTTCCGGCCTCGATCTGAGACATGTCCAGCACGTTGTTGATCAAGGTCAGCAGATGTTCGCTGCTGCGAAGGACAATGCCCAGGTTTTCCTGCTGTGACGGGCACTGGCGGCACTTCTTTTCCAGCACCTGGGAAAAACCGAGGATGGCATTGAGAGGCGTGCGCAACTCATGGCTCATGTTGGCCAGAAACTCAGTCTTTGCCTGGCTCGCAGCCTCTGCCTGCCGCTTGGCCTGTTCCGTGGACGTGAGAGCCTCTTTCAGATGCTTCCCTGTCTCGCGCTGTGCCACGTAGGTGCTTTCCAGGCGCTCGAGCATTGAATTGAATGTCCTGCTCAGATGTGACACCTCATCGTAGCCGTCCACCGGCAGGCGGTTATGACTGGTGGTGTCGAAAGAGATCCCCCCAGTAGCCTTTTCCAGCAGGCGTAGTCGACGGGTCAGTGAATTTGCCAGTACACGGCTGGCCGGGATCAGAATGAGCATGGAAACCAGTCCGGCAATCAGATAGACCCACAATAGACGGTTGATATGCTCGGGAATATTCTCAGGATTCGAATAGACCAAGATTTCCATCTGATTCGATGCAAATATGCCTGATCTGCCAACCGGTGCAGACACTGCAACAAAGTTGGGTTTGGCTCTCCCAATGGTCTTGGTTCTTTGCTGTTTACTGATTGTCTCGATAAAGCGAAAGGTGAATACATCCTCAAGGTAGCGGGAGTAGGATGATGGCTGGTAAGGCGGTGACCCGAGCAACTCACGAGCGATAAACTGTATGACCACGACGCCTTCCGGCTGACCGGTGTTGGCGGAGATCACTGGGGCGGCCAATACGAAATAGCAGTTGTCATGATCGACAACGATGGTGGTGCGCCGCTCTCCCGAATCGACAACGGCTGCCAGCCACTCTCTGGCCACAACAAAAGCCCTCTCATTGTTCCGGGAAAACGGTATTCCGCGAAAGTCTGTCACCGCAACGGTGACGGGAATATCGTTGATCTGGCGAAAATCAGCCAGAAAGCTGCGCAGATAGATCTCCCGCCCAATGCTATCCATCAGTGCATTGCCGACCAGGGTGTTTTCCGACAAAGATGACAGGGTGCTGTTCATTGCGGCTAATTTATCATCCAGGCGTTGAGCCAGATTCTGGACACTCTCATTGATCTCGGCATGCAGGGTCTCATTCATCTGTTGCCGCATGGCCAGATAGGAGAGCCCACCAAGAACGAACACAGTGATCAATGTCAGTACGCCAGTTCCCACTGCGATTTTCTGTGACAGCTTCCAGCGCAGGGTGTTGAGGAATGCCAGCTTCATGACGGCCTATTTGCGCTCAAGAGAGAGCGGCACGATGACCCCGTCTTCACGGTAACGGGCCATGAATACCTGTTCCATCCTCAGCGCGTCATGGCTTTCAGGGGTGAAAGGGAGTGGGTAGGAACCGGTCAGTCCCTGGTAGTCGCGCACCTGTTCAAGGGCATCCCGCACCTTGGCCCGGTTTGTGGTGCCGACAATATTCACAGCGTGGGCCAGGATGTGCATCAGATCATATGCGTGCCCAAAACCCACGGGCGACTCCACATCCTCGATCCTCTGGATGTCAAACAGCCGCTTGGCCCGGCTCATTACCCGATCACGGATCTGGGGATCAGCGGTAAACAGGCTGAAGGTCTGAACCACGGAAAAATCGAGCTTGTGCAGCATTGCGCCACTCTTTTCCACCATCTTGCCGCCGGTTACCCCCCAGTGACTGATAATCGGCAGCCTCTCGTCACTATCTACCGCAGCCAGTTGATGGACCAGCCGGGATCCCTCAATATCGTTTGCCACCAGAATGACCGCATCCACCCCCGCGCTCAGCAGTATGCGATAGTGTCGCAACATCTCTTTTTCACCCCAGTGGTACCAGACTGATTTGAGGATTTTCGGCGCTGACTCACGTTCTTGATAACGCTGGGCTGCCTTGGCATTGCTTCGTCCCCAACCGGTATTAGGCAGCATGATCCCAACCCGTCTGGCCCCCTTCTCCAGTGTATGCCGTAATAGGGCTGGCATGGCGTACCGGTCACGCAGAGAGAGGCGAAAGGTATAGCTAGGTCGGTAGTCATGCTCGGTAATGCCGTCAGCCGAACCCCAGGCATCCAGCAATACGATCCCCAATTCATGGACCAGATCGATTTCGTCGAGGAGGACCGGGCTGTAACGTCCCCCCACTACGGCGACCAGATCCTCCACTTCGGCAAATCGCCGGATATTCTCCCGCCCACGGGCCGGAATGGAGCGGTTGTCACGGGTCATCAGTTTCATCGGCCGGCCGTTCAACACGCCGCCCGCTTCGTTGATCTCGTCAAGCGCAATACGGATGCCCCGTTCGATCGATTGGGCAGAGGTACTGTTGAGCAGGCTGAACTCCCCATCAAACCCAACATAGACAGGTTTGTTCTCCTGTGCGGGCACGATTGCGGAGAAAAACGTCAAACACAGGAAGATAACGGGAATTCTAAGTCGCAGCATAATCGTCTCCTCAACAGGCGCATCCTTGATCCGCAGACGCAGGGTTTTCGATGGGTTCATGGGAGGCGATCCGTTCGGGGAGGGATGACATTTCACTCGTCCTTGTGTGGCGCAAAAATCGACCAGAAGACCCGGTTTCGTCCCGAATTCTTGGCTTCATAGAGATTGGTATCGGCCCGTTCTATCAGTTCGTTGTACCCAATGCCGGGTGAGGGCAAAGCTGTGGTGCCCCCGATGCTTACCGAAAGATGGTGTGTGGCCGAGTCTACTGGATAAGCAATCGCAAGTGCCTCCACCTCTGTGCGGGTCTGTTCAGCGATCATCTCTGCGCCCGCCTGATCCGTATCGGGGAGCAGGATGAAAAACTCTTCGCCACCAAAACGTGCCGCCAGGTCGGCAGGGCGACTGAGTACTTGCGTCATCGTTCTGGCGACCGCAATCAGGGCCTTATCCCCCATGGGATGCCCCATGCTGTCGTTGTATTTTTTAAAAAAATCCACGTCCAGAATGGCGACGGAAAGGGGCCGGGAGCCACTACGCAGGGAACGGCTCCACTCTTTCTCCAACTGTTCGTTTAAAAACCGCCGATTGGGGATCTCGGTCAGAGGATCGAGCTTTGCAAGTTGTTCCAGCAGATTGCGTTGATGTACGTATTTCAGATGAGTACGCAAGCGCGCCTTGATGATCTCAGCCTGGAAAGGCTTGGTGATATAGTCCACCGCCCCGAGTTTCAATCCCCGGCCCTCGTCCTCGGGATTGCTCAGTGCGGTAAGAAAAATGATCGGGATATCCCTTGTGAGGTCGTTTGACTTGAGACGTTTACACACCTCAAAACCATCCAGTTCCGGCATATGGATATCGAGAAGGATCAGGTCCGGGGGGCTGGCCTCCACGGCGCGCAGTGCAAATTCCCCATTCGGCGCCACCCGGATCTCGTAGGCTTCGTCAGCCAACAGGCGTTGCAACAGGTTCAGGTTGTCCGGCGCGTCATCGACGATCAGAACGCTGGGGCTGGTATCCTGAAGACCTGAAAACATTGCGTCAAATTCACCCTGTCACATCAATGGGGAGAGGTCGCCCGTCCGTTTCGGTCTGCCACTGCAGACACGAATTCTGGATCAGGCCCCGAACCTTTCTCTGGTGCGGGTCTTTTCGCCTCTTTCACTATAAATTGTAGCGCTGTTTGGCAGAGTTTCTTTAGTCGGAATAGAAATGCATCTCCCCTTAAGTAACCTGTTTCCTGATGCAGTTTCAATATAGGAAAACAAGCCTTTTTCGGCCTTTCCTGACATCCCCCTGTCTCCTCTCATAATATGGGAGGCTGTGTGGGCAAGATCTCAGGGTTTTTCGATGGCGCCGATATCAGGCCCTTTTCCATTGTAGCTCAGGGTGAGGCCCTGACCCTCCTTCCAGGTTAGCGGACGATCGAGCGTTATCTGGTTTGTTTTGTAATCGACTGAGAGGATGTTGGCGCGCTGCTGCTGATCCTGCAGCTGAATCTCATCGCCTGTTTCGCCGGGAATGCCGAAACCGTCCTGGAACCAGGAGGCGTCGTCGAGCGGCATCTCCGTTCCGCTGCCTGCGCTGCGGGTGCGGGTGAGAAAACGGCCGCTGTCCACCAGGGGGCTATTGCTGGCGGGAGTGAAGTCGTTGTTGCCCTCATCCACGTATTGCGGATCGGCCTCGACGAAATTCCGGAACAACTCCGGGTTCGATTTCATCCAGGCCCCCACGGATTGCGGGTAGGGATTGCGGTTGGAGTTACGCACGCCATGGGAGATGAGATAGAACTCCCCCACCTCTTTATTGAAGATCAGGTTGTTGTCGAAAAAGAAGCCATCGAGACGAGCTGTCTTGATCTGTACCGGTGCACCCCGCAGAAAGCGGTTATACCAGTCCCAGCGTTCATCGTTGACCACAAAGATGCTGCGGGTGAAGGTGTTGTTGATCAGCTGATTGTCGTCGAGGTGGTAGCCCTTTCCTCCTAGTGCGATTTCGATTGCGGCGAAGCTGGTGGCGTGAAAGGTGTTGTTGTAGACGCGGTTGCCGGTGTTGTAGCGGGCCTCTTTGCCATACAGAGCGAGCTGCATTGCAGGGCCGGTGGTATGGCGAAACCGGTTGTGCCTGATGATGCTCTGCTGGGCGGCATGCTGGATGCCTGCGTAGGGGGAGTGTCTGCCGCTGGACGGGGTGTAGGTGAAGTCATTGTCCTCCACCAGATTGTGTTTGGTGGCGTCATCATCGTCAAACTGGTGGTCAAAACCCACGTTATGACAGTCGTAGATCTCACCGATCTTCTGCAGTTCGTTGTAGAGATCGTTACCCCTGATGATGTTCTTGCTGCCGCACTTGATGGTCCACAGGGTGTGTTTGCCGTTGCGGAAGCGATTGCCCTGCACCAGGTTGTTGTCCGACTTCACCAGTGAGAGGTTGTCCTGAGTGGTGCCGTCAAACAGGTTGTTGATGATGCGGTTGTGGTCCGCCTGCTCGAAGAAGAGGCCTGTCTTGGAGCTGCCATTGGGGTCGTGAGCGCCAATGAAGCGGCAGTTGATGATCTGGTTGTAATCCGCATCCCGCCCATAGAGCCAGCGCCTAACGTCGCGCACTTCGATGTTTTCCAGGATCAGATGGCTGCGATAAGAGATGTCGATGGCGGGTTTGAGATGCTTGCCGCTGATAACTGCTGTTTCTCCCTCATAGCCGCGGAAGATCAGGGGCTTTGATTTTGTGCCGGAATGCTTGGGTTTGAGTACTTCACGGTATACCCCGCCACGGATCAGCACCTTGTTCCCAGCAACCGCCACTGCGGCGGCACCGGCCAGCGCCTGGTGGGCGGTCTGTTTGCCGTTACCGCACTTGCGGGTTTTGGGACTGTAGTTTCGGCAGTGGTCTGTCTGGATGGAGCCATCCACATAGAGGGTGTCGGATTCTCCGGCAATGGAAGATTTGCTGGCTGACAGAAGGGCGGCGCCAAACAGCAGTCCGAAAAATAGGCGGTTTTGCATCATTTCTATCCCTGTAGTCTCTCTTTGCACCGCTCCGGCATGAGATCGGCAGTGCTCATCATAAACGGATGCTTATAGGGCTGTCATGGGTGGGTAATACGTTGGAAGAATTAAGCGTCTGATTCGACCGTGCGAGCAGGTGGGGGGGGAGCGTTACGAATTGAGTCTCATCGACCTGCTCAAACTGATCCTTGTCGCTGAATAGATCATCCGGGCGAAATCTGATGGCGTGTAGGAGCGGCGCCCCGCCGCGATTACTCCGTAGACAGGAAAATCGCGGTGAGGCGCAGTTCCTACTTACTCCCGCTCAACCTTGGTGGCTGTCAGGGTGCCGCCCTCATCGACATAGTTGACGTCGACACTGTCACCCAGGTTCAGGCTGGCCAGGCTGAAGAACTGGTCGTTGGTCAATTCGTCGATGAAGATCGTCGAAGTGGTTGTTACGAATGTTTGCCCGCCCTGGACCATGAAACTGCTTGCGACCAGATCCACGCTGGCGACGATATCTTCAATCTCCAGTTTATCGGCACTATCGGTGCCAAATTCGATTTCACTGGCTATCAGTACCGTACCGTCCATGGTTCCTTCAACCTCCAGAGGCGTGCCGATTGTAATATCTGTGTCGAGTCCGTCCTCGAACTCCGTGGATGCGGTTATCTGGACCGTCTGGCCATTGAGCGTGAACTGATTTGTGACGCCATCGAAATCAGTGGTAACTATTCCCTCGATCTCCAGCTCTTCGCCATCCTCGGCCCACTCCAGGTCGCCGTCGCCTTCGGTCTCCACTTCATCGGCTTCGAAGATTGCGCCGTTGAAGCTGTTTCCTTTGGCTTCGACGTATGTCCCTTCCTGGGGGGTGCCGTCGGGCAGAAGTGCTGGAATAACGGCAAAATCGACCGTGAGGGCACCAAGCTCAAATGTGGTGGCTGTCAGGTTTTGCACGATGCCTTTGACTTCGAGTTGATCTGTGCCGTTCCAGGCGGCGGACTTCACCTCGATGCGGGTGGCGTAGATGACGCCGAGACCATCGGAGAAGCCGCTGACCTCGATGACGGCATCGATAGCAAGGTCGGCGAGCAGGATGCCAGTGCCGTCGTCGTCATAGATGGTGTCAAGATCGACGATCACCGTCTGACCCATCACAGTCAGGCTGCTGCTGCCTGCAATGTCATTGCCGCTGACGGTGCCTTCCAGCAAGTCAGCGTACTCCACCGTCTCCGCTTCGCCGTTGACGCCGTCGTTGCTTCCGGTGATCCGCACCACCATGCCGACTTTCAGGTCGGACTGATCGACCCGTGTCGGCTCCTCAAACTGGTAGCTTGTGTTCGTGGTGGTGTATTTGATGTCGTTCAGATAGATGGAACCAAAACCTGTGACGCGTCCCCAGGCAACGCCGGTGCCGCCAATGCCGCCATCAGCGGTCTGGGTCTCGCCGCCGCCGCAGCCGGAAAGAATGAGGGTGGTAAAAAGGATCGGAAATATTTTCATGTCAGTCATCTGTGGTCATGTCCTGCTCGAAGTAGTAGATGCCGATGCCGGCCTGTTTGCGACCGCCGCCTTTGACCTTTGGATTGAGGTCGCGGTCTTGGGCGGAGAGGTGACGGTCAAGCTCAATCAGCAGGGCCTGGGCCTTCTTGGCGCTCATCTCCCTGAAACGGGGTAGCGCCTCCTCCGGCAGGTTGTCGTAGGCCACCTTGCGTTGGAAGCGGGGATCGGAGTCACCCAGCCGCAGATTGTGGTCGATGGTGGAGAGCAGCAGGTAGATGTCGGTGCCCAATATATGCAGTTTGTCCTTCTCGCCGGTGCGGGGGACAAAAGCCTCCATCAGGAGACGGATGTTGCCGTTGCTATCCTGCTCGACCGTTCCCACCCTGAGCAGTTCATCGAGGATGGCCCTGGCCGGGATGTCGCCGCTGTGCTCTTTCGCCAGTTCAGTGAAGCTATTGACCCCGGAATCGAAAGACAGTTCAGCCGGTTTGCCTTTCGAAGTGTGGAAGCGGCTGTCCCGCAGCCAGCCGGCAATTACCCTCGCTGCCCGGTTGTACTGCTGGGCAATGGCGGAGTCGTCAGGTCTCTCTATCTTCTGCAGACGGCTCACATCCTTGCGGGTGAGGCCGGTGATGACCGAGATACGCGATACTGACTGCTTGCGCCCCGGGAGTGTGAACTCTTTTTCCGCTACATCCATAAATACCCATCTGCTGAGATCTGCGAAGTCACCGTAGCTCATGCCGTTACGTAACAGCAGGCGTACCAGTGGCCGCAGGAGTTTCAGGATGGCGGCTGTGAGTGTTTTCTGGATCTCGTTGGACATCTAACTGATTACATCCATATTGTTAGCTGATCTCGTTAGTGCGCAGATCCCGGCCAGCCTCTGCAAGGCTGGTCGGAACATGGTCTTGTTGGGATTATGATCCCATTTTCGCGCGGGTCAAGTAATACTCTTCATAATAATCCTTCATCAGGGTCTCTCATGGCACAGGGTACAACTGACCTCAGTGCCCTTGACGAGGTGGATCGGGCCGTTATCGTCGGTTTGAAGGTCGCGGTCCGCTGCGGTACGGGAGAGTGCAGTGCCCTCCAGGTTCTGACCGTGGCATGCGCGGCAACTCCCTGGATTCTGCTGGTAGAAGGACTCATGCCCCTCAGTCCAGGCAGGGCTGTTGACATTGTGCATGCCGTGGGGGCCATCCAGGGTGAGGCCCAGTGTGGTGTGACAGCTACTGCATTCGCTGATGGTTCCGGCATGCCCCTGCAACTGCACGGCGGCTACATTGTCGTTGGATCCCGGCGTTGCATTGGGCCAGATGGCGTGGGTGGAGCCGTGGCAGCCTTCGCAGGCCACGCCGCCGTGTCCCAGGCTGTTGCGATAGAGTTTGGCCGGGTTTTCCGCAAAACGTTTGTTCTCTGCGCGACGGGGAGTTGCCGATGGATCCCCTGATTCCCAAGTCTGACTGAGGCGAATGGCGCCGCCCAAGTGATCATTGGAATCACCGGTGTGGCAGGATTCGCAGCGTGGCTCGTCGATCCAGGGCTGGCGCGGAGTGGTGCCGTCATTGGCCCCGTCGAGACCGCCGCCGGCCGGAAGGTCGTATACACCGCCCACTGCCAGCATGCCGCCGTGGCAGTTCTGGCAGGTGATGCCGGCACCGCCCATGGCGCCGCGCAGACACTTGGTAACCTTGCCGGGATGGCACTGATAGCAGGTCTCTTCCAGAGTACCGTTTTCCGGGAAGATCAGCTCATCGGTGGCAGGATCCCGCAGCTCACCATGGTGGCCGTGCATCACTTGGGACATCATTGCATGGCCCACCTGCTTGCCGACAGGCCCGCCGTTTCCGGCCAGGTCCAGCGCTGCCGAGTAGTGGCAACCGGCGCAGAGCACCGGGCGCTGATTATCGATATCGGTGCCATGTTTGTTATCGTGGAGACGCAGGATGTTGGCCTTTGCCGCCTGCAGTACATCGTTGGGGTCGTTGATATCATCAGGGAAGATGAAATCCACCTCTGGACGACGGTTGCTGTCGGCGCCGACCTCCCCCAGAGCATGGCAGTTCTGGCAGTCCGCCTCGGAGGCGACCGGCAAAACGATGTCCAGACTGGCGAGTGCCTGGCCACTGGTCTTGTCGCTGGCGGTAACCTGCATCAGCGGGTAGGCATTGGTCTGCCCTGCGTCATCCACCGGCAGGATCGGAACGCCGTCTGCTGAGAACCAGGCGAAGTCCGCGTCGTAGTGCCCGAAGGGTTGATCCTCGTTGGCGCTATAGGGTGCGTTGACGCCGGGCATGCTCTGGCCCAGGAGTCCCACATCCGCCGGGGGGTTGCCGCCGAACAGATCGAAAACGTAGGTGTTGCCGCTAGCCGGATTGATATCCCAGAAGTTGGTTTTCTGCACGGATCCCGGCAGGTTCTGGCTGGTGGTGTTGATCGAGCCTGCAGCATCCATCTGCGCCTTGTAGGCGACGTCGACTTCCGCGCTGCTGAGGATGCGGGGGGTGGCGCCACGCTCGATGACCTGGCTGCGGATTACATTGAAGGGTGGCAGGACAACGAAGGTGGTGTAGTCAAGGTAAGCACAGTGCATGCCGAGGTCGTTGAAGGCCAGGACGCGGTGGCTGTCGGTGATGCCCGGGACGCCTGTGTTTGCGTCGTCATTTTCGCTCTCAGAGGAGCCCTCTTCGTCAGTATCATCTCCCTCTGCGCCTTCGTCCCCGCCACCTTCAGCCTGATCCTCATCATCAGTCTCAACCTCAGTCCCGGATTTTCTGACCAGTTTGACTGCAAACAGATTGCCTGAAGCATCCTGCGTGGTATCGATCTCCAGTTCATCTCCGACCCTGATCTGCTGCAGGTTGAAACTGCGATCCTCTTTCCACTCGTCTATTACCAGTGTTTCACTGGAGTAGTGGATCAAACTATTGCCGATGGTCAAGGTGCTGTTATTGCTGTCGACCTGGCTGACGATGCCTTCGATTTCAGTGTATGTCTCGGAGCGAAACTCGATCTCGTCTGCGCTGACCTGCCCCTGCTCGTTGAGATAGCCCCGGATCTTTATCAGTGCATTCTCGGTAAGCTGCTCTCGATCGCCATCTTCAAATTCGGTTTCCGGACTGAGCAGAATCTCCAGGCCATTGAGGGTAAACAGGTCATCCGTGAGGAGTGTGTCGATTCTGCCTTCTAGTTTGACCTGTTCATCTGTATCACTATCGATCTGGTCGGCTGCGTCTTCTGCCGCTTCGATCTCGTCAGCGATCAGATCACCGCTGATGGGTGATGTGCCCTGACGGCTGCTGATCTCATAAAACCTGCCGACAATCAGTATGTCCTTGACCTCCGCCTGACTGTAGTCGACCCCCATAGTTCCCAGGGTGAGTCGTTTGGCATTTTCATCCAGAGTCTCGATCCGGCCTTTTACGCTGACCTCATCTCCTGGATCCAAGGCGAGTTTTTTCAGCTCGATCCGGGTGGCGAACAGTGCGCTATCCGTATTGCGATAACCACTGATTTCGACAATGGCGCCTTGGGGGATGGCAGCAATGGTGGTGATGCCGGCGACAGCTGACTCAAAAACGGTGAGAGGGTCGCTGTAAACAGTCTGCCCCATCACCTGAAGTGCGCCGCCGGTGGCGGTCAGATTCTCGTCGACAAAGCCGTGAATCTCATCGGAGAAATCTATATTGAAGGCCTCTCCATGGCTACCGTCGGAGTTGCCTTTCAGCAGCACCACCATGCCGAGTTTCAATGCGCTCTCATCGGCAGGAACGCCATTGATGGTAATTTGGGTATTGTCTGTTTCGTACTCGACCCCATCGACATATACACTGCCAAAGCCGGTCACCCGGCCAAGGACGGTTTCGTCGCTGCGTGTTGCGGAAGAACTTCCGGATGTCGTGTCATCTCCTCCGCCCCCACAGGCGCTGATCAGCAGCGCCAGCAGTGTGGATATGGCAATTTGTTGTAATTTTTTCATATCGACTGATTCCTTGTGGTTGATACGGGGAGGCTGCCAATTTGACTATCCGGGACATCTTCTTTTGGAAGTCCATAGGTGGGAATTATATCCCAATTTATCAGATCGTCAAATAAAGTGCCTGGAATAGAGCGCGCCGTTTCATGCAGTCGAGTTGCAAATGGTGCCTTGCTGGGGGGATTTTCAGCGTGGTTTTCGTTTTCCACCGTATATCGAAACGCCTAAATGTGGTAACTTTTTGCACGTTTTTCACCACAGGAATCAGACGGATGTCGTTGGATCGTTCTGACATAGAGAAAATTGCCCACCTTGCCAGAATGGCGGTGGACGAGGACCGGATCGAAGGTTACGCCACAGACCTCTCCAATATTCTGGGGCTGGTTGCACAGATGGATGACGTCGAAACCGATGATGTCACGCCGATGGCCCACCCGCTGCACATGGCTCAGCGCCTGCGGGTGGACGAGGTGACTGAAGTGGATCGCCGGGAAGCGTTCCAGGCTATTGCGCCTAAGGTTGAGAGTGATCTCTACCTGGTGCCCAAGGTGATCGAGTAGTGGATGAGTTCCACTTGGCAGGAATAACTGACTATGCATAACAAAACTATCGCGGAACTGGGCGCGGGCCTGCGTGCCGGTGAATTTTCCAGTGTGGAATTGACTCGTCATTTCCTGGAGCGCATCGATTCGCTGGATGAGGGCTTGAACTGCTATATCACGGTAACCCCGGATGTCGCCCTTCAGGCTGCGGAAGCGGCTGATCAGCGGATCAGTGCGGGTTATGCCGGACCTCTCGCAGGCATACCTATCGCACAGAAGGATATTTTCTGTACCCAGGGTGTGAAAACCAGTTGCGGCTCCCGCATGCTCGACAGTTTCATCTCGCCCTACGACGCCACTGTGGTGGAACGACTCAATGCCGCCGGGGTGGTGATGCTCGGCAAGGCCAATATGGATGAGTTCGCCATGGGCTCCTCCAATGAGACCAGTTTCTACGGCCCGGTGCGCAATCCCTGGGATCGGGAGCGTGTGCCCGGCGGCTCATCCGGTGGTTCGGCTGCCCTCGTCGCGGCGCGTCTGGCGGTCGCGGCAACCGGTACCGATACCGGTGGTTCCATCCGCCAGCCCGCTGCGCTCTGTGGCATTACCGGGCTGAAACCCACCTACGGTCGGGTCTCCCGTTACGGCATGATCGCCTTCGCTTCGAGCCTCGACCAGGGCGGACCTATGACCCGTAGCGCCGAGGATGCGGCGCTGATGCTGCAGGCCATGGCCGGTTTCGATGCGAAAGACTCTACCAGTGCTGAGGAGCCGCTACCCGATTTTTCTGCGGGTCTGAACGACTCCCTGCAGGGGTTGAAGATTGGTCTGCCGAAGGAGTATTTTGGAGAAGGTCTGGATGCAGGGGTGGCGGCATCTGTAGAGGCCGCCATCGAGGAGTACCGCAAACTGGGTGCCCAGGTGGTGGAGATCAGCCTGCCCAACACCCATCTGGCGGTGCCCACCTACTATGTGGTCGCACCTGCCGAGTGCTCTTCCAATCTCTCCCGCTTCGACGGCGTTCGCTATGGCTATCGCTGTGAAGATCCCAGGGATCTGGAGGACCTCTATAAACGTTCCAGAGGCGAGGGGTTTGGAGAAGAGGTAAAGCGGCGCATCATGATCGGGACCTATGCGCTTTCGGCCGGGTATTACGACGCCTACTACCTGAAGGCGCAGAAGATCCGTCACCTGATCTCCGATGATTTCAAGGCTGCCTTCGAACAGGTCGATGTGATTTTGGGTCCCTCCACACCCAGCACCGCTTTTGGTCTGGGGGAGAAGGCGGATGATCCGGTGACCATGTACCTCAACGATATCTATACCATTGCGGCCAATCTGGCCGGGCTGCCCGGCATGTCGGTGCCGGTGGCGCCGGTGGAGGGCATGCCGGTCGGATTGCAGCTCATCGGCAACTATTTTGCCGAGGCGAAGCTGTTGAACGTCGCCCATAAACTCCAACAGGCGACAGATTGGCATAAATTGGCGCCGGAAGGTTATTGATGCCTTCACAGGTGGTTGCCGGTTCCCCTGTGCTTGAACCGGCCTACATTTGATAGCTGTCTCCAGGATGTAGGCCTGACCAAGCGTAGCGGATCAGGCGCGTTGAATCAGTGTATTTTATATAATTTCAGTTAGAGTAAAGACCATGCAGTGGGAAACCGTCATCGGGTTGGAAGTTCATACCCAACTGGCCACAAAATCGAAGATCTTCTCCGGGGCCTCCACGGCCTATGGTGCAGCGCCCAACACCCAGGCCTGCAATGTGGATCTGGCCTTCCCCGGCGTGTTGCCGGTGCTGAACCGGGAGGCGGTAAACTGCGCCCTTAAATTTGGTGTCGCAGTTGGCGCTGAAATTGGCAGGCGTTCAGTATTTGCGCGGAAAAACTACTTCTATCCTGATTTGCCAAAGGGTTATCAGATCAGCCAGTTTGAATTGCCAATCGTGGGCAAGGGCGAGTTGACCGTCGAGCTGGAAAACGGCGAGTCGAAAGTGATCGGCATCACCCGCGCGCATCTGGAGGAGGATGCGGGCAAGTCGCTGCATGAGGACTTCCACGGTTTGAGCGGCATCGACCTCAACCGTGCAGGAACGCCGCTCTTGGAAATCGTCTCCGAGCCAGATATGCGCTCCATCAAGGAGGCGGTGGCCTATGCCCGCAAGATTCACCAACTGGTGGTCTATCTCGGCATCTGCGACGGCAATATGCAGGAGGGTTCTTTCCGGGTGGACGCGAACCTCTCCATTCGTCCCTATGGTCAGGAAGCGTTCGGTACCCGTACAGAGCTGAAGAACATCAACTCCTTCCGCTTTCTGGAACGCGCCCTCAACTATGAGCTGGAGCGCCAGATCGATGTGGTCGAGGGTGGCGGCAGGATCGTGCAGGAGACCCGTCTCTACGATGCCGACAGGGATGAGACCCGCTCCATGCGCAGCAAGGAGGAGGCGAACGACTACCGTTACTTCCCCGATCCTGATCTGCTGCCGGTGGAGATCGACGAGTCGCTGCTGGAGCAGATCCGGGATGAGATGCCGGAACTGCCTGGCGCCAAGCTGCAGCGTTTCATTCAAGAGTATGCGCTGGGTGAAAAAGAGGCGAAGGCACTGACTGCAAGCCGCCCATTGGCGGACTACTACGAAGCGGTGGTCAAGGCGGGTGGTGAAACCAAGGCAGCTGCCAACTGGGTAACCATGGAGTTGGGTGGCGCCTTGAACAAAGCGGGATTGAACCTGTCAGATTCTCCGGTGAGCCCGGTACAGATGGGAGGGCTGCTGGTACGCATCGCCGACAAGACCATCTCTGGCAAGATCGCGAAGCAGGTCTTCGAGGCGATCTGGAACGGCGAGGGTGACGCGGATATGGTGATCGAGGCTAAAGGTCTCAAGCAGATTACCGATACAGGGGCGATAGAGCCGGTTATCGATGAAATCATCGCCAACAATCCGAAGCAGGTTGAACAGTTTCGGGCGGGCAAGGAGAAGTTGTTGGGATTCTTTGTCGGCCAGGTCATGAAAGCGACCCGAGGCAAAGCCAATCCTGAACAGGTAAACGAACTGCTATTGAAGAAACTTAAAGGCTGATCGTTAAGGAAAGGTTCAGTGATTTGGGTAAAAAATGTAGGCTCGATCAAGCGTAGCGGATCGGGCGTGTTGGATTGACAGCGCCTATGCGGTTGCCGGTTCCGCTCTGCTTGAACCGGCCTACATTAGATCGCTGTTTTTAAGATGTAGGCATGATCAAGCGGGGCGCTGCCCCTACAAAAGCTTCACAGCCAGCTGTGGGGAATTACATCCAATAGAGACTAACTAACCGGAGACGGGTTGCATGCGCGCCGGAATATCACGTTTTTTTATCATCACCGCAATGTTGGGGATTCCCTTCAGCGCATCTGCCTCTATCTGGAGCGATGTTCCGGCTGGGGATACCGCTGCTCGCGGGATAACTGCGGAACCACGCTACTATCGACCCTTGCAAGCAAATGATGGCGCCCTGCGGCAGGCCCTGGCGGCTGCCCCGTTGGAGTTCACCAGCAGTCAAGGTTCGGAGCTTGAGCTGCCCATGCCCAACGGCACGATGCAGCGCTTTCGACTTGAACTGTCTCCAATCATGGAACCGGAACTGGCGGAACGTTACCCGGAGATAGCCACTTATCAGGTTCATGGTATCGATGATTCCGGCGCCAGTGGCCGCCTGGACATGACCCCGCAGGGGTTTCACGGCATGATCACCTCGGCCGCTGGTACTGTCTTTATCGATCCGGATGGGAGCGGCGGTTATCGCTCCTACTACAAAGGTGACTACGCCATGGCTCAGCGCGGCATGGGGGCTGAAACTGGATTTACCTGCGCCGTGCATGGGGATGATCAGCAGACGGCGTTGCGTAGTGATGGCGACACAGCCATGCGCACCAGTGGACAGCGTCGTAACTATCGACTGGCCCTGGCGGCCACTGGCGAATATACCCAGTTTCACGGCGGCACCAAGAGCAGTGCGCTCTCCGCCATGGTGACTACTATCAACCGGGTCAATCAGATCTATGGGCGTGATATTGCGGCGCAGTTCATACTGGTTGCCGGCAATGACCGGATTATCTATACGGATGGTGCCACCGATCCCTATACAAACTCCGATGGTTTCGTCATGTTGGATCAAAATCAGGCCAATCTGGATGTGGTTATCGGCAGCGCCAATTACGACGTCGGTCATGTCTTCAGTACGGGTGGTGGTGGTATCGCCGTAATTGAGAGCGTCTGCGACAATGCCTTCAAGGCCGAAGGGGTGACAGGGTCGTCATCGCCTACCGGCGACGCCTTCTATATCGATTTTGTCTCCCATGAAATCGGTCATCAGTTCGGCGCGGATCATACCTTCAATGGTACTGCGGGTGCTTGTGCCGGAAACCGGATAGCTGCGACGGCGGTTGAGCCTGGCAGTGGCTCCACCATTATGAGCTACGCGGGTATCTGCGGCGCGGAAAATCTGCAGGACAATTCGGATGCCACCTTTCATGGGATGAGCATTGAGCAGATGGTGGCTTTTTCCACTCTGGGCGGTGGCAGCAGTTGCGGGACACTCGTATCCAGCGGCAATACGGCTCCCACAGCCAATGCCGGGACGGCTTTCACTATTCCAAAAAACACGCCTTTTACCCTGACCGGCTCCGCTCTGGACCCCGAACTCGATACCCTCTCCTACCAGTGGGACCAGATGGATGCAGGTTCCCCTCTGTTCCGCTCCTTTCTGCCGATAGATACACCGGTGCGAAACCTTCCCCGGCTCAGCCTCCAGTTGACAGGAGTTGCAGGGGATATCGGTGAAACCCTGCCTGCGGTGGGCAGAACCCTGAATTTCCGGCTCACCGCCCGAGACGGCAACTCCGGTGTGGATGAGGATGATGTGGTTGTGACAGTGGATGGTGGTGCCGGTCCATTCGATGTGAATGGTGGCGTACTCAATTCCGCAAACAACTTTGTTGGAGGTAGTCAGCAGACCATCGAATGGGCGGTTGGTGGCACAGGGGGCAGTTGCCCACAGGTTACGATCAGTCTGCTCTCTTTCAGTGCCGATGGCTCAACCCATTGTGACCATATCGATGATGTGGCGCTGAATTTGAAACCCGGAGGCGGAACATTTCCCAATAATGGCTTGGCACTGGTGACTTTGCCGGGTAAGTTGGTTGCCAGAGGGCGTGTGCGGGTGGCCTGCAGCAGCAATATCTTCTTCAGTCTATCGGATGCGGATATCGGTGTTACAGGCATCACTGCCGCCGGGACTGCCTGCAAGTCAACAGATGGCTCCGCCCTCGAACATGGCACCATCTTCGTGGATGCCGGTGGCAATGTGACTATTGCGGATGGAGGTGGCGCGGCGCTCTGGCTGCCGCTGCTGCTCGGTTTGGGTGGTATAGGCTACGCGCTGCGAAGAAGATGCAACGCCTGATGTAGGATGCCGGTGAACTTGTGAACCGCATCGATCGAGAATGGTACGGTTCACAGGACTATTTGGAGCGGCTCAAACAGCGCTTCAACATGATGTGGTTATACTGCTCGGCATACTTCTGAGCCTCTTGCAGCAGCTTTAGATGCAGATCACTGACGACCGCATCGGTGGATCCCTCAAGATAGCGAATGCCGCATACCGATTTCGCCTTTGATGAGGGCTCAACCGGCACGCCCGGCAGGGTCGGACTGCGGGTCGCCATAGCTATCAGCCTGAGGTCTCCACGTTTGATCGCCGTATCCGCGTCTTTTGCCGCATCGGCATTTTTCAGCCAAGCGAGGGAAGTGACTGCCTCTCGTTCTTCCGGTGACATCTGGGAAACATCTATCTCCTGACAGCCAAAAAGTCCAAACAGCAAAATCGACAAGAGTGCAATCTGTTTCACTCAGGATCCTCATTTCTAAATTGGAGAGCCGATCTCTCCAGCCCCCATACTACTGCCCCGGCGATAGCGCCGTAAAGGTGTGCGTCGACGATCACGCTGCCCTGGGTCAGGGAGACGCTGCCCGGAAGCGGTCCCTGTAGTTGTTCCCAAAAGAGTTTGCCTGCCAGTAGTGTCAACATGATCACGGAAGACTGGGGAGCGGTCAGCGCTCTGTCCAGCAGCGCCAGAGCCAGCAGGCCATGCAGTACGCCGGAGAAACCGACGTACCAGCCTACATGCGGGCTGAAGAGCAGAAGCCCCAGTGAGGTTCCCAGGGCGAGCAACAGCAGCCGCAGGGGCAGCCTGCGGTTCGCCAGGAAGAAAAGTTCCAGGATGAGCCAGAAGGCCAATAGATTGAGTAGCAGATGGGGCCACCCCAGGTGTACGAGGTGGGCGCTGAAAAGGCGCCAGACTTCACTGTTCCCGATGGCGCTGTTTTCGTAACGCAGCACCTGTTGCCAGCTATCGGGCAGCAGCAGGATCAGGAGACAGAGTGTGGAAAGCAGGAGCGGGGTGAGCCTGCCTTGTTTCAGCATGTGCCGCAAACCGGGCAGTGCGGGTCTGCCTTGAGCTTGAGACTGCGCCACTGCATATGCAGCGCGTCCAGAATCAGCAGCCGCCCGTCGAGTGTCGAGCCGGCGCCGGTGAGGCACTTGATGGCTTCCGTGGCCTGGATGCTGCCGATGATGCCGACCACAGGCGCGAGTACGCCGTTGGCGGTGCAGGTATCCTCCACCTGTCCGTTTTCAGGGTAGAGGCAGCGGTAGCAGGGGCTGCCGGGTTTGCCGGGAAAGACGCTGACCTGTCCCTCCATGCGGATTGCCGCGCCGGATACCAGTGGGGTGCTGTTCTCGTGGCAGGCGGCATTGATGGCGAAGCGGGTGGCGAAGTTGTCGCAGGCGTCGACCACGAGATCTGCCCGCCGAACTTGAGCGGAGAGCTCATCCCCTTCAAGCTGATGCGCGATGCACTCGATGTCTATATCGGGATTGAGAGCGACAAGCGCCTGCTTTGCAGACTCAACCTTTGGCGTGCCGATACGGTCGGTGGTGTGGATGATCTGGCGTTGCAGGTTGCTCAGGTCGACCTGGTCGAAATCGACAAGCGTCAGCCGTCCGATCCCTGCGGCTGCAAGATACATCGCCACCGGCGCGCCCAGTCCACCAAGGCCGATGAGCAGCACACTGGCATCGAGCAGCCGCTGCTGTCCCTCGATGCCGATGGAGGGCAGCATGATCTGGCGGCTGTAGCGCAGCAGTTGTTCGTCGTTCATTGGAGTTGGAATCCCGTCAGGCCTGACAGGCAACCATAATAAATTAGAGATATTTGCGCCAGTGCTCGGGGCGGTGGTCCCGGCAATGGTGGTCGATGCTCTGATAGCGTTTGGCGAAGATGTTGCGGGTGCAGTTGGGATTGCCCTTGGTGCAACCCCGAACGGCGCGCTGGTTCTCTTCGGTGTAGTAGTGCAGGGCGCGCATCAGCCGGTACAGCAGGCGGTTGTCGATGTGCAGTCCCATGCTGGTCAGGCCCACCTCGATCTGCTCCAGGGTGATATCCATGATGTGATAAGTCACCTGCAGATGACGCGCGTCGACAGGACCCACCCGCATTACGCCTTCCACATCAGCAAGCAGCAGCGCTGCGGTCTGAGCCTGATTCGGATCCGGGTGAAGTTCAACGAAGTGAATACTCCGATGTTTGATGAATTCGTGACCATCAATATCCATAGACGATAATCCTAGCTAATGTAGGGAAATTTTCAAGTGGCAGAACCCATGGAATTGTCTGTTTTGCATTATATTCGTGATTTTCAGGCAGATGTTGCCTGGCGTTTATCAGGAAACACTGTTTCAACCACGAAGCCCACGAAATACACGAAGAAAACTTATTTATAATCAATCTCTTACCTTGGTTCTCTTCGTGTTCTTTAGGTTGGATACGGGTTTCCAGATGGAAACTGCTTACTGTGTCAGTCGTCCCTCTGTGATCCTTTCATGTCCGGCCAGATCGCGATGTGATTGAATTTCTGTCAGCCCCGCCTCCTGCAACAGTAGCCGCACGGCATCTGCCTGGTCAAAACCGTGCTCCAGCAGCAGCCAGCCGCCGGGTTGCAGATGGCAGTGGGCTTCAGAGACGATCACGCGGATATCGTTCAGTCCGTCGGAACCGGCAGCCAACGCCTCTCTGGGTTCGCTGGAGAGATCGCCCTGAGTAAGGTGCGGATCTTCCTCGGGAATATAGGGCGGGTTGCTCAGGATGAGTCTGAAGCGGTCGTCGGCAGGCAGTGCCTCAAACCAGCTGCCCAGATGGAAGTGCAGATTATTGAACCCCAGCCTTTCACCATTTTTGCGGGCAACGGCAAGGGCTGCGGATGAGCGGTCGGTGGCGTGGACCGCGCAGTCGGGACGTTCGCTGGCGATTGCCAGGGCGATAGCGCCGCAGCCGGTGCCCAGATCGGCAATGCGGCAATGACTCTTCTGCGGTAAATGAGTCAGCGCCAGTTCAACCAGCAGTTCTGTGTCGGGACGGGGGATCAGTGTCTCCGGTGTGACCTCCAGCTCCAGGGACCAGAACTCCCGCCGTCCGGTGATATAGGCGATGGGTTCACCCCTGCTGCGCCTTTGAAGCAGTGCCTGATAGGCCTGATACTGGGCGCTGTCGAGCATTTTTTCAGGCCAGGTGTAGAGATGACTGCGGGGTTTTTCGAGCAGATGGCAGAGCAGTACTGCGGCTTCCAGTTGGGGGGAGCTATCAGGGTGTGCGCTGAGGCTGGACGCTGCCTCTTCCAGGGCTTGTTTGATGTTTTTCGGCATCAGAGTAGTTGGACAGAGTAGGCTCGATCAAGCGTAGCGGATCGGGCAATCCAGGGCCAAAGGAAAACCTGCGCCGCCGGTTCCGCAGTGCTTGAATCGGCCTACAGCCTATTCACCACCCATCGCCGCCAGCGCCTCGGCTTGATGTTCGCGCAGTAACGGATCCACTACCTGGTCGAGTATCCCGGTCATCACCTCGTCCAGTTTGTAGAGGGTCAGGTTGATGCGGTGGTCGGTGAGCCGGTTCTGGGGAAAATTGTAGGTGCGGATGCGCTCGGAGCGGTCGCCACTACCGACCTGCAGTTTACGCGCGCTGGCCTGCTCGCTGGCGGCGGCATCCTGAACCTGGGAGAGCAGTTTCGCCGACAGCAGTGACATGGCGCGGGCCTTGTTTTTGTGCTGTGAACGTTCATCCTGGCACTCCACCACTATGCCGGTAGGGAGATGTGTGAGACGCACCGCCGAGTCGGTCTTGTTGACGTGCTGGCCCCCGGCGCCAGAGGCGCGGTAGGTGTCGATGCGCAGGTCGCCGTTGTTGATCTCCACGTCGTCGACCGCCTCCGCCTCCGGCAGGATGGCCACGGTGCAGGCGGAGGTGTGGACTCGCCCCTGGGATTCGGTTTCAGGCACCCGCTGTACCCGGTGTGCGCCGGATTCAAACTTCAGCCGGGAGTAGACCGCATTGCCGCTGATGCGGCAGATGATCTCCTTGAAGCCACCATGTTCGCCGGGACTTTCGCTGATGGTCTCCACCTGCCAGCGTTGTGTCTCGGCGTAGCGAAGATACATGCGGTGCAGATCCCCTGCAAACAGTGCCGCTTCTGCGCCGCCGGTACCGGCGCGGATCTCCAGAAAGATATTGCGGTCGTCGTTCGGATCCGCCGGTATCAGCAGCAGTTGCAGTTCCGGCTCCAGTGAATTGCGGGTCTGTTCCGCGCTTGTCAGCTCCTCCTGGGCCAGTTCCGCCATCTCTGGATCGTTCAACATCTCCCGGGCAACTTCAATATCGTCTTCGGCTGTAGTGTAGTTGCGATAGGTTTCAACCACCGGCTCCAGCTGGGCGTACTCCCGACTCAGATCGCGGAACAGGTTCTGTTTGCCTTGGGTATCCGGTTCGGCCAGTAGTGCGGTGATCTCTTCGAAGCGTTCGGCGATCTGATCCAGCTTGCCGCGCAGTGAAGATTTCATGATGTGCTGTCGAGCTGCTTCAGCTGAAACAGGGTGTTGGCGGCCTCGAGCAACTCAGTCTGGCCGTCGAAACCAGCCTGGCGCAGTTGGGAACTGGGTGTGTGGAGCAGTTTGTTGGTGAGGGTTCTGGCCAGGAACTGCAGTGCCTCTTCCGGTGATTTGCCCTTGTTGAGCTGCTGCAGTGCCTTCTTCAAGACTTCGTCACGCAGCAGTTCCCCTTGATTACGGTAGTCCTGGATCAGCTCAACCGCGTCGAGGGAACGCAGCCAGCCGATAAATTCGTCTACGTAGCGTTCAATGATCTCTTCAGCCTGCTCTGCAGCTTCCTGGCGGGAGCGCATGTTCTCCTGAATGACCTCGTCCAGGTCATCGACCGTGTAGAGGTAGATGTCGCTCAGGTCAGAGACTTCGGGTTCGATATC
The DNA here is from genome assembly GCA_016756855.1 of gamma proteobacterium endosymbiont of Lamellibrachia anaximandri. Taxonomy (GTDB): domain Bacteria; phylum Pseudomonadota; class Gammaproteobacteria; order Chromatiales; family Chromatiaceae; genus QGON01. The sequence continues at coordinate 70,865 of JAESPD010000007.1, read as the reverse complement.
ACGGGGTACCGCGATGTCCACCATGAAGATGGGTCTGTGCTTGCGCTCCTTGAGCGCGCTCTCCACGGTGCCTTTGCCCAGCACCGGCAGGGGGCTGGCGGTTGATGAGATAACGATGTCCGCCTCAGCCAGATGTCCGCTGAGTTCTGTCAGCGCGATGGCATAACCTTCGAACTGGGCCGCCAGATTGTGCGCCTTCTCCACGGTTCGGTTGGCGACGATCATGTGGCCGATGCCGTTCTGGTGGAGATGCCGGGCGGCGAGTTCAATGGTTTCGCCGGCGCCGATGAGCAGGGCGGTCTGCTCCGAAAGATCGCTGAATATCTGTTTTGCCAGACTGACGGCTGCGAAGGCCACAGAGACCGGGCTGTTGCCGATGGCGGTGTCGGTGCGGATCTGCTTGGCGACGGAGAATGCGTGCTGGAACAGTCGGCAGAGCAGTTTGCGAGTGGTGCCGGAAGCCTTTGCGGTCTGGAATGCGGATTTTACCTGTCCCAGGATTTGCGGTTCGCCGAGTACCAGGGAGTCGAGTCCGCAGGAGACCCGCAACAGATGTTGTACGGCTGCATCGCCGAGGTGGCTGTAGAGGTAGGGGCTGACCCGTCCCTGCTCCAGGCCGTGAAAATCGCTGACCCAGTCTGCTACTGAGGCTTCAGCATCATCGTCTATGGTGCAGTAGAGTTCGGTGCGGTTACAGGTCGAAAGGATTACCGCTTCGTCCACCGCAGGATGCTCGCTCAGATTGCGCAGGGCGCCGACGATGATGTCCGGTCCGAAGGTGAGCCGCTCCCGGATCTCCACCGGAGCGGTCTTATGGTTGAGTCCCAGAGCGAGTATTGTCATTGAATTGTGAGCAGGTCTTGATTATAGGGCCAGTGCGAAATTTTGTTATATCAAGGGGTTAAATTCAAGTTTGTCTTGCAGAAAATGCTTTTTTGAGACTTTTGGCAGCGGTTCGAGAGTGAATAAACTAACAATATTCAGTGAAAATATGGGAATTTGGTGTTGGTCGGTGCAACATTTGGTTCAAGTTTGGTAGCATGCCGACCGATATCTGGCGGTAAGCACAATTACAGGCATGGCTCCCTGCGGGGTTGCTGGTGCCGAACAAATGGATAAATGGAGTCTTAAGGTAGATGAAAGTCACGATCTTTGGGAGTGGATATGTCGGTTTGGTGACCGGAGCCTGTTTGGCTGAGGTGGGCAACGATGTCGTGTGCGTGGATGTGGATCCCGCCAAGATCGATCTGCTCAACAGCGGCGGCATCCCGATCTATGAGCCTGGACTCGAAGCCATGGTGCAGCGCAACCGGGAGGCGGGGCGCCTCACATTTACACTGGATCCGAAAGTGGGCGTCGAACACGGTCTGTTCCAGTTCATCGCCGTCGGTACGCCGCCGGACGAGGACGGTTCCGCCGATCTGCAGTACGTCACCGCCGTGGCGCGCAGCATCGCCGAGCACATGACCGAGTACAGGGTGATCATCGACAAGTCGACGGTGCCTGTGGGGACCGGCGACAAGGTGGCCGCCGCCGTGCGCGAGGTGCAGGGCGAACGGGGCGTGGAGGTCGAGTTCGATGTGGTCTCCAATCCGGAATTTCTCAAAGAGGGCGCTGCGATCGATGATTTCATGCGCCCTGACCGCATCGTGGTGGGTACCGACAATCCCCGCACCGGTGAACTGCTGCGTGCGCTCTATGCGCCCTTCAACCGCAACCACGAGCGGGTGATGGTGATGGATATCCGCTCCGCGGAGTTGACCAAGTACGCGGCAAATTCGCTCTTGGCCACCAAGATCAGTTTTATGAACGAACTTTCCAATATCGCCGACGCCCTGGGTGCGGATATCGAGCATGTGCGGGTGGGTATAGGTTCCGATCCGCGCATCGGTTATCAGTTCATCTACCCCGGCTGCGGTTATGGCGGCTCATGCTTCCCCAAGGATGTTCAGGCGCTGGAAAAGACTGCGCTCAGCGTCGGTTACACACCGCGCATCCTCAATGCGGTGGAGGCGACCAACGATGCTCAGAAGCGGGTGGTGTTCGACAAGGTCAACAGCTACTTCGACGGGAACCTCAAGGGCAAGACCTTTGCGGTTTGGGGGTTGGCGTTCAAGCCCAATACCGACGACATGCGCGCGGCTTCCAGCCGGGTGATGATGGAACTGCTGTGGGATGCCGGTGCGAAAGTGCAGGCATTCGATCCGGTGGCAGTCGAAGAGTCGCAGCGCATCTACGGCGAGCGCGACGACCTTGTCTATGCTGAGGACGCCATGGGTGCCCTCGAAGGCGCCGATGCCCTGGTGATCATGACGGAGTGGACCCAGTTTCGCAGTCCCGATTTCGACACTGTCCAATCGATGTTGAAGAGTCCCGTGATCTTCGACGGCCGCAACCTGTTCGAGCCGGAGACCGTCACTCAGGCGGGATTGAGTTATCTGGCTATAGGTCGTCCGCCGGCGCATCCGGCTGACTGACTTTTTGGCTCTGATCTGGCTGAAAACGGCCTGCAGTCGGAAGATTGCAGGCCGTTTTTTTTGCTGTGCCCTGCGCACCATGATTGTTGTGGAAACATGCATCGGAAAAAAGACTGATATTTCCCGCTTATTACTTCATCCCCCACTGCAATCACGTAGAATGTTCCGCCAATGAATATCCATCTCATCTCTGTCGGAAACCGTATGCCGCGCTGGGTGGTCGAAGGGTACGAGGAGTATGCCCGGCGCATGCCGGCGGAGTGTGGGCTGAAACTGGTGGAGATAATTCCGGGTCATCGCGGGAAAAATGCGGACATAAAGCGCACCCTGCGTGATGAGGGTGCGCGGATGATGAAGGCGATTCCGAAGGGCTGTCAGGTGATTGCGCTCGATGTGCGTGGCAGTGGCTGGAGTACGGAGCAGTTGTCAAAGAAACTGGGCACCTGGATGGGCGACGGCCGGGATCTGGCGCTGATGGTGGGCGGTCCCGAGGGGCTGGCGCCCGACTGTCTGACACGAGCAGACGGCCGCTGGTCGCTCTCACCCCTGACCCTGCCGCATCCGCTGGTGCGGGTGGTTGTGGCGGAGCAGATCTACCGGGCCTGGAGCCTGCTGCGCAACCATCCCTATCATCGGGCCTGAGAAAGTGACTGGGCCGGTTATCCTCCTCGCCTCCCGTTCACCCAGGCGCGCTGAACTGCTGGCGCAGATTGGGGTCTCTTATTCAGTAGTGGATATCGAAGTGGATGAAACACCCCGCGATCAGGAGAGTCCTGAGGCGTATGTATTGCGTCTGGCGGTTGAGAAGGCGCAAGCTGGCCGCGACCAATATGGAGAGCCTTCCCGGCTGCTGGTGCTCGCCGCAGATACTGCGGTGGTCGTGGATGAGCGGATTTTGGGTAAACCACGGGATCGGCAGGATTCATTGGAGATGATGGCGCTGCTCTCCGGGCGCACCCATCATGTCTATACCGGCGTGGCACTGGCCGGGTATCGTACAGATGCCAGAGTAAGCCGGAGCAAAGTTGGTTTTCGGCAGATAGCGCCGCAGGAGGCAGCAGCCTATTGGGCCAGTGGTGAGCCTCGGGATAAGGCGGGTGGTTACGGTATTCAGGGATTGGGCGCCATGTTTGTTTGCGAACTGCACGGCAGCTATTCCGGGGTGATGGGACTACCCTTATATGAGACGGCGGATTTGTTGCGGGGTGCCGGTATCGAGTTGTTGGCGCCATGATAAAAATGACAGAGAAAAAATGAATCCATGAGTGAAGAGATCCTGATTAATGTCACCCCGCCCGAGACCCGGGTAGCAGTGGTTGAAAACGGTGTCGTACAGGAGATCGTCATCGAACGGACCGGCAATCGAGGTCTGGTGGGGAATATCTATCGGGGCAAGGTCTGCCGGGTGCTGCCCGGCATGCAGGCAGCCTTTGTGGACGTGGGGCTGGGGCGGGCCGCCTTTCTGCACGCCTCGGATATTGGTGCCCCCAGCCCGAATGGCGAGGAGCGCAGCGACAATATCAGCGAACTCCTGCGCGAGGGTCAGATGATTACCGTGCAGGTGTTCAAGGATCCGTTGGGGACCAAGGGCGCGCGTCTGACAACCAATATATCCATTCCCTCACGATATCTCGTTTTCATGCCGGGGCTTGGAAATGTGGGTATCTCGCAGAAGATCGAGGATGAGGATGAGCGTCAGCGCCTGCGTGATCTGCTGGGCAGCTTTCTGGAGCAGTCTGAAATCGGTGGCGGTTATATTGCCAGGACCGCAGCGGAAGGGGTGCCGAATGAACCGATGAAAACCGATATGCATTTTCTGGCGCGCCTGTGGGAATCGATCCTGGAGCGCAGCAGGGACAATGGCAGGATTGAACTGGTACACGAAGATCTGCCGTTGGCGCTGCGTGCCTTGAGAGATCTGGTGGGACCGGATGTGGAGAAGGTGCGGGTCGACTCCCGCTCCACCCACCAGCGCGCTATCGAGTTTGCCCAGCGTTATATTCCTGAGATCAAGAAATGCATCGAATACTATCCCGGTGAGCGTCCGATTTTTGATCTCTACGGCGTGGAGGATGAGATTCAGAAATCCCTCGAGCGTAAGGTTCAACTCAAGTCCGGCGGCCACCTGGTGATCGATCAGACCGAGGCGATGACCACCATCGACGTGAATACCGGGGCCTTTGTCGGGCATCGCAACCTGGAAGAGACCATCTTCAAAACCAACCTGGAGGCCGCACAGGCGATCTGCCGTCATCTGAAACTGCGGAATCTGGGCGGTATCATCATTATCGATTTTATCGACATGAGCGTTGTGGAGCATCGTCGCCAAGTGTTGCGTGCGCTGGAGAAGTGCCTGGCCAAGGATCATGCGCGCACCCATATATCCGAAGTCTCTTCTCTGGGGCTGGTGGAGATGACCCGCAAAAGAATACGTGAGTCCCTGGAGCATATACTCTGTGAAACCTGTCCCTGTTGTGGTGGCCGGGGGTCATTGAAGACTGCCGAGACCATCTGCTACGAGATTTTTCGGGAGATTTTGCGCGAAGCCCGTCAGTTCGATGTCGAATCGCTGCTGGTCCTCGCCTCACAGGAGGTGATCGACCGTTTGCTGGATGAGGAGGCCACCAATCTGGCCGAACTCGAACAGTTCATCAAACGTCCCATCCGCCTGCAGGCGGAGTCGCTCTATAGCCAGGAGTACTATGACGTGGTGCTGATCTGACGCCGAAGCACAACGCGAAGCACTATTTTTTATGTGGCACCTCACCAAATCGCTGGCTGCAAGACTGCACCGCCTGACCAACAGGGCGATCATCACTATCGCAGTGTTGCTAACTGCGGTGCGGCTGCTGCTGCCCATGATGGACCTGGATGAGTACCGGGAGACAATCGCGGAGCTTATCAGCGAGACGGCGGGGATGCCGATCCATATCGGGCACCTGAATGCCGACCTGCACGGGGCACACCTGGCGCTCGTATTGCACGATGTGACCTTGAATGATCCCGAGACGGGGGGTGTCAAACTTCATCTGCGCAAGGCACATGTCGATATCGAAATTTTTCACAGCCTCTGGGATGGCGCCCTGCGGCTGGGGGCGGGAGAGCTGCATGGGACGCAACTGCTGCTCCTGCACCGCCAGGATGGCACGGTCTCTCTGGAGGGGTTTGAGACCCAGCACCAGGAGGGAGGCTCCTCCATCGCCTCACTCTTCCTTCGCCGCAGCCGTCTGCGATTGGTTGATAGTGAAATCTATTGGCGGGATGAGGGCGACAAAGGGCCGCCGTTGCGACTGCTCAACGTGGATGTCACGCTGCAGAATGACGGAAACCATCACCAGATAACCGCGAATGCGAGCATAGATGGTACTGACTCGGGGCGTTTTAGACTGCAGGCAGATCTGCTGGAACGGACCGGGGATCAACCCGACTGGTTTGGACAGATCTACCTGAAAGCCGAAGGGTTGGCGCTGCAGAACCTATTGTCCAGTCGCCTGCCCAGCCCCTCCAAACTGGACTCAGGAGCGCTCGACCTGGAGCTCTGGGTCGACCTTGGCAAGGGGCGATTGGCGCGACTGCAGGGTGGACTGAGTCTGCAGGATCTGCAACTCAGGGATGAAGAGACCGCCAGAGAACTGCGCATCGAAAACCTCAGTACCCGCTTCGACTGGTCGTGGCGTGAAGGGGGAGGGCGCCTCGACCTGCATCAACTGGTGTTGCTGGACAAAAATCAGCTTTGGCCGCCGGGGCGTGTCAGTGTTGAGTGGATCAGTGCTGCAGGCGGTCTGGCTCAGCTGGGTGTAGGCGCTGATTACCTTTCGTTGCAGAGGCTGGTTCAGTTATTCGCCTTGACCCCTTTTGCCGAGAGCGATGAGGGAAAGGCGATTTTGACGCTCGCACCCAAGGGGCATCTGACCAATTTTCGACTGGCGCTGGAACTGCTGCCGGAAGCGGAGCCCCGCTGGCGGGTCAGTGGGCGGCTGACACGATTTGAGAATCGCCCCTGGCAGGCGATTCCAGGCCTGGATGGGCTCAGAATCGACTTCAATGGCGACCAGGATGGTGGTTCGCTATTGCTGGATTCGGATGGATTCACCACTGAATTTCCCAAGCTGTTTCGTGAGCCTTTGAGCGCCGACCACCTTCAAGGATATTTCGACTGGTGGTGGATGCCAGGTCAGGAGGTGCGGTTGAGCACACAAGACTTGTACGTCTCAAACTCCCATGTAAGTACCCTGAGCCGTCTGGATCTCCGCGTGCCGGTGGATGGTTCAACGCCAGTCACCGATATCCAGACCGATTTCTGGGAGGGGGACGGCGCCCACAAGAGCCGCTACCTTCCCGTTGGCGTGATGCCGGCTCCCCTGGTGGACTGGCTCGATATGTCGCTGGTCTCCGGGCATGTAACAGCCGGTTCATTTCTCCTCTACGGACCCTTGGAACAATTCCCCTTCGAGCAGCAGGGCGGGCGCTTCGAGGTGGTGTTCGGTGTCGAGGATATGGTGCTGGACTATATGCCGGACTGGCCCCGGATAGAGGAGGGCGTGGCGGAGGTTCATTTTATCAACAACAGCCTGGATATCACTGTATTCGACGGCCTGTTGCTGGAGAGCCGAGTCAAACGTGCGCAGGCAAAGATCCGCAATCTCTCCGGCGCCTCCCCGGTGGAGATCAAAGGAGAGATGCGCGGAGATTTCAGCGATGCGCTGCGTATCCTCGGCGAGACGCCGTTGCGGGCGCAGTTTGGCCGCTTTGTTTCGCTCATGGAGGGGCATGGCGAGAGTGACGTTGTGATCGATTTCAATGTGCCGCTAGCGGACAAAGATCCCTTCCGCCTCGATGGCAGCGTGGTTTGGCGGGATGCCGGGCTGAAGATTGCCTCCTGGGATGTCATCCTCGAAGGGTTGCAGGGACGCCTGGATTTTGATCATCGGAGTATCCGGGCCGAAGCACTTACGGCAACCTTGTTGGGAGAGCCGGTACAGATTGCACTGGCGACCCGTGAGCAGGACGAAGCAACATGGACATCGATCACAACGGTCGGTGCGATCTCTGTTGCCGACCTGGATCGCCGCTATCCCGGTCAGGGATTGGGCGGGCTTGCCGGCAAGGTCGAAGGCACCATGCAACTCGATGTCGCCCATGATGGGGGGGCAGAGGTGCCGCTTCGACTGCAGGTGACATCGGATCTGCGGGGTGTGTCGATTCCGCTTCCCTCCCCGCTGGGAAAAACTGCCGATGCCGCCCGCGACTTCGAGTTGACGATCGATTTTCTGCAGGACGACCGGCAAGCGGTGCATCTGGCCTATGCCGGGCTGTTCAGCGCATTGTTGCAGCAATCGAGCCAGGGTTTTGAACGGGGTGATCTTCTGTTTGGTGGGGGCGCACTTGCACTTCCCAAATACGAGGGCTTCAGGCTGCGTGGCGCGTTGGATGCACTGGATGCGGATGCCTGGATGCGTTGGGCGGAGGGTTTGGGATCTGGGGCAGCGGGTGAGGACCCTCTGCTCAAGTCACTGGACCTCACGGTTGAACAGATGCAGCTGACGGGAAATGTCTGTCCGAATGCCAGGATAACGGCGACCCCGCTTTTTGACGGCTGGCGATTGAGCCTCGATTCCGACACGGTTAAGGGCACGCTCTTGATCCCGCAAGCGGGGAAGAATCTGCCGCTGCGTGGGGCGTTCGATCGCATGGTGCTGGAGATGGAGGCCACCCACTCTGCGGCGACAGCCACCGGAAAAGGATTGGAGATCGATCCCCGCAATCTGCCGCCTCTGGAACTCTCCATCGAGTCGTTGGAGATCAATGGCCAATCCTTGGGAAGAGCGCAATTGCGTTGGGATCATGTGCCTCGCGGCGTCAGGATCAGTCAGTTCTCCCTGAACGGTGATGCGCTCAGTCTCGAAGGCAGTGGCTACTGGTATCGTATAGGGTCCGAGGACAGTACGGCGCTAGAGCTGCGGGGCCATCTGAAGAGTCTGGGGGAGGTATTGCGTGATCTTGGGTTCAAAACCGCCGTGCAGAAGGCTGCTGTGGATGCGGAGATCGATCTGAACTGGCCGGAGAGTCCCATGAATTTCTCTTTGGACCGGTTGAACGGTTTTCTCTCCCTGAAGATTGGGGAGGGAGCGGTGCCGGACGTGGGGCTCGGTGTCGGAAAGGTAATCTCTCTCTTCAGCCTCAATACGCTGAGCAAACGTCTCTCGTCGGATTTTAGCGGCGTCTTCAGCAAAGGACTCTATTTTGGCAGTATCACCGGTACCTTCAATCTGCGGGATGGCAACGCCTATACCGATAATTTCATGCTAAAGGGACCGGAGGCAACAATCGAGATGCACGGACGCACAGGCCTCAGGGCTCAGGACTACGAGCAGACGGTAAAAGTGATTCCCAAGCTCTCTGCCAGTCTGCCGCTGGTGGGCGCACTGGCGATCAACCCAACTGTCGGGGTGGCGTTAGTGTTTGCGCGGCAACTGTTTGGCAGTGAAGTGGATCGTATAGCCCAGGTCGAGTACAAGGTATCGGGCGGTTGGGACAATCCCACGATGCAGCGGATTCCACGCAAATCAGCTGCGGCTGGAACAGGGGAAGAGGGTGTCGCGCCAAAAGAGGGCTTGGAGCTGTTCGAGCAGTAGCCAGGGGTCTGGGCCGTAGACCCCTAGCTCAATTACTGTTATTGATGCTATTCTTCACCTCTTTTTTCAAGGGTAGACAGGTGTGCTGCTCGTTTGCAGCTAAAGGGAAAAGATGTCGGAAGAGAAGACAAAAGTCGCGGCCATCCAGATGGCAACCAGTCCTAACGTCAGTGCCAATCTGCTGGAGGCGGAGCGGCATATCAGCGAGGCGGCCGAAAGTGGCGCAGAATTGGTCGTGCTACCGGAGAATTTCGCCTTCATGGGCGAGCACGACCGGGATATGGGTACGCTGTGTGAAGATGAGGGCGACGGCCCCCTGCAGAACTTTATTGCCCAGTTATCGCGTCGCTATGGTGTCTGGATCGTTGGGGGCACTATCCCCATGCGGGCGGTTGATGGCGCGAAGGTGAAGTCGGCTGCACTGGTCTATGATGATCAGGGTGAACAGGCGGCCCGTTACGACAAGATTCATCTGTTCGATGTACATCTGGTGGAAGCGGATGAGCGCTACGTTGAGTCCAATACCATTGAGCCGGGTGAGCAGGCGGTGGTGATCGATAGCCCTTTCGGGCGTCTCGGTGTAGCGGTTTGCTATGATCTGCGTTTTCCCGAACTATTCCGCAAGATGCTCGACATGGGTGCGGAGGTCTTTGTGGTGCCCTCTGCATTCACCGCAATTACCGGCAAGGCGCACTGGGAGACGCTGGTACGCGCTCGCGCTATTGAAAATCTGGCCTTTGTGGTGGCGGCAGCGCAGGGTGGCTATCACGTCAATGGACGCGAAACCCACGGCCACAGCATGATCGTCGACCCTTGGGGAAGTGTCCTGGCACAGGTGCCCAGGGGAACCGGGTTTGTCAGCTGCGAGTTGGATCGGGAGTACCAACGAACCATTCGCCGCACCTTTCCAACCATCGACCATCGTCGGGTAAAACTCGATTGATAGTGCTGTTGCTCAAAGAAACTCTGACCGTCATTTCGCTGTGCGCAAAATGACAACGCTTCAGAGATGCCCTAATCACTAACGTTTAATTACCAGTCCCGAGCCTTTCGGGATTGGCTGAGTCGCTATGTCCGATCTGATACAAATTGCCCATGAAACCCTGCTGACTCCAACCGGTTTGGGAGAGTCCGATCTGGACCGAATGCTGGGAGAGCTCGTGGGAGGTGGCATCGACGCCGCTGATATCTATTTCCAGTCCAGTCGTCTGGAGTCCTGGATGCTGGAAGACGGCATCATCAAGGAGGGCTCACACAGCATTGAGCAGGGTGCCGGAATTCGCGCCATCAGCGGGGAGAAGACCGGATTTGCCTATTCGGATGAGTTACATCTCGCCCCCCTGATCGATGCTGCCCGTGCAGCCCGCGCCATCACTCGCAGTGGTGGCGACGGAACGGTGAAAGTGGCTAGACTGACACCGGTTCGCCAACTCTACCAGCCGATCAACCCATTGATCAGTCTTACTGAAGCGGAAAAGGTGGAACTGCTGCGGCGGGTGGATGCGGAGGCGCGCAAACAGGACAGCCGCGTGAAGCAGGTTATCGTCAGTCTGGTGGGCGCTCACGATGTAATGATGGTCGCGGCAACGGACGGCACGCTTAGTGCGGACGTGCGGCCACTGGTGAGGCTGAACGTCCATGTCATCGTCGAACAGGGTGAGCGGCGGGAACAAGGCAGCAGCGGAGGCGGTGCCAGAGACAGCTTTCAGTTTCTGCTCGATGAGGAGCGGGCGCTGGGTTTTGCCCGTGAGGCGGTGCGTCAGGCACTGGTCAATCTGGAGGCTGTAGATGCACCGGCAGGCACCATGCCGGTGGTGCTGGGCCCCGGCTGGCCCGGTGTCCTGCTGCATGAGGCGGTTGGACATGGACTCGAAGGGGACTTTAATCGCAAGGGCACCTCTGCTTTTAGCGGACGTATCGGCGAGAAGGTGGCGTCATCCTGCTGCACGGTGGTTGATGATGGAACCCTGCCGGGCCGCCGCGGCTCACTCAGCGTGGATGATGAGGGGACCGAGAGCCAGAACACGGTGCTGATAGAGGATGGCGTGCTCAAGGGGTATCTGCAGGACAAACACAATGCTCGTTTGATGGGCGTCGAGTCCACCGGCAACGGGCGGCGTGAATCCTATGCCCACCTGCCGCTGCCGCGTATGACCAACACCTACATGCTGCCCGGCAGCTACGACCCGCAGGAGATCATCGCCTCAGTGGACAAGGGGCTATATGCCGTCAATTTTGGTGGTGGTCAGGTGGATATTACCTCCGGTCGTTTTGTCTTCTCCGCCAGCGAGGCCTACCTGATCGAGAACGGCAAGGTCACTACGCCGGTAAAGGGTGCGACCCTGATCGGCAACGGCCCTGAAGCCATGCTGCAGATCAGCATGGTGGGCAACGACTTGGCGCTTGACCAGGGTGTCGGCGTCTGCGGCAAGGAGGGGCAGAGCGTGCCGGTAGGCGTTGGGCAACCGACCCTGCGTATCGATGAACTGACCGTCGGCGGCACCGGGGGCCTGAGCAATTTGCCCTGACCTCAGTGGAATTGCCGGTTCCGCTACGCTTGAACCGGCCTACCTTTATTGCCTTGGAATCGTAGGATGTGCTGAGCGTAGCGATGCGCATCTGTCGCGATTGATGCGGTTCGTTTTACTCACCGCATCCTACACGTTACCTCAGTGTTCACCATGCGCTGAATAGATACAGAGAGATTATGAACGATATAAAAGAGCGCCAGGCGCGGCTGCAGCAGCTGGTTGCTGACATACTGCAGGAGGCGAAAGCTCAGGGCGCCAGCGCGGCAGAGGCTGGGGTGAGCAGTGACGCCGGACTCTCCCTGAACGTGCGTATGGGTGAGCCGGAAACCATCGAGCACACCCGGGACAGTGGTCTTGGCGTGACGGTCTATTTTGGGCAGCGCAAGGGTTCAGCCAACACCTCAGACCTGAGCCCGGAGGCGGTGCGGGAGACGGTGCGGGCGGCCTGCAATTTCGCCCGCTATACATCTGAAGATGATTGCTCTGGTCTGGCGGACGCGGATCTTATGGCGACTGACCAGCCGGATCTTGACCTCTATCACCCCTGGGAACAGAGTGTCGATGAGGCCATCGAACTGGCTCAGACCTGTGAAGCGGCGGCGCGTGATCAGGATTCGCGCATCGTCAATTCCGAGGGCGCCAGCATCGACAGCCATGCCGGGCTGCATGTCTACGGTAACAGCCACGGCTTCATCAGCAGCTACCCCTCCTCCCGCCACAGCATGAGCTGTGCAGTGGCGGGGCAGGATGGCGACAGCATGCAGCGGGACTACTGGTACAGCCAGTCGCGCCGTCATGAGGATCTGGAAACACCGGAGGCAGTGGGCCGGATGGCGGCAGAGCGGACGGTCGCCCGTCTGGGTGCGCGTCGGATCGCCACCGGTGAGGCGCCGGTACTGTTCCAGGCCGATGTGGCTGTTGGATTGCTGCGCAGTTTCCTTGGCGCGATCCGTGGGTCGGCGCTCTATCGCAAGGCCAGCTTTCTGCTGGACCATCTGGATCAGCGAGTCTTTCCGGAATTCGTCAGAATTCACGAGATGCCTTATCTGCCCCGCGGCCTGGGCAGTGCCGCCTTCGACAGCGAAGGTGTGGCGACCCGTGAGCAGGATTTTGTCAGCGACGGTATCCTGTGCAGTTATCTGCTGGATAGTTACGCCGCCCGCAAGATGGGCATGCAGACCACCGGCAATGCCGGCGGTGTACACAATCTGCGCACTACCTGTGGGAGCCTGGATCGTCAGGGACTGCTGAAAAGTATGGGCCGGGGTTTGCTGGTGACCGAGCTGATGGGGCAGGGCGTCAACACGGTAACCGGTGACTACTCCCGTGGCGCCGCCGGTTTTTGGGTGGAGGATGGAGAGATCCAGTATCCGGTGGAGGAGATCACCATTGCCGGCAACATGAAGGAGATGATGCTGGGACTCCAGGATATTGGTTGTGATGTGGAGACCCGTACCAGCGTACAGACCGGTTCCTGGCTGATCGACCGCATGATGATTGCGGGGCAGTAGCAATCAATCATAGTGCGCGTGGCGCACCCTGCGTTCTACGCTCGTCACATTTCGAGAAACCATGCCCATGCCGACCACCACCACGAACGCCGAAACTTGAGGCGCTAACTAAACAGTTCTTCGAATAGTGCCAGTGGTGCCTCGTGATCCAGGCGCTCCATGAAGTCGGCGGCGCGCTTTGAGAGTTCCGGCAGATGACTGTTGCGCACCACCTCGCGGCTCTCCAGCAGGGCGCCCGGCTGCATGCTGAGTTCAGTCAATCCCATGCCCAGCAACAGCCGGGTAAACAGCGGGTCGCCAGCCATTTCGCCGCACATGCTGACCGGGATATTGTTTTGCTTGGCGGCGCTGATGGTGAGGGCAATCAGGTGCAGCACAGCAGGGTGTAGTGGGTCGAACAGGAAGTTGACCTCCTCGTCCATGCGGTCGACGGCAAGTGTGTACTGGATCAGATCGTTGGTGCCGATAGAGAGGAAGTCCAGTTTGCGGGCGAATGCCTGGGCGGAGATGGCTGCGGCCGGTATTTCGATCATGCCGCCGATCGGTATCTTCGGGTCGAAGGCCACTCCCTCCTTTTGCAGCGTATTTTTAGTCTGTTCGATGATTTGCAGAACTTCATTTACTTCCGCAATACTTGAGAGCATGGGGATCATGAGGCGCACGGGTCCTTCGGCGGAAGCCCGCAGGATGGCTCGCAGTTGGGGCAGGAAGAGTCCCGGCTCTTTCAGGCAGAGTCTGATCGCGCGCAGACCCAGGGCCGGGTTTGCTGCGGGCAGGTAACTGACGCCGTTGCCTTCCAGGGTCTTGTCTGCTCCCAGATCGAGGGTGCGAATAGTGAGAAGTCTGCCCTGAAGTCCTCTCACTGCGGCGAGATAAGCAGTGAACTGCTCCTCCTCTTCCGGTGGAGCGCGGCGGTTCATGTAGAGAAATTCTGTACGGAAAAGCCCGACCCCATCGGCCCGATTTTCAAGCGTGGTATTGATGTCGTCAGGCAGTTCAATATTTGCCAGCAGACTGATCTGTGTGCCGTCGCGGGTGACCGCCGGAAGATCGATGCCGCGCCGTAACTCTGCTTCACGCGCTTCCCGCTGGCTGATGCGTTGATGGAAGTGTTGCAGAATGGGGCCGGTTGGATCGGCCAAGACAATGCCCTGGCTACCGTCCACCACCAGCATCTCATCCTGTTGAAGCAGTTGACTGGCGTGGCGTATGCCCAGTATGGCGGGAATACCGAGGCTGCGGGCCAGAATGGCTGTATGAGAGAGTGGCCCGCCGTATTCGGTGACGAATGCAGCGATGCCTTGGTGTTTCAGCATGATGATGTCGGATGGCGTAAGATCCCGGGCGACGACGATTCGCCCCCGCAGGCTTTGCCTGTCTGGATGGTCGGCGCCCTGCAGGGCGCGCTGAATCTGCCCCACGACATGGTCCACATCATCCTTGCGAGTACGCAGGTAGGGGTCATCCATCTCATCGAAGACCCGCACCAGTTCGTCCCGGCGTACCTGTAGCGCCCACTCGGCGGCAAAGTATTGTTGCCGGATCAGTACGATCGGTGCCTTGCTGATTGCCGAATCCTCCATCATCAGGAGGTGTGTTTCGATGAAGGAGCTTATGTCCTGGGCCGTGTCGGACGGAATGTGTTGATGGACGCGCTGAAGCTCCTTTTTGGCATGCGCCAGGGCTTGATTGAAGCGGGCTGTCTCCCTTTCGACCTCGGCTGCGGGGATAGTGCGGGGAACGACCTCCAGAAAGCTTTGTTGCAGCAGGAATGCCTGGCCGATGGCCACCTCCCGAGAGGCAGCGATGCCGATCCCGTGGCAGGAGAGGGTCACTCCTCCTCTCCAAAACGGTTGTTTATCAGCGCCTCTATGGCATCAAGTGCTTCGTTCTCATCCTCTCCTGAGATGGCGAGGCTCAGTGTAGAGCCCTGACTCGCCGCCAGCATCATGACGCCCATGATGCTTTTACCATTGACCTGCTGACCTTTACGTTTTAGATGGACCTCGCTGCCGTAGCGGCTGGCGCATTTTACCAGTTTGGCGGCTGCCCTGGCGTGCAGGCCCAGCTTGTTGATAATGGTAACTTCTTTAAGGATCATGGCCAGTGAGTTATCGAAAATACTGAAGTAGGCCGGTTCAAACGTAGCGGAACCGGCAACGTTATTTGTGTTCTATCAAGCCTGCATCGCCCGATCCGCTACGCTTGATCGGGCCTACGCCTGGAACAGTAACAAACCCAGCTTCACAGTCGAGTTGAATGGTGATGTCTATTCAGGATCTATGCCGTTTCCGGTTTGCGGCAACAGACAATGCCATCCTTGCCGCCGCTGATCGCCTTGCTGGTGAGTTCTTTCAGGTCGAGCGGTGCATAGTTCAGTACCCGTACCAGCATCGGCAGATTGATACCTGCCACCACGTTGATTCGTCCCTCATCCAGCAGATCGTAGGCGATATTACTCGGGGTGGAGCCGAACATGTCGGTGAGTACCAGCACACCATCTCCCTGATCCAGCTGAGCGATCATTCTCCGAGTCGTGGTGCGCAATTCGTCCGGATCGCAGTCTGTGGTGACTGCCAGTGCCTCGGTGGAAAGTGGACAGACTCCCATCATATTGACGGCTGTCTGCAACAGGGTGTGTCCAACCTGGTTGTGGGTGATGATCAGCAGGCCGATACTCATGACAGCTCCCGGTGACGGCTCAGTATCTTGCGGCCCTGGGATTTGAAATGGCGAAAGAGCTGGTCTGTAATGAAAACCGATCGATGTTGCCCGCCGGTGCAGCCGATGGCAATGGTGAGATAACTGCGTCCGTCCGCCTCGAAGCGGGGTATCCACTCCTCCAGAAAACGGATCAGGTCATCTCGCATCTGTCTGGTGTCTTGGCTGTTTTCCAGAAATTGCGCTACCGGCCCGTCGAGGCCTGTGAAGGGTCTCAGCTCTGCTTGCCAATGCGGGTTGGGCAGGCAACGCACGTCGAAGACGAAGTCGATATCACGTGGCACGCCATGCTTGAAGCCGAAGGACTCAACCAGCAGTGATACCTGTTGTTTGTCACCGCTCACCCGGCCACGAATCAGATCCCGCAGTTCATGTAGATTGGTGTGGGTGGTGTCTATACAGAGGTCGGCGTTGCTGATCAGGGGTTCGAGCAGAACCCGTTCACGCTTGATGGCCTCATCCAGGGAGATATCCGCAGTTGAGAGCGGGTGTTTTCGCCTTGTCTCGCTGAAGCGTTTGATCAGGGTGTCGCTCTGCGCCTCAAGAAAAATCATCTCGCAGTTGATGCCTTGCTCACGCATCTTGTCGACCATCTTGGGCAGTCTGCCCAGTTTATCGGGTTGGCTGCGTGCGTCTATACCGACTGCGGAGGATTGAAATGCCTCTTCCGGTGCTTCGATCAGATGCTTGGAAAAAGCCTCGAAGAGGCAGACCGGCAGGTTGTCGATGCAGTAGTAACCCAGGTCTTCCAGGGTGTGCAAGGCGATGGATTTTCCTGAACCCGAGAGTCCGGTGAGGATGAGAAGTTTGGTGCCAGCTGTCATGGTTTACTGCACGTTGGTATTATTTTGGAGGCCGCAATATGGGTAGGGTAGCGCAATCTGTCGCCAGATAAAAAACTGGAGTGACATATTACAAATTAAAAGCCTATCCCGCAGCAGATATTTTGCACTGGAACTTGAGCTAATCCTGTTGCTGATCGATGAAACGGCGTTGCCGTTGGGCAAAATCCTCAGCCGCATTGTAACCATCGATACGTAGCAGGTGTTGTCTGACCGCGGTTTCCACCATGATCGCCAGATTGCGCCCTGCCGCCACCGGCAGCATTGTCTGGTGGATGTCGACGCCGAGCAGGTTTTTCAATGAATGGCTCCCCTGGAGTCTGTCCATCTGCGCCACCTCATCGTCGTCGAGACACTGCAGATCGATGATCAGATGCAGGTTCTTTCGGGGTTTGACGGCGCAGTTGCCGAACATGGCGCGGATATTGAGGATGCCGAGTCCCCGGACCTCCAGAAAATCTTTCAATACCGGAGGACAGCTGCAGCTTAGTGTTTTGTCGTCGATGCGGGTGACTTCGGTGGCATCGTCAGCTACCAGGCGATGTCCCCTGGAGATCAGCGCCAGAGCCAGCTCACTTTTACCTACTGCTGCATCGCCGCTAAGCAGGATCCCCTTGCCCAGTACTTCCAGGAAGACGCCATGTACCAGTGTGGTTTCAGATTTGCGTTGATTGAGCAGGTGTTGCAGCCGCGTGATGATCTCACGGTCTCCCGTTGGCGTGATCAGGAGAGGGATGGCGTTTTTTGTGGCGAGTTGGAAGCAATCGTCACTGGGGGCACAGCCGTTGGAAAAGATAATGGCTGCGGGATTGGCGCTGAATAGTCGTTTTAGGCTTTTTCGGTGATGGGCTGCGTCAAGTGACAGCAGGTGCCGTTGCTCCTGTGGGCCTATGACCTGTATCCGGTTGGGTCGGATCACGTTCATCGGACCCACGGGGGGCTGGGTATCATCCTGCTCATCCACTGGGTGAATCAGGCGATCAACAGGTTGCAGGTCGCGGAACCAGCTGAGGGTCAGTTCTTTTCCGTACTGGCCGATCAGATCGTAAAGAGAGACGGGTGGGTTCATTGACCGGTGTTGGCGCCATCCCGCAGACGGATGAGTTCGAAAACATCTGCTGCCGTTTTGGTCTGTCGCAGTTTGTCGCAGAAACCGGCGTCGCTGAACATGGCAGCCAATTTGGCCAGAAGCTGCAGGTGCACTTCAGTCGCCTCTTCCGGCACCAGCATGGCAAAGGCCAAGTCGACTGGTTGCCCGTCCACGGCGTCGAAATCGGCTCCCCGCTGGAGCTGGATGAAAGCGCCGATAGCGTTTTTTACCTGCGGCATGCGGGCGTGTGGCAGGGCGATGCCCCGGCCCAACCCGGTACTGCCCAAACGTTCACGCTGCAGCAGGCTGTCGAAGACCATGTCCTGAGTCAGCGCTGGAATCTCCCCGGCCAGGCGTTGGCCGAGTTCTTCCAGCACTCTCTTCTTGCTGCCGGCTTCGATCTGACAACCGATGCGTTCCTCAACAATAAAGCCGTCGGGAAACATGCAGACCTCGCTTCGCGTCTATTCTTCGGTAGCGTATTTGAGATCCACGCCACTGCCACGATGATTTTTCATTTTCTCCTTGTGTTTGATTACCTGGCGGTCGAGTTTGTCGATCAAGGAATCGATAGCTGCATACATATCCTCCTGCACGGAGTCCGCGAAAACATGCGCGCCGTTGATGTGCAGTGTCGCCTCCGCCTTCTGACGCAGTTTCTCCACACTGAGGATGACATGCACATTGGTGACGTTGTCGAAGTGACGTTCCAGTTTTTCTAGTTTTGTGTCGACGTAGTCTTTCATAGAGTCAGTAATATCGATGTGATGACCGGTCAGGCTAATTTGCATAGTTAACTCCTGTTTCCGATGGGATTTTCCATCATTCTGCCTGTATTCATACCAGGCGCTTACGCTCATTCGATGGCGGAATCGTCATCGACTCGCGGTATTTTGCCACTGTCCTGCGGGCAACATTGATGCCCTGTTCTGACAGTATAGTGGCGATTTTGTTGTCGCTGAGCGGCTTTGACGGCTTTTCGGCGGCAATCAGTTTTTTGATCAAAGCGCGGATTGCAGTGGCTGAGCACTCGCCGCCGGCGCTGGTGCTGACATGGCTGGAGAAGAAGTATTTAAACTCCAGAGTGCCGCGGGGTGTGTGCATATATTTCTGCGTGGTGACCCGTGAAATGGTCGACTCATGCATCTCCAGCGCCTCGGCGATATCTCGCAGCACCAGGGGTTTCATCGCCTCGGCGCCGTGTTCGAAGTAGCCCTGTTGGACTTTGACGATTCTGGAGGCAACCCGCAGGATCGTGTCGTTGCGGCTCAACAGGCTCTTGATGAACCAGCGGGCCTCCTGCAGGTGGTTTTTCAGGAAGGTATTATCTTTACCCGAGTCGGCGCGGCGGATTAGCTTGGCATAGTCTGTATTGACCCGCAGGCGGGGGGTTGCTTCCGGGTTTAGTTCCACGCGCCAGGTGCCGTTGTGACGGCTGACAAAGACGTCGGGGATGACATATTGAGGTTCAGACTCGGCGATCAGGCTGCCGGGATGGGGATGCAGGGAACGAATCAGTTGGGTCATGCTACTGAGTTCGTCGTCCGTAACCTTCATGCGGCGCTTGATCTGAGCCTGGTCCTGACTGGCGAGCAGTTTGAAGAAATCCTCGCAGAGGCGGATGGTCGGTTGCCGGTATGGGGTATCTTCAGGCAGCTGCCGCAGCTGAATCAGCAGGCACTCACGGGGATCCTGTGCGGCCACGCCGGGGGGATCGAATGCCTGAATTCGATGGAGAACCGCTTCCACATCCTCCAGGGTCATCTCCTCGTCCTCCAAAGTCTCGATGATCTCTTCGGGGCTGGTGGTAAGATAGCCTTCTTCATTGACGCCATCGATGATCATGGTGGCGATGACGCGATCGGTAGGACAGAAGGGGGTGAGGTTCAACTGCCAGAGCAGATGGTCCTGCAGTGTTTGCGCCTGCCCTCGCTGGGCCAGAAAGTCGCTGTCCATATTCTCGGCAGAGCCGTTGTTGGCAGGTGGCGTATAACTATCGTAGACATCGGTCCATTCGCTGTCCACGGGTAGCTCTTCCGGCATCTCTGGAGATTCTGTCTGAACCTCACGTTCGTTGTTTGTGTCGTTGAGTTGTTCGGTGGTGGATTCCTGTTTTTCAGGCTTCTGCGCCGTTTCGTCACTATTCTGGCTGAATCGCTCGAACTCCTCTTCGGTCTCCAGTAACGGGTTTGCCTCCAGGGCCTCCTGTACCTCTTGGGAGAGGTCAAGCGTGGACAACTGCAACAGGCGGATAGCCTGCTGCAGCTGCGGCGTCATTGTGAGGTGCTGTCCGAGTCGGAGCTGAAGAGTTTGCTTCATCTGCAGGTGATTATCAAAACCTGGTACGTTATTTGTATGGATTTCCTGATTTCATTCTAGCCAAAAAAAGTAAGGTGCGGAAAACTTTATCGCAGCTTTCAGTTGTTCTGGATCATGAAATCGTTATTGAACTTGTCGGCAGCAGGTCTAATATCTGAATCGAGATAAGTAACCGCTTGAAATTTGTGGAAAAATGCCTTTCTCTTTACATGGAAAAATGTTCTCCCAGGTAGACAGAGCGAACTTCTGAGTTTGCAAGAATATCCTGCGGCGTTCCCTCCGCCAGCACGCTGCCTGCGTTGATGATGTAGGCGCGATCGCAGATGTCGAGGGTCTCCCGTACATTATGGTCGGTGATCAGCACACCGATGCCCCGCTCTTTCAGATGCAGAATGATCTTTTTGATCTCCAGCACCGCGAGAGGGTCAACCCCGGCGAAGGGTTCGTCCAGCAGCACAAACCGGGGTTCGATGGAGAGTGCGCGGGCGATCTCCAGTCGCCGCCGTTCGCCGCCGGAGAGGCTCATGGCAATATTATCCCGCAGATGGGCGATACCGAACTCATCGAGCAGTCTGTCGCAGATCTCCTGCCGCGCCATTTTTTTCAGTGATTTGCGGGTCTCCAGGATGGCCAGAATGTTGTTTTCCACCGAGAGCCGCCGAAAGATCGAGGGTTCCTGGGCGAGGTAGCCGATGCCGATCCGGGCGCGGCTGTGCATCGGCAGGTCGGTGACCTCACGTCCGTCGACCATGACGCTTCCCCCGTCCGCCGGGATCAGACCCACGATCATATAGAAGCTGGTGGTCTTGCCTGCGCCGTTGGGACCAAGCAGTCCGACCACCTCACCCTTGTCGACCTCCAGCGAAATCCGGTCAACCACCTTGCGGCCGCGATACTGCTTCTCCAGGTTGGTGGCGAGCAACTGGGTCATTGTTGCTCTTTCTTGGGTTCTATGACCACCCGAACCCGCTTTTTGCCTTCGGCGCTGGCGCCGGCCTTGACCTGGGACTTTCCGCGCAGGTAGGTGATGCGGTCGCTGCGAAACTGATCCTTGCCCTGTTCCAGCAGCGCCTCCCCGATCAAGTAGATCTCATCCTTCCTGGCATAGTATTCGGCCCGTAGCGCCTCTCCGCGAGCCGCCTCGTCGCTGTCCTCCATGCGCTGCTGAAAGCGCACCGGCTTGCCGATGGCGAAGACCTTTTCTGTTTCGCCATCAACACGATAGACCCATATCTTGTCGGCCCACAGTTTGGTGCTGCCCTGGGTGATGACCACGTTCCCCTCGTAGATGCTGACGCCTTTGGCGTCATCGATGTCCACGCTGTCCGCTTCAAGATACATCGGCTGATCTTTATCGGTGCTGAGTGCGAGGCTGAGGGCCGGAGTGGACAGGGAGAGGGCGAGCAGCAGACTCAAGAGCCGGTTACTGGGTTTCATAACGGCTTCGTACCTCGGATAGTAGTTTGATTCTGGCTGGTTCTTTGAACCAGCCCTGCATGCCGATGGAGGTGACCCAGTCCCGGCGGCTGTCGAGACGGAATGCGCCATCGGTTTCGGCGTAGGAGAGTTTGGGTTGTACCTTCAGGTCGAAGGTGGTGATGTGATATGGGCGGTTTTTCCCCTGCCCCTCCCGGTCAATGAATACCTTGCCCGGAAGGAAGATGTTTTCGCCATTATTGGTGATGCGTGCCTGCTCGGCGCGCAGCTTCCAGGGCGGGGTGGCTGGTTCATACAACCACAGATGCGGATGTTCCAATTCTGCGCTGTCGTCATCCATGAAGTGAATCAGACGATCTGTTACCAGACGGTGTTTTGGGTTGCCTGTCTCATCATAGGTGGTGATTGAGAGGTCATCGGCGTAGTAGTCGGGATGGTGTCCCGCGACCTGCTGGCGCTGCTGTTTCGGTTCTGTTATCTCAGCCAGCCACCAACTCAGTCCCGCGATGGCGGTAGTGAACAGGACAATGGCGAGAGTATGACGATTCACCAGCGTAACGGCTTAAAGATAGTTTTCCAGCGCAGACTGAAGATTGCCCTGGGCGTCCATCAGCAGTTCGCAGACATCCCGCCCGGCGCTGCGGCCCCCCGCATGTGGGGTCTGCCAGTGGGCATGCTGGAGCACAAAGGGGTGAGCGTCATTGACCGCAATGGCGAGACCGACGCGGCGCATGATGGGTAGGTCGACCACGTCGTCCCCCACGTAGGCGACCTCTTCGTCCCTCAGGCCGAGCTGATCCAGCAACTGGAGATAGGTGGGCAGTTTATCCAGTTTGCCCTGGTGGACGTGTTTGATCCCCAGGCTCTCCATGCGGATGCGCACCACTTCCGAGGAGCGGCCGGTGATGATGCCGATCTCCACGCCGCTGGCCTGCAGCATCTTCATGCCGTGGCCATCCCGGGAGTTGAACGCCTTGTACTCCTGTCCGTCATCGCCAAGGAACAGACTGCCGTCGGTGAGTACACCGTCGACATCGAATATGACCAGCTTGATGTTACGAGCCTTTTCCTGGATGTCCTGCACTTTCTCTCTCCGATTTTATTAGGGCCAAGATTTTTAGGGCCAAGGGCCAAGGGCCGAGGAAGGGAAAAGAGGTACAACTTACCCTTGACCCTGCCTTTACATAACGCCGGCACGCAGCAGGTCGTGCATGTTGAATGCGCCGACCAGTTCACCTTGTCCGTTGAGCACCAGAAGGCCGCTGATCTTGTTCTCTTCCATCAACTGCAGGGCTTCGGCAGCGAGCATCTCCGGCACCACCGTTTTGCAGTTTACGGTCATCACCTGCGACACCCCCGCTTCGTGAATGTTCACTTTGTGGTCGAGGGTGCGGCGCAGATCCCCGTCGGTATAGATTCCAGCCAACGCTCCCTGTTCGTCGACGACAGCAGTCATGCCGAGGCTTTTGGAAGACATCTCGATCAGTGCTGTGTTCAGACTGGCATCGGTGGAGACCCTTGGGATCGCATCCCCAGTGTGCATGATATCACCGATATGCAGCAGCAGACGCCGTCCGAGACTGCCGCCGGGATGGGAGAGGGCGAAGTCCTCGGCGGTGAAACCCCGCGTCTCAAGCAGGGCGATCGCCATGGCGTCACCCATAACCAGTGCAGCGGTGGTGCTGGAGGTTGGGGCGAGACCCAGCGGACAGGCCTCCTTCTCCACGCTGACATCGATGCTGACTTCCGCCTCGCACGCCAGTGTGGATTCTGGATTGCCGGTCATGCTGATGAGTGGCACTCCGAGGCGCTTGATCAGTGGCAGGATAGTCAGCAGTTCGCCGGTCTCCCCTGAATTCGAGAGTGCAAGCACCACATCGCCGCTGGTGATCATGCCGAGATCGCCATGGCTGGCTTCACCGGGATGGACGAAAAAAGCTGGGCTGCCGGTACTGGCGAGGGTGGCGGCGATCTTGCTGCCGATGTGCCCTGATTTTCCCATGCCGATGACCACTATGCGGCCGGGGCACTCGAGCATATAGCTGCAGGCGCGGGCGAAATCGTTATCGATGCGCGCTGCCAGCGATGAGATGGCGGCAGCCTCGGTTTCGATCACTGCCAGTCCCAGGCTTCGGAGTCTACCGGCCTCTTCCTGGGTGATCGGTTTGCCTTGTCTCAATTTGATCTCTCTCGAATTAAGGTAAAAAAACAGTCGTTCACAGGCATGATCAAGCGTAGCGGATCAGGCAAAATAGTCTAACTTAACGTAAAAAACAGCACTGACTGATAACCGATGAAAGCGAGCAGCAGGAGAAAGCCTTCAATACGGTTGATCTGTCCTTTCAGTTTCCCAAAACCATACCCCATGGCAAAGAGTGCAAGGGTCAGTCCGATCATCATGGGTTGATCCCGGTAGAGTGCGGCTGGGGCAAAAGCGCCCGGCGCAATCAATCCCGGCAGACTCAGGACCGCCAGCAGATTATATAGGTTGGAACCGATGATGTTGCCGATGGCAAGATCGTCTTCCCCCTTGAGGGCGCTGGCAATGCTTGCCGCAAGCTCGGGCAGACTGGTGCCCAGGGCGACGATGGTCAGGCCGATCACCAGATCGCTGATGCCGAAAGTGGTGGCGATGTTGACTGCGCCCCAGACCAGCATGCGTGAGCTCACCAGCAGGCAGATAAGACCGAATATCAGCCAGAAAATTGCGCGGCGGGTGGGCATGTCGTGAGGGATTTCGGCATCGAACTCGTCGGCTATCGGGTCGGTTGGAGAGCCGGTTTTAGCGGCACGTATCATCCAGCCGAGTACGGCGATCAGGACGACAATAAGGATAACGCCGTCGAGCCGGTTCAGTTCCCCGTCCAGCATGAGCAGCAGGCTGAGGCCGGTCACGCCGAGCAGCAGGGGGTACTCCCTCTTTAATACGCTGGAGTGGACGGTAAGAGGGACGATAAGCGCGGTGGTGCCGAGGATCAGGCCGATGTTGGCGATATTCGATCCCAGTGCGTTGCCGATTGCGAGACCAGGATTGCCATCAAGCGAGGAGACCACGGAGACCAGTATCTCAGGCGCGGATGTGCCGAAGCCGACAATGGTGAGTCCGATCAGCATCGCTGAAACACCCAGGTTGCTGGCCAGTGCGGCGGCGCCGATGACAAAGCGATCGGCGCCCCAAACCAGGATGGCAAGTCCAACGAGAATGGCAAGTGAGTCGATCAGCATCTTTTCTTAAAGGTTTATTGTGTTGCCGGGAAATGGCGCAATTTTTTCAGACCCGGAGGGGAAAGTCCAAAGAGATGTTTGTCGGATTGATCTCTGGGATTTGACATATCAATAATAATATCAGACAATTCTAACATACTGACTTACCTGCCGATGGCAAGAGTCAGTACTCCTCCATCCTCCTAATAATGGTGGTTATATTTAAGCGCAACGTCCTCCGTTGCGTTTTTTTTTGCAGGCGGCGAATGAGGTCTTGTTTCCTGCCGGATCATCCGGTACTATTCGCCGTCTTTTTCGGACGATAATAGTTCTCCATTGGAGCGACTCGGTATGACAACCGTTAGTGCAAAACCGGCTGAGGTACGCCGCACCTGGTACCTCGTGGACGCAACCGACAAGACCCTTGGTCGCCTCTCCACTGAAATTGCGCGCCGCCTGCGCGGCAAGCATAAGCCTGAATATACCCCTCATGTGGATACCGGGGATTACATTGTTGTAATCAACGCAGAGAAGATCCATGTGACCGGCAACAAGATGTCAGACAAGATGTATCGCCATCACACCGGTTATATAGGTAACCTTAAGTCGATCAGCCTGGAAAAGCTGCTTGACAAGGCGCCGGAAAGGGTGATTCAGCATGCTGTCAAGGGCATGATGCCTAAGAATCCTCTGGGTCGCGCGATGTTCAAGAAGCTACGCGTCTTTGTAGGTCCCGAACACACTCATCAGGCCCAGCAGCCACAGCTGCTGGACATCTGATCACCATTTTCATCAGGTAAAACCGATGGCAGATATTCATTACAGCACCGGCCGCCGCAAAAGCTCAGCAGCCCGGGTCTTCCTGACCTCCGGCAGCGGCAGCATCGTTGTCAACAATCGTCCGCTGGACGAGTATTTTGGCCGTGAAACTGCACGTATGGTCGTGCGTCAGCCGCTGGACGTCACAGAAACACGTGACAAGGTTGATATCAAGGTCACCGTGAAAGGTGGCGGCACCACAGGTCAGGCAGGTGCTATTCGTCATGGCATAGCGCGTGCCCTTGATCTGTTCGATGAGTCGCTCCATGTTGGCCTGCGCAAAGCCGGATTCCTGACGCGTGATGCCCGTGAGGTCGAACGTAAGAAGGTCGGTCTGCACAAGGCGCGTAAGCGTCCTCAGTTCTCCAAACGTTAAGAGCAGGGCCGATAAAAGCAGGGCCGAGGTTTTAAGGGCCGAGGGCCGAGGGGGTGGGCATGGATGCCTTGGTAAACCTCGATGCATGGAAAAGGGCTTGTCGGCTCTCAGCAGATATTTACAAACTGATTGGTGGCTGTACCAATTTTGGCTTCAGGGATCAGTTGGGAAGATCGGCGCTTTCCATAGCCTCAAACATAGCTGAAGGTTATGGGCGGGAATCAGTCAAAGAGCGCATCCACTTCCTTCGGATTGCAAAGGCTTCCAGCTATGAAGCCTGGACACAAATACTGATCGGTATTGAGTCAGATCTGATTGATCGTAAAATCGGCCTTGAAAAGTCCGAAGAAATCATACAGATTTCTAAGATGATATACGGGCTTATCGTTTATTTTGAGCGAAGTGCCGGTAGAGAGGGCCAAGGTGGCGATCCTCGGCCCTAGGCCCTTAAAACCTTGGCCCTAAATAAAATTGGGGATTCGTCTAATGGCAGGACAACGGACTCTGACTCCGTTTGTAGAGGTTCGAGTCCTCTATCCCCAGCCAATAAAATAAACCCGCTTCGGCGGGTTTTTTATTTTAGGGCCAAAAAACCAGGACCAAGGATTTAAGGGCCGAGGGCCAAGGGACAAGGTGGCGATCCTCGGCCCTCGGCCCTATCAACCTCGGCCCTATTTTCCCCATTTGCAATTTATGTCACAAGGCTTGTTTCTAGCGTCTCAGAGGAATAATTGAGCATGATGCCGGAAGGTTGTTGTCGGATGAATTGTATTGGGAATTCGAGAAAATGGTGGTAACTAACGGAATTATTGAATTTTAATTGGCTGCCACAGGTTGGGTGTATTTTTTTTGCAACAAAATTACCACATGTGATTTTTTTACAAAAAAGACTTGCTATTCAGAGCAGGCTTATCTAGTATTGCCAGCGAACGAACAAAATTTATCCATAACTCATTGGAGTTTTTTAAAAAATGAAGAAAATCCTTTCTTTTGCAATTGCTGCTGCTCTGGTTGCCCCTGCGGCTGCCATGGCTGATTCCACCATCTACGGTAAGGTTCGCGTCGCTTCTGACAAGTGGTCTCACGACGCTGGTATCGATGCTTGGGGCATGCAGGATCAAGCTTCCCGTCTCGGCATCAAGGGTTCCGAGGATCTGGGCAACGGCCTGAAAGCCATCTACCAGATGGAGTTCGGCATGGTTGCAGGTTCTGCATTCAACTGGTCTGGTCGTAATGCTTTCGTCGGTCTGGCTGGTGGTTTCGGTACCGCTGTTGCCGGTCGTCACGACACTCCTCTGAAGATGTCTACCGGCAAGCTGGATCTGTTCGCAGATACCGCAGCTGACTACGATCAGGCCGGCAACCACACCAACCTGTTCATGGATCGTCGCGTTGACGGCGCCATCGCATACATCTCACCTTCTTTCTCTGGTTTCACCGTTGCCGGCGCAGTCGTACAGACTCTGGCTACCGAAGATTTCCAGGATGCCTACTCTATCGCTGGTATGTACAGCAACGGCCCGTTCTACGGTGCCATCGCTTACGAGCAGCTTGATGAAGACAACTTCGGCGCACCAGCTGAGAACGAGACTCAGTTCCGCATCGGCGGCGGTGTTTTGGGTTGGAACAACATCAGCGTGACCGGTGTTTACGAGACGCGTTCCGACATTGGTGGTACCGCCAATAACGACAAGAAGACCTACCAGCTGTCTGGCGCGTACGACATGGGCATGCACCGCATCAAGGGCATGTACGGTTCTGCTGACTTCGACAACACTGCAGGTACCGACTTCGATACTTATGCTATCGGCTACCAGTTCAGCTTCAGCAAGCGTACCGATGCACAGGTTCTCTACAACAGCCGTGACGTAGATGACGCAGCTGGTGCACCTAGCACCGACAGCAGCGTTCTCTCTCTGCAGCTGAGCCACAACTTCTAAGTCTTACTTAGTGAGTGGTTGAAGACGGGGCCTTCGGGCCCCGTTTTTTTTGCGCCAAGAAAAAGGGCCGAGGATCAAGGTTTCGATCCTCGGCCCTATCAACCTCGGCCCTCTTATTTGGGTAGCACTGTCTTGACGCCGTCCCCGGTGCCAAGGATCAATACGTCGGCGCCACGCATGGCAAAGAGACCGGTGGTGACCACGCCGGCGATGGCGTTGATGCGATTTTCCATCTCGATGGGTTTCATGATCTCCAGATTATGGACATCCAGGATGACATTTCCGTTGTCGGTGATGAAGTCTTCGCGCCATACCGGGGTACCACCAAGTTTGACCAGTTGGCGGGCCACATGACTGCGGGCCATGGGAATGACCTCCACCGGCAGGGGGAACTTGCCCAGTATGTCCACCAGTTTGGTGCCGTCCGCGATGCAGACAAACTTTCTACTGGCGCCCGCGACGATCTTCTCGCGGGTCAGCGCGCCACCACCGCCCTTGATGAGGGCCAGATTGTGATCTGATTCATCTGCGCCATCCACATAGATATCGAGCTCCCCCGCAGCATTAAGATCCATTACTGGAATGCCGTGGCCCTTCATGCGTTCGGTCGAAACTTCGGAGCTTGAAACCGCGCCATCGATTTTATGCTTGATGGTGGCCAGGTAGTCGATGAAATGGTTGACTGTTGATCCCGTGCCTACACCGACGATGCCGCCATCGACATACTCCAGCGCGGCCTCTGCGGCCATTTTTTTCATTTCGTCTGCATTCATGCGCTAACTCCTTAACTATCGACTGCGAGCTGTGGGATTCGATTGGAAGCCCGGGCGACTGTTTTGTCGATATTATCTAACGTTTATCGGATTTTGAGGGTTATCATACCGATGCACCTCATTGATGTCAGGGTAACTATTCAGCTTGATCCTGAATATGTGCTTTTTTGTAGGTTGGATTAGATGCGTATTGCTCCAAACTATCATTTTGTTGCCGAACCTCGTGTGCAACGTAACCCGACCTGCATTGGGTAGTGCTGAACAGTTACATGTCAGGTGCGGTAATCCCATACTGGAATAGAACAATGCCACAGCGATATATAGAAAAAATCCTCCGCGCGCGGGTCTACGACGTGGCGCATGAGACGCCTCTGGATCCTGCGCCGCTGCTCTCAGCGAGGATGGAGAATAGGGTCTTTTTGAAACGGGAGGATCTGCAGCCGGTGTTCTCATTCAAGTTGAGGGGGGCCTATAACAAGATCCAGAGTCTTTCGCCGGAAGCAAGGGCGAAGGGGATCATCGCTGCATCAGCCGGTAATCATGCGCAAGGCGTCGCTCTGTCGGCTCGCAAGCTGAAGATTCAGGCGCTTATTGTCATGCCGCGTACGACGCCGCCCATCAAAGTGCAGTCAGTGCGTAACCTTGGAGCCAAAATCGTATTGGCCGGTGACTCCTATGATGAAGCCTATGCCCACTCCCAGAAGTTGGCAGAGGAGAAGGGATTGACCTACATTCATCCCTTTGATGACCCGGAGGTGATTGCGGGTCAGGGCACGATCGGGATGGAGTTGTTGCGGCAGCATCCGGAACCACCGATGGCTATCTTTGTTCCGGTAGGCGGTGGGGGGTTGATTGCCGGGATCGCCTCCTATGTCAAATATGTACGGCCCGAGGTGAAGATTATCGGTGTTGAGCCGGATGATGCGCCGACGCTTTATCGGGCGATGGAGGCTGGGCGCCGGATCAAACTCAAGCAGGTGGGAATATTTGCAGATGGCGTGGCGGTCAGGCAGATAGGAAAAGAGAGTTTTCGTGTGGCCCGCAAGCTTGTGGATGAGGTGATTCTGGTCAATGCAGACGAGATATGCGCTGCGATAAAGGATGTTTTTGATGATACGAGAACGATTGCTGAACCTGCTGGTGCATTGTCTGTTGCAGGGCTAAAAAAATATGTGAAACGTGAAGGAATCAAAGGGGCTGATCTGATCGCCATAGAGAGCGGTGCCAACATCAATTTTGACCGTCTGCGCCATGTAGCCGAACGAGCGGAACTTGGCGAACGAAGAGAGGCGCTTTTTGCGGTGCAGATTCCTGAGCAGCCGGGAAGCTTTCATCGGTTTTGCAAAGTAATAGGCAAACGCAGTATCACTGAGTTCAACTATCGTTATGCCAGTGACCGAACCGCACAGATATTCGTCGGTGTGGAATTGAGCGATGGGGATCGGGAGAGGGAGGAGTTGGTCGCCAGGTTCAAGAAGAAATCCTATCCCATTGTCGACATGACCGACAATGAAACTGCAAAACTGCACATCCGCTATATGGTGGGTGGCCATGCCAAGGGTGTTGAAAACGAGATGCTGGTGCGGTTTGAATTTCCAGAGCGCCCTGGTGCATTGCTCTATTTTCTGGCCAATCTTGGTAAACGCTGGAACATCAGCTTGTTCCACTATCGAAATCACGGTTCAGCCTATGGACGTGTACTGATGGGTATACAGATTCCATCGGGTGAAAAAGGTGATTTCAGGAAAATGCTGAAAGACCTGGGTTACGCCTTTTGGGAAGAGAGCGATAATCCGGCGTATCAACTCTTTGCGGGCGTTGACTGACGCGGTTTATTACAGGGATGTAAAAAACGCCCCATGATTCATGGGGCGTTTTTTTAGATGGTGATCAGATCGACCCTATTTTTGGGTGACCTTTTTGCGCGGTGTGACCTTGCGCGGTCGGGCTGCTCGTTTCTTTACTGTCTTCTTTTTAGCAGCAACCTTTTTCTTGGCGGCTCTCTTTTTCACTGTCTTCTTTTTAGCAGCAACCTTTTTCTTGGTGGCTCTCTTTTTTACTGTCTTCTTTTTGGCGGCCCTCTTTTTTACTGTCTTCTTCTTAGTGACTGCCTTTTTCTTTGAGACGCCCTTTTTTGCTGCCGACTTTTTCCTGGTAGAAACTTTTTTCTTGGCAGCTACTTTCTTTGTGGTGGAAACTTTACGCTTTACAGCGACCCTCTTTTTGGCGGTTTTTTTCTTCGCCATAATGTGTCCTCCAGAGACATCTACCCCATATGATGAACTGAGTATAAGTCAGCTTGAAAAAAAATCCAGAATAAATACGTTTTTTCTTATTTAATACAGTCTGTTGCTTGTATTCAAGTAGAGTAAGTGAGCGATACTATCGCTGCTGGGATTGATTGATGAGGATTCTTGCGAGTGGATGTAATCGGTGTAGAAAGTGTAAACGGAATGCTGGTCAAAGATGTTTGTCTGCCCATCATGGATGTAGGCCCGATCAAGCGTAGCGGATCGGGCGTTTAACCACTGAAAGCGGGTAGAAAATTGCCGGTTCCCCTATGCTTAAGCCGGCCTACATCTATTTTATAGTTCTTCATTTCGCTCATTGGTCGTGATGCATCAATCAGGAGTGAGCTGAAAAGTTAGAATGAATAGATCTTCTTCTCGGTAATGATCGCATCCAGTTGGATGTCCCACGGTTCAGCCTGAAGGTCATCGACCCTTTGGCACTCATGTGCCAGTCCAACCAGTCTTGGCCCGGGCCAGTGATGACGATTTTTTCTGAATGCGAGTGTGCGGTCATAGAACCCGCCCCCCATTCCAAGCCGGTTGCCTTGGGTGTCAAAAGCAACCAGTGGAACAAAGATCAGGTCCAGCCCCCAGGGTGTGGAAATATGTTTATGGTGTGATGCAGGTTCGGGGATTCCGAATCGATTGTTTTTCAGTCGACCTTCTATTTTATGTTCTGCGAACCAAAGGGATTGCGCTGGGCGGTTGCGCAGGACGGGGAAGAAGCAGCGCTTACCGGAATGGCGTGCGTGCTTGACCAAAGGGGCTGGATCCATCTCACCGTCAGCAGCAAAATAGAAAGCGATGCGGTGGCTGTGTCTGAATGCTGTATACGCCGAAGCCAGGCGTTTCAACTGCAGGCTGTGGGCTTTGTGTATCTGGTTGCTCAATTGGCGCCGTCGGGTGCGGGCCATGTGACGCAGCGCTTTTGTATTCATCGGAGCAGGGTGTGATTTGAAAGAGACAACCCCCACATGTGCCGTCGCAAACCATTGTTCTTGAACCGGTAGGTTCAAGTGGGAACAGCAGGGATGCTTCAGGCTTCCCGCTACGAGGCGGACATGCACACCGGCATCGACATTTTGCTCCCAGGGCACTAATTAGGCTCAAGAAAATACCCGGGTCACTAACGAACACGGCAGGGGTCATCTACCTATAGGCTAAACCTAAATGGGTCAAAGTTCCAGTTGGTTGCTTGAATTCAGGGCGATCTCTATCTTCTCCTGCAAATTTTGAATGCGGTGGGAGATGTTTTGCACATCGCTGGATTTGCTGCTGCGCTGCTCCAGTAATTCGTGGGCAATATTGAGTGCGGCCATGACTGCGATGCGTTCGGTACCGATGACACGTCCCGCACTGCGGATCTCTCTCATCTTGTCATCGAGGAAACGTGCGGTGTCGATAAGCGATTCGCGTTCCTCCGGCTCGCAGGTGACGCGATACTCCTTATCCAGAATCAGAACGGTAACGGGAATCTGTGTCTCACTCACTGGGGGGCTTCCATGGACTTCAGGCGGGTGATCATCGCCTCGACCCGGGTGCGGGCGAGTTCAGTCTTCTCGATCAGAGAGGCGCGTTCCGCCACCAGGCTATCCTGGCGGGCGCGCAGGGATTTGTTCTCGTCTTTCAGATAGGCGCAGGCCCGGATGAGTTCTTCAACCTGAAGCTCAAGTTTTCTGAGGTCGAGTTCTGTGCTCTCTTTCATCTCATCTTCGATCATGTTCCCCAATATAGAGGGCGCTCAGGGAACGGTCAATCTTTACAGCTCATGTTATGATTCTTCTTCAATATTAGGTTAAGTAAAGAAAATCTGCATGAACGATACTCCGGCAATGCCCCAGTTCGAACGCTTTGATCAGGTTCTACAATCGATAGGCCTGGATGTTGGCGCGAGTGAGATTCATGGGGTGATCAGCGGCATACTCTGTGCTGGTCATTCTGATGCCCATGCTGCCTGGTTTGTCGAACTGTTCAAAGATCGCTCGGATGATGATCTTCTGGTGGTTGAAGCCAGGCAGTTGTTGGGTCATCTTTATCAGTCGACCCAGGGTTACATCGAAGGGGAAGAGCTGAATTTCGCGCCGTTTCTGCCGGATGACGAACTGGAGATCGAGGTGCGCGCCAGGGCATTGAGTGAATGGTGCCAGGGTTATCTCTATGGATTGGGGCTGGCGGGTATCACTGAAGCCCAGTTGAAAGATGAGGCAGGAGAAGCAATTCGGGATATCACGGAATTTACCCGCCTCGACCATGCGGATATTGAACCAGGTGAGGAGGCCGAGCTGGCCTATGTCGAACTGGAGGAGTTTCTGCGGGTGGCGGTGTTACTGATCCGGGAGGCACTGACCGGCAAGCGGGAGAAGGGTAATGGTAGCGAGTGAGTTCAAACGGCGTCGTCGTGAACTGATGCGCATCATGGGATCAGGCAGTATCGCAATCCTGCCGACCTCACCACTGCAGGTGCGCAACCGTGATGTGCACTATCACTATCGCCCTGACAGTGATTTTTTCTATCTCACCGGATTCCCTGAACCGGAAGCCGTCGCGGTTCTGATTCCCGGCAGAAAACAGGCGGAGTATATCCTCTTCAATCGCGAACGGGATCCCAAGATGGAACAGTGGGATGGTCCACGGGCCGGCCAGGAGGGTGCCTGTGACGGCTACGGTGCCGATGACTCTTTCCCCATCGGCGATCTTGACGAGATCCTGCCGCGCATGATGGAGCAGACTGACCGGGTTTTTTACGCCATGGGTTGCAGTCCCGAGCTGGACAAGCGCCTGCTGGAGTGGATCAATCAGATTCGGTGCGAATCCCGCAGTGGTGGCCAGGGGCCGATGGAGATCATAGCCCTCGATCACTATCTGCATGAGATGCGGCTCTATAAAAGTCGCTCCGAGATCAAGGTGATGCGGCAGGCGGCAAAGATCTCCGCCAAGGCGCACAAGCGGGTGATGAAGACCTGCCGTGCGGGTGCCTGGGAGTATCAGCTGGAGGCGGAGTTCCTGGCCGAGTGTGGCCGTCTCGGCACGCGTGAACAGGCATATACGCCTATCGTGGGTGGCGGCGGCAACGCCTGTGTATTGCACTATATCGATAATCGGGACAAGTTGAATGATGGCGATATGCTGTTGATCGACGCCGGTTGCGAGCTGGAGTGCTACGCTTCCGACATCACCCGCACCTATCCGGTGAATGGCGTTTTTACACAACCCCAACGGCAACTCTATGAACTGGTGTTGGCGGCGCAGGAGGCAGCCATCGCCAAGGTGAAACCGGGAAACCATTGGAACGATCCCCATGTGGCCGCTGTGCGCACCATGACCCGAGGTCTGGTCAAGCTGGGCATTCTCAAAGGTTCGGTACCCAAGCTGATCCGTGAAGAGAAGTACAAGAAATTCTATCCCCACCGCACCGGCCACTGGATCGGTATGGATGTGCACGATGTGGGGGATTACAAGGTCGATGGAACCTGGCGGCTGCTCGAACCGGGCATGGTTCTGACCATCGAGCCGGGGTTGTATATCCCATCCGGCACCAGAGGCGTGGCGAAGAAGTGGTGGGACATCGGCATCAGGATTGAAGACGATGTGTTGGTGACGAAGGAGGGTTGTGATCTCCTGACAAAGGATACGCCCAAGACGGTGGTCGCACTCGAAACCCTGATGGCTTCTTGAAATGGCAAACGACTACGACGTTCTCATTATTGGCGGCGGCATGGTGGGCGCCAGTCTTGCCCGTTCCATTAGTGGATTGGGTCTGAAGATCGGTGTGGTTGAGGCCTGGCCTTTCAACTCCGATCTCCAGCCGAGCTATGACGACCGGGTGATTGCCCTCTCCTGGGGAACCCGATTGATACTTCAGGGCATGGGGGTCTGGGAAGGGCTCTCCGGCGAGGCGGAGCCGATTTCCGATATCCACATCTCCGATCGTGGCCACTTCGGTTTTGCCCGGCTCAACAATCGCGATGAGGGCGTGGAGGCGCTGGGTTATGTTGCCACCGCACGTGCTTTGGGACAGGCCCTGCTCAAGGATCTGGAACAGGAGCCGGATATCGATCTGCTCTGTCCGTCGAGTCTGAAGAGCTTTTCCGTTTCTGATGATTCAGTCGATGTGAGTCTGGAAGAGGCGGGTATTGTCCGGTGCGTGACGGCAGCACTGTTGGTCGCAGCGGATGGCGGCGATTCGGCGGTAAGAGATCGCCTGGCGATTTCATCCAAAGAGCAGACCTATGGCCAGACCGCTATCATTGCCAATATCACTACCGAACGGCCTCATCAGGGGGTCGCCTATGAACGGTTTACCGATACTGGTCCCCTGGCAATGTTGCCGATGACCGGGGGGCGTAGCTCTCTGGTGTGGACGGCAAAAGATGATCAGGTCACTGAGCTGATGGCGCTGGACGATGCCGCCTTCCTGGGACGTCTGCAGGATCGTTTTGGTTATCGCCTGGGACATCTGACAAAGTGTGGCAAACGCTTTGCCTATCCTCTGAAACTGCGGCAGGCCAATGAGCATGTGCGCCCCCGTATCGCGCTGATCGGCAATGCCGCGCACACGGTACACCCGGTTACCGGGCAGGGTTTCAATCTTGGGATTCGCGACGTTGCGGTGCTGGCGGATCTACTGGCAGACGCGGCAGCGGGGCAGGGTGACCCAGGCAGCATGGATCTGCTGCAGCGTTATGTCGACTGGCGGCGGCGGGATCAGAATGCGGTGGCTATGATCACCGATACCCTGGCCCGCCTGTTTGCCAATCCCCTGACCCCGTTGCGTCTGGCGCGCAATGTCGCTCTGCTCGGGCTGGATACCACCCCGGGGTTGAAACACTTGGTGGCTCGTCAGTTTATGGGGTTGAATGGGCGGTTGCCGCGACTGGCTCGAGGTATTCCCCTTGTCTGAACAACGAGACAGTTTTGATTTGATCGTCGTGGGTGGCGGCATGGTGGGCAGCGCCCTCGCTGGCGCCATGGCCGACGCCGGTTTCGATGTCTGTGTGCTGGAGTTGCATGAGCCGCAAACCGACTGGCCGGACGCTGAGGTTGATCTGCGGGTCTCCGCCCTGACGCGGGCCTCCCAGCAGGTGCTGGAAAACCTGGGGGTGTGGGATCGCATGTGCGAAAAACGCGTCTCCCCCTATACAGACATGCATGTCTGGGACGCGGGGGGCAACGGCAGCATTCATTTCAGTTGTCACGACGTCGGCGAGTCCAATCTTGGTCATATCGTGGAGAACAGGGTGACTCAACTGGCGCTCTGGGAGCGTCTGGCAACCCATGAAAATGTAACCCGGCTATGTCCGGCTGAAGTGGCTGATCTCAAGATGGGATCAGCTCCTTCTGTAACACTGAAAGACGGTACCTCTCTAGAGGCAAAACTGGTAGTGGGCGCGGATGGGCGGGAATCCCTGATTCGCAGGATGGCGGCAATCGGCACTCGGGGCTGGGACTATGATCAACACGCCATCGTCGCCACCGTGCGCCCCGTCTTGCATCATCAGAACACCGCCTGGCAGCGTTTCATGCCCACCGGTCCCCTGGCGTTCCTGCCCATCGATGACGGCCGCTGCTCTATCGTATGGTCGACTTCCCCCCTGCTGGCCAGGGAGTTGATGGCGCTGGACGATGATGACTTCTGCCGTGAGCTGACCCAGGCCAGTGAGCAGAATCTGGGTGATGTGCTTGAGGTGGGGCCGAGAGCGGCATTTCCCCTGCGCCTGGGACATGCAGAGACCTATATTCGTGAAGGGCTGGCTCTGGTTGGGGATGCGGCACACGCTATCCATCCTCTGGCTGGACAGGGTGTGAATCTTGGTTTTCTCGATGCGGCACAGTTGGCGGAGGTGCTGATCGAGGCCCGGCAGGCGGGACGTCAAATTGGCTCGCTGGCCACTCTGCGCCGTTATGAGCGGACGCGCAAAGGGGCGAACATGGGCATGCTCGGCGCCATGGATTTTTTCAAACGATTTTTTAGCAACGAGGTGTTGCCTCTCAAGCTGGCCCGCAACCTGGGGTTGAGTCTGGTGGACCATTCAGGCCCGCTCAAACATATCGTGGTACGGCGGGCGATGGGGATGGTGGGGGAGTTGCCCAAGCTGGCACAGCGCGATTGGGACAGATCTTAAGATGTAGGCCGGTTCAAGCGTAGCGGAACCGGCAATCGCATCTGTGTTGAAATGCCCGATCCGCTATGCTTGATCGGGCCTACACTTTGATCGGTTCAAACCCATGCCGGGTTGCACAACGCAAACCCGGCGCAGTCGGTGTCATTGAGGTTTGTCGACCCCAATGGGTCAGAGAATGTCGTGTAGAGTCTCCGCGCCCGCAGTGACGTTGACGTCAGCAGTGCCGACAAAGGTAACCTCGGGATTAGCCTCTTGATTGCCCGGTTGATTATCCAGTTCCGGATCGTCCAGGTCAGCCGCACAGGTTGCAGCCACCGTGTATGTTCCCTCGCTCAGGTAGGCGGCGGTGTAGGTGAAGTTGCCGTCGTCGGAGATGGCCGCGGTAGTGACCGGGTTGTTTCTTGCCTGATCGTTGACGTTGACATCGACGGGGGTTGCACCGGTGCCGCTAAAGACATACACAGCATAACCCACGGTGTTGCCGTCACAGGCCTCACCCGCAAAGACGACGGGATCGACAGTGCCTGAGATGGTGCCGGTGGTGGCGGTTTTCATTAGGCGCAGGGTAGGGCGCAGGAAATAGACCGGTCCCAAAGGACCCACCTGCCCATTGGGCTGATGTACTGATTTGCGCAGATCGAAATCGATGGTGTAATCGTTTGTATCACCCTCCAGGATCTCGAAGCCGGTGTTTATCTTAAGCCCTGTCTGGGACCCACTGGGTACCTGGAGTTCATACTGTAACGGGCCGGGAAGCTCGATATAGGAATCGAGTACGCCGTCGGCCTCAGCGTTGACCATGAGACGGATCCAGCTGTACTGGCCTGCGGGAAGCTCATAGCCGTCCAACAGCATATCCCGCACACCGCCCTGCAGGTCGAGCAGGTTGATGCTTTTGGGGGTGGGGTTGCCGTTCACGTCCTCCATCAGAATGTTGATGCGTGCACCGTCGGCAGGTTGAATGACAACTTCGCTGAATTCGACCCATACTGCGTCTGCGCCATCTACCGGCGCGTCGGTGATGCCAAGATCCAATCGGCTGGCGGTTGTGGTGCCTGTGTCACCGCCGCCGCACCCTGCGAGTAGCAGGAGCATAAGGGAAAAAGAGAGACTGGGAAGCGCGATACGTTTGTACATGAAGACCTCCAAATGCAGCTTGGTATCTATATAAATTAGCGACAGTCTACGGAAAACTTGCTGAGAAAAAATGTGAGTGAAGCACAGTATGACGGGCTTGGGAATGTAGATCCTGCAATCTAATTCACACTGGTTGCAGAACGTAGTGTGCGCTGTGCGCACCATTATTGCTTCATCTTTTCAGAACGTAGGCCGGTTCAAGCGTAGCGGAACCGGCAATCTCATCTGCGCCGTAATGCCCGATCCGCTACGCTTGATCGGGCCTACGCTTTGCTCTGTTCAAATCGTTTGCCGGGTTGACAGCGCAAACCCGGAAATCTTATCGAGAGACTGTGAAGAAACCCATCAGCTGATCCATCTCCTGGGCCTTCTCGCTCATCGAGGCGGCCGCGGCGGAGGTCTCTTCCGCAAGTGCGGCATTCTGCTGGGTTACCTCGTCCATGCTGGTTACCGCCATGTTGACCTGGTCGATACCGGCAGACTGCTCCTGGCTGGCGGCGGCGATCTCGGAGACGATGTCGCCTACCTTTTTCACACCGTTGACAATCTCGTCCAGGTTCTCACCTGACTGGTCAACCAGTTCCGCGCCTGTCTTCACTTTCTCACCGCTGTCCCGGATCAGCTCTTTGATCTCTTTGGCTGCCGTTGCACTACGACCAGCCAGGTTGCGAACCTCTGTGGCCACAACCGCGAAACCCCGCCCCTGTTCACCGGCTCTGGCGGCTTCGACCGAGGCGTTGAGGGCCAGCAGGTTGGTCTGAAAGGCGATCTCATCGATGACGCCGATGATTTCTGAGATCTTGCTGCTGGATTGGTTGATGGCCTCCATGGCCTCAACCGCCTGTTTCACTACCTCACCGCCTGTTTCGGCGGTACGGCGTGCGTTGGCGGCCAGTTGATTGGCCTGCTGCGCGTTGTCGGCGTTGTTCCTCACGGTGCTGGTCAGCTCTTCCATGCTGGAGGCGGTCTCCTCCAGTGAGCTGGCTTGCTGCTCGGTACGGGATGAGAGGTTGTTGTTGCCGGAGGAGATCTCGCTTGAGGCGGTGGTGATCACCTCGCCCGATTCACGCAGCTGGGTAATAATCTGCTCCAGATTGGCCATGGTTTTATTGATGTCCTGCTTCAGATCATCGAAGGTACCCTGATAGTTACTTGTGATCGGTTTGGTCAGGTCGCCTTTGGCCATGTCGTGCATGGATTGGGCGATGTCACTGAACACGTTTTCCACGGAATCGATCAGTTCGTTGATGCCGCCACTCAATGTCGCAAAGAAACCCTGCTTGTTGTCCAGATGGATACGCTGATTCAGGTCACCGGAGCGGGCCGCATCCACGAGTGACTGTATGTCTCCCTCTATCACCTCCTGGATCTTGAGGATGGTTGCATTGGCATCCTGTTTCAGTCGGTCGAAGGAGCCTTTGTATTCCCGTTCGATACGTTCATTCAGATCGCCCCGGGAGAGCGCGCCAAATACCCGCTGAGTGTCGTCGATGACACTCTCACTGACTTCCACCAGATCGTTGACGCCGGAACTGAGTTTTTCATAAAAACCCTGCTTGCCCTCCAGTGGAACCCTACTGCTCAGATCTCCTGCGCGTGCGGAGTCGACGATAGACTGTATGTCCCTTTCTATGACTTCCGACAGCCGCTGTTGCATGGTGATCATGGCGGCGTATATGCCGGTTGCCCCGGCAGACTGGAGTTTCATGTCGAGGCTGCCGTTGGCGATGTGGTTGGCGATCTCTTCGATATGGCCGGGTTCGCCTCCCAACTGCTGCCGCACACCGCGTCCGACATAGAAGCCCAGGCCGGTGGAGAGCGCAAGCCCAAGCAGTGCGACCAGCAGGGAGATTGCCAAGTCGGTGGTTGCGCCTGCCTTGAGATCGTTGGCCTTGATTTGCAATCCTGCCGCAAGTTGGTCTTCAACCTTTTTCAGCAGGTTGATCTTGCCGGTCTGCATCTTGAACCAGTAGACCGCATCGATATCGAAGCCGCCGGATGAGGCCTTTTCGATGGCGACTCTGCGCATCCGTTCGGTCTCATCGATGAATTCACCCTGCAGGGTGTCCTTGTAGATCGTCTTGTTCTCCTCTTTTGCGAGGGAGAGAAAGACGTCCCGATAGGTATTTTGCACAGTCATCAAAGACATGAACTTGTTGAACAGGCCGCCGCTGAACTGGTCCTTGGCAAATACATTGGACATGACGGCCCGCTCGATGCCGGCCCGCTCCTTGCCCTGCAGGTAGTTTGCATAGGCTGCGGTCATGATAGCCAGCTCCTCTTCGGGGCTGAGGGTGGACAGTGTGGTGATCAGCCCAAGCAGTGCTGCGTTGTTGCCGGTGTAGTAGCTCAGAGCGTCGCCGAGTTTGAGGGTAGAGGCGTCGACCGCGTTGCGTTTATTGCCAAGCTGAGCCAGGCGCTCCAGTGTTTTTCCAAGGTTGTCCTGGAACTTTGGCCCCAGTGCGGAGCCATCGAATGTCGCCAGGAACTGTTTCAGGGCTTCGAGTTTCCTGTTGGTCTCCTGGCGTTGACCTTTTATGGTGTCACCAAATTTTTTCCCTCCGCTGCCGATGAAACCGGCGGTCATGCCGCGCTCTTTCTGCAACTCATGCACCAGGCTGCTGATATTGACACTCAGTTCGCTCATGCTTTGCAGCTGGACAGTGGTCTGGCGCAATGAGAAGGCAGAGATCGACTGGGTGGCGGCAAATCCGATCATCACAATCAGCGGGACCAGCACCATGAGCGCCAGTTTGTGGGAGAGTTGCAGATTGGCAATAAATTTCATTTGGTGATTTCCTCGAATAATGTGTGCCATTGGGGTGAGCAAACCACTGGCGGTATGAGAGTGCTATCGGAGCTGTCTCCTGTTTCTTTAGGTTATTTTTGGATTTTGGGATAAATAACGGTTTATTGGGGATTTTTTTGATATTTGTCAGAATAGATTTCGGTGGGCATGGGGGGTGAAGGGGGGTGAATGAAGCGGTTGGCAAGCTCGGTTTTGGCTTTCTGCTTCGCCCTGCCTCCCGTTGTTTGCTGCGTGGACTCTCATAGGTGGTGTCCTCCCAAAACTTTGCGTGTCTGGACGGATACCAGGCAGAGCGGTATAGTCCTGCCCTCGACCAACCCCCGTGGGAGAGATCGGTTTTACCGACGCCGAAGGCGCAATCCCGCCCGGAATCGCTCAGGCAAAAGGACCGCGGGGACTAGGGTCGACTCTGGAGAGCGGTCATTAGACCCACCGACGGGGCAGCGGCCAACGGCTGCAAACTCTCAGGTTTTGGACAGAGGGGCGGCGCGGAACAGCAGTTCTGCGCCGCCCTTTTGCGTTTATGACCTGGAGAATCGTGATGGACAAACAGACCTGCCTCTATGCGGCCCACAAGTCGATGGGCGCCCGCCTAGTCCCTTTTGGCGGTTGGGAGATGCCGCTGCACTATGGTTCGCAGAAAGAGGAGCACCATCAGGTGCGCCGGGATGCGGGTATGTTCGATGTCTCCCACATGACCGTGGTCGATCTGGATGGGCCGGACGCTCGTCCCTATCTGCGACGCCTGCTTGCCAACGATGTTAAGCGGCTCAAGGATTCAGGCAAGGCGCTCTACTCCTGCATGTTGAATGAGCAAGGCGGAGTGGTTGATGACCTGATCGTCTACTTTCTGCGGGACGACTGGTATCGAATGGTGGTCAACGCCGGCACCACGGAGAAGGATCTGGCCTGGTTGAATAAGCAGGCTGAGGACTTCGATCTGCAGATAAAGCCCCGGCGCGATCTGGCGATGATTGCTGTGCAGGGGCCGAATGCGCGGGAGAAGGCACTGCCCTTGCTGCCTGCGGAGATACGTGAAAGCGTCGCGGCACTCAAGCCCTTCAATGCGGCCCCCGGTGATGGCTGGTTTATCGCCCGCACCGGCTATACCGGCGAGGACGGCTTCGAGATCATGTTGCCGGAGAGTGAAGCGCCGGGTTTCTGGCAGGTCCTGGCGGATGCAGGGGTTGCCCCCTGTGGTCTTGGGGCGCGTGATACCCTGCGCCTGGAGGCGGGGATGAATCTCTACGGCTCTGACATGGACGAGGATGTCTCGCCGCTGGAGTCCGGGTTGGGCTGGACCGTGGCCTGGGAGCCTGCTGAGCGTGACTTTGTTGGTCGCAGCGTTCTGGATGCGCAGCGCAAGGATACGGGCAAACGCCGTTTCGTCGGGCTGCTGCTGGCCGGACGCGGGGTGCTGCGCAACCATCTGAAGGTTTTTGCCGGTGAAACAGAGATCGGCGAGATCACCTCCGGTGGTTTTGCGCCGACCCTCGGACGCTCCATCGCCTTCGCCAGGGTTAGTGCCGGGATCGGTGAAACCTGTGATGTGGAGATCCGTGGCAAGCGAGTGACGGCGCAAGTGGTGAAAGCGCCATTCGTGCGTAATGGCAAAGCCTGCATTTCGTTATAGAATTCCAATCCGGCACGACATTCCAAAACTGAACGGGGAAGTAGAGATGAGTAATACACCAAGCGAACTGCGCTATGCAAAGTCCCACGAGTGGGTGAAGAACGAGGGTGATGGCACCGTCACCATCGGCATCACCGACCACGCCCAGGAGCTGCTGGGAGACTTGGTCTTCGTGGATATGCCCGAGGTGGGCGACAACGTCGAGGCGGGTTCTGAGTGCGCGGTGGTGGAGTCGGTGAAGGCCGCCTCCGATATCTATAGTCCGGTCAGTGGTGAGATCATCGCGGTGAACGAAGCGCTGGATGATGCCCCTGAGACGATCAATGACGACGCCTTTGGTGAAGGCTGGATCTTCAAGGTGAAGCTTTCTGACGCGGCGGACCTGGAGGGTCTGCTCGATGCGGCAGGATACGACGCCACGGTTGCCGAAGAAACTTAAAGACAGGTCCTGATCCATGCCGTTCATCCCCCATACTGAAGCTGATATTCAGGCCATGCTGGCGATCATCGGTGCGCCGGATATCGATACACTTTTCGACGAGATTCCGCAGGCCTTGCGTTGTGGCGAGCTGGAGAAGATCCCACAGGGGATGTCGGAGATGGAGGTCGGGCGGCTGATGAACGTCCGCGCCCGCCAGGATGGGCAGCCGCTCTGTTTTATCGGTGCCGGTGCCTATGACCACCATATCCCGGCGGCGGTCTGGCAGCTTGCCACACGGGGCGAGTTCTACACGGCCTATACGCCATACCAGGCAGAGGCGAGCCAGGGCACCCTGCAACTGCTCTATGAGTTCCAGTCGATGATGACGGCGCTCACCGTCATGGATGTCTCCAATACATCCCTCTACGACGGGGCCTCCGCCCTGGCCGAAGCGGTGTTGATGGCGGTGCGGGCGAACCGCAAGTCCAAGTCGAAGCGCATCCTGCTACCCCGCTCACTGCATCCCGCCTATCGGCGCGTGGTTCACTCCATCGTGCGCAATCAGGGCATAGAGCTGGTGGAACTGCCCTTCGATATGGAGAGCGGACAGACAGATCCAGAGGGTCTTGAGCAGTATGCCGGTGAGGATTTTGCGGCCTTGGTCATTCCCCAG
Source organism: gamma proteobacterium endosymbiont of Lamellibrachia anaximandri (assembly GCA_016756855.1). Taxonomy (GTDB): domain Bacteria; phylum Pseudomonadota; class Gammaproteobacteria; order Chromatiales; family Chromatiaceae; genus QGON01. The sequence continues at coordinate 27,104 of JAESPD010000007.1, read as the reverse complement.
TGCAACTTCTTCGGGGTGCTGGAATCGGTGGATGAACTGACCGACTGGGCGCACGCCAACAGGATGCTGGCTGTCGCAGTGGCCAACCCGGTGGCGCTGGCGGTGTTGCAACCGCCGGGCGAGTGGGGTGAACAGGGGGCGGATATCTGCTGTGGCGAGGGACAGCCCCTGGGGGCGCCCCTGGCCTCAGGCGGCCCTTATTTCGGTTTTCTCACCTGCACCCAGAAGCTGGTGCGCCAGATGCCGGGACGTATCATTGGCCGCACCCTCGACCTCGACGGCAAAACCGGTTTCACCCTGACCCTGCAGGCCCGCGAGCAGCATATCCGCCGCTCCAAGGCGACCTCCAATATCTGCACCAATCAGGGTCTGATGGTCACGGCGGCGACCATCCATATGTCACTGTTGGGTGCACAAGGCCTGGAGCGGGTTGCGGCTGCCTGCCATGCCAACACCGGGAAGCTGGTCAAGGCGTTGAGCGGGCTGCCTGGCGTCAGTCCGGTCTTCAAGGGAGCGGTCTTTCATGAGCGCGTGTTGCGCCTGCCGCTGGAGACGAAGGATGCGCTGCGTTCCCTGGCGGCCCACAACGTACTGGGGGGTTACGATTTGAGCGCCGACTATCCCGAGCTCGGCAATGCTGTTCTGGTCTGCGCCACCGAGATGCGCAGCGATGAGGATATCGAGCAATACCGCAGCAAACTGGAGCGGGTGATCAATGCGCGCATCCAGACCCCCTGCAAGCTGAAACCCGATTGGTGATACGACTATGTTGATCTTTGAAAAAAGCCGTGCGGGCCGTCGCGCAACTGCCCAGGCACCGCTGCAAGAGTCTGATCTGGATGGGCTCCCGCAACAATTCCGCCGCCGTCAGTCAGCGTCTATGCCCGAGGTCTCCGAGATGCAGGTGGTGCGCCACTACACCCAGCTTTCGCAGAAGAACTTCTCCATCGATACCCACTTCTACCCGTTGGGTTCCTGCACCATGAAGTACAACCCACGGGCCAGCAACAGTCTTGCCTCGCTGCCTGGTTTTCTTGCGCGCCATCCTTTGGCGCCGGAGACCCACAGCCAGGGTTTCATGGGGTGCATGTACGATCTGCAGGAGATGCTCAAAGAGGCGACCGGCATGTTTGCGGTCTCACTCTCTCCCGCTGCGGGCGCCCAGGGGGAGTTCGCCGGAGTGGCGATGATCCGCGCCTATCACGATGCCAGGGGCGATGACGCCCGCAACGAGATTCTGGTGCCGGACGCGGCCCACGGCACCAATCCCGCCTCGGCGGTGATGTGCGGTTACAAGGTACGGGAGATCCCCACCGGTGGGGACGGTGATATCGATGTAGAGGCGCTGAAAGGGGTTCTGGGGCCGCAGACAGCAGGCATTATGCTGACCAATCCCTCCACGGTAGGGGTGTTCGAACGCCGCATCAAAGAGATCGCCGGTCTGGTGCATGAGGCTGGCGGGCTGCTCTATTATGATGGTGCCAATCTCAATGCCATCCTTGGAAAGGTGCGTCCTGGCGATATGGGATTCGATGTCATCCACATGAACCTGCACAAGACTTTCTCCACGCCACACGGCGGCGGCGGCCCTGGCGCCGGACCGGTGGGGGTGAGCGAGCGGCTGGAACCCTATCTGCCGGTGCCGATGGTGGCACAGGATGGTGCGGATTATGTCTGGCTGACCGAAGATAACAGAGCGGAGAGTATTGGACGTCTCTCCGCCTTTGCCGGCAATGCAGGCGTATTGTTGCGGGCCTATATCTATGCGCGTCTGTTGGGGCGCGACGGCATGCATCGGGTGGCGGAGTTCTCCACCCTCAACGCCAACTATCTGCTGAAGCGTCTTACCGACGCCGGTTTCGATGCCGCTTATCCGCAGCGGCGCGCCAGCCATGAATTTATTCTTACCCTGAAGCGGCAGGCCCGTGAGCTGGGCGTCAATACCATGGACTTTGCCAAGCGGTTGCTCGATTTCGGTGTGCATGCCCCCACCACCTACTTTCCTCTGCTGGTGCCTGAGTGCCTGTTGATCGAGCCGACCGAGACCGAGGCGCAGGATGAGCTGGATCGCTTCGTGGATAGTATGACAGCCATACTGCAGGAGGCGCAGAACGATCCGGAGAGGGTGAAATCGGCTCCCCATGATTTGCCGGTGCGGCGGTTGGATGATGTGCGGGCTGCCCGGGATCTGGATTTGGCTTGGAAAGGATAGGTTAAAGGTAAAAGGTGAAAGGAGGTGGTGCCAACGGATTGGTCGCACGCTGTCGTTACTACGTTTAGGCGCTGAAAGACCTACTATGGGCTTGATGCCTGATTCAAACAAATATTTAATTTGTTAGCCTTTAGCCTTTAGCCTTTAGCCTTTAGCCTTTAACCTTTAACCTTTAACCTCTCCAACCTTGCCCCTGACAACCCCGCCGCATAAACTAGCGCCTTCTATTCAAACGCCCCCCGTCCGGCTAACAATAATCAGGAATCTCCAATGTCTGCACTGATCTGTGGCTCTTTCGCCTACGACACCATCATGGTCTTCCATGATCAATTCAAAAATCACATCCTGCCTGAGCAGGTGCATATCCTGAATGTCTCCTTTCTGGTGCCTGACATGCGCCGTGAGTTTGGCGGGTGCGCCGGGAATATCGCCTACAATCTGAAGATGCTGGGTGGAGACGGCAAGCCGGCGGGTACCGTGGGCGAGGATTTCGGTCCCTATGCCGAGTGGATGGATGAGTGCGGCATCAGCCGTGAGTATCTCAAGGTGATCGAGGATGCCTATACTGCTCAGGCCTATATCACCACAGACAAGGATGACAATCAGATCACCGCATTCCATCCCGGAGCGATGAACAACGCCCATGAGATAGATGTCACCGAGGCAGAGGGCTGTACCATCGGCATGGTCTCTCCGGATGGTCGTCAGGGTATGATTGATCACGCCGAACAGTTTGCCGATGCGGATGTGCCGTTCATCTTTGATCCGGGTCAAGGTATGCCGATGTTCGAAGGCAATAACCTGCTTGGGTTTGCCGAGCAGGCCACCTGGCTTGCCTTCAACGACTATGAATTGCAGTTGATGCAGGAGCGTACCGGCAAGACACCGGAGCAACTGGCGGAGATGGTCGAGGCGGTGATCGTTACCCGGGGCGGCGAAGGATCTTCCATCTATACGAAGAAACAGCGTATCGATATCCCTGTCGCCCCCGTTAATGCGGTCAATGACCCCACCGGTTGTGGTGACGCCTATCGCGCCGGACTGTTGTATGGTCTGATGAATGGGATGGACTGGGAGACCACCGCGCGGATCGCGGCGCTGATGGGGGCCTATAAGATAGAACAGGCGGGTACCCAGAATCACATCTTTACCCGCGAAGAGTTTGCTGCGCGTTTCAAGCAGGCGTTCGGCTACACATTTCAGTAACAGGAAATCGATAGAGCATGAGTGGACATTTTGAAGATACCGGCTTCGTGCCCCTGAATATTGCGGTGTTGACCGTCTCGGATTCGCGCACCGAAGAGACCGACAAATCGGGTGATACCCTGCGGGATCGCGCCAGTGAGGCGGGGCACAATGTGGTCGAGAAAGTCATCGTGCCTGATGATGTCTATCAGATGCGGGCCATCGTTTCGCGTTGGATCGCCGATCCCGATGTGCACATCATCATCAGCACCGGCGGCACCGGCATCACCGGCCGCGACAGCACCCCGGAGGCGTTGATGCCCCTCTTCGACAAGTCGATCGAGGGGTTCGGCGAACTCTTTCGTACCGTCTCCCTGGAAGAGATCGGCGCGTCTGCGATTCAGTCCAGGGCCATTTCCGGGCTTGCCAACGGTACCCTGGTCTTCTGTCTGCCGGGTTCCACCGGGGCCTGCCGTACCGGTTGGGACAAGATCCTGCTGGCGCAACTCGATCATCGTACGCGGCCCTGTAATTTTGCCCAGATGTTCCCCCGTCTTCTTGAAGTGTAAGGAGTTTTGAATCATGAGTGGATGTGACTGCGGATCCCACCACAGCGGACCTGCGTTGAAACCCATCGAAGAGGCCCTCGACTTCCTGCTGGCGCATGTTCATGCCGTGACCGAAACAGAGCAGGTTGCCACAGAGGATGCCCTGGGGCGGGTGCTGGCCAAACCTGTGGCCAGTCTGGTGACGGTGCCGCCCTGGGACAATAGTGCGATGGATGGGTATGCGGTCAATACCGCTGACCTGCAGGATGACTCCACCCGCCTGCCGGTCTCCCAGCGCATCCCCGCAGGGGCCACCGGAGAGCCGCTGCAACGGGGTACTGCGGCGCGCATCTTTACCGGAGCGCCTGTGCCGTCTGGCGCCGATGCGGTGGTGATTCAGGAGGTTTGCGAGCAGGATGGCGATGACGTTGTCGTCAATGATGCTCCCAATGCCGGCGCCAACATTCGTCTTGCCGGCGAGGACATCAAAGAGGGCGAGGAGATCCTCTCCGCCGGTACTCGTCTGGGTCCACAGCATCTGGGTCTTGCGGCCGCAGTCGGAGTCGCGGATCTGACCGTCTTTCGCCGGCTCAAGGTTGCGGTCTTCTCCAGCGGTGATGAGCTGGTGATGCCCGGCAGTGAGTTGGGCCCCGGTCAGATCTACAACTCCAACCAGTATACCCTGGGCGGCATGCTGCAGGCGCTGGGCTGCGAGGTGATCCAGCTGGGTATCATCGAGGATACTTTCGAGGCAACCTGCGATGCTTTGGCGCACGCTGCAGAACAGGCCGATCTGGTGGTCGCCTCAGGCGGTGTCTCCGTCGGTGAAGAGGATCACGTCAAACCCGCAGTGGAAAAATTGGGATCGCTGGATCTGTGGAAGATCGCGATCCGCCCCGGCAAGCCGCTGGCTTTCGGCCATATTGGTGAGACGCCGTTCATCGGCACACCCGGTAACCCGGTCTCCCTGTTCGTGACCTTCAATGTGTTTGCGCGTCCCTATATCCTGCGCTGCCAGGGAGTGATGGAAGGTGCAATTCCCACGCCGATGACCGCCAAGGCGGGATTCGACTGGAACAAGCCTGACAAGCGCCGTGAATATGCCCGCGCACGGATGGAACTCAGCGAATCCGGCGAAGCGGTGGTCACGCTCTATCCAAGCCGTTCATCAGGGGTTTTGAGTTCAGTGGCATGGGCCAACGGGCTGGCGATCATCCCGGAGCGGGAGCTGTTGAAAAAGGGTGACCCGGTGCAGTTTCTCTCTTTCCATGAGTTGATGTCATGATCAAGGTGCTTTTTTTCGCCAGCTTGCGTGAGCGGCTCGATGAAGAGTCTCTGGAGATGGAGGCCGAGGGTCTTGCGGATCTGGGAGTCGTTTTGATGCGCCTGCGAGAACGGGGTGGTATCTGGAGCGAGGTTTTCGCAGCAGATCAAACAGTGATGATGGCGCTCAATCAGGAGATGACCGGGGCCGATGCTGCGGTTAAGGATGGCGACGAAGTTGCCTTCTTCCCTCCCGTGACCGGAGGATGAGCTGCGATCTGCTATTAGCAAACATGTAGGTTGGGTTACGCTACGCTAACCCGACCTACATAGAGGCTCTTGATTTTCTATTCAAGAGCATGTGTTTCCGGAGATTGCTGTCTGCCCATGAACGAAATCCGAATCCAGTCCGAACCCTTCGACCCCAACATCGAGGTCGACATCCTGCGGGCCGGCAATCCGGCTATCGGCGGCGTTGTGAGCTTTATCGGCCTGATGCGCGATATCAACGAAGGCGAAACGGTCTCCACCATGACCCTGGAACACTATCCGGGCATGACGGAGAAGACGCTGCAAGCGATTGTCGATGAGGCGAACCAGCGTTGGGATCTGCTGGGCAGTCGGGTGGTTCATCGGGTTGGAGAGATGAAACCCGCAGATCCTATCGTGCTGGTGGCTGTGGCAAGTACGCATCGGGGAGAGGCGTTTCAAGCCTGTGAGTTCATCATCGACTTCCTCAAGACCCGTGCCCCATTCTGGAAAAAAGAGTCAACGTCGGAAGGCAGTCGCTGGGTGGATGCCCGTCATAGCGATGATGATGCCGAGGCGCGCTGGAAACTGTAGGCCCGATCAAACTTAGCGGATCGGGCATTACAGCACAGGCGATTGCCGGTTCCGCTATGCTTGAACCGGCCTACTGTTTCAGGTGGGGCGTACGCTGCTCTGCTGCCAATATTCAAGAGACACTCACATGGAAATCGCACCGCTGAAATTGAAGAAGGACCGTGAGCGCCGTCTGCACGCCGGTCACTGCTGGGTGTTCAGCAATGAGGTCGATATCAGTGCAACGCCTTTAACCGCTTTCGAGCCGGGCCAGCCGGTGGAGATTATCAGCCACCGGGGGAAATGGTTGGGCACCGGGTATGTAAATGCTCACTCACTTATCTGTGCAAGGCTCGTCAGCCGCGACCGCGAGCATCCATTGAGCCAGTCGTTATTGGTGCATCGTCTGAAAGTTGCATTGGGACTGCGTGAGCGGCTCTACCCCACTCCCTTCTATCGGCTGGTTTTTGGTGAGAGCGACGGTCTGCCCGGCCTGATCGTGGATCGCTACGGTGACCAGGTAGTGATCCAGATTACGACAGCAGGCATGGAGCGTATCAAAGCTGAAATCGTGGCGGCAGTTGAGAAGGTGTTGAGGCCGGCGGGTGTGCTGTTACGCAACGACACCTCGATCAGGGGAATGGAAGGTCTGGAAAGTACAGTCGAAACAGCGGCTGGCATGGTGCCCGAATGGCTGACGCTGGAAGAGAATGGTACAGACTTTCAGATTTCTTTGATGAAAGGGCAAAAAACCGGCTGGTTTTACGACCAGCGGGAGAATCGCAGCCGGATGCTTAAATATATTTCCGGCAAAAGGGTGCTCGACGTCTGTAGCTATACAGGAAGTTGGGGGGTTGCTGCAGCCAGGAATGGCGCCAGAGAAGTGCATTGTGTCGATTTGTCGGCGCCTGCATTGGAGCAGGTTGGGCTAAATGCGGAACGCAATGGCGTGGCAGACCGGATTCAGATCCATCAGGGGGAGGCCTTCGCAGTGTTGAAGGCCCTGCGGCAGGCGCGGGAGCGTTTCGATGTGGTGCTGCTCGATCCGCCCGCATTCATCAAACGTCGCAAGGATCAGAAAGAGGGAGAGCTGGCCTACCGGCGCCTCAATCAAGCGGGCATGCAGGTGTTGGAGCGGGATGGTGTGCTCGTCAGCTCCTCCTGTTCCCATCACATGTCGGGCGAGAAGTTGCTGGGAAGGATACAGCAGGGCGCGCGCCACCTGGAGCGCAGCCTGCAGTTGCTGGAAAGCGGACACCAGGGGATGGACCACCCCGTCCATCCGGCGATTCCAGAGACGGCCTACCTGAAGAGTTACTTTCTGAGAGTGCTGCCGGTCTTTTGAAAGCGGGCCGGGGCGCACAAGCGCCCCGATAACCTAGCCCTATTTCTTGGACGAGTGGAGCAGCGCCTGCTCAAAAATGTTACGCTTGATCCGCGTACGGATGGGTTCAGGAAGTCGCTGCCAGGCTTTTGCGATTTCGACGGCATCGTCGTCGAGCGTTGGGCCTGATTTCTCGCCGAACATCAGCCAGGCTGGATTGACGTCAAGTACCTGAGCAATTTCGTCGATCTTGCGTGGCCGCAGGCTCTTGCCGTTTTCAATCTTTTGGATCACGGCTTGATTGGTGCCTGCCCGTAAGGCGAGTTCTTCCTGGGTCCAGCCGCGCTCGCGGCGCTTTCTTCTTAATCTTGAACCTAGTGTTTCCATATTTCTTGGTATATAAGTCTCAAAGTGTTGTGCATGTGCGTAAGTCATATCCCTTCCTGGTCTCGGATGAAGTGGAGTACTGCATCGTCTGACTTACTTAACGGCCGGGGAATCAAAATCTTGACGCTCTGCGAAAAGCCGTCACATTTTTTGTGAATCTCATTCCATAAATCCTGAAAAATGGGAACCACGTCACATAATTTTACCATCATTATGGGTAGACGATAGCTAAATCGATTAGTTCCGGCAAAGTTCATGAATTCTATTCCTGAGGTTATATCCACAAATGTTGACATATCCTGATATCGATCCTGTTCTGATTGCACTGGGTCCGCTCAAAATTCACTGGTACGGTGTGATGTACCTGGTTGGATTCTGGGGCGGCTGGTGGCTTGGTCGCGTGCGCGCAAAAAAAACGGGCAGCGGCTGGACGGTCACGCAAATCGATGACCTTGTTTTCTATATAGTAGTAGGAGTGGTGCTGGGGGGGCGGCTCGGGTACACACTTTTCTATGGTTTCCCCCGTTTTATTGAAGATCCTGTGACCTTGTTAAAAGTTTGGGAAGGGGGAATGTCTTTTCATGGCGGTCTGTTAGGGGTGTTGATGGCCATGTGGCTCTTTGGCCGCAAGTATGGGCGAACTTTTTTTGAGGCCACGGACTTTATCGCCCCGCTGATACCGATTGGTCTTGGGGCAGGGCGTTTGGGCAACTTTATCAACGGTGAGCTTTGGGGGGGAGCGACCCGCATGCCTTGGGGCATGCAGGTGCCCTGCGTAGAGGCAGGTGATCTCTGCAGTCGGGTCGGGGTTGCCGTTGATGGCATCCACTCGCTGCCGGTGCATCCGAATCAACTCTATGAAGTGCTGCTGGAAGGGGTGGTGCTCTTTTTGGTGTTATGGCTTTTTTCCGCCCGGGGCAGACCGCGTATGGCGGTTTCAGGACTCTTCCTTCTCTGTTACGGTGTCTTCCGCTTTGGGGTGGAGTTCGTGCGTATGCCTGATCTCCATCTCGGTTACCTGGCATTCGACTGGGTGACAATGGGACAGTTGCTGAGCCTGCCGATGATCCTGTTCGGTATTCTGCTGCTGATCCTGGCTTATAGGAACAGATCAGCAATGGATGAAAGGCGCCATGAAACAGTATCTTGACCTGATGCGGCATGTACGGGATACCGGCACGGTCAAAGGGGACCGCACCGGTACCGGGACGCAGAGTGTTTTCGGTTACCAGATGCGCTTCGATCTGTCTGTGGGTTTTCCCGCGCTGACGACAAAAAAGCTGCATCTGCGCTCCATCATTCATGAACTGCTCTGGTTTTTGCAGGGCGACACCAATATCCGCTATCTGAAAGAGAATGGGGTGCGCATCTGGGATGAGTGGGCGGACGGGAGTGGCGACCTGGGTCCTGTCTATGGCTACCAGTGGCGCTCATGGCCTGCGTCGGATGGACGCAGTATCGACCAGATCAGCCAACTGGTGGAGCAGATTCGCAGCAATCCGGACTCCCGCCGCCTCATGGTGACCGCCTGGAACCCGGCGGACGTGGACGAGATGGCGCTGCCTCCCTGCCACTGTCTGTTCCAGTTCTACGTGGCAGAGGGCAGACTCTCCTGCCAGCTCTACCAGCGCAGTGCGGACATCTTTCTCGGCGTGCCATTCAATATTGCCTCCTACGCCCTGCTGACCATGATGATGGCTCAGGTGACGGGGCTGCAACCAGGGGATTTTGTGCATACCTTCGGCGACGCCCATCTCTACTCCAACCATCTTGAACAGACAGATCTGCAGTTGAGCCGCGAGCCGCGCAATCTGCCCCGTATGCGCATCAACCCGGAGGTGAAGGATATCTTCGGGTTTCGCTTCGAAGACTTCGAGCTGGTCGATTACGATCCGCACCCGCACATCAAGGCGCAGGTTGCCGTATGAGGGGAAATGGCCCCACCATCTCCCTGATCTGGGCAATGGCGGAGAACCGGGTGATCGGGCGCAATAACCAACTGCCCTGGCATCTGTCCGCAGATCTACAGCACTTCAAACGGCTCACACTGGGCAAGCCCATCGTGATGGGCCGCAAGACCTGGGAGTCCCTGCCGGGACTGTTACCGAAGCGGCAACATATCGTCGTCACCGGCAATCGGGACTATCGGGCGGAGGGCGCCCTGGTGGTTCACTCCATCGATGAGGCTGTCGCAGCTGCGGGGGATGCGCAGGAGATCATGATTGTCGGCGGCGGAGCCTTTTATGCCCAGATGCTGTCGCGGGCGGACCGGCTCTATCTCACCCTGGTGCATACGGAGGTGGAGGGAGATGCCTGGTTTCCCGAATTTGATCTGTCGGCATGGCGGGAAGTCGGGCGGGAGGATTTTACCGCTGACGAAAAAAACTGCTTCGCCTATAGTTTTGTTACCCTTGAACGGGAAAAACAGCAATAGCCTGCTGGGGAAGATGCTGCTGGATCATTCTCAACAGACTGCTGGAAATTATCTTCCCCACCGGACTCAGGCGCTTATGGGGACCGTTGAATATGGCGCTGTATTGTTGCTATGAGGAGTTCCGGATCGATTGGCTTGGTTACATGATCCACCATGCCTGCGGCAAAGCACCTCTCCCGTTCCTTTTTAAGGGCATGGGCTGTTAGTCCTATCACCGGTAACCCAGGGGCCATCCCCTTGATCTGACGGGTCGCCTCGTAACCATCCATTACAGGCATCTGTACATCCATCAATACCAGATCGAAACTGGACACCCCCTGTTCCTGCAACAGTTTGAGAGCTTGCTGGCCATTCTCGGCAAAGGTCACCTGGGCGCCCTCTTCCATCAGCATGTCTTCCAAAATAAGGCGGTTGATGTCAACATCCTCCGCCGCCAAAAGGCGCACTCCCTGCAGACTGTTCCCGGTGGCAGGTATGACAGGTGAATTTGACTCGTCTACCTGGTCTGCTGGAACCAGGGGCATGGTCAGGATAAATTCACTTCCTTCGTCCACCCGGCTGGCCGCACGTATATCCCCGCCCATCATCTTCGCCAGGTTGAAGCTGATGGCAAGTCCCAGCCCGGTTCCGCCAAAACGGCGGGTGGTGGAGCTGTCTGCCTGTTCAAAGGGTTTAAACAACTGGGCCAATTGGTTTTCAGACATGCCGATACCGGTATCGCTTACCCGGAACAGCAGGTTGTTTTCCTGTGCCAGCACTTGCAGATTGACCTCGCCCTGTTCCGTGAACTTCACTGCATTTGAGAGCATATTGACCAGAATTTGTTCCAGTCGCAATGCATCACCTTTTACCCAGGGCGGCAATTTATCTGCCATATCCACATGAAACAGCAGGTGTTTTTCTTCTGCCTGGCTTCTGATCAGATTCGCTGCATTGTCCACCGAGGCCATCAGCATGAAGGGTTGATTTTCCACCACCAACTTTCCTGCGTCGATCTTGGAGAAATCGAGAATGTCGTTGACGACATTCAACAGGTGCTGCCCTGAAGTGCCGATCCGCTGAAAGAGTTTATGTGATTGTTCCAGCGAGTTTTCGCGTTCCCCCATCTTCGCCAGACCCAGCACCCCATTCAGCGGCGTGCGGATCTCGTGGCTCATGTTGGCCAGGAACTGACTCTTGGCCAGTGCAGCAGCTTCAGCCTTCTCCTTATCCATTATGGCGCGTTCAGCCGTCTTGCGTTCCGAGATATCCACATGGGTGCCAGCCATGCGTACCGGCTGGTGTTTGTCATCACGCACCATGATTGCTCTTGAGAGGATAAATACCCAATGGCCCGCTTTGTGTCGCATGCGGAACTCGGTCTCAAAGCCATCGGATTCACCTGACATACAATCCTCGATTAGCGCCAGGGTCTCTGGTTTATCATCGACATTAACCAACTGCTCCCAGGTACTGAACACATTCTCCAGTTCGTGATCTTCGTACCCGAGCATGGATTTCCAGCGCGGTGAGTAATAGACTTCATTGGTCTGGAGGTCCCAGTCCCACAGGCCGTCGTTGGCTGCGCGAATTGCCAATTCGAAACGCTCCTCACTGGCTCGCAGGGCTTCCTCGGCGTCCTTGCGCTCGGTGATATCACGGGCGATGCCAAGTACTCCAAGAACCTTGCCCTGTTCCGTTCGGAGAGGTGTCTTGACGGTTTCGAACAGGCCGTGATGGCCATTGGAGGCGAAGGTCAGCCACTCTTCATTGACTCTCGGAACGCCGGCTTTGAGGGCTGTTTTATCATTTTCCCGGAAGAAGTTGGCCAATTCGCGACTGACGAAATCGTAATCGGATTTCCCGATAAGTTTTTCTTCCGTAGTGCCATACAAGCCCTCGAACGCCTTGTTGCAGGCGAGATAGATACCGTCGGGATCTTTCAGCCACACCAGGTCAGGGATGGTGTCATTGAGGCTTCGCAGAAGGGTGCGCTCGCGTTCGGATCGTTCCAGCGCGATGGCCAGGTCCGACCGTGCCTGATCGCGATCGGACTCCAGGGTGTGGGTGAGTTGTTCACTGTTACGGCACAACAGAATGGACCTGGAAAGGTTGGCCAGAACCGGCTTGAAGATCTGGGTCAGTGGCAGCTTGCTGGTGGGCTTGTGTGGAGATAGCAGCAGGATGAGACTGGTGTCGTCGATCGGGAGTTTCAGGCAGTAGTGGTATTTTTCATTGCTGTTCAGGCTGGCGGGCAAGACTGTAGCGTTGAGCAGTTCGATTGAATTGTCGGTGAGAATTGCGGGTAGTTCGAGTATCTGTCCGCTTCGCTGTTCCAGCAGGTGGTCGCCAACGACAGTGGTGATACGGCCGTATGTGGTTCCGTCCTCGGTTCTGTTGTCAGTCAATACCAGGCCGGCCGGAAAAGCTGTGTGGTAGAGCAGGCGTTGCAAGGCCTTCCTGAGCAGGCTGTCCAGCTGAGTCTCTCCCCCGATTGTCAGGGTTAGATCGTAGAGGACCGAGAGGATGTACTCTCGCTCCATCAGCCAGTTCCCCACGGGGTGCAGACCAGAGTGGCGTTATGGAACATCGGATAGTCCCAGTCACCTGTACCACCGATTTCACCCAGGGAAAGCGCGCCTGCAAGATGTGCGGCACCCGTCTCCTTCAGGAGATCCGTGAGTTCCTGGAGGGAGTTCTCGCCCAGGTGCATGCGGCGACCCGCACAATAGAAGGTCAGTATACCGCGACCCCGCAACGAACCGTTGCTTGACTGCAGGCCGGCAGCAAGATGGTTGATGCAGTCTCCTTCTCCGGCCTCTGGCGCCCGCAACAGAACCAGCATGGCGTTCTCCGGCACTTCGCCGACACAGAACAGGGAGCCGTCTTCATTCAGGGCCACTGGAATCCGAACGACCAGATCCTCGTTGGCGCGGGGGATGCCGAAAGGGAAATGCACTGCATAGTGATAAAAGTTCTCTTGAGTCAGGGCAATCCCATACTCTTGTTTGATGATCTCCTGATAGACTTCGAATGCCGGACGCCAGTCGATGCTGAGAATCTGGTTTCCATTGGTGGAGGTTGCACTCATGGCATGCTTGGGAGCCGTGTAACCGTGTTCGAGCACGGTTACATTGTGAGTCGGTATAAGCAGACACAGGACGCCGTTGCCGACAACGCGGTCACCGTCGAACAGACAGGGCATGGGTTGAAAAGTCTCGCTTCCCGCGTTGACGCCGGCATAACTCACCCGATCCGATAGCTGCAGGTAGAGTCCATCGAGAATGCTGGCGATATTCGGCAGTAAACCATCGAAAATCATATAGAGTGACGGCTTGGTCGCGTCGGGAGCTCTTGCCTCGATTGTTGGCATGAGCGCTTGGGAGATTTTTTCCTCTGGCGGGGATTGACCGTCATTGATCTCTGGGATCAGAAAACTGGGTACCCACTCATCGAAGCGAAACAGTAATACGCCCTCCTGGTGAAATTCGTTGCCGATCAGCAGGGCAGGAAAAATAGCGCCTGCGAGGGGGATATCCTGATCACCACAACAGCTCTGGAGAATGTGCAGATTATCTTTTTCGCTCTCCGGCAATAGGGCGAGTACGCCTGCATGTGGATATTCAGCGCGCCATGTTTGCAGCAGGGCCTTGAGTGACGCCGTATTCAATGGAAGGTGTCGGATTGTGTTGTTGCTGGAATTCATGCCATCTGATTTCATCTGGACTAACGCTGCTTTTTATTGCTCTGTGCCGCCTGTTGACTATATCGACAGCAGTGCTAGACCCTTTAAGGCGAGTGTCTTAATTTCCGTACCCGTGTAATCTTAGCAGATTCCTCAGCACCTCAAAGAACACGAGGAGCATGAAGGTAAGAGATTGATCAACAATGAATTTTCTTCGTGTACTTCGTGGTGAAAGCAGTGTTTCCGGACGGACACTAGCTATGCGGCAGGCGCCGGAAAACATAAACGCCAGTGGAAAGATCGACAGGATCGCTGACCTGACCCGGTTTAAGATGGAATATCTTCTTCAAGCCGGCAGGAAGGTACAACGTATCCTTGACCCCTCTGTGTAGCCGGTTATCGGGCATGTCTGTGTATCTCTCGATCAGCGCGGTGAAATCGACGCCATCGGCACGGGCCAGGCGCACAAGCTTGCGGGCCACTTCAATGGCTCCGTCATGGTCGTAATAGAAGACCCGGTTCAGCCGGGCAAGATCCTTGATCCCAGTGTGGCCGATGACGAGAAATTCAAAATTTCCGGGAGAGACTGCGGGCTGATCATTGCCCGGCGCCTTGGATGAATCCAGCGGAGAGGTGGCGTCAGGAATGGTTTTTCTTGCCGCTTCTTTTAGCGCGACCAGGTTTTGCTCGGCTAACCTGTGTGCGCGTTCGACATTGAATGCCTGGGCTGCCTCGCCATTGCGTACTATCTTGATTTTCCTGAGCAGATCTCCCTGGACTATGTTGTTGGTAATATCGAGACCCGAGACCACTTCACCGAACACGCTGTGGCGGTCTAGCCAACGCGCCGGAACCTTGGTGATATAAAACTGACTGCCGTTGGTGTTTGGGCCGCGATTGGCCATCGACAAAATACCGGGTTTGTTGTGTGTGAGTTGTGGGTGAAGCTCATCATCGAAAATATATCCTGGTCCCCCCCGGCCTGTACCGGTCGGATCACCGGTTTGGATCATGAAGTTTTTGACCGCATGGAAGGTAAGATCGCGGTAGAGAGGCTGCTGCCTTTTTTCTCCTGTCTCGGGATCCGTCCATTCTGTCGTACCCTCGGCCAGTCCGATGAAATTCATCACCGTCAAAGGCGCCTGCTCATAGTGGAGGCGTGCGTAGATTACGCCCTTGCCCGTGTGGATTTCGGCAAAAAGCCCCTGATCTGCGGCATTTACTGCAGAAAGCGCCGTGATGGCCAACAAGGTGGCGAGGATGAATGCCTGAAATCGGGAAAAAGAGATGGCGCTTCGCATCGAGATAGCTCCTGTCGATGAATGGAACAGGCCGAAAGAATAGCCTGAGCAGGGAAGGATTTCCTGCCCCATGGCAAAAAAATGCGGGAGCAACGTGAGCTGCTCCCGCCGACTGATTCACTCGTCGAGAATCATCCCTTATAATTTTAGTTTCTGCTTCACTTTATGTTCAAAGCGCAGCTTCTCGGCCTCCTCGAGGATCTCGTTGACCGCACGGTTCAACGGTGCCCAGCCATACCAGTGCATGTAGTCGTTACTGGCATGATAGGCTCCCTGGAATGCGCGCTGTTTGTACTCAAGCACAATCATGAACAGCTCCTGCTCAATGGCCGTCTTGGTGTCGTAGTACATCAACAGATCAGGACCATATTCCCAGTCTTCGGGTTTCGTCAGTATGCCGTCCTCGTATAGACCCTGCACTGCGGCTATGCCCTTGGCGAAGACGTGATCGACATTTTTCAGGACGTCATCCGAACTCTTGAAGAAATCGTCGACATAGGCGTTGCTGTGACAGTTGCTGCAGGTCAGCTTCATGCGCTTGCGTTCCTCGTTGAACGCTTCAGGGCCGCGTGCGACCTCCGCCTGGACAACGGCATCAACGAAACGCTCGGTCGGCTGCAGGTCTGCATCCAGCACCCCGGCGGCCTGCAGGATCAGGGCGCGGTCGAAGGTCCACTGAGGGTCGTCGTCGAGATCAATGAAATTGCCGCTCGGCAGCGCCGCAGCCAACGAGGTCAACTGCTTCCCCAGTGAAGGGGCAACATCGATCAGCGCCAGTACATTTTCCTTAGTAGGAATACGCAGACCCAGGAAACCCCAAGGCGTACGGACTTCGTGGTTGCCGCCATTCATGTGGCAGGTCTGGCAACTCGGGTATCCACCATGGTTGGGATCATCGGGGTTACTCAGATAACCGATGCCGTGCTTGGAGGAGATCCACATTTCCCACTGCGGATGGTCAAAACCCATATGGCAATTGGAGCAGGCGCGTGGATTGAGCGCCTCGGCCTTGGAGAAGTTGTGCCGCGTATGGCAGGCATCGCACTGTGCGTTGCCGTATCGATACTCGCTCGCCTCTTTGCCGCCATCATGCTTGAGCGCTCCGGAGTTGCCCTCCTTGACGCCGAGCAGGCCCTTGGTGCCGAGCTTGTGGCAGCCTGAGCAGCCGCGATAACCCTGCTTGACGATGGATGCCGGCTGATGGTGCCAGGCGGCCTGCGTCTTCATGCCATACCATGCCAGATTGTGCTTGCCTGCTTCGTATTGCTCGACCTGCTCCTTGTGGCATACGGTGCAGGTTGCGGGGGTCGGCATTTCAGCGAGCTTGGCGTCGTCTTCCTCATTGTGGCTGTCGCCGTGGCAATCGTTGCAGCCGACATAGTCAGCGGCGTTGCCCGGATTGCCCATCTTGCTCGACATATGCTGCCGAACGATGCCAGGCGTCTCTTGCACATGGCACTCAATGCATGATTGATCCTTGTGTTCAATCTTTGCACTGAATAGTTTTTTCTGCGCTTCTTCGGCGAACGCCTGGCCCGAAAAACACAGGCTGCCGGTCAAGGCGGTGATGACGATCGCCATGGATCGTATCGGTCTCATGCTCATGACTATACCCCTTCCCGATCACGGTATGTTGAGAGATGGAAATAGTGAGTGAATCTGTTGCGTCTTACAGGTGCCAAATAATGGCCTTATTATACCTACATTTCGTATGGTTTTACTTGATAGGCATCAAACATCATGAAAAGGCCTGAAGTGATCTGACGCTCTCTTGAGGGCGGGAGGATCCCCCATGAGATTCCAGCGTGAAATTGGGTTGCCGAGTAAGCGGATGCTAATCCTCTCCCCGCTCCTTGCCACCGCCTTGTGGGGCGTGTTCCAGGATCCGGTCTGCCATGCGGGAGAATGGCAGGCTTTGGATCCAGACAGTGCCGGTGCCGGTGAGGGTGGCGAGAAATATCCCTTCCCCGCCGAAGACCATCGACTTGAGTCCACCGGACATCTCGATGCTGTAGTCGATGCCGCCGGTAAAACCCACCAGGCAGCCGGTGTCGATGCGCAGGGTTTCGCCGTTGAGCCTTTTCTCCACTACCGTGCCGCCGGCCTGGATGAAGGCGAGGCCGTCTCCCTCCAGTTTCTGCAGGATGAAGCCTTCGCCGCCGAACAGTCCTGTGCCCAGTTTCTTGTTGAAGGCGACCCCCAGTTTTGTGCCCAATGCGGCGCAGAGAAAGGCATCTTTCTGACAGATAATGTGTCCCCCGAGTTGGGACAGATCAAGCGGCATGACGGTGCCCGGGTAGGGTGCTGCAAAAGCGACGCACTGTTTTCCCGAACTGCCGCTGTTGGTGAAGTGGGTGGTAAAGACGGACTCGCCGGTGATCATGCGTTTGCCCGCACTGAACATTTTGCCAAAGATGCCCTGATCCGGATCGGAGCCATCACCCATCTTGGTTTCGAAACTGATCTGCTGCTCCATGTAGGTCATGGCGCCGGCCTCTGCAATGACTGTCTCTTCGGGGTCGAGTTCAATCTCCACCAGCTGCATGTCGTGGCCGATGATTTTGTAGTCGATTTCGTGGGCTTTCATGGTGGTTTCTCCCGAGGTGTTTCAAACAGGGTGTCATGGATAGGCAGCCATTGCGGCACTGCTCAATTTTTGCCGGGTTTTAGTGCGCCTGGGCATGGCAGGTGGATAGGTTTGGGCTTTTTCTTTTTGCGCAGGCGCAGTGCGGTCAGTGCGCCGCCCCAGAGGCAACCGGTGTCCAGAGACCAGATCTGGTGCGCCTCATGGTAGCCCAGCGTCGACCAGTGGCCAAAAAGGATGCGGTCGTTTCGGCTTGCCCGCTTCGGCAGCTCATACCAGGGCAAAAGCTTGCCATGCTGGGAATCGGGAGAGCCCTTCTCCTGCAGGGCGAGTCTGCCGCCGGGGGTGCAGAAGCGCAGGCGGGTAAAGCTGTTGGTGATGAAACGGTGCCGCGCCATGCCGGTCAGCTTATTGGACCAGAGGTCTGGTTCATTGCCGTACATCTGACGGCAGAATCTGCGGAAACCAGGACCCTGTATTACCGCTTCCAACTCCCTGGCCAGGGCCAGGGCCGTGGGGATGTCCCACTGTGGTGGCAGACCGGCGTGGACCATGCTGAAGTTCTGCTTGCGGCTATGGTGCATCACCGGCCGGTGCCGCAGCCAGTGAAGCAGTTCATCGCGGTCGGGAGCCTGCAGAATCTTGTCGAGGGTGCCGTGTTTGGAGTGACGTCGATTACCCTGGGAGAGTGCCAGCAGGTGCAGGTCGTGGTTGCCCAGCACTGTGATGGCCCGTTTGCCGAGGGATTTGACGAACCGCATCACCTCCAGGGATTTTGGGCCGCGATTGACGATGTCTCCCGCCAGCCAGAGTTTGTCCTTGGATGGATCGAATTCGATGAACGCCAGCAGGCGCTGCAGTTCATCGTAACAACCCTGTATGTCGCCAATGGCGTAAACGGCCAATTTAGGATGCCTCCATTCTACTGCTTGTTAGCACTAAGAAGATTTGCCAGCGCCTGGTCGTGAACCCGCTGCAACAGCAGCAGCGCCATGATAGCGCCGATCAGTGCCAGAAACATATCTGTCTGGGTATCCCAGGGGTCGCCCTGGGTGCCGAGGAAGGCCTCCGCCGCCTCACCGCTTGCCAACGCCACCCACCATTCGATCAGTTCATAGAATGCACTGAAGGCGAGGCAGATACTGATCACGATGAAGGCGAGCCAGCGGCCTGCTTTTAGCGGCGAGCGGCGCAGCAGGATCTCTCTGGCCAGGATGGCAGGAATAAAACCCTGTGCAAAGTGGCCGATGCGATCATAGTGGTTGCGGGAGAGATCGAGGCTATCGCGCAGCGTGTTGAAAAGCGGAACCTCTGCGTAGGTGTAGTAACCACCGATCATGAGAATAACGGCGTGCAGTGCAAGCAGGCGATAGAGCAGGGGCGTGAGGGGAAAACGTTGCCAGGTAATCGTCAGCAGCACCAGTCCGATCATTACCGGCACTGTTTCCAGCAGCCAGGTCAGACGGTCAGCAACGGGATCAAGACCGCTGAGGAAGAGGATCAGCAGAATGCCTGCTCCCAACACCAAGGGTTCGTGCTGGAAAGATGATTTCATGAGGGGGTCCTAGTGCAGACTGCCCGGCCTGGCCAGGGAAAAGGGGGGGATGGCCGCATCGAAGTGGTTGCCCTGACTATCCACCATGTCGTAGCTGCCCTGCATACTGCCTGCCGGTGTTTCGAGTATGGTGCCGCTAGTGTAGCGGAAAGACTCGCCGGGGCCGAGACGGGGCTGTTCGCCAACCACCCCCTCGCCGCGCACCTCCTGCACCTTGCCGTTGGCATCACTGATGACCCAGTGCCGGTTCAACAGGCGTGCAGTCTCGGTACCATCGTTACGGATGGTAATGGTGTAGGAGAAGACGTAACGGTTTGTCCTGGGGGTGGATTGGGACTCGACATACTCTGTCTCTACCTGGATGCCAATCTGGTGCGGATTCTTTTGGGTCATCAATTCTGCTGGTTTCATCTGTGGCGCAAAGGCGGGTAATTCAGCCAGTGTGCAGTGGAATCAAGATTATTGGCGTCTGGCCGATCACCTATTATAAATGGATTACATGGTGTTTGTGATGCGCAAAACGACTTTTTTTGCCCTATTCTTTCTGCTGCTCTCCCCGGCGTTTGCGGTGGATCAGGCTCAGGAGCTGGTGGCAGCCGCGATGAGTGGCCGGGTGGAGACACTGCGTGACCTGCTGGCGCAGGGCGCAGATGCCAACAGTAAAAATGCGGCTGGCCGGCCAGCACTGTTGCTGGCAGCGTTCAACGGGAACCTTCACAGCGTCCGCGCACTGGTGAGCGCGGGGGCGGATGTCGATCTCGTTGACGCAAAGGGAGCCACCGCACTGATGCAGGCGGCCTCCTTCAATCACCCCAAGGTGGTTACCCTGCTGATCCAGGCGGGATCGGATGTGAATGCCAAGGACCAGGGCGGAAATACGGCTTTGAGTCTTGCCGGCAGGGGTGGACATGGGGAGATGGTGAAGCTGCTCACCGCAGCTGGTGCTGTCGAGGTCGCTGAAGGGGGGGATGAAGAGAAATAGTCGGACCCCTTGTGACTTCCAGGAGTGTGAACTGGAACCATAACCGACTGTTTTTACTTCACACTTTAAACAAAGTCTGTCGTTGTTCCGTGGTGAATGTGACCGGTTTCAAAGCGGCTGAATACAGACTGAACCATGCTTCGGTCAAGGCAAAAGGTGTTTCAGGAGTTTCGTCATGCAATTACATCATCCTCATCGAAAACCCGACTTCTTCTTCGTGCTGGTCATGTTGGTTCTGCTCGGAGTCACTTCGAGCATCACTCTGCAGATGCGCTCGGCGGATACGCCGGAGATCACGGCTGCGCCGGTGGCGTCCGGGTTTAACCTGAATCGGGGATAAGCCCGTTTTCTGACAAGTTATCTCTCTGATGTGGTAGATTGCCGCCTGTTTGAAAAACAGGGTTATAGACGATGGCGGAAAAGAGACGTGTTGGCGTAGTTGGGGTGGGTTATCTTGGGCGTTTTCATGCCCTTATCTACTCCAGAATGAGTGACGTGGAACTGGTCGGCGTGGTGGATACCGATCAGGAGACGGCCGATCGGGTGGCGCAGGAAGCCGGATGTGCCGCCTATACCGATTTTCACGAGCTGCTGGACAAGGTCGATGCGGTCAGCATCGTGGTTCCCACCTCCCTGCATCTGGACGTCTCCCGTCCCTTCCTTGAAAAAGGCATCCACATGTTGCTGGAGAAGCCGATAGCATCCACTGTCGAGGCGGGAGAAAAGATTGTGGCCTTGGCGAAGGCCTCCGGATCAGTGCTGCAGATCGGTCATCTGGAGCGTTTCAATGCAGGCGTCATGAAGCTTGCGGAGCGGATTAAAACGCCCCGTTTTATCGAGGCCCACCGCATGGGTGAGTTCGTTGCCCGCGCCACCGATGTTGATGTGGTCTCCGATCTGATGATTCACGATATCGATATCATCCTCTCGCTGGTGGGCTCGGAGATCACCTCCATTGCCGCAGTCGGCACTCCGGTACTCACATCCCATGTGGATATAGCCAATGCCCGGCTTGAGTTTGCCAACGGCACCGTCGCCAACATCATCGCCAGCCGGGTATCGGATAAGACGACGCGCCGTATCCGGGTGTTCGAGGAGAACCGTTACGAATCTCTCGACTTCATCGCACAGACCATCGATACCGCCCATCCACGGCCACAACCTGGTGAGGAGTGGCCTGAGATCGTCACCGAGCGTCTGCAGGTGGAGCCGGTGAAACCGCTGGACACAGAACTGCAGGCCTTCATCGATTGCATCAACAGCGGCGAAGTCCCGCTGGTGGATGGGAAAGTCGGCCAAAAGGCACTGGAAGTGGCGATGCAGGTGAAGGCGAAGATTTTGGAGCCGGGGTGATTTCCTGTTTGCAACCAACGAACTACGTAGCACGGGATTTCTCCCTGGGGTTGAAATGACAGGGGTTTGTCAGTCAGATGAAGTGCTGGCCTTTGCCGCAACCATCTCCACGGCCATTGCAACAGCCGCAAGCAGACTCCCCATCCCAGCCTGACCGCTTCCCGCCAGATCGAGAGCGGTACCGTGATCCACGGAGGTGCGGATGATGGGCAGGCCAAGTGTCACGTTGACCGCCTTGCCGAACCCCAGGTGTTTGAGCACTGGCAGACCCTGGTCGTGATACATGGTGAGCACGGCATCTGCCTGTTGCAGATACTTGGGCGTGAATAGGGTGTCGGCGGGCAGCGGGCCGGTGAGGTTTATGCCCCCCTGCCGCAGCCGCTCAAGGGTCGGCTCGATGATCTCTATCTCCTCCCGCCCAAGATGGCCACCCTCCCCGGCGTGGGGGTTGAGGCCGCAGACGAGTATCCGGGGGTCTGCCAGGCCAAAGTGCCGACGCAGGTCGCTATGCAGAATACGAATGACCCGTTCGAGTCGCTGGGGCGTGATCTGGCGGCTGACCTCGCTCAGGGGCAGGTGGGTGGTGACGAGAGCCACCCGCAGGCCTTTGGTCACAAGCATCATCACCGGGTGTGCCTGGGTGAGTTCAGCGAGAAACTCGGTATGCCCGGTGAATGCGTGCCCGGCATCGTTGATGATGCCTTTATGCACCGGGCCGGTGACCAGCGCATCGAAGTTGCCGTTCAGGCACCCTTCGGTTGCCTGGCGCAGGGTGTCGAGGACATAACCGGCGTTGGCCGGATTGAGCCTGCCGCACTGCGCTTCGGCAGTGAGTGGAACCGGCAGGATCCGGAGACTGCCCGGTTCCGCTTTTGCGGCATCAAACGGGATCAACTTCAGCGGCAGCCCCAGTTGTTCGGCGCGCCGCTCCAGCAGTGCAGGATCGGCGATGGCGACAACCGGGGCCGCCAGCGTCCCCTGGGCCAACATAACGCATAGATCCGGCCCGATCCCGGCGGGTTCGCCAGGGGTCAGGGCGATGCGTAACACCTTCAACCCGGTTCCTGCTCCAGATGTATCTCCACGTAAGCCTCGTCGCGCAGACGGCGTAACCAGAGGTCGGTAGCCTCCTCTGCCTTCTGTTTGCGGATCGCCTTGCGTGCGTTGGTGCGTATCACCTCTTCGGTATTGTCGTGTTTGCGGCGCTCCAACACCTGCACGATGTGCCAGCCGAATTGAGTCTGAAAAGGGTGGCTGATCCCGCCGGATTCCAGGGTGTCCATCTGCTTTTCAAATTGCGGCACCATGTCGCCGGGGCTGGTCCATCCCAGGTCGCCACCCTTGATGGCGGATGCCTTGTCGTCGGAATGAGAGCGTGCCAGCGTACCGAAGTCCTCCTCATTCTCCAGGCGGGTTCGCAGGGTTTCAAGGGTGTGGCGAGCCTCGGAATCTGAGACGATTTCGTTGGTGTTGACCAGGATGTGGCGGGCGTGTGTCTGGGTGATCAGGTGGCGTTTTGCACCCTTTGTATCCAGCAGTTTGACGATGTGGAAACCGGAGGCGTTGCGTATCGGATCACTGATATCCCCCGGCTCCAAATTATCCACCACCTGAGTGAAGATGGAGGGAACACGGGCCGCCTCGATCCAGCCCAGGTCACCGCCTTCCAGCGCCTGACGACCATCGGACTCCCGCACCGCCACCTCGCCGAAATCGGCGCCTTCCCGCAGCTGAACGACCAACGATTCCGACCGTTTTTTGGCCGTCTGAACATCTTCCGGTGCCGCGCCTTCCGGGGTGGCGATAAGGATATGCTGCAGCAGCAGGGCGGAGCGTTGCCGGTTTCCCCCGGCTTCGCGGGCGAGAAAGTTGCGGATGTCCTGGTCGGTGACCACGATGCGATTGATCACCTCCTTCTGCTTCAGCCGGTTGATAATGATGTCTCGGCGCAGTTTCTCGCGGAAAAGGGTGAAATTGATGCCGTCCGACTCAAGGGTGTCTCTGAGTTCACCCAGGGTGATGTTGTTGCGTTTGGCGATGTTGGTGATGGTTTTCGACAGGGTGGCGTCATCCACGCTGACGCCGAGTTGTTTTGCCGCCTGCATCTGCAGACGCTTGCTTATCATGCGCTCCAACACCTGCCGTTCCAGGATATTCCGCGCCGGCAGACCGGTGCCTTTCTCCAGCAGTTGGGCGGCGAGTTCGCGGGTGCTGCTGTCGAGTTCGCTGCGGGCGATAATGTCTTCGTTCACCACTGCCACGATTTGGTCGAGTGCCTCGACGGCGGCGTTGAGTGGCAGTGTGCTCAAAAGCAACAGCAGAGTAGCCAGCAGTTGCAGGGGTCTAGGGGATGACTGCATGAAATCTAATTTCCCGATTGATAACCGTAGATGGATTCTTCCAGGGTGTCCTGAATGTTGTCGCCCAGAGCGCCCAGTCCAGTGAGTTCCAGTTGTATCATGAAGCTGGTGTCCGCTTCCGCATCGGCATCCGTGACATAACGCTGTAACAGCGCCCGCAGCTTCCAGCAACAGTGTCCGGAATACTCCATTCCCAGGATCTGGTTCATGTCCCGTTCAAACAGCATTGAATGTTTCCAGACACCCAGCAGGGTGTATTTATGGCTGATGGGCCAATAGGCTGAGACGTTGATATCTTCAATGCTCTCGCGGGTGTAGTTGTAATCAAAATTGAGCAGTTGCCCGGCAGGCGTATTGTAGCGCAGTGCGAACTTGCCTTTGTCCATGCGGCCGCCTTCCAGATGCGGATCCCAACGCAGGGTGGCGGAACTGCTCCAGTTGGAGTCCAGCCGGGAGGAGAGTTCCGCCACGACGGACGAGGTCGATGTCGCGGTAACATCAGTGCCGCTGAGTTGCACCTTGCGATCTTCGAAATAGAGTATCTGACCAAGACTGGCGCGGAATCGTTCCCGGCCGCTGTCGCTCTCCAGCAAACGTGAGGTGAGTGCCAATGTGATCTGATTGGCATCGCCGATGCGGTCACGACCACTGAACCGGTTGTCCCGGAACAGGCTGGAGAAGGTGAAGTCGAGCTCCGATGAGTCGAAGTTCGGTGTGTCGCTCTGATCCTCGTAAGGGGCGTAGAGGTAGTGGAGACGTGGCTCCAGCGTGTGGGTGGCGGCACTGCCGAACCAGTTGCTGTCCCGTTCCAGGATCAGGCCGCTGTCCAGACTTAGGGTCGGCACCATCCGGCTTGGGGCGGAATTATCCCCCGCGTCCGTATTACTGAGCTGATAACTGGCGTAGTTGAGGCCGACTCTGGGCGTCAGATGGCCCCATGAGCGCCGCAGTGGCAGACTCAGGTAGGGCGAGATGGCGACCCGGTGTCCCCGTACCTGTTCGACGTGGTCGAAATAGACATATTCGGCCTCCAACGACAGATCGAGTCCCATCTCGTCCAGATTGTGCTGATAGCCGGCCAGTAGCTGCGGCAGTCGACTGTAGGGATAGTCGATGCGGGCGATATCCTTGTCGACGGTCTGAAAATTCTGCAGGCGGCCCAACAGCGACCAGTCGCCGATGGTGTAGTTGATATCGCCCCGCTGTTCGATATGTCGGCTGCTGGTGATGGCGAGTCCCTTGCCGAAGTCGGTCAGATACTCTTTATCGCTCACATAACCTGCGTCGATGGTGGAGGTCAGCCCCGGGGCCAGCCAGCTATCGTGGCGGATATTGAACGCGCCGCGGGTGGAGGGGCGGTCGATGTCGGCGTCTCCATCGTTGGGCAGGATCTCACCGGTGAATATGCCTTTCTGGTTTTCCCTGAGAAAGCGGAACTCTCCCCCCAGCATCAGACCCCGTTTGCTCATCAGGCGGGGGGTGATGGTTGCATCGTAATCCGGCGCCAGGTTCAGATAGTAGGGGATGGAGAACTCACCGCCGCCGCGGCTGGATGAACCTATAGAGGGCAGCAGGAAGCCCGATTTGCGCCGGTCGTCCACCGGGAAGCTGAAGTAGGGGGTATAGAAGACCGGGACGCCGCCGAATCGCAGCTTGGCATTGTGCGCCACGCCCCAGCCCTCGTCCATATTGATATCGAGAGTCTCGGCCTCGATATTCCAGTCGCTGGCGCCAGGGCGGCAAGTGGTGTAGAAAACATCATCGTAATGGGAGAGTGTCTTCGACGCTATGTCCACCCGGCTGGCGCTGCCTCTGGCGTTATGTTCCGGCAGGCGGAACTCCGCTTCCGTGAGCCAACCCTGGTTCTTGTCCAGCTCCACCTGCCCCGCTTTGCCGCTGACCCTGAGTCCCGGTTTCTCGATATAAATGTTGCCGTCGAGTTCGATCTGTCGGGTGTCCCGCTGATAATAGGCGTGATCGGCCTCAAGATAGTGCTCGTCCTGTCTGACCTGCACGCCGCCGAAGAAATGGGTGTGGTTGTTGATCTGATCCAACACCGCTGCATCCGCTTCCACTTGGGTGCTGCCGGGTTGGCCCGCTTCCAGTGGCAGGACAGGGAGTTCGTGGGTGGTGGCAGGATCGCAGTATTCCCAGTTCAATCCCCGGTCGATACGCAGATCCCCGCCGTCATTGTCGGCTGCCAGGGCCGGGAGGGCAATCAGCAGGAGGGGAACCAGCCAGATGAGATGGTGTCGGAGACTCAGTCGATTCATGTCGTTTTGGGGTTGAAAGGCCTTCTGGTTAGTGACTGAGCTGTCGCGCGGCATAAAATCGCATAGAATCGTCTAATCTTCAATTCCTCTGCTTGCTGGAAACCATTGTGGAATCTCCTCTGCGCCGTACTTTGCTGACCTTTTTGATACTGCTGCTGACTGTTTTTGTGGTGATGACACTGTGGCGTACCCGCCCACAGCCGGAAGTGGTGATGAAAAAGCCTCAGGTTACACGGGTGGAGGTGGTGCAGGCGGTGGCCCGGGATATCAACCCCCTGGTGCGGCAGACTGGCCTGCTGCGTCCCTGGCGTGTGGCATCTCTGAGATTCGAGGTGAAAGGGGATCTGGTGGAGCGGCTGGTCGAGCCGGGGCAGAAGGTAAAATACGGCCAGTTGCTGCTGCGGCTGGACGATGCGGACTACCGGGATGCGGTAACCGAGAACGAAGCCCGACTCTCCGAGACCCGTGCGGCTATCCGGCGTGACCGCTCCCTGCTGGGATTGGCCGAGGAGAACCGCAAACTGGCTGAGCAGGAGTATCGGCGCCTGGTGAAACTGGGTGAGGGTTCTCTCGCCTCCGCCTCCACCCGTGACAGCGCGCGCCAGCGACTGCTCAAACTGTCGAGTGACGAGGCGCGGCTGGCCTTCAGCATCGAGAGCAGCCAGGCCCGGCTGAAACGGGAGGCGGCGGCCCTGAAACGGGCGCAACGTAACCTGCAGAGAACCCGGTTAATTGCGCCTTTCGACGGTCTGATCAACCGGGTCGAGGCGGAGGTGGGTGACTATCTGCAGACCAGCGCCCGCGTGGTGGAGTTGATTCAGGGTGAATTTCTCGAACTCTATGTCGAGGTGAGCGGC